>JAJYYV010000045.1 GCA_021800535.1 bacterium | reverse complement strand
TTAATGCATTATTTAAACCCGGAATTCCGACAGGCACAAAACAATGATGCAGCACCATGGGTAGTTTATCATTATTATAAACCCATTGGAGCGACTAAACCAACACCAGAAAATACATTACCCAAAGGGACAAAAAAGTTCTACAACTATATAACAGAGCATGGAGTTGACCCAAGAAGTGATGAAGGGATAACCAATGAAAAACAAGCCCTATATAACAAAGAAGAATTTTTAATCCGTTCACTCATGTTCTGGCTAAACAAAGGAATAAATAAAATATATATTTATTGTGCATATGATAATTCCAATCTTGGGATGGGAATGCTTTTAGCCAAACCCAATCCAGCAGATTATGGAAACTACAAAGAAAACCAGTTAATGAGTCCTGCGTTAAAAGCATTAAAGAATGTAGTATCAAAGTTTAAAGGTTCAATTCCATTAAAACATCCCACACAATTAAGTATAGATGTAGATTCCTTGGGAAAACAATACAAGGTGTTTAACAAGGTCCTGTTCACAGGAATTGGCCATTTCAATTATCCTTATCTTAAGCAATACCAGATTAAAAACACTTCATCCGCTAAATTGCCGGCACATATATACAAGACAAAATTTGATGGGAAAAAATGGGAATTTACCATGCCACCTCCACCACCGCCATTGTATTACAGGGATATGTTTACATTTTTACCATTTCAGGTAAATCACCATAAATTTGTCTGTGGAGTATATGTAATGAGTTATGATATTCTTAAACCACCACCACCAATGGAGTTTAAAGTAAAAATAAAAAATGTATCCAAAGCATTTTATTCAATAAAAGGACCAAAGGTTTATTACTATGATCCTATACTTAACAAAAATATCCCAATAAAAATAGTAAAAATAAGTCCTAATAGTGTTACGGTAATTCTTACAGCAATACAATATCCAAGACTACTTATTATAAAAAAGTAATTTTAAAGTAGAAAATTCCCGAAGAACAAAATAGATATTTGTATAGTTTTTACTTGTTAATAGCTGGGGAATATATAATGTTAAAAATTAAAGGTAATGAAATTGAAATCAAAGAATCTCTGGGAATTGAACATGAAAATCAGGTAGTGGATATATATATTCCTGATACAAATAAAAACTTTCATTCATTGGTAGATATTAAATCTGGTATAAAATTCCCTGTTCAGAAAGTACAACAAAGCAAAGATAAGTATTTTGTTTTTCTTAATCTTCATCCATTTCAACAACTTACACTTTTACCCTCAGAAAAAAAATTAAACATACAAGGAATAAACATAGAAAAGAAACAAAATACTGCAATTATCAATAATGGCAAATTTTCCATTGAAGTTCCTTATGGGGGAAAAAAATTTGAAAAACCCTGTAATTCTTATGAAATATCCGGACCCATAAAAAGAATAAAAACAAATAAAAATTGGAGAGGAAAAACATATTTTGATACAAATAATTTAATAACATCATTTAGTGGAAATTTTATAGAAGAAGGGCCATTACGAATTATCTATAATTATAAAGTAGAGTTTACTAAAGGATTTTATGATGCTTTGATAACTGTGGATGTTGAACAGGCATTTGCAAAAATTGATGAAAAATTTGAAACCGAACCTCAGGCTCAACTTGTATGGGATTTTTCTGATAAAGACCTGCCTGAAAAAATTTTTCTACTTAATGCAACAGGTTCATATACAGAACAATTCACACACTATAATTTTGACCATAGAATTGCACGTCTTTTTTGCTGGACACAATACTCTCAATTATCAGACCTGTCAGATGGTTTTGCCTTTTCTTTTAACCAAAAAGACACTATTGGATTTCTAAGTTTTGACGGCGGAAAATGGGAAGGAAATAAATTAAATCACTTAGAATTATGGGAAAGAAGATGGATAAACAATGATAAATCAACCAGAAGAATGCCTTTTGATATAAAAGCAGACAGTTTTCCATCTCCGGAAAAAATTCCTTTAAGAGGAGAATCAATTTGCCAGCCTCATTTTAACATAGAAGGATGGCTATGGAAAGGAAGGAGAATATTTGGATTATTGATTACTGATGAGGAAACCATAAAGCCTGACATTTTTAAAAATATATCTTTAGATATAATTGGTTTTCATGCCACATATAGACAATTTGATTTTAAACCTTTAAGAGAAGAATACAAACAGGAATGCAGTCTTTTAAGAAAAATTCATACACAGCATGGAATGTTTTCTTTACAGGAAATGCTAAAGATTGATTTTGAGTGGCAATATGAAATTGGAAAAAATTTACCGGATTTTAACTATGAAAACTGTCCTGTAGAATATACACAGATTTTTATTGATTGTAAATCAGAAAAAGAAAAAATTAAAAAAATGATAGATTATCTCAAGGCAAGGATTTATGGCTTTTGGGATTATTCAGGTTGTTCGGCTGCAAATTCAGTAGTTAACAGGTCAATTGCACATTTTATGCTTTATTTTGAGTGGTGTGTTCATAAAAATATTCTTAATGAAGAAGAAAAAAATCTATGCAAAAATTTTTTTATTTTTCTTACTTCATTATGTTTTTCCGATAATTATTATCCAGGACTTTCCACAATGCTGCCTGTTAACGACCATAATTCTGTAGAACCTACTTTAGCAGGTATGGCAAATCAAAATTTTTATACTGATGTTATAAATCTTTGTGGAATGGCAGGACAGATATTTTATACTCATCCTTCTGCAAAAAACTGGAGAGATAAATTTATCAACATGTGGCACAGGCAATTAGCATATCATACTTATCCAAACAGTGGGTTATGGGAAGAAAGTCATACTTATTATCAGCATGTTTTATCAACAGTGTTACCTACATTTTTAAGAAGAAAAGCAGATGGAATAGATAATGAATTTGAAAACCCCAAATTTCAGAAAATGGTGTCTGCTTTATTAAAACAGATAAGTCCAAAGGATATTTATGCTAATAATTTAAGATATATCATACCTTTTGGAGACCATGGTATGGATACTAATTATACTTATAAGTTTCTCTACAAGGAATATGCAAAACATTTTTATCCACATAATTCACAATTATCAAAGAATCTTTATTATGTTTATAAAGAAATGGGTGGAACAGATAAATTAGATATTCCTCAGGAAAAATTACCATGGATAAATGAGTATGTGGAAGGCCTCGGTTTTATATTCAGAGGAATAGACTTATCAGAAAAAGAAAGCATGTTTGTATTAAGGTCTGGTTGCGCCTGGGCGCACCACCACAATGATGATGGAAGTATCTATTTTAATGCTTTTGGAAGAGCATTGATTGTAGATGCAGGATTTGGTTTACCTAAAATAGACCAGGTTCTTCTGGATAAAGGAGCAAATCAATATCATAGTGTATGGCAACCTGATGGATTTAACACTGCACACTATTTGTGGAGATTTAACAGGGGATGGATAGAAAAGTATGAGATAGATAAAACTTTTTCTTATGCTGTTGCTTATAATCCTGCTTTTATGTATATACCAAACAGAAAACAGGTTATTCCTTTTTTTCAATGGATTAAACATTACAGAAAAATCATACAGATTACGCCTGACACATATATTCTTATTGATATATCAAACTCTTTATGGAATCAATCTATAATATTCCATATACCCCAAACCAATCTTATTTGTGATAAAAATAAAATAAAGGCTGATTATAAGGATTGTGTTCTGGAAATTATACAGGTAGTTCCGGAAAAAACAAATCCTGAAACTTCAGTGATAAAAGCCGACAAAGAAAGAAATGAAATAACATTTTATACAATATCCATTAGATTCAACATAGAACTTGGAAATAAAAGTATTTGCATAATTTCAGCAAATAAACCCAAAGGTTCTCTAAATATAGAAAAAACAGAACATGAAATTTTTATTGAAAAAAATGGGATTAAATATTCTATTCCAGAAAAACTTCTAACAGTAGAAAATAAATGAACGACAAAATAATCAGTGTTGTTGTATGGAATGAAGCAAGACATGAAAAAACAGATAATGAGGTTAAAAAAATTTACCCTGATGGTATGCATAAAGTTATTGCTGAATACCTAAATGGACAAAAAGACATAAAAGCATCTACAGCAACCCTTGATGAACCTGAACACGGATTAACTGAAGAAGTTTTAAAAAATACAGATGTTCTTATATGGTGGGGTCATATTGCTCATCAAGAAGTAAAGGATGTTATTGTAGAAAAAGTGCATAAAAGAATTCTTAAGGGTATGGGATTAATTGTCCTTCATTCAGGACATAAATCCAAAATTTTTATGAAACTTATGGGTACATCCGGAAAAATGATATGGAGAGAAGCAGGAGAAAAAGAAAGACTCTGGAATATAGAACCATCCCATCCAATTTCAAAAGGAATTAATGATTACTTTGAAATTGAACAGGAAGAAATGTATGGAGAAAGATTTGATATTCCGACCCCAGATAAAGTAATTTTTATTTCATGGTTTGCTGGTGGAGAAGTTTTTAGAAGTGGATGTGTCTGGAAAAGAGGATATGGAAAAATTTTTTATTTTAGACCAGGCCATGAAACTTATCCTACCTACTACAATGAAAATGTTCTTAAAATTATTACAAATGCTGTAAGATGGGTCCAACCACAAATTATAAAAGAGCAGACATCTTCATATGTGATTAAATCTATTAAAAAAAATGAACTCAACTTATAAATGCTATTGACAAAGAAAATATATTATAGTATAAATATATAGTGTGTATAATAATAATATAAACATAAAAAAAGGAGGTGATAAAAAGGCATGAAAGAAAAAGAAGAAATTATAAAAGAAAATAAAACAGAAAAGGAGGAAAAAAACATGAACACAAAAAGAAGAAAAAAAGGTTTTACCCTCATAGAGTTATTGGTAGTAATAGCCATCATAGCTATTCTTGCCGCAATGTTACTACCAGCATTGGCAGCTGCAAAGGAAAAAGCAAGACAGGCAGTATCTCTGAATAATTTAAAACAGATAGGGTTGGCGATAAATATGTATGCTCAGGATTATAATGGAAATGTACCTGTTGGAGATTGGGGCCCATTTCAAGGGAGTGATTATTTTGCTGATTTCGAACATTTTTGTGCTTTATTCCTCTGGACAGATTCAAGTGGTGGCCACCCGGGGGTAGGAGGATTTGGAAAACTTTATCAATGTGGTTATATACCTGATTATAAGACTTTCTATGACCCAAGTTTAACTTATACAGGATATTATTGGGAGCCAGCTGAGTTTAATGGACAAGATATGGCAGAGTATTGGCCCAATCCTAAAGTATGGCCATCAACTGCGAACTATATTGCTTTATATTCTTCCTATGCTTACAATCATGGAGCAATTTATACTTCTTCAGGAGGTAATAATGGTGACTATCCTTATAATGCTCCTACTTCTACACAATTGAACCTTATAGAGCAAAGTATGGCACAATATCCTCAAAATAGAATTGCAGTTGCAGATGCCAGGGAAATACCTACAAATGAATGGAATTTATTTTCTTTACACTATAATGAAGGTTATGCTGTTTTATCATGGGATGATTCAGCTCATTGGATACCAGGCAATTATCAACCAGGAATTGATTGTCAAACTTTTGCCGATGGAGATTTTAGTCCTTTTTGGTATTGGGCAGGAAAACAAATATAAAAATAATATTGTTTAATTTTTTCTAAAGGGATAAATAAAAATGAAAATAAAATGTATATTATTTGGATTTATATTTTTAATGGCAGTTTATTCATTTTCATCACAAAAAACATTAAGATACAAAACCTTTTGGTTTGGTAATACTTTTTCAGGGAAAAAAGTATGGGTTCAGGATAGTATACTGGACATTTATGTATCTAAATCAGGAACAATCTATGGAGCAACTATATGGGATGAAGGAGGAAGAGAATTCGGAATTTATAAAAATGGAAAAGTAATTGGTGGATGTGAAGATACCCATGGATGGGGAGTAGGAGGAGGTCCTACGGTTACAGCGAATAAAAAATACATTTTTATTTCCAATCTGCAGAGTAGTGGGGCTGGTGGATGGATGTGGGCACAACAGCCTTCCACTTATACTAAATTTCCACCTCCAGGTTATATATATTATGGTGTTTCAAGATACAACAAGAATGGTAGTATAGCAACCTTTCCAGGGGCACAAGGAAATGAAAATCAGATGTTAGTATTAAACATAACAAAAGAAGGAGAAAAACCTGAATATATAGAAGGTCTTGCTGCTGATACCAACTACTTATTTGTTTCAAATACTGCAGCAAATGAAATAGAAGTTTTCAATCCTAATACTATGAAGTATATAAGGGAATGGAAAGTTAATCATCCTGAAAGAATAGCCCTTGGAAATAATAAAAATCTTTGGGTCATTCAGAAATATGGTATTGGTAAATATAAAATTTCTGTATTTACTCATAACGGTAAAAAACTACCCTATACATTAAACCTTCCCAAAACAACAATTCCAGATGATATCGCTATTGGTAAAAATGATACTGTTTACATTTCTTATAAAGGACTATCACAACAGATTTTAATCTTTAAAAGAAAAGGAAACAATTGGATTTTAAAAGGTAAATTGGGAGAAAAATATGGGATATATGCTGGTCCTATACCAGGGAAAGCAGGACCTTATCGTTTTTCTAATCCTGTAGGAGTAGGAGTTGATGGCAATGGTAATATTTATGTTGCATGCAATCAACCTGAAGGTGGGACAATTATAAGATGTTTTTCTCCTGATAAAAAATTCAAATGGCAGATTCTTGATCTTGAATGGGTTGATGCAGCATCAGCTAATCCTAATACAATAGGTAAAAAATATTTTGATGTTTATACAACAAAAAATGAATATGCATTAAAATTTAAGGATAACAATATTTCTAAATGGAAATGGATAGCTCAAACCCTTGACCCATTCAAATATCCAGATGACCCGAGAATTTGGGGATCTAATGCAGTAACTTGTGCGCCATTAATTAGAGATATTGATGGAAAAAAATTTCTAATCTTAACAGGGATGTATACTCCAGCCTTAGTTTTTTATAAATTTAAGAAAAACAATGATATATCTATACCATCAGCTATGATTTGCAAACAATATTTTTCACAGATACCAAATTGTCCCCAAAAAGGAATGTGGATATGGAGAAACCTAAATGGAAAGGCTAATTTTCAAAAAAATGAATTTGAAAACAGTAATATAAAAATATCTGGATGGGGAATGTGGGTGGATAAATCTGCAGGCGTATGGATAGCAAGCAGGTATCATGGAATTTATTATTTCCAATTAATGGGAATAGATAAAAAAGGAAATCCAATTTATAGTTTTTCAAGTATGGTTCATTATAAAATACCTAAAGGTATGATAGAAATTGACAGGGCAATATATAATTCACAGCAGGATATTATGTATCTTTCAGGATTTACAACAAAAAGTGGACCCAGGCCTTTGGGTTTATGGGGATCAGCAGGAGCAGAATTATGGAAAATTGAAAATTGGAAAAAAGGAAATAGAAGACCAACATGGGAAATTAATTTTCCACTTTTTTATAAGCCGCACAACCCAGCAATAGATCATGTATATCCTCTAGGTGCATGGATAAATTCTTTGTATATAACAGGAAACTATGTTTTTGCTGCTGAAATCTGGAGTTCCAAAATTCATATCTATTCAATTAAAAACGGCAGGGAAATTGGAATAATTAATCCTATAAAAACAAAAGTTGGAAGAATTGGATGGCAAGATTTTAGAAATACAATAACTGCCATAAAAATTAATAGAAAATATCTTATTTTTGAAGAGGATGATTGGAAAGGGAAAATAGTGGTTTATGTATGGACTCCACCATATAACAAATGAAAAAATGGGAGAATATATGAAAAAAATAATATTGATGATTGTGGCAGGATTGTTTGGAGGAATGATTTTTAATAGTGTGGTATTTGGAAGTCAGGTATTAAACAATTTTTCTATTACTGGAGATATCAAACCGGTTTCTCAAAACAGTTTTATTTCTGGTTCAGAAGGTAATATTACTTTTAAAATTTCTTCACCTGAAGCAAAAACAGTATATGTTGATTTTTATGGGTCTTTGCCTAAAAATCCCGGATTATATCCAATAAACTATACATTTTCATTAAATGGAAATCCAGAACAATATCCACAAGGGTGGGATTATACATATAAACCTTATTTTATAGTTGGAAAACAAAAATCAGGAATGTACAATCTATTGTTTTTATATCCTATGTCCCTTAACAAAGGAGAAAATCTTCTGGATTTAACAATGCCACCAAACAGTAAAATTTCTTCTGTAAAATTAATTGACAGTATAAATACTTCTATAACAAAAAACATTCAACCTACAGGAGACCACTATCTTTTTTATCCATTTCAAAATGCACAGGCAATTTTTTATCTTACATCCAATAAAAACATAAATGCAAAAGGTGAAATACTTTTTAGTCAAATAGAACTTGCCACTTATCATAAAACCTCTAACTGGTCTCCTGATAACAGGATTACGCCAATAGAAACATTAAAACAACAACCAATATCTATAAATCTATCTGCAGGTAAAAAACAGGAATTCATTATTAATCTTCCAAAAACAAGATATGGAACAATCTGTTCTTATCTGGTTTTGAAGGAAAACAATAAAATCCTGCCAATCCATATACTAAATTATGCTATTATACATAAACGAAAACACATTAGATTTGAAAAACATGGACTTATAATGATGTCAATGGGATTTTACAATACTAACCACTTTAGTTATTTCCCTGCTTTTAAAGCAATGGGAATAGACTGGACCAGGAATGAAGTTGGCTGGAATGGTTCAAAACCCCCAGGGCCTATTTGGAGCCAGGGTAGAATGCATAGATTGGAAACATATTTCAATCTTTGCAGAAAAAACAAAATATATGTAAACACACTTACAGAAGATTCTCCACGCTGGGCAAGACCAAAAGGTAAATATGGAGATTTTAATATTACACATGATTTATCCTGTATGGATAAATACCTGCCGGAATGGGAACTTGCCTGGGAAGAATATTTAAAGAAATTTGGAGATGTAAATCTCGCATTCAATCTTTGGAATGAACCATGGGAAGGTGGCGGAATTTCAGGCTGGCATGCAACTGGTTCTCATTATAGAAAACTGTTAAGATATTTAAAAATGGCAGTAGAAAAAGCAGATCCAAAAGAATTGATTGTAGCAGCTGATTCATCGCATAACACCAACTGGAAAATTTTTGCTGCTGGCATGCAGAATGATATAAATGTAATATCCACACATTATGAAGGCGGACAAACTTCTTATGCTTATGCAATGGCTAAATACTATAAAAAACAGGTATGGGATACAGAAAGCTGGATGGCATGGGAAGGGGATGCAGCCATAGTA
>JAJYYV010000044.1 GCA_021800535.1 bacterium | reverse complement strand
CAGGAGAAAACAGGTGGCACATTGGGATAAATAATCCTACAAATAAGATTATAAAAACACATATTATGTTAAATCCATATTTTGAGCCGTTTAAAGGAAAAATCATAAAAGGAGAAATTACAATAAATCCAGGAACTTCTATATCTAAAACAATATAGAACATTTAAAAAAAAGACAATGAAAACAACAGATATAAAACCTAAAAATGTTCATATTTATTTTTTACCTGTAGAAACAAGGATTCCAATTAAGTTTGGACCGGAAACTCTTACTTCCTACACTTGTGCCCGGGTTTGTATGGAGATAGAAGACAAAAATGGAAAAAGTGCACAAGGATGGGGAGAAACACCATTAAGTGTTCAATGGGTATGGCCAGGTAATATTTCTTATGAAGAAAGGCATAAAGCATTAAAAGACCTTTGTATAGAAATAGCACATGAATGGAAAAATTTTAATTTTTTTGGTCATCCCATTGAAGTCGGTTATAATTTTCAAAAAGATTTATTACCTGAAATTCTCAGTAAATTTAACTATCACAATCGTAAAAATTCTCAACCTATTCCATATTTAGCAGCACTGGTATGTTGTTCTGCTTTTGATATTGCCTTGCATGATGCTTATGGAGTATTGCATAATATTCCCATTTATGAAACATATAATGAGAAGTACATGAACATGGATTTATCTCATTTTCTTGTCCCTGAACAAAATTCTTCTGTTTCTTTTTCTCAAAAATATCCTTCAGATTTTCTTCTGGATAAAAGAAAGGAGGAGTTATTTGCATGGCATCTTATAGGTGGAAAGGACCCAATTGATAAATCTGAACTTACAGGAAAAGAACCTGATGATGGTTATCCCATACTTTTAGAAGACTGGATAAAAAAAGACGGCCTTAAATGTTTAAAAATCAAATTACGGGGAAATGATGATAAATGGGATTATCAACGAATTGTAAAGGTGGGAAAAAAATCCTTAAAAAATAATATTTTATGGTTAAGTGCAGATTTTAACTGTACGGTAACCGAGCCAGATTATGTTTGTGATATTTTAGACAGATTAATGAAAGAAGAACCAAAAATTTATGGAATGCTTTTATATGTGGAACAACCTTTTCCCTATGACTTAGAAAAAAATCAGATAGATGTTCGTTCTGTATCTGCAAGAAAGCCTCTTTTCATGGATGAAAGTGCTCATAACTGGCAGATGATAAAATTGGGTAGAAGTCTTGGATGGAGTGGAGTTGCACTTAAGACCTGTAAAACCCAGACAGGGGCCATACTTAGTCTTTGCTGGGCAAAAGCATATGGAATGCCATTAATGGTCCAGGATTTATCCAATCCAATGCTTGCCCAGATTCCACATGTATTGCTTGCTTCATATGTTAATACTATTATGGGAGTGGAAACAAACAGTATGCAATTTTCTCCTGATGTTTCAAATCCGGAAAAAAAAATTCATCCTGGTATTTATAAAAGAAAGTATGGGAAAATAAATCTTTCCACAATTAAAGGACCTGGATTTGGATATTGCATAGATAAAATAAAAAGAAAATTACCTGAACCAGTAGAATTTTAAAAAATAAAATAGCAAGGAGGACAAAGAATAATGGAAGAACAAAAAAAGAAATTAAAAGTACTTCAGGTTGGAGTAGTGGGATGTGGAGCAATGGCACAAGGACAGCATATACCTAATATTATGAAAAATCCCGGGTTAAAATTAAAATGGTTATGTGATGTTAATAAAAAGCAATTAGATGAGATTGCAAAACAGTATGGAGTTTTACATACAACTACAAATTATTCTGAAGTTTTAAATGACCCGGAAATAGATTTTGTAGTTCTTGCCACGACACATTCACTTAGAGGTAAGTTTATTTCTGAAGCCGCAGAGAAAAAAAAAGGTGTATATGTTGAAAAACCAATGGGAAGCAATAGCAAAGAGATAGGTGAGATTTTACAATCTGTTCGTAAAAGTGGTATTCCATTTTGTGTTGGGCACAATAGAAGGTCTTCACCTGCAGTAAAAGATGCCTTTGCGATTTTACAAAAATATAAAGCCAATCCCAAAATTCCTTCATGGAGGCTTGACAGAAATTCATGGCTTCGTCCAAAACTGCTTGAGGAAAATCATTGTCAGGTTCTTATACGAGTAAATGATGATATTCTTACATGGAAACCATGGTCATTTGAAGATGGCATGTTATTAAATGAAATGGCTCATTTTATAGACCTTGCCAATTTGTTTATGGGTGAAAGAGAACCTATAAATATTTATGTGATTGGCTCATCCCGTATGGATTTTACTATATTAATAGGATATAATGATGGTTCAGTGGCAACTTTGGCTCATAGCGGATGTGGTACACTGGATTATCCAAAGGAGCTTATTGAAATTACATATAAAGGTGCAATGATTGCAATTGACCATTCAATGGAAGTAAGAGTAGCCGGAATAGAAGGAGAACCATTCAGACGAACATATCCATCTCCTGACCCCCGGGTTAAAACAAATAAAAAAGGTATAGAGGCATTTTATGAATCAGCCCTGCAAACAATTCAGGAGAGAATTAAACAAAAGAATAATGAAATTTTCATAGGATTTCCCAATAAAGGACATTATGAACATCTTGACCAGTTTGCGCAATGTGTAAGAGGGCTTTCTCCATCACCATGCGATAGTCTATCAGGAGCAAAAGCAACCATGATGGTTTTAAAGGCAATAGAATCTTCTAAGATTGGATTACCAGTTCGTATTAGTCCTGATGACTATCAGATACTTAGTTTATAAAGAAAAAAAATGAGACAGGTAAGACTTTCAATAGTTAATTCAAAATTAGATGTTCAGGAAGAAAGTGCTGTAATTTTAAAAAGAGCCAAAGAAAGAATTGAGAAAGTTGGTTCAGACAAACCGGATATTATTTTACTTTCTGAAATGTTTGCTAATTTTCCCTGCAGATGTACTTATTCTGAAATACGAAAATCAGCACAGACAATTGATGGACCAATCACAGAAGAATTTTCATCACTTGCAAGAAAATTTCACTCATATATTGCTTTTGGATTACTACGGCAATATGGTAAATCTTTCTATAATAGTCTGGTTTTGCTTGATAGAAAAGGAAAACCTGTCTGGATTTATGACAAGGTTACTCCGATGATAGATGAAATAAAAAAATGCCATATAACACCAGGGAAAAAACCTGTTGTGTATAAATCTGATTTTGGAAGAATCGGAGGGGTTATCTGTTTTGATATAAATTTTCTTGAACTGGCAGAGATTTATTTTAGACAGGAAACAGAATTAATTTTATTTTCTTCTGCATTTCCAGGCGGCAGACTGCTTGATATATGGGCGATAAGATATGGATTTAACATTATGGGAAGCACCTGGTTGAATAATAACAGAATTATTGATTGCACCGGAGCAACTGTGGGAAGAACCAGTGATATTTTACCTTGTACTACAACTGTTTTAAATTTAAACCGTAGAGTGGTTCATATGGATTATAACATTTCTAAAATAGAAAATATGCTAAATAGATACAAAGGAGATGTAATAGTTGAGGATTTAAGAGACGAAGCCACCTGTGTAATAACAAGTCTTAAGAATGGATTGGAAGTATCTGATCTTATCAGGGAATTTAAAATTACAACATTGTCTGACTATTTTGACAAAAGCAGAAAAGTAAGAAAAAATAACAGCGGGTTATAATTAAATTTTATTATACAAAAAATTAAAAAATGTTATCAAGAGAAAGAGTATTTAAAACATTAAAACATCAGGAGCCGGATATTATTCCCTGGGGGGAGCACTCTATTGACTATAATATTTATGAGGATATTTTGGGAAGAAAAACTTTTGTTCAGGCAAAATTCCGGTTCACAAAAGCTTTATGGGAAGGACGACGTTCGGAAATTGTGAATTCATATAAGAAAGACTTGATTGATTTAGTAGATGCTCTTGAAATGGATATGATTGCAGCACCAATGATGCCTTCAATTAAAGAAGAGTTCAAACCCATGAAAAAAATTGATGAAGAAACCTATCAGGATGAAAATGAAAATATATTCAGAATTTCTTCTGTTACACATGATTTGATGCCATATAAAATGAATCCGAAAAGTTATACTACACCTACTATTGAAAGTATTAAAGAAGAAATAAATAAGATTGATAAAGAAGGTGTTCCTGAACCTGATGAATCCTGCTGGGAAGTTATAAGGCATATTGTAAAAGAAAAAAAATCAACTCATTTTATTATGACATTTTGGAATGATTTTGCATGGCCATCTTTTGGGCAAACAGATGAAGATTTTTATGTTAATTTACTCCTTCATCCGGAAATGTACGAACCGATTGCTGAACTCAATGGTAAAAAAGCCATTGCCGGATTAAAGTATGTGGCAAAACAGGGTGTGGATGCAGTTATAACTCCCGGTGATTTAGGCTCTAGTACAGGACCTCTGGCTGATCCCAAAATTTATAAAAAATTTGTTCTTCCATGGCATAAAAAATATGTGGAAGAAGCCCACCGTCTTGGTTTAATAATGATTAAACATTGCTGCGGTTATACCTGGGATTTTGTAGAGGATTTTGTGACAGAAGGTTACGATGCCTATGAAGGAATCCAGGCAAGTGCCGGAATGGATATGAAACTTCTCAAGGAAAAAGTCGGGAGCCGGTTAACCCTATGGGGCGGTGTCAGAAATGAAAACTTAATTGGTGGAAAACCCGAAGACATTATCAATGATGCACTTTATGCGATTAAATGGGGAGCGCCTGGAGGAGGATTTATATATGGAGCAACCCATTCCTTGGCTGTAGGCACCAAGTATGAAAATCTGATGGCAATGAAACAGGCAAGAGAAAAATCTGGTGTTTATCCAATTTCAATATAATGTTTACATGGAGTACCCAACTGATTTTTTTTACAATCTAAAATTTAGCGCAGTTTCAAACATTGTCATTATATTTTCTGGCGGAGTTCCAGCCTGTATTGCATGTGATGGCCCGAGAATGTAACCGCCATTTTTTCCCAGAATGGATATTAACCTGATAACCTCATTTTTTACATCCTCAGGTTTTTTAAATGGTAACGTGCTTTGTACACTAACTCCTCCTTCAAAACACAGTTTAGTCCCGAATCGTTCTTTGAGTAACTTTGGGTCCATTCCTTTCGCATCAAACTGTAAAGCCTGTAAAATGTCTATACCCATATCTATCAAACCTTTTACTGCATTCATTACAGCTCCATCAGAATGATATATAACTTTTGCTCCAAAATTGTGGATTACCTTATTCATTTTTTTATGATATGGTTTGATAAATTTTTCCCACATTTCCAAAGACATTAATAATCCATTCTGTCCGCCAATATCATCTGCTGTAAAAACAAGATCCACTTTTCCTTTTGTCATTGAAAGCATTTTAATAAAATGAGTGATATAAAAATCGGTTACTTTGGAAAAAATAGTATGCGCCATTTCAGGATTAAGTACAAGATCCATAAATATTTTTTCAAATCCTCTCATGTACCAGGATGTTTCAAAAATATTACCATTGGAGAACATTAAACAGTGCTCTCTTTCTGATTGTATTTTTACTATCTTTTCAGGAATTACAGAATAATCAAAATAATCAGTGGTAGGCCATCTATGTTTCATAATATCATCAATATTAGTGGCTTTTGCAAGAGGATAATAACTAATTTCATCATATTCTCCGGCACCATAGTTTATGGGTTTACGGATAACACCCCAGATATCCTCTCCATGCTGTAGAGACGGACCAACATAATCAGGTTCAACTCCTTTAATGTCAATAAAGGAATCCAGATATGTATCCAGATCTATCCCTTTGTTAATTTTTAAATAATCATTAAATAATTTGTTAGCCGGTGGATTTATTCCTGAACATACCATAGCAATAGGCACTCTATCAGTTTCCTTATGTTCAAGAGCAAGACGAACACGCTCCCGGCTTGTAAGTTCTTCTTTTTTATTCATAATTCATATATTATAGTGCACCTTCAGGTCCCACAGGCGCATCAATTTTTTCCGGCATATTCACTGATTCCGGAATAATAAGAATATCCTTCGTGACAGACCTGAATCCTTTAGGATCAAGAAGATGACATCTGCATACTGCCAACTCCCCCTTTTGCAGTGATTCAACAACATCTTTCCATATAGGAATGCGAATTTTTACTTTGTTGCCCGGTTTACAAAAAAGTTTTATATCCTTAAATTGGCGTAAGCAACCCATCCACCCACCGGCGCCCATCTGAACCCTAAATGTACACTGTTCCAAATCTATTGTGTTATATTGGTTTTGAATCTCAAATTCAATAATATCCTGCCCGTTTTTCCAGTTTATTTTATCGGGAAACCATACAGGGGAAAACAACACCCGTAGTACCCAGAAAAATGGTTTTGGTGTCAGATCAGCACACATCACACCCCAGTCCGCATCTTCAGCCCAGCGCACCCATCCCCAGGGATTTCCTTCCTTTCCTTTTCCTGATCCTGAGCAAATCCATGGGAAATATGCTCCCCCGAGACATGTCGGTTCATTCCGCATAAAACCCCATTCAGCGCTCTGTCGGTCCAAAAATACCTGCATTGTGTTTTGCCCTGATATAGGATCAACAGGATTTTCAGTAATCACTGAAAGATATGGTCCGTTGAGTATATCTGGAATCATATTGAAAATACCATATTCAGAACTGAACCAGACTCCACTCCATCCTCTGGCAAGCGCCTGTTCTTTTGTCATTTCCTTCATGTCACCTTCCCAACTATTTGGATTCTGTATACATCCTGTCTGCAAAAAATTTCTTATAGGAGCAAAATTGTAGTGAATATCCGCGATATCTCCAACCCTTAATTCTAAAATACCCTTTATCTTTTCTCCTGCAGGACCGGGAGGAGGAAACATCGTAGGACGGCTGGGATCAAGTTTTTTTACAAACTCATGATAAATATGCAGATGATTCCATCCATCCTCAGCCACTTCTTTTTTGTTGGGCATGTTTTCATTTCCGATTGACCAGACCATCACAGAGGGATGCAATCTGTCACGAAGAATTCCTCCCTGAATGCGCATAAGCGCGGGTCCGACCCATTCTGGATTGTGAATATAATCTGTACCCCAATCCACAGGCAGTTCCTGCAGCAGGTAAATACCAAGTTCATCACACAATTTTGCAAGACAGCGCGGACCAAGAAAATGTGTTCTTATAGCATTAACATTTGCCTTTTTCATCAGTAAAAGATTCCTGCGAAGCCATTCTTCAGGTGTGTACATTCCAAAATCCGGGTGATATGTAAGATGGTTAACTCCCCGGAATTTGATGAAATTATTGTTCAGGCGCGGACCTGAAGGAGAAAGATCCAACCTGCGGAAACCTGTCCGAAAAGAATATGTTTGTCCTTTTTGTTTTGATACGGATAGTTTTATAACAACATTGTACAGGTTTGGGAATTCGTCGTTCCAGAGAGCAGGATGTTTAACAGGCATATTTATTGACACTACTTCTGTTTTATTGGCATCTATGATTATAGTTTTTCGTAAATGCATGGTCGTCTTGGTATCCGGAGATATAAGTAATATTGTCAGATTTGCTTTTACCCGGGATTTATGTGTATTTTCAATTTTTATTGTTCCTGCGAAAATACCGTATTTACATTTTGCATCAAGGTTGGCATACAGTTCTATATCGGAAAGGTGGCACGGTTCCACGACAAATAAATATGCATTCTGCGCAAGTCCACAAAATTCAACCGCATGACGTACCATGTCCATTTTGACAAATTTATGTTTCCGCATAAGTCGCACAGCTATTACCGCATCTTTACCCGGTAATACTAAATTTGAAACTTCAAATTGCACAGGAGTGAGACCGCTTAAATGTTCACCTACTTTTTTACCATTAACATATATGCGACCAGCAGGATAAATTGAATCAAACGCAAGGAATATCTGCTTGTTTTTCCATTCTTTTGGAATCCTGACATTACGGCGTATAATAGCGCCATCATCATCATTTATATGAGAAAGCGTAACACGGTTCCAGTTTTTAATGGAAGATTGCTCTGCGTCAGGATCTGCGTAGAAAACTTTTCCAGGTTGAACTACCTGTTCCCATTTAGCCACTGATGTTCCAGATTTAACCAGCCGAGACTCATCCTGTCCCGTAAATGGCCACTGTTTTACATTCCACTTGCCGTCAAGAGAAACAAGAACATCTTCTCCTTCAGGTATAGGTATGTATTTAACAGGGGTTAAAACAGTATGTTTATTATTAGGAAATAAAACTTTTACGGATTCCTTCAAAGCCAACTGTTCAGTAATTATTTTCTCACCATTAATAACAGGCATTTTTTCCCTCCTTAGGCAGAAGTCAGTGTGACCCGCCTGGTTTTTCCTTTAAACGGCTCAAAATTCAGAACAGATATATTTTTTTTATTCGTTTGTGTTAAACTAAAATCTGCATTTGACTGACCAAGTCCTATTCCCGTAAGTACAATCACATTATAATATTTTATTTGATTCCAGGTCAATGGTGTTGAGTATGGAAATCCTTCTCCTATATTTATTATAAATCCTTCCTTCTTTAATCCCCTTGCAACAGTATAATAAGGACCTGGGGATCCAATAAAAAGAATATCATCTGGTTTTGTTATCTCGCTTTCATTAACTGATATCACAGGATTTGTTTCATATATATAATTCAATCCCAAGTATACATCACCACCAGCATTATCAAATCCTATATTGAAACCATAACCTCCATTATAATAATATCCATATTCTGTAGTCTGGTATAGCGGGTAGACAAATGAACCATTTATATCTTCATATTCCAGCCAGTCAGGGGTATAGAACACTTTCCAATTCTTTGTATATGTGTAGAGCCAAAGTACCCAAGGACTCAAGAAACCTTGTTCACCTGGATTACCCCATTCCTGTGAAACTTCAAAAGCATCCCAGTAATCTCCGCTTTTTTCTTCTTTTCCTTTTTCAGGTTTATTAAAATATTTTACTTTATCAGTACTTTATATTCTCCTGGTTTTAAAGTAATAGTCTGGGAAGGAAATATAAGACCGGGTAAATCCATTGTCTGATGTAAAGTAGTGGTGATTATTTTGTTTGTAGGATTATTGACAGCAACATACCATTTCCTCGGATTATTCTCTGTGTGATATTGTTTTATACCCCAATAATGTTTGTGATAAGTCACAGACCATTTTCCCTGGTTATTCTGCAGAAGTGTAACCTGGATAAAAAGGTTTGTTCCTCTTTTACCCGCAACTATTGGTTGCCCTGCAACAATCCATGTAGCCGCTGACCAATCTGCATATAATGGAATATAAGCATGCCCGGTTAAACTTACTGCCAATGGACGATATAGATTCTCTCCTGTCCCAAAATCTCCATACCCTTTTATTAAAAATAACCCTGCTGACCAATGCGGGTTTAAATTCTGAATCCTTACTGGAAGAGTCATAGGCAAAGATGTAAACGGTTTTT
>JAJYYV010000017.1 GCA_021800535.1 bacterium | reverse complement strand
TCAACCTATAACCTATCTACTCCGAACAAGTTCTTTTATTTTACCTTATCCAGAGTTTTTCACCATTTGACAATTATCATATCATCTACTTGTTTAATTATACCCATTTTTTCATGGTGCAACTTAAAAATTTGACACTATATACCTAATATGGTATATAGTATTCCAAAGGAGAAAAAATTAAAAAAGTAAATTTTATTAGTTCTGCCAGGGAAGATCTTAAAAAATTTCCCAACAGCGTAAAAGAAGATATAGGATATGCACTGTTTGAGGCGCAGTTAGGTAAAAAATCAAGATGCGCAAAGCCTCTAAAAGGTTTTGGTAGAGCAGGGGTATTAGAAATAATTGCAAATTCTATATCCGGAACTTATCGTGCGGTTTACACAGTAAAATTTCCTGGAATTATTTATGTTTTACATTGTTTTCAAAAAAAATCTATGTATGGAATTAAAACACCACGACAAGAAATATACTTGATAAAAAGCCGTTTAAAAATTGCAGAAGAAGATTACAAAAAAATATAAATAAGGAGAAAAATATAAAATGAAAGCAAAAAAAGTTATTTACAGGGGAAGTAACAATATTTTTGCGGATATTGGAGTTGCCCATCCTGAAAGAATTTTGGTTCGTGCCAAGATTATGTTTTATATAGCAGAAATAATCAGAAAACGTGGATTGACTCAAAAACGTGCAGCAGAAATACTTGGAATTCCACAATCTAAAGTGTCTTGTCTGGTAAATGGAAAACTTAGTAGTTTTTCAACAGACCATCTTTTTGAATTATTAAATACATTAGATACTGATGTAGAAGTTATTGTGAAACCAAAAACTAAATATGAAAAAATCGCTACAACGAATGTTTCTTTGGTGGAATATCAATAAAAAGGTATATTAAAAATGTCCATATTGGGGGCAGCTCACGAAACGGAAAAAATAACACGCTAAATATGTAATTTGATCCAATTATAAAAATTTAATATAATAACCATTGTTGGGTAAATCTACACAAATGGGAGTAAAACACCGCGGGTTTTTTCTAAACCCCCTGTGTTTTCGCTATTTCCCTATTAATTTGTCCCTCCAGAAATTTCTATTTTAAAATCCAACAATTTCTGGAGACGTAAATTAATGGAAACGGGCGTAAATTATATGGTTCCAATATAAACACGCGGGAATCCACCGCTAAATATGTAATTATACCCAATATTTTATATGTCAAACAAAATATTTAAATTTCTAAAAATTTTATTTTAATTTTTATGGATTTTTGAGTATTTTATAAGGATTTATCATAGTTAAAGTTTCAGCATCTTTCTTTGACATATTCATTTTTTTTATAAGATTATCAAAACTTGTTTTTAAAGAAATTGCTGAACCAATCAGATGAGAATCATCAGGAGAACGAACAACAAGGTCTTTACCTACAGAGACATTCCATCTTCCTAATGTATATTTACCAGGGCCAAGTCCTGCTGGTGCAATTGCATCACTTACAATAACACAATGGTTAATCCCTGCTAAAGTTATATAATTTTTAAGAACAAAAAAAGGAATATGAAAGCCATCTGCTATAAAAGATATCCATAATCTGCCGGATAAAGACAGTACTCTCTGTATTATATTATCATGCCGGGGTACTTGTTTTGGACAGCCATTTCCAAGATGGGTAAACATAGAAAGACCGGAATCTATTGCCCCTTTTAGCTGTTCCAAAGAAGCATCTGTATGTCCTGCAGAAACAACTATTCCTTTTTTTATCAGCATATTGGTGACTTTAAAATTTTTATCCTGTTCTGGCGCCAGTGTAACAATTTTAATTTTACCTTCTCCTGCTTCAAGAATTTTTTTCATATCTTCTATACTGGCAGGTTTTATAGCATCAAGAGGATGTGCCCCACGATATCCATCAGATGGATTTATAAAAGGCCCTTCTATATGAAAACCTGTTATGATATTTTTAATAAATTTTTCTTTTTCAATAATTTTTGAGATGTTATTTATACATTTATACATTGAAGGTATATGGTCTGTTATTATTGTTAAAAGAATCTTTTCAATTCCATCTTCATAGAGTTTTTTACAGGCAAATAATAGTTGATCTGAAGTAATTAATCTATCACTACTATCATTACTATTTGTTTTTCCATATCCTGTATTAAAATCTATTCCAGCATAACCATTAACCTGTAAATCAAACAAACAATGAACTGCTTTTGTGTTTTTCATATATAAAAATTAAATATAACTATTTTAATAAAGAAGATGAATCTGCATCAAGATAAATATCTGCATTTTTATGCGTTTGAAGAAAAGATGCAGGAATATTTACAGATACAGGACCATTAAAAGCATCTCTCACTGCATTGGCTTTTCTTTTATCCGGTACACTACATATTATTTTTTTGCTTTTTAATATCTGTTTCATACTCATAGAGATTGCCTGCTCTGGAACATCATCAAAAGTTTTAAACCATCCCTCCCCCAACTGTTGTTTCCTGCATGCACTGTCCAATGTTACTACAATATAAGGGTTCTGGATTTCTATATTGCATGGTGGGTCATTAAAAGCAAGATGCCCATTTTCACCAATTCCTATAAATGCAACATCAATTGGATAATCTTTAATTATTTTATTTAATCTTTTACATTCATTTTCAGAATTATTTTCTCCATTTATATAATAAAAATTTTCCAAAGGAAATGGTAATTGACTTACAAATCTTTTCCACAAATAAAGTCTAAAAGATGCAGGATGGGTAATTGAAATTCCAACATATTCATCTAAATGAAATGCTGTAACCTTATACCATTGAATATCTTCTTTTACTAAATTATTTAACATTTCAAACTGAGATGCTCCTGTTGCAACAATAATATTGGCTTTTCCATTTTTTGCAATTGCCTCTTTTATGGCAGATGCTCCTTGTTTTGCGGCTTTTTCTCCTAATTCATTTTTATCTGTACATTTAATTATGTTCATAATTTTCTCCTGTTATCTATAAGTATTTTTTAAAAAAATCAAATGCCTTATTTCCTGCAAAGGCATGTGGACCTGGATGAATATCCACCCATAGTTTATCTTCCACTCCTGCGACTTTATATATTTTCTTAACTCCCTGGTATCCTTTTAACAAATCATGAATAAAAAAACAATTATCATATATGCCCATTTCTAAAAGCAGTGGTCTTGGCGCGATTAAACCGGCAATATCATCCGTGTCAAAATACCTGTAAATATTCGGAACCACCTGGGACCCGCAAAAATTAGATCTTTTTATTGCAAAACCAGGCCATGGGTTAACATAAGAAATAATATCTGCTGCTTTAATTCGTTTTTCATAGGCAGAAGTAAATGTAGTCATTGTCCCTCCCTGACTTAGTCCCATCATTCCTATTCTGTTTGGGTCTACTTCATCTCTTGTTTCAAGATAATCTATACAGCATTTCATATCCCAAATATTTAATGTTAAAGTATAAATTCCAAATAAAACGCCTTTGATAAAATTTACATTACAGACATCTCTTCCAGGAAATGGGTCAAAACCATCTCTTCTTTCTCCAAATACTCTTAAATCCGGAGATATTGTTAAAAAACCTGCTTTTGCCATCTGTTCTCCATAATTATAATTTGCTTCTTTTATACTCCTAATATGTTCATCGGTTGAACGAATACCGGCTACTGTATCTTTCCCAAAAGCTCCATGCCCATGACTACATAAAATAGCAGGATTGGATTTATCTTTCTTCATATTTTTAGGTCTTAAAACCTGGCATGGCACACTCATAAATTCCTCTGAATTAAATACGACTCTTTCCCTGATTAATTCTCCATCTTCTACCGAAGATTCCACTTCTGCTTCTAAAGAAGTTGGATCCGGAAAGGGTCCTAATAATTCTACAAATTTTGTGTATGCCTCTTTCTGCCATTTTTCCCAATCTTTTTGAGATGTCCCTTTAAACTTTAACAAAGGTTCCCAATTTTCCGCTATTTTTTCCCAGTATGCTTGCATAGAAAAATTTCTTTGTTTCATATTTTTTCTCCTATATATTATCTTATTATTTTATAACCAACCTGCTAATTTTACAATTAATCCACTATATTCCATAAAAGAAAATTTATGTATAATTAAATTTTTGATGCGACAACAAATTTATTATTTAATTCCCATCATAAACCATTTATCAAACCATTTAGCCACATTTTCAAAAGTCATTCCTGCACAATGTCCTCCATCAAACCATGTGGTTAAAAGTTTTTCAGAAGCGCCAGATATTGAATATAGACGGGCCAACTCATCACGAGCATATTGAACCCGAATACGCCACTGTTCAAGTTCATGAGATATTTCATCTGAATTTTCTTTTGTAACATTAGCATTTACTGCACTGGTATCATTTTTCCCATCCATAATCCATAAGGCTCTTGGTATTGTTAATGCTGCTGTATAAACAGTGGCAGAGGGTAAAAACCATTCAGGATGAATAGATTCTTTTTCCTTAAATTCTTCAAACCGATAAAAAAATTTATCAGGAAGATATGGCATTAAAACAACACTACTGCTGATAATAGCAGCAATAATACGGGTATCAATACCTGCAGTAAAAAGTGTCGCCCAACCCCCGCCTGAAGAACCAAAACAACCTATTTTTTCAACATCCACATCGGCTCTTGAACAAAGATAATCAATTGACCGTATATGGTCCCACATCA
This sequence comes from bacterium, assembly GCA_021800535.1. GTDB lineage: Bacteria > Ratteibacteria > UBA8468 > B48-G9 > DTJG01 > JAMDAS01. The sequence goes on along the minus strand of JAJYYV010000017.1, from coordinate 35,161 downwards.
TCATACCGGTAATATTATAACCTGCTTTCTGAGCACGGCCAGGTCGTTGTGCATAACTACCCTCCCCCCATTCCCCCCAACCCCGCTGGTCAGGACAATAAACAAGATATCCTTTTTCTGCAGCAAGACGATAAGGCATACTTTCAAGTTCATGCCCTGATTCTAAAGGTACAAAATCAGGGTCCTCATCAGGAACAAAAAGTTGTTTACCAGGGCCACTACCATGGAAAAAAATCACAGCTGGCATTTTGTTTTGATGTTTCTTTGGATAAACAACATAACTTGGTATCCATACCCCGGGCTCAGTTTGAACTAATATTTTGTCTCTAATACATGTTGGACCTATCTGTCGTTCCATTAAACGGGGGGACAGGCTACACTTTTTTGTAACACTTTTTTTAAGCCATAGTAAATGTTTTTCTCTTTCTTTTTTTTGCCATTTCCAAAATTTTTCTGCTGTATTACCATGAAAACCTGTTTTTTCTTTTTTAAATCTATCTTCTATATAAGAAGCAACCTGTTTTACCTGGTAAGAATATGTTTTTTCCACTGAAGCATCTGACTCAACTGAAAGTACAGATAATTGTTTATCACCAGATTTAAGAAACACCTGAATATTTTCATGATTGTGCAAATCAGACGGTCCTTCAAGCATAAGACGATAAAAATGCCCTTTCTTAAGATTAATTGACATATTTCCACTTTTATAATTATCTGAATTAATCAGAAACCACTCTTTACTACCAACAAGTACTGCAGAAATTATTGTATCAATAAATGGTATAAGTATAACTGATGATTGTGCCCGATTAAATTGACGGGAAAAAAAAGAAAAAGAATTATTGGCAGTATATCTTTTTTGTGTTGAAAATGGAATTTTATCCAGATGAGAAATAACCATTAATCCCGATGTTTTTTCACATGGTAATGCCCAGTATGAAAGTATAGGCATAAGCATTTCTGAAGAGAAATCAGTATTAACAGAATCAATTGTTGAAGATAAAACAACAGGAGTATTATTATACCAACACTCAGGATTTTTGGAAACTGCTATAAAATTTGTCGTCCGCCACGCTGTACCAGGATTCAAAGTAATACTTGAAAATCTGCTTTCTATACAGGTTTCAGCAGAAAATTCCGGACCGACTGTACTCTTGGTATATGCAGCTATACCAGCAAGATTAGCAGGTTCTGCACCAAAAGTTAAAAAAAACTGATTATCCGTATACGGAGCTACAAGTCTGGCAGAATGAACATCCTTAATTTTATGTCCAGCCCAGAATATATCCATCCAGACATATGGTGTTTTTACTCCATTTATAACCATAAAAACATTATCAAATTGACTTGAAAAACTATTATGCATCCATGGAACTACAATTTTACTTTCTTTTGACAAATTAGATATTTTTATCTCAATTATCAATGTAGAAATTTTTGGGAGAAATCGTATGGTTTTATCCAAAAGAATCTCATCAATATATAACGGATTAATTTTATCAAACCAACCAAATAACTTGCTGAATATATTGGGCGTATTCCAATAATATTTCATCTCTGCAAAAAATTCATTATCATTGTTTCCGAAATTTTGCAGAATATGAGGAGTAATGTAGCTTGCCCCAGGATATCTTTCATCAGCAAAAAGTATACGGGCCAAACCACCATTAACATTATTAGACGGATTTACCAATTCAATATCCAAATGTCGCCATGAGATAATTCGTCCACCCAATTCTGGAGAAAATATTATTCTATCATTTTCCCCCTGCCAAGTAATTTCATTATTATTCATATTTTTTCCTTCTATTTATATAAAATTTGTTTTTAAAAATTACCTTCTGCTTCATTAATACGCCATTTTAAAACATTTACATATGAGGTTATATCAAATGCATGATGAAGATTTTTTTCCTGTTTCCAAAGATATGTAAAATATTTCTCAAATTTATTTCTACAATCCTTACTACGTTTAAGATAAGAATCAAGAGCAGGTAAATATAAATCCAGCATTTTAAGATATACTTCAAGATATTTCCATGAAATTTGTCTTGCACCTGTTTCTTTTTTTATATTTTTTTGAATAACAGATTTAAAATTATTTGAAATCTGCTGTATTTTAGGTAAATTGTTTAATCCTTGTTTTATACGTTTTTCGTCTGGTACTGGAATAAAAACCGGTTCAAAAAAAGGCAACCAAAGAGATGACATTTTAGTAAAAAAATCAGCAACAGAATCCCCCTCTTTTCCATATTCCATAGCAAACGATTCATGAAGGATTTTTCTAAATGATTTTTTTTTGTTCCATAAAGTTTGAGCAAGAATATTCAATAATAAATTATGGGGAAATGATATCCGTTGATTTTGACAGCTTATAAAACCATTAAGACCTATTTTATCAAGATTTTTTATATCTTCATAAAGTGTCCTGGCAATTGTAATCTGATTTAAATCATAATAACATGCCCATAAGAGGTGATAATCAAAATCCACCCCCGGACCTGAAAACATTTTTTGCCACAATTTTAAATATTCAACATTTACCGCAGAATCTTTAGGCAATTGAAGTTTATTCTTTATATATCCGGCAACTGATTCTTCTATTTTCTTTTTAGAATAAAGAGGCGTCAAGTAAGAACGGGAAATTGGTGCAAACATTAGAATAAAACGATTAGGATTTTTTATTTTTGTATGTATTGGCTCCCAAAATAGATTAGAATAAATAAGAAATATAATTTTTGTTGGCAAATTTTTTTCAGTTAGTTTAATATCCAATTCATTAAGCATCTCTACATAAAAATCAGATACTCTCTCTTTCATACAATTTTCACACTCACAATCATTATTACCTCCATCTGCCAGCCAGAAATGAATTACATCATTCTCCTGATGAATTTCTATATAATCAATAATTGTATCTGTAATAGCATTTCTTACATTTGGATTTGAATAACAAAGATTTGTATTTACCGGAACCCCCTGGAAAAAATCTCTTTTCCCATTTATCAAAGATAACATTTGTAGTTTATCTTCTGAAACTATATTTTCTGTTTTTTCCCAGCCTTCTGCATCTATACCTATGGCTTTGCATGTCCAACCGTGCCCCATTCGTTCAAGACTTAATCCTCTTTTAATGACTTCCCTGATAATTTTCTGAATATAATTTTTGATATCTTCATTTGTAAATTCTTTTCCTTTCCAAAAAGGATTGTCAATATGTTTATACCACCTTTTTAAAAAAGGTGTTCCATAATTAAATTGGATAAAATAACCATTCATTCCATGTTTAGTCTCCCAATCAATTAAATCAATAATATGCTCTACAGATGCAGAACCTTCCAAACATAATGTCCGATAAAAATATGAAGGTTTTTCATTAATTTTTAATCCGGATTTAAAAACAGAATGTAATTGGGGAATTATTTCTCCTGTTTTACCGGGCCTTATCCATTGAAATCCTAATTCATGCAGATATCGGTATACAGCAAAAAGTACACTTCTGGGATTTGAACCGGAAAGGATACAGGATTTATTCTTTACTTGAATAAAAATCCAATCGTCATTCTCATTTATTGATTTTGGTTTTGGAATATTAAGGTCACTATAAATTCCAAGAACAAAATCTGCATGTTTTTGTTTTATTTTATTTATATCTTTAGATAATGTACATTTAATATCTGCAGATTTATAAAAGTATTTTACTAATTCCTGTGCTGCAAAATCTATTGCAGGATCAGAACCCAAATAGACAATATAAATTTTTTTATTTAAATTTTGTTTCATTATCTTATCCTCCATTTTGTATTTATATAATATACTTTATTTTCTATTTTATTTCTAATTTCTTTTTATTTTAATAATCTATGAGGTGTTTTAATATAGATTTTTGATGCGGCAATGCAAAAATTTGACTTTTTTAAATTAATATATTAGTATTATTATCATATAAAAATAAATCTGATTTTTAATAGATAATATATTCTTAATTATAATTGTGAAATAAATAACTTATATAAATATTTTTGATTTAAATTTGATTTTATATTATTCTTTTATATATTTTTAAAAGGAGATATATCAAATGGTTGAAAAAGTTGAAAATAGTAAAGAGGACAACAATCAGAATCAAGTTGACATTAATCATGTAGAAGTAGAAAAAAATACTCAAACAAGAAAAGATTTTATAAAATTAAGTGTTATAAGTCTTGTTGGTTTTATAACTGTTCTACTGGGATGGCCGGTTATTGAATATCTTATCAAGCCATTCTACCGTTCAAAAAAAATTCCGTATATTAAAACATCAGATTTTAATACTATTAAGATTGGTATTCCTACCAAATTAGGTTTCAATATAATTCATAAAAGTGGTTTCCTGAAACAAACCAAATATGAGGATGTATGGGTTATTAAACATTCCAAAAATCGTGCGACAGTATTTTCCCCGATTTGTCCACATCTTGGATGCAGGTATAACTGGGACCCTTTAAAAAATGAATTTATGTGTCCCTGCCATGGCAGTATTTTTTCTATAAACGGAAAAGTATTAGGTGGTCCGGCACCCCGGCCATTGGATACTCTTCCTCATAAAATTGAAAATGGTAAGTTATATGTAAAATGGGAAAGATTTGTAGTTGGAATACCGGAAAAGGAGTTAGAGACATGAAAACACATTCATCTAAAACCGAACATTTCAGCCAGTGGGTTAATGCACGTTTTCCTTTGAACAAATTTATGGATTGGAGTTTACATGAAGAAATTCCTGGTGGAGCAAGTTTTTCATATATATTTGGCAGTCTTTTACTTTTTTTACTTGGAATGCAGGCAATTACAGGAATTTTATTAATGACTTATTATGTACCCTCAACTAATTATGCATATCAAAGTTTGTCTTATTTGCAACTTCATGTTCCTTTTGGCTGGCTGATTTATAATATGCACTACTGGGGGGCAAATCTTTTTACTATAGTTATAGGCCTGCATATGATACGGGTTTTTATCTGGGGCTCTTATAAAAAACCCCGGGAGCTTATATGGTTGATAGGTATTGTTCTTGCACTCCTAACAGCAGGTTTTATGTTTACAGGCCCTATTCTTGCATGGAATAGAATTACTTACTGGGCAGGAGAAGTTGGACTTAGTATGGCAGGAACTATTCCAATATTCGGTAAATTTGCCCAATCCATACTTCAAGGTGAAGGAACAATAGGACAGGTAACTCTTACCCGTCTGTTTGCTTTTCATGTGATGATTTTATTTCCATTGATATTATTGTTTATAGGCTTACATCTTATTGCATTCCGTCAGCAAGGAAGCTCTGGAACATGGAACCAGGTCAAACGAAAAATCAAAGGATTATTTTGGCCGGACCAGATTTTAAAAGATACAATTGTTATGTTTATTGCATTTGTTTTTTTGATATGGTTATGTGTTTATTTTCCTGTACCTTTCTATGGTATGGCAGACCCAAAGGATACTTTTTTTAGTCCAAAACCTGCATGGCCATTTCTTTTTCTATATCAAACTCTTAAATTTTTTAAAGGACGATTGGAGCCTGTCGGAATAGTGGGTGTCCCGATTATTCTTATACTGCTCTTGGTGCTGTTACCATTTTTAGACAGAAAAGAAGAAAGAAATCCTCGTAAACGCCCGTTTGTAATGATATGTGGATTTGTTTTTGTCTCATTTATTTTAACAATGCTTTTTTTTGGGTATCGTAGTAAACCCGCATCAACAGCCATACATGCTGTTCAATCATCCAAAGTGAGTTTTCAACAAAAAGATATCTCTCAGAAAACAGAAAAACAGCAGTCTTTTCATTCTGATTCTGTAGTATCTAATCTGATAGTCAAAAAGGACCCAAAGAAAACAAGTAAATCTCAAAAAACCACAAACAATGAATTTGAAACAGGAAAAAAGATTTTTACTACAGTAGGTTGTCTTGACTGTCATACAGCAAATGGCAAACCCAGTCATAAGGCTGGTCCAGACCTGATATTAGCTTTAAGAAAAAACAAGAGAAATAAAAAGTGGCTATATACACAATTGGTTTCTCCTCAAAAAAATGATCCTGATACTTTTATGCCTTCATATTCTTATATAGGAAAAGCAAAAATCTTAGCGCTTGTAAGTTTTCTGAAAGGCCTGGAAACCACTAAAAAACCTATAATAAAAGTAATAAGCAAATCCCAGAAAAAATCTTTACAGAGTGTTTCACCAAAATCAAATCTGGAAAAATTAGGTAAAGCCGTGGCATTTATTGGAGATAGTCACCATGGAAAAATTCTCTATGATAACTTTTGTCTTAAATGTCATGGTCCACAAGGAAAAACATATGCATCAGGTTTTCATGCTCCTCCAGGAGTGCCCCCGTTAAATCCCATATCCCGTAATCTTTACAACTCTAATCAACAAATTTTTGTGAATAATATTGATTCCAGACTGCAGAATGGACGACCTAATCCTGCCAATGGTCCTGACATGCCGGCATTTGGAGATTCACACAGTCTGACCCAACCTGAGATATCTGATATTGAAGCCTATATATTACATCTTAATGGTGTCAATAGGACTGAAATCATACATCCAGGTGTCAAACCAAAATCTTTTTTCTTTATAGTTTTGGAGATTGGTATTTTAATGGTTCTTTTTCTTATAATTTATAGATTGCTGAAAAAAGTGCCGGGGCAATGATAATATGGTAAACATTACCAAACTATTATGTGGATTTAATTCTTATGGAGATATACTCCGTTATAAAAAATCAGATACAAATCCACGAAAACCTGTTGTAGTATGGAATTCCACACGGAAATGTAATCTTTCATGTATACATTGTTATTCAAATTCTTCAAGATTCAATTATACTGGAGAAATTTCCCATAAAGAATCTATTGAGATGTTGCAAGATCTGGCATCTTTTAAGATACCTGTTGTACTTTTTTCCGGTGGGGAACCTTTGATAAGACAGGATATATTTGAATTAATGACATTCTCAAAAAAATCAGGCATAAGAACTGTTTTATCTACAAATGGGACACTTATAGATAAAGATACTGCAAAAAAAATAAAAAATGCTGGTGTAGATTATGTTGGTATAAGCATAGATGGAATTGGCTCTAATAATGACGAATTTCGTGGAAAACAAGGGGCTTTTGATCTGGCTCTTTCAGGTATAAGAAATCTAAAAGAATTAAATCAGAATGTTGGTTTACGTTTAACACTCACAAAACATAATTTTCAAAATTTAGAACAGATATTTCATCTTGTTGAAACCGAAGGGATAAATAGGATTTGTTTTTATCATCTTGTATATTCAGGCAGAGCTGCAGAAATAAAAAATTTTGATCTTTCACATAAAGAAACACGAGATTGCCTTGATAAAATCTGTCAGTGGGTTATATCACTGCATAAAAGGGGTATCTACAAAGAAGTACTGACAGTGGATAATCATGCGGATAATGTTTTTATATATCTCAAGGTAAAAGAAACAAATCCAAAAAAACAGGGAGATATTCTTAATCTTGTCCGTTTGAACGGTGGAGATAGTTCAGGAATAGGAATTGTAAACATTGATAACAAAGGTTTTGTTTATCCGGATCAATTCTGGCATACCATTATTTTAGGAAATATCAGAACGAAAAAATTTAGTGAAATCTGGAATGATAATTCAGGTAAATTTATTGCACAGATAAAAGAAAGGAAATCATATCTGAAAGGCCGCTGTGCAAAATGCAGGTACATAGACATCTGCAATGGAAATTCCCGTGCCAGGGCTGAATTTGTATATGGAGATATGTGGCAGGAGGACCCGGCCTGCTATCTTACAGATGATGAAATTGCTTCATAGCTGTGTGGACTTATTAAAAAGAAGGTCACACCAATAAGTGTAAAAAGAATAGTAGCAAATCCTATAATAGCAATATAAGCCATTTTTCTGCCTCTCCATCCCTTTAAATGGAGATGAATATAGACAACATATATAATCCATGTTATAAGTGCCCAGTTTTCTTTTGGGTCCCAGTCCCAGTAATGGGCCCATGCAACATTTGCCCAGACTGCTCCTGTAGTTAAGCCAAGTGTAAGCAAAGGAAAACATGTCATAACAGATATATATCCTATCTCATCAAGTTTTTTCAGAAAATCATGGTTTTTATCAATAACAGAATTACGGGATTTAATAAGATATAATATACCAATAATAAAAGCAATAAAAGCCGCTGTATATCCGAGTAGATAAGTGGTTACATGAATTAAAATCCAGTTACTTTTAAGTTGTGGTATCAATGGTTTTGTGATACTTCCGAAAAAAGAAGTGTATCCTAAAGCAAGAAGAGAAAAAAAAGCACCAAAAAATCCAAGTATAAATTTCAGGTTAAAGATAAAGTCAACAAACAAACATCCGGATGACAGAAGAAACGCAAGAAGAAGAATTACATCATAAAGACTGGATAAAGGAGGATGTCCGGATGCAAACCAGCGAAATAGAATTGCTATAAAATTATTAATAATTCCTGCCAATAGTAATCCATAAGATAGAGTGGGTATTATTTCCTTTTTAAAGCCAAATAAATATAAAAAAAATGCAAGACCATAAAAAATAAAAGCGACATTGATAAAATCAGCATACATGTTCATTTTTATTCCCTCGTTAAAAAATCATACTAATTTGTAGTCAAACTTAATTTTCTTTGCGCATTGCAAATATTGCAGTTAAAATCGCACCTATATCAAGAAGAAAAAATCCGATATATACAATCTCAACTCCAGGGTCTTTTACAACATCTAAAACAGTCCAGTCAGGTTGTGATGGATTAAAAGCTGCCTGATAAAAAACATAATCCTTGTATTTAAAAGGATGATTAATTCTCAAATTTCCTTTTATTATATGTCCATCGTTTTCAATAATGCTTATCGTACTCTTAAAATTTTTTAGTGTAAAATTATCAAGCCGAACACTAAATCCAAGAGATTTAATTGGAGATTTGAGGTTGCTTCTTTCAAAAAACCGTCTTGTTTCTCCTTTACTAAAAGAAATGTATCCACTTTTACGGTAAAGGGCAGTTATAATTCCACCGGTTAAAATAATAATTGCCCCTAAATGCATTGCAAATGCACCAAATTTCCTTGGGTTTTTTAAAGAATAAAAAAATTTAAGTATCATTTAAGTATTTTCTCAAGATTTGTTTTTGTTTTTTTAAATTCCTGTTTTGTGAATAAAAGTTTTTTTTGCTTTAGATTTGTTTTTTGAGATATTTTTTTCACAATAGAAAGACATTCTTTTTTGTTTTTTCCATGAATCATTGTATACAGGTTGTATGGCCATAAAGGATAACTTTTTCTTGCATAACAATGACTAACCATTTTAAAATGAATAATTTTTTCTGCTATATCGTCAAGCAATTCATCCTGAACCTTCCATGCCACAAGAACATTTTCCTTGAAACCAATATTTCTATGACCTAAAATAGCACCGAATTTACGTACAAGTCCATTTTTTTTAATCTTTTTCAATTGTTCAAGTAAAACCTTCTCCGGAATGCCCGTTCTTTTGGCAATAGATAAAAATGGATTCTTTTCTATTGGTAAAGGTTTATCTAAAGCCAATAAAATAGATTTTTCATATTTTTTCATAATCTTAAAGTTTGAATGATACATTTATTTTAAAAACCTTTTTTGTTCGTAAATCAAGTATATCTTTAATGGATGTTTTCTTTTTTATATCATTAATTATAAAATCCAGCTCTTTATCTGATCTGGCAGTGAGTGTAAACCATACATTAAACTTTCCATTTCGTAAATAATTATGACTTACATAAGGATAATTATTAATTATCCTTACAACAGATTTCATTTTTTCTGTTGGAACATTCATAGCTAAAAGAGTGGATTTCAATCCAAGTTTATTCAGGTCAAATATAACCCCGATATACCTGATATAACCTTGAGTTTGTAATATTTTTATACGCTCTATCAGGTCTTTTTCTGAAAGATGGAGTTTCCTGCCAAGTTGTTTCCATGGACTTTGGACAATAGGAAAATTATTTTGTATTTCCTCTAATATTTTTTTATCTAACCTTGTTAACATTATAGTTTTATGATCAATCCAGGATTTTGCAATAAGGGTCTTCCCCCATTATGTTTCCTGAAAAAATCAAGGCTCTGGCTCTGCATCCACCACATAATTTATTATATTGACATCTTCCGCAAATACCATTATATTTTAAACTCCTTAATTCCTGAAACAAATAGCTTTCATTCCATATTTTTTTAAATGAATTTTCACGGACATTTCCTATTTTTACAGGCATATAAGGACATGGATGAATATCCCCATTGGGAAGAATACAGCAATAGGAAATACCTGCAAGACAACCACGAGTAAACCGATATTTAATTTCTTTTTCTAAAGCAAGAGGTAAAAATTGAGGAGCGCATACAGGTTTAAGTTCTATATTGGTGGATTTTTGTTTTTCAAGTATCTTTATAATAAGAAAGTTATAGTCATCCTGTTTAAGAACTGAACTTTCTATTTCTTTGCCCCTGCCTGTTGGCACCAGAAAAAAAATATGGTGGGCTTTTGCCCCATGTTCCGATGCAAAATCTGTTATTTTTTCAACATCTTTATAATTAAAATTAGTAACAGTAGTATGGACCTGAAACTCAAGTCCAGCCTCTTTACATGCTTTCATCGCATTCACTGAAAGTTTCCATGCCCCTTTTTCCTGTCTGAAATCATCATGTATTGAGGGAAATATGCTGTCAATACTTATACCCACCCTGCTTAGTCCTGATTTTTTTAATCTATAAGCGGTTGTTTCATCCAACAGTGTTCCATTTGTACCCAAAACAGCCCTTATACCTAATTCTGAAGAGGTTGATATCAAATGATAAATATCTTTTCTCAAAAGAGGTTCCCCTCCACTAAATATGATAATCTTAAAACCAGATGAGGAAATTTCTTTTATAAGTTCTATACTTTCTGAAGTATCTAATTCATTCTTATCTATAATACCTGCATCGCGATAACAATGAAGGCATTTTAAATTACATGCTTTGGTAACATTCCATGAAATTAACATATTATTTTATAGCTTCAAAGTTAAAAATAAAGTGGTTTTAAATAGAGCAACAATAGATGATGGAAATACACCGAAAAAAACTGTTGCTATTCCAAGAATAATTAATGGAATTTTGACAAATGGAGAAATAGTAGAGGGAACATTTTCTGTCTCTTTCTTCATGTACATAAGATATACTATTCTAAGATAATAATAAGCAGCTATCACAGTATTAATAAGACCAACAATGACAAGTATTGTAAATCCATTATTTACAGCCACATTAAAAAGATAAAATTTCCCCATAAATCCCGCAGTAGGAGGAATTCCGGCAAGAGAAAACATAAATACAGCCATAAATCCTGCAAGAAACGGATTTTTTCCGGCAAGTCCGGAAAAATGCGTGATATCAAGATATTCTTTATCTTTTTGTCTGAGTGTGAGAACTATTCCGAATGCCCCTAAGTTGGCAATAATATATACTATTAAATAAAAAATCGCTGCAGCAACAGTAGCAGGTGAAAAAACTGTCAGAACCATAAGAACATAACCTGAATGGGCTATACTTGAATAAGCAAGCATTCTTTTTATGTTTTTTTGTGATATTGCCACTATATTACCAAGAGTCATTGTAATTACTGAAAGAACAATAAAAACTTCTGTAAGACTTGAATGAATAGCAGGAAAAATATAGAATAATATTCTTATCAGAGCCGCAAAACCCGCAAGTTTTGCTCCTGTAGACATAAAAGCAGTAATCGGTGTGGGAGCCCCGTGATATACATCAGGAGTCCATATATGAAAAGGCACTATTGATATTTTAAATCCCAGTCCAAGAATAAGCAGTCCCACAGAAATTAACATATAAGGAAAACTTATTCCTTTATGTGTGGATAAAGCCATTACGACCTGTGCTATATTTACAGTACCTGTAGCACCAAACATAAAAGCAATACCAAAAAGGAAAAAAGAACTGGAAAATACTGAAAGAATAAAGAATTTTATTGCTGCTTCATGTGAAAAATCCCTCCCCTTTTTAAAACATGTAAGAATAACCAAAGGAAGAGTTAATAATTCAAGTCCAAGATAAATAACAATAAGATTAAGTGTGGATGCCATAAATATCATACCTGCTGTGGCAAACAGAATTAGTGCATAATATTCGCCAAAATTCAGATTGTTATCATTAAGATAAGGATAAGAAATAAGAAGTACAATTGCTGACGATAAAAGAAAAAGAACTGAAAAAATTATTGAAAAATTATCAGAGACAAACATACCATTCATAAATGAAAATGGAAGTTTCCATAGTATGGCAGAATATAAAATTGATATCACTATCCCGGCAAGACTTATAAAAAGAAGATGCCACTTCCGGACATTTATCATCAATGCATCATATAAAAGAACAATTAATCCTGTTAAAACAGATATAAAAACCGGCATAAACAAATAGATGAACATAAAACTTTTCTCCTTATTTGTGGATTAATAAAAATGATGGTTCTACAGAAGTTGTAAATTGACCAGGAGTAGTTGTATTTATTAAATTTTTAACAGATGGTTCTATCCTGGAAAGAAAAGGTTTTGGATATAATCCAATCCAGAACATAATCAAAATCATTGGAACAAGAATTAGTATTTCTTTTAACGAAAGGTCCGGAATCTTTTTTATATTTTCATTGGCAGATGTACCCTGACTGGTTTTTTGAAACATCCATAACATATAAATAGCACTTAAAATTATTCCTGTTGATGCGATTGCAGTTAGAGCAATGTTCACCTTGAAAACTCCAAGAAGAATTAAAAACTCCCCGACAAATCCATTTAATCCTGGCAGACCTATAGATGATAGAATGGATATAAGTAAAAATGCTGAAAAGACAGGCATACTGCCGGATAAACCTCCAAAATCATTTATTCCTCTTTTCCCTGTTCTCTGCTGAAGCATTCCTACCAATAAAAACAGGGCAGAAATTGAAATTCCATGGTTAATCATCTGCAATACCCCACCTGTCATACCTGTATTAGTAAAAGAAAATATTCCAAGTATGATGAATCCAACCTGGCTGAAACTGGAATAAGCAATCAGCTTTTTCATGTCCTTTTGGACATAAGCAATAAATGCGCCATATATTATTCCTATTACAGCAAGTATTCCGATTGGATAAAAGAAATTATGTGCAATTTCAGGAAAAAGAGGTATTGCAAATCTTAAAAATCCGTACACTCCCATTTTTACAAGTACACCTGACAAAAGCAGGTTTACCGGAATAGGTGCTTCTGTATAGGCATCCGGCAGCCATGTGTGAAATGGAAAAATAGGAACCTTTATAGCAAAAGCAAGGGCAAAAGCAAGAAATAAAAAGAGTTTCGTTTTAAAAGGAATATGGGCGGTTGAATATGAAATTAAACTTTGCAGATCAAATGTACTTATACCTGTAGCCTTTTTATGAATGAAATAAATAAACAATATAGCGGCTAACATTAAAACACTACCAACCATAGTGTATAAAAAGAATTTTATTGCCGCATAAATTCTTCTTTCTCCACCCCATATTCCAATAAGGAAATACATTGGGATAAGCATTGCTTCCCAGAAAAGATAAAAAAGAAGTAAATCAAGTGATACAAAAACGCCAAGCATTGTTGTATTTAAAAAGAGCATAAAAATCATAAATTCCTTAAGTTTTGAATCAATAGAGTGGAAAGAATAAACAATGGCAATAGAAGTAAGGAAAGTCGTAAGCATTATAAGAAATAAACTTATTCCATCAATACCGATTGAATAATTAGCTCCTATGCTTTTTATCCATGGTATTGTTTGCATGAATTGAAAAGTTCCAACAGAGGGTTTAAATACAAAAAACAAGAAAACAGATAAGAGAAAAGTAATAAAAGAGAAAAGAAAAGAAACTGACTTTATAAGAGAATATTTATTCCCGGGAATAAAAGAAACCAATACGGCCCCTAAAAGTGGTAAAAAAACAATGATACTTAAAATAGGAATATTATTAATCATAGATTATCCTTTTAATGTATTTTTGTAATAAAAAATCCAAGCAATATAATTCCACCTATAAGAATAATGAGTACATAATCTCTCAAATATCCGGTTTGAATTTTTTTCCATTGCTCGCTATTTATTTTGATCCATTTACCTGTTTCATTTACAGCCCCGTCAATATATTTAGTATCAAATACATCTGAAAAAAAAGATGCTATCTTTTTGCCAGGTAAAACAAAAATCCGCTCATAAACTTCATCCACAAAATATTTATTTAATAATAGTCTATATAACCCTGCAACATTTTTCTTAATAATCCCTGGTAATGAAGGATTTACAATATAAAAATACCATGCTGTAGCAATCCCGCCTAAGGAAAAAATAAAGGAAACCAGCATGGTTTTTAATTCTATAGATGAAGATAATGCTGATGTTTTCAAGAAAACAGGAGAAAGAAATCTGTGAATAAAATTTAGTTCAGGCAGACCTACATATCCGCCTATAATTGCTAAGATTGCAAGAATAATCAGTGGAACAGTCATAATCTTTGGCGATTCATGTGGATGATTTCCCTGCTGTTTATCACCCCGGAAAACAATAAAAATTATTCTAAATATATAGAAGGATGTTAAAGCTGCTGTAATAATTCCAAGCCCCCATAAAAATTTTCCATAATATGGTGCCATATAAGCATGTGCAAGGATATCATCCTTGCTGAAAAAACCTGCGGTTCCAGGAAATCCGGACAAAGACAGAGCGCCGATAACCATTGTCCAGAAAGTGACTGGAAGATATTTTCTTAATCCAGATAATTTGCGCAGGTCTGTTTCTCCGGAACAGGCATGCATGATACTACCTGCACATAAAAATAATAGAGCCTTAAAAAATGCGTGTGTCATAAGATGAAAAATCCCGGCAGAATATGCTGCAACTCCAACACCAAGAAACATATATCCAAGTTGACTGATTGTGGAATAAGCTATTATTCTTTTAATATCAAACTGAACCGTACCTATTGATGCTGCATAAAAAGCAGTTATAATTCCGACGAAAGCAACCATCTCCATGGAAATAGGTGCGAATTGATATAAAATATGTGTTCTTGCAATCATGTATACGCCAGCGGTTACCATAGTTGCCGCATGTATAAGGGCAGAAACAGGTGTAGGTCCTTCCATAGCATCAGGAAGCCATACATACAAAGGAATTTGTGCGGATTTTCCGACAGCTCCCATAAAAAGCAGAAGGGTTATAGCAGTTGCCACCCCATTATCATGTTTGAGAATAAGAGGTGCTTGAGAAAATACAGCACTGTAATTCAGACTTTTAAAGGTGTGATAGATTAGCAGAATTCCAAGCAGGAATCCAAAATCTCCAATTCTGTTTACAATGAATGCTTTTCTTCCTGCATCCGCGGCGGATTTTTTATGAAACCAGAATCCGATTAAAAGATATGAACATAGTCCAACAGCCTCCCAACCCATAAACAGGAGAAGAAAATTATCTGCTAAAACAAGAAGTAACATTGAAGCAACAAAAAGATTAAGATATGAAAAATAGCGTGAGAAATGTTCTTCTTCCTTCATGTATCCTATTGAATACAAATGAATTACAAAGCTCACCCCGGTAACTATCAGTATCATCAATATGGATAGAGGGTCAATGTAAAACCCGAAATTTACAAGAAAATGCCCTACAGGAACCCACTGGAAAAATACTTTATCAAAAAAACGAAGATTCACTGGCAGATTGATAATTTTAATGAATAAAAATGCTGAAATCAGGAAAGAAATGCCAACAGAACAACAGGCAATAATCCCTATCAAAGATTTTTTTATCCATTTTCCAAAAATTCCCACAATAAAAGACCCTAAAACAGGTAATAGCACTACAAATAATATAGAATTCATATTTATCCCTTAAGAACATTCATATCATCTGCATCCATACTTTCTTTTTTATGGAATATGCTGACTATTATTGAAAGACCAACCACTACTTCTGCAGCAGCCACAGTGATGCTAAACAAAACAAAAATCTGTCCCTTTGGAAGCATTAAAAGATTTGAAAAAGAAACAAAAGCAAGGTTTACCGCATTCAACATGATTTCAATAGACATTAACATTATAATAATATTTTTTCTGAATAAAACCCCTCCTATTCCTATGACAAAAAGAACCCCACTTAAAATCAGATAAAGTTTTATAGGTATCATTGGTCTGGTCTCCTAAGATACACTGCCCCTATTACCGCCACCAAAAGAATTAGCGAGGTTATTTCAAAGGGAACAAGATATCTCTTAAATAATATTTGTCCAAGACTTGCAATCCCTCCAAATTTTTCAAATGAAAGAGGTGGCATATTCTTTCCAATATCTATAGTTAATCCACTATATAGAACATATATAATCTCAAATAGTAATATCAAAAGTAATGGTATTATAATAAATTTCTCCAAATTTATTTTACCAAACCGGTTTTCTACGACAGGTGGCATTATCATTATCATGAACAAAAAAAGTACCATTACTGCACCTGCATAAATGAGTACCTGCACAACCGCAAGAAATTCTGCATGCAATGTCAAGTAAATGAGTGAAAGAGTAATAAGATTTACAATAAAATAAATAGCGCTGTAAACAGGCCTTTTCTCAATCACAACACCAGATGCTGTAACAACTGCCATAATACCAAGAATTAAAAATATTATCAGTCCCATGGGTATTTTTTATTCATCTCCCCCGGATATTTTTCCAGGAGCATCTCTTTTGTATAGATTAATCTATCCCTGTCATATTCTGAAAGCTCATATTCAGGAGACATGTTAAGAGCAAATGTCGGACATGCCTCCACACAAAGACCGCAAAAGATACATCTTATCATATTTATTTCATATACTGTGGCATATCTTTCGCCTTTTGAATATCTTGCTTTTTCAGTGTTTTCACCAGCTTCCACATAGATAGCTTTTGCAGGGCATGCCACAGCGCATAAAGAACACCCTACACATTTTTCCAAGCCGTCTTCGTATCTGGCAAGCCAGTGCCTTCCATGAAATCTTCTATAAAGTTTCCTTTGTTTTTCAGGGTACTGATAGGTCACTTTCTTTTTAAACATATAACTGAAGGTAACCCTGAACCCTTTAAAAAAATTTATTATATCCCGGATTATATTAGTATTGCTCCTGTTATTAGTATCCATAATAAAGAAAATGGTAAAAGAACTGTCCACTGAAATTTCATTAATTTGTCATATCTTAACCGAGGATAAGTAGCCCTAAGCCATATAAAGAAAAACAACATTAAGCAGACCTTAATAAAAAACCATATAAACGGAGGTAAAAAAGAGGGCCCAAGCCATCCGCCAAAAAATAGAGTAACTGCTAAAGCACTTAGTGTTATCATACTTGCATATTCAGCCATAAAAAACATTGCGAATTTAAAACTGCTATACTCTGTATGATATCCCGCAACTAATTCCGGTTCTGCTTCAGGGAAATCAAATGGTGCCCTGTTGGTTTCAGCAATACTGCTTATTAAAAATACAATAAAAGCTGGCATCTGCATAAGTATGAACCAGTGTTTGCTTTGAGCTGCAACAATACTTCTAAGACTTAAAGAATGGCTGAGCATCAATATACCCACCATAGAAAGACCAAGAGGTAATTCATAGCTTATCATCTGGGCACAGCTTCGCATTCCTCCAAAGAGGGAATATTTGGAATTGGAAGACCATCCGGCCAAAACAATACCGTAAACATTTATTGCAAATATTGCCATAAGAAAAAGAACACCAACATTGAGATTAGTAATCTGAAGGGGAATTATAACATTATGAATAACAATGTCTCTGCCAAATGGGATTACGGAAAATGCCATAAAAGCGGTAAATACTGAAATACAAGGTGCAAGTACAAAAAGAAATTTATCGGCTCCTGCAGGAATAAGGTCTTCTTTTAGAAAAAGTTTGGTGATATCAGCAAAAGGCTGGAGAAGACCTATAGGCCCCACCCGATTAGGCCCAATCCTTGATTGCATAAAAGCAATAATCTTCCGTTCTGCATAAATCAAAAACGCAATGGTTAAAAGCAAAGCAACAAACACTACCAGTATAAGAATTATTTTTGCTATAAGCCATATAATAAATGATTCTTTGGTCATATTATTCCTTTCCTTTTTTCTGTAGTAGCGGTAACATCTCGTTTTTTATTTCATCAATTGTATCATATTTCATTTGATAACCAAGCCCTTCTGCAATTCGTATTATGGTTTTCCATTCAGATTCCATATTCTCTTTTATTCCTTCCTGAAGGTCTCTGACAATTCCTCCGGAACATACAAAACTGCCTTGTTTGGCATAAGACGGTTTTCCCGGAAGAATTATGCTGGCATATTGAGATGTTTCAGTTAAGAAAACATCTTGTGCCACAATGAATTCAACATTTTTAAGAACAGATTCTATTTCTTTCCTGTCCAAAAATTCAGAGACAGGGTCAACTTCCAACAGATAAAGAAATTTCAATTTGCCTGACAAGGAAGCGTCAATAATTTTTCGGACATTAAAACTTTTCTGGATTATTTTCATTGCACCCCTGTGGTTTGGCCGTGAGAAAACAGGAAGAATTTTTGATTTTGTTATGTCTTTTTTCATATTATTCAAAATCATAATAAGATTGTGAACAGAAAACAAAACAGATTCTTTTTCTCCATCAATTATGATGGTCCATGATTTTTTATCCAGAAGTGCAGATGAAATTTTTTGAAGAATTTCTTTTGAAACACCTGTAGCCTGTTCTACTGTTTCTATTGTTATTTTTTCAAAACCTTCTCTGTGTGAAATTTCTTCTATGTTTTCAGGATTCAACATACAAAGTATTAATCCGTAAATCAGATATGCTTCTGTTCCCGGAGTATAAGAGATAGATAGTGTTGCACAATCCTCCATACCTGTTTTGTACGGTTCTGCAAGAAGAAGTGTATAACCTTTTATTTTTGTCAGATTACGCAGGTAAAGACCAAGAACAGGTTGACGGTGTAGAATATTTGTCCCTAATACAAAAAACCCTCCTGAACCTGGCAGGTCTGAATATTCCGCACTTTCATCCAGAATAGCATTAACCTGTTTGCTATCGGAAATTCTGCTTTGAAAATCAACATTGGCAGAACCGATATATTCTTTAAAAAGTTTTTGAAAAAGATATATTTCCTCGCAGGTACAGGAAGCAGATACTATACCTCCCACAGAATCCACACCTGATTCTGCAATACTTTTTTTCAACCTGGAAACAATAATGTCTATTGCCTTTTCATAAGAAATAGGAACAAATCCATTTTTATCCTTTATTAAAGGTGTCCTAATTCTTTCATTTGAAAAGATATACTGAAAACCAAATTGTCCTCTATCACATAAAAAGTTATTAAGAACTCCTTTATTACTATTATTATTCATATCCGGAGTAATTCTCATTATCCTGTTGTTTCTTGTCCAGATTCTGATACTACAACCTGTTCCACACAAAGGGCATACAGATGTTACTGATTCCATATCCCATACCCTTGCCTTAAACCTATAAACCTTGTCTGTAAGAGCTCCAACAGGACAAAGAAAAATGGTATTACCGGAAAAACCCGGATTGAATTCTGTTTGATAAAATGTTCTTATTTCAGTATCTGCTGCTCTTTCAAACTCGCCAAGTGTAGTCTCCCCAGCATACTCGTCATAAAATCTTATACATCTTTTACATAAAATGCACCTGTTCATTTCTCTTTCTACAAAAGGTCCTATATAATATTTTTGAAAGGTTCTTTTTTGGTCTTTAAATTCTTTTAATCCGGATACAGCAGAACCATATCTGTGAGAAAAATTCTGTAGGTCGCATTCTCCACCCTGGTCGCATACAGGACAATCAAGAGGATGGTTGGCAAGTAAAAAAGCAATGACCCCTTTTCTTCTTTTTTGCACCAGGGGCGTATTGGTTTTAACAACCATTCCGTTTCTGACAGGAAGTGTACATGATGTCTGAAGTTTAGGCATTCCCTCAACTTCCACCAGACACGCTCTGCAACAACCAACAGATTTCAGTAAAGGATGGTAACAAAAATAGGGTATTTCAATCCCTAACTTTTTTGCCGCCTCAATAACCATTGTTTCATTGGGAACAGTTATTTCCCTACCATCAATTGTTAATGTTACTACATTTTCCATTTATATATTCCTCATATTCTTTTCTGAAATATTTTATACTGCTTATGACCGGCATAGTGGCTGCATCTCCAAGAGGGCAAAATGTAGTTCCATAAATATCCTCACAGATATTTAAAAGAAGGTCTATATCTTCTTTTTTACCCTTGTTATCTATAATGCGTTGATAAACCTTTAACAGCCAGTCTGTACCTTCCCTGCATGGACTGCATTTACCACAGGATTCATTCCTGTAAAATTCCGTCAACCTCGCCACTGTTTTTATTATAGACCTGTCTTCATCAAGAACTATTATTGCTCCTGAACCAAGCATAGACCCTATTTTTTTAAGAGATTCAAAATCCATTCCTACATTTAAGTGGGCACTAGTGAGTATTGGAGTTGAAGGCCCACCAGGGAAAAAGGCTTTTAATTTTTTACCATCTTTTATGCCCCCGGCCATTTCCAGTAATTCTTTTAAAGGTGTTCCCATAGGAACTTCATAAACCCCCGGGTTATTTACATCACCGCTTATGCAAAAAATTTTTGTCCCTGTACTATGTGGTGTTCCTATACCTGCAAACCATTCAGCACTATTTTCTATAATACGCGGAACATTTGCAAGGGTTTCCACATTATTAATTACTGTGGGAGAAGAATAAAGCCCTTTGGCTACAGGATGAGGAGGTTTAAGTCGTGGCATGGCTCTTTTACCTTCAATGGAATCAAGAAGTGCAGTTTCTTCTCCGCATATATATGCCCCTGCCCCCCTGTAAACATCAATGTCAAAGTCAAACCCCAAACCAAGAATATTTTCACCTATAAATCCTTTTTCTTTTGCTTGATTGATTGCCCGCGTAAGAATCTCTGCACCTTTGGCAAACTCACCTCTTATATATATATATGCTTTATGCGCACCAATTGCATAACTTGATATAGCTATTCCTTCAATCACTAAATGAGGGTCACCTTCTATGATTTCCCTGTCTTTAAATGTTCCAGGTTCTCCCTCGTCTGTATTACATACAAGATATTTTGGCAAAGGAATATTTTGGGGAATAAAACTCCATTTTTTACCTGTTGGAAAACCTGCCCCGCCTCTTCCTCTTAAACCTGACTTATCCACCAGGTGAATTATTTCATCCGGTTTATATTCAGAAAGAGCCCGTTGCAAGGCTTTATATCCACCATTTTTTATATAGGTATCAATATTTTTCTGTTCAGGGATATCAGTATATTTTAAAATTATTTTTTCATCCATAATATTTATATTATTACTTCTCCATTTCTGATATAATTTTTTCCATTTTTTCTATTGTCATATGTTCATAATAGATATCGTTTATCTGTATCACCGGCGAGTGACTGCATGCAGCAAGACATTCAACAGTTCTAAGAGCAAATTTCCCGTCACCTGTAGTCTGTCCCACCTTAATATGAAGTCTGTTCTCTAAAAAAGTAATAATTTCACCTGCACCTTTAAATTCACATGATATATTGGAACATGCATAAATTATGTATTTAGCTGAAGAACCGGTGTTGAACATGCTATAAAATGACAATACAGATTCAATTTCTGTTGGATTTATACCAATTAGATCAGCAATTATCTCCACATCCTTTTTTGATATGGACCCATATTTTTTCTGAATAAAATGAAGCATGGGTAAAATTGCAGACCGTGGATAATCATATTTTTTCAGAATATCCCGTAATTCTTTTTCTACTAATATATTTATATTTTCCATTATCTATCCACATCCCCCAATACTATGTCTGTACTGGCAATTACCGCCACTACATCAGATATCATTATTCCCTTTAGCATTAATGGCAATGCCTGTAAATTGGCAAAAGAAGGTGTTCTGACTTTTAACCGGTATGGCTTGTTTCCACCATCACTTACCAGATAAAATCCCAATTCCCCCCTTGGTGATTCCACAGCAATATATGTACTTCCTTGCGGTACAGAAAACCCGTCACTGACTATTTTAAAATGGTGTATCATTTCCTCCATTCCGATTTGTGCATCTTTTTTAGAAGGAAGAATAATATCAGGATTATTAATACTAACAGAGCCTTCCGGAAGATTTTCAACTGCTTGTGAAATAATTCTTATACTCTGTCTCATTTCCTCCATTCTAACCAAATATCTGTCATATACATCTCCATGTTTTCCAACCGGAACCTCAAATTCAAAAAACTCATATCCGGAATAAGGATGAGCCATTCTGATATCCCACTTAACACCACTTGCTCTAAGAGTTGGACCACTTACCCCAAAGTTAATTGCATCTTCTGCTGAAAGAATCCCAAGCCCAACAGTTCTTTCTTTCCAGATAACATTTTTTGTTAAAAGGGTTTCATATTCATTTATTTTTGATGGGAATATATCAATAAAATCTTTTACCCTGTCTATAAAACCTTTTGGGAAATCCAAATAAAACCCCCCTACCCTCATATAACTGGAATTCATTCTATATCCTGAACACATTTCAAAAAGTTCAAGTATGAGTTCTCTTTCCCTGAATGTATAAAGCATTACACTCATTGCACCTAATTCCAAAGCATGTGTTCCCAGCCATACAAGATGACTTGCTATCCTCTGAAGTTCACAAAGTATAACTCTCATAAACTTTACCCTTTCCGGAACTTCAATATTGAGAAGATCTTCAACAGCCAAAATGTATCCAAGTTCATTAAAAAAACAGGATAAATAGTCCATCCTGTCCACTATGGTGATTGCCTGGATATATCTTTCTGATTCAACAGTTTTTTCCATCCCGGTATGAAGATACCCAATCACAGGGGTGGCATTTATCACAGTTTCTCCATCAAGCTCTAAGACAAGTCTCAAAACTCCGTGGGTACTTGGATGCTGGGGACCCATATTCAATATCATTGTTTCTTTTTTAATTTCTGTATTTACCATGGCCTATCCTGTTTTGTCCATTTGGCAGGAATATATCCTTCCAAGGGATAATCTTTACGCAGGGGATATCCTTTCCAATCATCCGGCATTAAAATTCTTTTCAAATCCGGATGTCCGGAAAATTTTATTCCATACATGTCAAAAATTTCTCTTTCAAACCAATTGGCGCCTGTCCAGATAGAAGATACAGATGGAACAGAATAATTTTCAGGAACATTTACATTGATTGTAAGTCTGTTTTTATTTTTCATTGAATAAATATGGTATACCATCATAAACCTTGGTTCTTTACCTAAATAATCCACACCGGATATACAAGAGATATAATCATATGCAAGATCCTCATCATCATGTAAAATTCTGCATGCCATAACTATATCTTCTGGTTTTATCAGAAGGATTATGTTGTTTTTACATATTTGTATATCAACAATTTTATTAGAACATTTCTCTTTAATTTTTTCTATCAAATTATTCATAATATATTATATCAATATTGCTAAAAATATTTTTCTTAAGGAAAGATTTTATCATATTCTGAGTTTTTCTTTGTCAATCTTTGCCTGAAGTTTCATAATTCCCTGGAGAAGAATCTCGGGTCTTGGAGGACACCCTGGAATATAAACATCCACAGGTACAATTTCATCAACCCCCTGAACTACTGCATAATTTTTAAAAACCCCCCCGCATGAAGCACATGCACCCATTGCGATCACCCATTTTGGTTCTGCCATCTGGTCGTATAACTGGCGTAAAACCGGTGCCATTTTGCGTGAAACCCTACCTGCCACTATCATCAGGTCTGACTGCCTTGGTGAGCCTCTGAATACCTCTGAACCAAACCGGGCTATATCATGATGAGCAGCCGAAGTAGCCATCATTTCTATGGCACAACATGCCAGACCAAATGTCATAGGCCAGATAGAAGACCTACGTGCCCAGTTAGTCATCTTTGTCAAACTTGTCAAAATAATATTATTACTTATTAAAAATTCCTTTTCTCCCATTCAAATCCTCCACGTTTCAGAATATATAAATAACCCACCAGAAGAATCAGAATAAAAATAACCATTTCTACATATCCGGAAACTCCTAATTTATTGAATACCACAGCCCAGGGATAAATAAACACAAGTTCAACATCAAATACTACAAATAACATGGCAACAGGATAAAATTTTATTGGGAATTTTTTTCTTGCTGTATCTTCAGGTATTATTCCGCACTCATAAGGGGATGATTTTGTGGTATTTGGATTTTTAGGCCCGATAAAACCTGATAAAATCACAGATGTAATAATAAAAAATCCAACCAGTACAGCCAAAATGAATAAAGGTAAATAATTAAGAATCATAGACATATACATCCTTTCTTTTTGGATTTGCAATAAAAGAAACAAGCAGACTCACGCCATATAAAAAAAACATTGGAATTGCCATCATAAACATACTAAACATATCAGGTGATGGAGCCAGAATAGCAGATATAATAAAAATACCAACAATACCATATCTGATTTTGCTTGTCAAAAATTGCCAGTTTATCATTCCCATCTTTGTTAAAAAAAAACTCAAAACAGGCATCTGAAATATTATTCCACCAGCAATAAGAGAGCCAACAACAAAAGAAATATAACTATTAGCGGAAATCATAGGCGTAAGTTGTTTTCCCCCTAATAATAATAAAAATTTAAGTCCAAATGGAAGGACTAATAAAAAAACAAAAGATATTCCTGTTAAAAATAATAGTGTTCCGAAAAGAATAAAACCTGTAACATATTTTTTTGTTTTTTTTTCCATAGCAGGAGAAATAAATTCCCATATTTGAAACATAATAATAGGAAGAGCCATTATCAATCCTGTAAGAATTGATATTCTTAAATAAATAAGAAAAGCATCCTGGGGACTAAAAAATACAAGGTTATGTATAAGTCCTTTGGATGGCATCTCAAGTAATTTAAGAACATCCTTACTAAAAGGAAAAGAGACAGTAACCCCTATACCAATAAATATCAAACACACAATAACTCTATATCTTAATTCTGCAATATGTTCCCAGAAAGACATTTCTTTATTCATTTTAAAATATTTATTTTATTTGTTTTTTTTATTTTTCTCAGAAGATTCATCTTCTTCTTTTTCTTTATCAGATTCAAATTCTTTTTGAGACTCCTTCATTCCTTTTTTAAATTCCCCTAAAGCCTTTCCCAAAGATCTTCCCACCTCAGGTAAACGGTTGGCACCAAAAAGAATAAGAATAATAAACAAAATAAATAAAATTTCAGGCATATCCATATCAAACATTATAATTACCCCCCCTATTTTCAATTAGCCTTTATTTAAGAAAAAAAGCCCAATATACCACAACTGCTTTTTTAACGGCAAATGCAGCTGAAGAGGATGAAATAGTTGCACCACCTACAGAAGAAATATCTTTTCCGACTTCAATTGTGTTCTTAATGTTTTTTCCTGCAAATTGGTGTAACCAACCCGGCGATGCTATGGGTCTACCCCATATTTCTCTATAACTCATAACTACAACTCTTTTTACTGAACCATCAGGATTTAGTCCTATCATATATGTATTCTTCCCCCATCTTCCAGGTTCAACATCTATAAGGGCAATACCTACTTCTTTACCATTTTTTGTTCCTTTATAAAATGTAAAAGTTTTAGAAGGAACAACACCCCAGGTAGAACCTCCTGCAGGAGGTTGATATATTAAACTATTTCCTAATTTACTTTCAACCTCGTGTTTTTCCTCACCAGCTAATTTTTTTACTATAGTTGTTATTTTCACTCCACTTCCCAGAACAATCTTTAATGCTTGTTTCTTAGTAGCTAAAATTTGATAAGCATTAGCATTTCTTGTTAATAATAAAACACCCACTCCCACTACTATTAATAACAAAATTTTTTTCATTATTCTACCCATTTATTTTTCCTCCTTATCATTCAAATTTTTTTAGTTTATAGTTTTATTTTTCTCTTGAAGTTCCCAAATATTTTTTTAATCCCGAACTAGTCCATAATTCTCCGGAACTGGTTATAATAATTGCCTCTAAATGTAATCCCGTAACATTCTTTAATGCTTTCAAACCCATTTTGGGTCCCATAACAAAAAGAGCGGTTCCCCATGCATCGGTTAAAGCTGCATGTGGACCGATAACTGTTGTTCCTGCCACACCCTGTATCGGCCAACCTGTTTTTGGATTAAAAATATGGCAATATCTTTTACCTTTATAAAAAAAATAATGTTCATAATCACCTGAAGAAGCAACATATAAATCTTCCATTTTCATATATCCGAGAAGTCCTTTCCCAAGTGGTGATTTAATTCCAACCACCCACATTTTTTTATTATCCTTTCCTAAGGCATATATATCTCCACCTGCATTAATTAAAGCAGATTTAATCCCATTTGCTTTCAGGACTTTTACAGCCTGACCAACAGCATAACCTTTTGTAAGTGCCCCCAGATCAATTTTAATTCCTTTTTTATCTTTTGTTAAAACACCTTTATGAATCTTTAAATGCCACCAACCAATATCTTTAAGTGCTTGTTTTATATCTTTTTCAGAAGGAACATGCGGATGTTCTGTATCAAAACCCCATATTTTAACCAAAGGATGTACTGTAATATCAAATGCTCCATTAGTTTCACTGCTAATCTGTAGTGCCTCTTTTACCACATGAAGAATATCAGGATTAGTAATGGGTGTTCCATAATGATTAAATTTATAAACAGGGCTGTGAGAATTTGTCGGGTTCATTTCATTTCCTATTTTTTCCATCCTATTCATTGCAAGATTAATAGCATGATTGGTAATCTTTTTATTTGGACCGGCTGCGGATATTTCTATATAGGTATACATCATATAACGTATCTGCTTTTGATAGATACTGTTACTGTTTTTATTCTCTCTGCAAAAAGCAATTTTAGTTAATCCCATTAAAAAATATAATCCCAAAATTATTCTAAAAATTTGTTTCATCTTTTTCTCAAATAGATATTGTTTTAGTATTTAATTTAATAATATTATTATATCATTATGTTATTTTTTTCACAATTATAGTCAAAAAAATTTATAAATATTATTAATATTATTGCTATTATCAATTTAATAATATTTTATATAAATTTATTATAAAACTATAAAAATTTCTTGTCAAATTTTTTCTTGGTAAATATGAAAAAATAAATCTTAAATTCATTACAGACCTGGTATATTTCTATACTTCAGTCTTTGGCGAAATCTTCCAAATTACATTTTTCACATTCAACTACAAATTTACATCTATGACTTTCTACCAAAGCAGGCTATAGAAAATATAGAATTTTAGATCTCAAAAAATAAATTTGACAAAAAATTTGTATGTGTTAAATTGTTATAAAAATGATAATAATAGTAATAACAATATAAAAATAAACTGCATTAATTTTATATATTATATGAAATATGCCACATTAGAAAATTCTATATAATAAAAAGAATAAGTTTATTTTTTTTTAGATATGCTTGTGAAATAAATAACAAATCACATTGAAAAGGAGGTGAAAAAAAGTATGAATTTATATAAAAGCCTAATATCTTTGACTATATTATTGGGTTTATTTTTCATTACTGTTTCTGCAAACGCTGGTATAAATTCAGATGGAGTCTCCAATAGCCAGTTGACAAGCCTGAAGAAAAAAGCAAGTCAGTTGCAGACGACTATTAACCAGCTGGAATCTGCTCTCAAATCATTACAAAAACAGGTAAACCAGCTTGAGAAAAATCAGACCACCCAGTCAAAACGGACAGCAAGAGCATTGAGCGGAATCAAAAATCTAAAAGAAAAATCAGCCAAACAGGAAGCAAAACAACAGGAAGAAGCCGCAAATGCATTAACCATCCATGGGCACCTGAAACTATATCTTTTTGACCAGTCATGGGGGACAGAAAACGGAAACAATGAATCTAATAATCCAAGCGCAGGCGTTAGTATGTTATGGCTGTTTATGCATAAACAGATTAACCCAAACCTTAGTATAGAAATAGACCCATGGATAAAAGCAATTACTCTGGCTACACCAAATGTCACACCTGGAATAACAAGGTCACAAAGTGGCTATAAAATCACCTTATGGAAAGCATATGTGGATGCCTCATTACCGCATCAATGGGATATGAAAGCGGGTATCTTAGTACCTGAATTTTCTGAAGAGTATGCCAGAGGAATTTTCTGGGATCAGATTTATAATCTTCCCCCGGGAATGTGTCGTGTTTTACCGCTACATGCTGCTGGTGTTGAATTAGACAAACACTATTATGTGGGAAATTGGGGAATACCTGTATATTTTTATCTGTTAAGTAACTTTATTAATAGTAGTGATGTTGGAACTGACCAGACAAAAGCAGTTATGATTCATGTTGCCCCAAATATTTATTTACCCAATAATAGTTATCTGAAATTATTAGGTTCTTATCTTGCAGGTAAATGGGATAATAACAGCAACCAAAATATTTTCAGATATGAAGCAGGGCTGATGTGGCAATATGCCAAATGGACATTGAAAGGTGAAGAAATAGGAGGCAAATGGGATAATATACCTGGCGCTGGGGCATATGTAGGATCTCAAATTGATGCTAAAACAGATGCCTATTATGTTGAAACTCTTTACAAATTCAATCCAAAATGGCAAGGTCTTATTGAATATTCTTATGCAAAAGATTTACCTGGTGGATTTTCTGCTGTTGATGGTATAGAAGGAAACCCTGGTTTTGATGGATATTACAGCACCTATAAAACAATAACTTATGGTGTTGATTATTTTTTTACACCAACATCTGTTATTGAAGGGGAATTATCAGTAGGAAAATCAACCAATCCAGAAGTTGGTTATCTTGACTATAGTCGGATTACACTTGGTTGGAGAACAGATTTTTAACTAATCTTGCTTTCATCCCCATCAGAAAAGATGGGGATGAAAGCGGAAATAAAAAACAAGGAGAAAAATACAGATGAAAAAATTCTTTATC
This sequence comes from bacterium, assembly GCA_021800535.1. Taxonomy (GTDB): domain Bacteria; phylum Ratteibacteria; class UBA8468; order B48-G9; family DTJG01; genus JAMDAS01. The sequence goes on along the minus strand of JAJYYV010000017.1, from coordinate 5,964 downwards.
TCAATATTTATTTTAATCTTTCCATTGTTATTAATGGCAGGTGTCAATAAAACAGAATTTATTAAAAAATTTTCTGAAGCACAAAAAATTCAACGGAATAATTTAAGTGGACAAGTGCAAATTAAATTGTATATGGGAAATTTTCCCGTGAAAATCCGGGGAAATTTCTGGAGAAAAGGGCCACTTTACAAAACAAATATGCTAATGCTAATCCCCAATAGTTCTCATCCACTTAAATATATTACAATATTTGATGGTAAAACCATATGGAGAATCAGCAATGGAACTATAGTAAAATTAACTGTAAATAAACTACCAAAACAGATATCTGCATTTGGAACCATTAATGATTTTTTAAAAAATGTTAAAAAATATTCTAAAGAAACTAAAATTACCGAGAAAACAAAAAATAATAAAAAATATTATGTATTTACCTCCATTGGGAAAAATATTAATTATAATATCGCTGGGTATCAAAAAATTCTTTTTTGGGATGATATTATAATTTGTATCAAAACTTTACCTTATAATATTAGTGGCATTCAAAAGATTGTTTTATGGATTAATGAAAAAAACATGCTAACAAAACAAATAGAACTCTATGGAAAAAACAAACAACCGGATGTATTAATAGTATTTAAAAATTTAAGTACAAAACCTATACATAATTCAATGTTTATTTATAAACCTTCACAAAAAACCAAGGTCGTAGACTTAACAAAAATGGTAAAATCTGTAATACTTCATATGAATAATTTATTCCTTTAAAATATAATAAATGATATCAGAAATTTAGAAGTGAAAATATATCCTCTTTTTTTATTTCAAAAATCCAAGGCTTAAAGTGAATAAAATAATTATATAAGTGGCAACTGATATATTTATTACAGGAAGAAAAAATTTTTTATTTTCATAGTTATTATTTAAACGAAATAAATTTTTCCAAAGCCATGGAATTAATAAAAACAGGATAATAGTAAATACAGGAAGTTTTTTAAATATCAGTCCTAAGCCAATAAATAAAAAAACAGATATAAAGCATATATTTATAATTTTGATTATTTTTTGTTTCCCCATTTTTACCACTAAGTTTCTTTTTCCTATAAGTTTATCCTGATAATAATCAGGAATTTCATTAAGAAGAGACAGACAAAAAACCAACAACCCGCAAATTAATGATGGCAATAAAGGTTCCATATTAATAGATTTTGTCTGGATATAATAACTGCCATATACCATAAATGGACCATAAGATAATGCAATTACTGTTTCTCCTAATCCGCGGTACGCCCATCGTATAGGAGGGCCGACATAAAAATATGCACCTAAAAATCCAAATAAAATAAAAATCAGTAGAACCCAACCTATCTGAAAAGACAGATAAATTCCAATAAGAACAGCAAGTCCAAAAACAAGCACGCCAAATCTGAAAAAATAATCAGGGATTTCTTTTTTTTCAAGAGAAAATACGCGGTCTCCACCAGTTTGAGAATCAAAATATTCATTAAATAATTCCACACCAATAAGGGTAAAAAAAATTCCAATCAAACCAAACCAGAAAAAATTTTTATGTAAATAACCGTTTGTATGAAAAGATAATGCCTGCCCCAAAAGATATGGAAGTAATCCGGCCCACAGAAAAAAGCGGTATCTTATTAATGAAACAATTCTATCCATTTATTAGATTCAGCCAAAAGTTTTGGATTTTCCAGAAGTCTGTTTATAAATTCCTGAACTTCAGGTTTCTGCCAACTTGTTCTATAATTTTTCCATACCTGTGTTAATTTTTGTTTTTTCAAATCTCCGCAAAGAAAAGGTAGTGGCCCTATTAATTTTACTTTTCCATTGGGAATTACAAGAAGACTGGCAGCAGGAAACATACGCCGGTATTTTAGTTCTTCTATAACATCGTACGGATAAAAATAAACCTTCATTTTTCCCTCGTACTGTTTCACTTTTTCATTTAAAGTGTCAAAAAATGTCTTGTACTCCTGGTCTGAAGGACAAAGTATATCCCAATTTTTAGCAGCTCTTCCAATCCTCATTATTTTACCGGTATATATTCCATATACACCAAGCGAATATGCGAAATCAATTATTTGTCCTATTTCATGAATATTGAATTTAGTCGGAACAAACACAATTTCAATATTGACACCTTTTGATTTTAATAATCTGCAGGCATTTGTTGCTTTCTTCCAGTTCCCGCCTAATCTTAACTTTTCATGAGCAGATGGTGTTACTCCATCTAAACTTATCTGAACTGACCGCAGATTAAGAGAAAGCATCTTATCCGCTTTTTCTTCATCAATATATTCTCCATTGGTTTCTATTTTAAGATTTACTGAATTTTTTCTTAAAAATTCACACATTTCAAAAATATAAGGATGAAGTAGCGGTTCTCCACCGGAAAAAGCCACATAAGGGATTTTTAAATCAACAATCTGTTTTAAAACATTAAAAGTTTCTTCCCTTGATAATTTATCCGGCATGCTATGTCCTGCTTCTTCACAACAATGTAGGCATCCAAGATTACATTCTGCATTTATCTGCCACGCAATAAACAAAGGAGCATCTAAATCATAAATATCTATCATATTGTTTTTATCCATTTTTTATTCCTTTTCTTAGTATGATTATATTTAGACTTCTATCAAAGAATTGCTTTTTAGGCTATCAAGGAATGACAAGATATCCTTCTTTATCTCTGCCGGCTCTTTGTTATATAAATCACTTAAAGACTGAATCATATTTTCCAGAGAATAGCCCTTTTGAAGTAAATCTACAATATCTTTACCTGTTTCATTTGCCACAAATACCTTTTCTTTAAGTGTATCAAAAATTACCACCCCGAATTTTTCATTCCTGGTTTTTACAAATTCTTTTAGTTTCATTTTAATCATGTAAATCTAATATATGGCTGAGCCATTATTTTTTCAGAAACATCTTCTAATTTGGGTTTTTTCCATTCCTGTTTCTGATTTTTATCCTTTCCTATATTTTTCTTTTCAACAAGTTTTCTCATTTTTTCCTCCTATTTTGTTAGATTTATAAATTATATTTATCAAAATTATTAATCGTAAAATTATAATAAATTTATTATAACTATATTTTTATTTCTGTCAAAAAATTTTTTAAATTTTTTTATTTAAAAAATATTTTTTCACCTTCAGGAGAAATACTTTCTCTAAATCCATTTTCTATCTCAATAAGGTCCTTTATTCTTCCATAATTAAACCATGGTTTTCCTAAGATGTCTTTATATTCCTGTAAATTTACTTTGGCTCTGATTAAGGCAAGATATACTCCAGCATCTTCAACATCTTTTATAAGTACTACGCCAATTAATGTATTATTTTTCAGGATAAATCTTTTATAACTATATCCTTTTTCCCCTTCATCTTTTGATTCTATAATCTCTACATTTTCTGTTTCTTTAACCTCCCCCAAAGAAATAACAGGTAAACCAAAAAATTCTGCTGAGTTTCCTGCAATTGAACCAGGATAGGACCTCATTTCACCAGCCATATTTATTCCAGCAATATAACCTTGTTCCTGAGCATTCATCCATAAGGGATTTATCCAGGGTTTTCCTGTAATTAAATCTTCTGTTTCAGCCACATCTCCAGCAGAAAAAATATCATAAAAATTTGTTCTTAAATATTCATCAACAACTACCCCCCAATGCAAATGCAAATCACTATTTTTTAAAAAAGAAATATTCGCTCTAACCCCCTTTCCTATAATTCCCAATTGTGCTTTTTTTTCTTCACCATTATCAAATCTTATCCCGGTTATTTCTTTATTACCATAAATCTCAACAGGAGCAATTTTAGTGGTAATCTTAATCCCATTTTTTTCTATCCAATTTAAAATAATATTAGATGCAGATTTATTCAAAAATCTGGAAAAGAGTTGTGATGATTTTACTACCATCTCAACATCCACTCCTATTTTGTTTAATCCATAGGCAGCTTTAATTCCAACCAAACCTCCACCAAAAACAAATGCTTTTTCACATTTTTCAACCATCTGTTTTATATTATATACATCCTGAATATTTCTGAATTCAAAAATGCCCTGTTTTTCCTCACCCTTGCAATCAAGTCTTTGAGAAACAGAACCGGTCGCTATAAGCATCCTGTCAAAAGAAATTTTTTCACCATCATTTAAAATAATATTTTTATTTTTTGCATTAACAGTTACTACTTTTTTACCAAGAATCAGATTGACTTTCATCTTTTCATAGTAAGAGCTTTCTCTTAAAAACAGATCCTCTTCTGTATGTGTTCCAATGAGATAATTGGTAATTAAACATCTTGCATACGGAGGATATTTTTCTTCACTTATAAGTGTAATTTCACCTTCTTTATCAATTTTTCTTATTCCTTCTATACCATTCAATCCTGCCGCACAACCACCGATTATTAAGTAATGCATTTTTCTTTTCTTCCTTTAAGTAATTTTTTAAATTCCTGCTGATTACCCAAAAATAATGTTCTTGTAGGACAGACCCTAACACAGGGCGGTATTTTTTCATCGGAACATAACTCACATTTTATAGCAGGAGTGAGAATATCATTTTCAAGATGAATAACTCCATAAGGGCAGCTCATCACACAGGAATAGCAATGTGTACATTTATCTTCCTCAAAAATCATATTGCCTTCTTCTATTCGTATCGCCCCTGCAATACAGGCAAAATAACAATATGGTTCAGGGCATTGTCTACACTGTAAAGGCAATGCATATGTTTTATATTTTACTATTCTAATCCTTGCAATTCCATTGATATCATTAATATCCCCGTTTCTTTTTCCTATATCTATATTATTTTTCCATGAGTGTTTTTTTATACAAGCTATTTCACATGCCCGACATCCCATACACCGGGGAATATCAACAAATATTCTTTTTTCATTTTCTGATAACTTATTTATTTTTATATTTTTTATATTCATCTTTTAATTTAGTAATTTCAATGATGAATCATTATAAATAGATTTGAAAATACAAGAGTAAGTGTAGCCAGTAATTTTATAAGAACATGTAAAGAAGGACCAGCTGTATCCTTAAATGGGTCCCCTACTGTATCTCCCACAACTGCTGATTTATGCGCATTAGAACCCCTATTCCCAAATTCTATATTTTCAATATATTTCTTTGCATTATCCCATGCGCCTCCGCCATTGTTTAATGTAAGAGCAAGTACAACCCCGGTAATTGTTCCTATCATTAAAGTTGCCCCTACAGGTTCAGGACCAAGAAAAAAACCTATTAAAATAGGAATAACTATTGCCGTTAAGCCAGGTAATATCATTTCTTTTAAAGCTCCACGGGTACATATATCCACACTTTCAGCATAGTCTGGTTTTTCTGTTCTTTTCATAATTCCAGGTTTTTCTCTAAACTGTTTTTTTGCATCATTAATAATATAATGGGCAGCACGTCCTACAGCCCTAATAGCCAGAGAAGCAAATACAAAAACAAGAGCAGCCCCCAAAAACCCACCTACAAAGACTATGGGTTTGTCAATATTAATTACTTTTAAATGTGCTGATTCCATATATGCAGAAAAAAGTAAAAATGCAGCAAGAGATGCTGAACCAACTGCATATCCTTTGGTTAAAGCTTTTGTAGTGTTTCCAATTGCATCAAATCTATCTATTTTTCTTCTCATTTCTTTTGGAGAGTGGGACATTTCCACAATTCCCCCTGCATTATCAGCAATGGGGCCAAAAGTATCCATTGCAAGAATAAATGCACACGGAGAAAGCATTCCCATGGTTGCTACTGCTGTACCATAAAATCCACCATTTTGAAGTCCTGTGGATTTCCCAAGATAAAAAGAAAAAAATAAAGAACCTAATATTACAAGTACAGATAATCCTGTACTTTCCAATCCTATGGAAAATCCTGTGAGTATATTTGTTACTATTCCAGTATCAGAAGATTTAATAATCT
>JAJYYV010000016.1 GCA_021800535.1 bacterium | reverse complement strand
CTTGTAAATCCGGACGGATAAAGATGCAGACTATCCGGAATGTGGAAAATATTTCTCCCTGGTTTTTCATCGTTTGATACAGTGGTGGATATAAACTGTACGGCAGGACCATAAAGAACTCTTTTTTTATTTTTTGTCGCATTGTGCCATAATGGGTATATCTACCATACTTTTATCGGTTAGGCTATGTTTTAGAAGCACACTTTTAATTTTTTACCTTTTTTTATTTCCAGCGGTATTTCCGGTATGACTTTTACTTCCTCTTCGTTTTGTTCAATTTTGGCATTTATGGATTTATTGGAAAAAGAAATATTGATGGTCTTGAGTGATTTTTTGGATGAGAGAATAATTGTTGAAATTTCAAGTGTCCCGTAGAGAATTTCAAATGAAAATTGCATACCTTGTTTTGTTTTTTTCTGTCTGAAAACACCCCAGCCTGAACCAACGGAGAAGAAAGAACGGAAATCATCTGTGAAAATCTTGGGCTTGAAGCAGATTGTCTTTTCCGGTGCAGAATAGAAAAACCCTGAGAGTGCAGGAATGAGGGCATAACCTGACATTGCTCTTGCATAGTAATGTCCACATTCAAATTCATCCCATGGATTCCTTTTTTCACCATCATATCTTTTTCTTGCTCCTAAGACAATTGTAAGTCCTTCCTCTACAAAATTTTCATATATGAGATGACTTGCCACCTGGTATTCAATACCTGTCCATACTTCATCTGCATACAGGACAGGCTTTTCCGGTTTGTCTCCTTTTGGCCATGTACAGACAAGAAGCCCACATTCATTATTTGCTGCATACGTCCTTCTTACGTTTAGATTTACGTGATTGGTAAAATCCGTTTTCCAATTGTATCTGAAAATTGATTTCATTGTTTTTTTTACGTTCCCTGCAGAATAAAGAGTTTTCATATTCAGCATTCTTGCATACCATTGCCCGATTAACTGGTCAGACATACATCCTTTTCCATACTGGAACTTTGGCCATGGGAATTTGTTATCCCTGCCGCGGTCTCCTGTGATTTTTTTTAAATTTTCAGGTAGTGTTTTATACGCATCAGGAAGCACTTTCTGTTCATAATATTCCCCATTAAAAAGATTTTCATCCGTCCATTTTGAACCTTTCAGAAAAAGATTTTTATATTCCTTGGCTTTTTCATTTTCCCCTAAATATTCCGCTATTTTCTCTGCTGCCTGAAGGGCAGCAAGATAAAGACTCCCGATAACAGTATTGGGTCCATAAAATTCTATGTCATAAGTATTATGCTGCACCCCTTCAACTATTCCATCCCTGTTAGCATCCAAGTGCTGGTATGCATACTCAAGAGATTTTTTTGTATCCGGCCACATTTTCTTTAACCAATCATCATCTCCACTTATAAGCCATTCCCTATAAACCTGGATAATCCCACCAAATTGGCCATCAGCCGCAGGAAAAAATGAATAGTCAGGCTTAGTTTTAAGAGGAAGAAGTAATCTGAAATGAATCATCCCGTCCTCACGCATGGCATACTGATAATCCACTTCACGCATTGAACGCTGTAGCTTTGGGAAAAGCCAGGCAAGTGCCTGGGCATAATTCCATACATGCGTACATGAACCCACACAACAACCTGAATCATTACTGCATCCTTCAAATCCATAAAATGTTCCATCTTCAAGTCTAAGACAGGTCGGGGTTTTAAGTATTGAAATATTTGAACTGACAGCATCAAGGACATAAACAGGAAGGCTTGAATTAAAAAAAGAATCATGAAAAACCTTTGTTTCCTTATAAAGTCTTTCAAAATGTTCACGGGTATAAATTGCCGCATCCCATGAATCTTTCCACATTGTAGCATAATAATTTTTCCATTTTAAACTACTTGAACAACATTTAGAGTCGTTTTTGTCACAACAGGGCTGTTTGGCAGTATCCCAGTAATTTTCAAAAACAGGAAAATACCAGGTTATAAAAAATGGAATTTCTATTTCTTTTCCTGATGGTAATACAAAATCTGCAGCAACAGTGCCAATTGAAGCATTATCCTGTTCTGCAGGTTTAGGAAATTGGTTTGATTCAGTGATGGTTTCCCAAAAATTTTTTATGTCCGGGTGACCATTATCATCATACTTCCATGTTTGCCATACCCTTGCATTTTTATGGCTGGTACATAAAGTCATGTTTCCATAAGATGACATATCCTCAGGAATCTCCGTTGCCGTAAGAAAAAGTCCCGTTAATTCATTTTCTTTTTTTTGTACGTTCAGTTTTCTCTCTTTTTTTGTTCCGCCAATGATATTGGGCAGATTTCCAAATATGGTACCGGTAATTTTTTTATTTGTCCGATTCTTCAGCTTATAAATAAGAATGGCAATAGGTATACTTGAATCTTTATCGTTAAGGGGTATAAAAGGATTAAATGCCTCAAGGGAAACTTTCAATGGAACTATATCATCCTCAAGCATGACTTTTGCAAAAGGAAAACTTCCTGTAAATGAAACGTTATTAAAATGCGGAAAATTCTGTCCCAGTTCATTTGGTGCGGTATGACCATTTCCTTCATACACAGGGGAAGGTCCATGGAGCACCTTTACAATGGGTTTGTTTCCATTATTGATTTTCAAAGTAAAAAAGGAATGTTCAAAAACAAGGCCTTTTGAAGGTCTGTTCATTATCTGCCATTCCGCAAGACTTCCCCATCCGCTTAAACAAACCATTCCTGTTCCAATTCCGCCCAGGGGAAACAATACCTTTTCAAGATTCCTGCCTTTAAGGATTTTTTGTGGTCCGGTTTCCAATAATTCTTTTTTTGAAAAATCTTTTTGCATTTCTTATCTCCCAATTTTTAAATTTTAAATGACACTTCTGCTTTTTTTCCTGACACTATTTCTCTTAAAATAATCTTCCATTGTCCTTTTGGAGCGTTCAGGAAAAGATGAACAGGAATTATTGCTTTACCATTGTGAAGAACAACGTTTCTTCTTAAGACGCCCTCTTCAACACCTGAAGGATTGAATACACTGACATGAACGACATAAGGGACAATGGAACCGGAGTAATTGTTATTTCCTGATGTTATCAGATGAACAAGTATGTTCGCACCCCAAAATGATTTTCTGTCACTCATGAGTTTTGCATCCAATTTTTCAATTTTGTAAGGAAGTCTTGCAATCAGGATTACTCCACCAGCAGCAAGTTTGATTTTTACTTTCCTGGAATATCCAAGATATTTATCAGGAATAATTTTTCCCTTTATGGGATTTTCTCCGCCAATAAGATACGTCCACCCGGGTTTTTTAAAGAAAAGATAAACATTTGATGGTATAAGCGGAGAAGAATCCTTTCTTCTGAAAATCCCGAAATATTCTGCATTTTTGTCCCGCCATCGTGTCAATTCAAATCCCTGCAGAGGAACGCCTTCTTTATTGGAAACAAGGATGGATGGTTTAACTCCTGCCAGACGGAGTATTTGTTGTCCCAACAGGTTGGACCACTGGTCCTGTGCCCGTGTATATGCAGATAAGAGAAAATTTAAAAGCAGCGCCTGTCCTTTTCCATGTTTTTTATACACAAAACAGGGAATACAATTTTTGTATCCCGTCTGAAAAATAATCTGTCCTAATTGCTGACCATCTGAAACCTGGAGATTTTTTTCAAAATATTCTCCTGCAAACCAGCCGGTCGCAATAATTTTTCCTTTTCCATATTTTTCCATTGCAACAAGTGGAACTCCATTATTCGTTGACCATACAGGGACTCCATTGTTAACAAGATGGATATTTTCATAAACATTGATTGGTGGAAATATCGCAAACGGAACTCCTCCAAATGATGGATAATCTGTTGAAATAATTGAGGACATTTTATTTATTATCTGTCTTTCTCCGCCATTTCCGGATAAGGGGGATTCTTTTCCATAAATATTATCCCACCATGTGCCATCCCATCCATAATAGTCAAGTCCGCAAAGAATCAGTCCCGCACCATTGTCTTTTACGTATTTCAGGATGAATTTATGCACATCAGATGGAAACGGAGCCTCGGAAATAGTCGGAATTATTACGTCAGGATGCTGAGCAAACGCTTTTTTTAAAAAATTTAACGAATAACCCATAACTTCAGGGGGTAATCCAAATGCCTGATATGACGGACCATAATAAGCAGGAATACGGACCCAGTCTGCAGGAAATGCAGAGGGAAAATACATAAGGTCTCCTTCAATCTGAAGGGTTGATACAATGAGAATACGTAATGGTCTGCCTGTTAATTTATCAGCCCATACGCAATTTTTCAGTCTTACCAGAGGAAGTTTTTCATTCAACAGCATGGACTGGTCTTCTTCGTAAACCATGTTTCCTGACCAGTTAATCAGGTCCGGATATGAACTGCTTGCTTCCTCCAATTGGCCTGGTGTTGCAGGTAGATTCAAGACAGGGAAATTTATGTCTGCGGAATAAATTTTCCATGTGCCGAAGTTAAAACACATTATCAAAAAACCGAGCATTAAATATTTTTTCATAATCTGTTTTTTCATAAATATCCTGTTAAAACAGCGATATTATCATACATTTTTACAAAATATCAAAGTAGATATTATTGGTTTAGTCCCCAAAAGCCATTTTTTTTGAGTAGCAAGCGGTGAAGTAAATCCCCAATTGGTTTGCACCCATCTCTGGATGTTATACCGTGGAGAAACAGGTATATCTCTAAATGGCATTGCTGAGGAATGTCCATCTACATATACAAAGTTTATCATCGCATCTGCAATGTCCCCATTTTGACTGTGTCTGTATGCGCCGGCTCCAAATTCGTCAGCAGTAAAAGGAGATGTAGATTCTGTATGTGGAGGATTTTTTTCCCATCCAATGAAAGGCGTTGCCATAAACCCATAACCATCTATATCTGCACTATCAGTAACCATAAAGGTTTCGTCCGGATATGGTATTTGAGCAATAGAAGCCAGAGTTATGCCATATGGGGGTGGAAATGCGGCGGCGCCGCTGTTACCATTTATTCCATATGAAGACCAGCCATAAATATAGTTATGCCCACTTGGGTCCACAAAAATGCTGTTATGCCGATGATAGCTGTAGATAGCCTGTTGAAACTCTTGATTAGCATTGGTTTCATTTGCCGGAATTCCAAGTGTATAGGGGAAAAGAAGCACAGGCCAACGGACATAGTAAATACCAGATACTGTTCCCTGGCTCGGTGGGAAATATCCATAATCCTGTTCATACATCAATATACCAAGTCCAATTTCCTTTAAGTTTGATATGTCAGTTGTAAGTTCTGCCTGTAGTCTTGCCTTTGCTAATGCCGGCAGCAACATTGCCGCCAATATGGCAATGATTGCTATGACAACCAAAATCTCTATGAGGGTGAAGCCACTTCTTCTGTTTTTTTTCATATCTTTTGTCATCTCTTTTGTCATCTGACATTTTTGATTACTGAATCTCTTATTATTAATTTGGGCTGAAGAATAATTTCTTTATTTGTATTTTTGCCAATTATTTCCTCTATTACATAATCTGCCATTTCTTCTTCTCTTATAGATACTGACGTAAGATTAGGCTGAAATATTTCACACCAAGGAGTATTAAAATATCCAATTACAGAAACGTCTTCAGGGATTCTTAAATTTAATCTTTTTGCTGTTTCATAAGTCAATTTTGCTCTGAAATCTCCATCACAAAATACAGCCATTGGTTTTTCTTCTGTCTCCAATACATTTGGAATTTTGTTTTCATCCGTAATAATTATAAAATTCTCTTCCGACAGGTTTTTTTCTTTGAATGCCGTTTTTGCTCCTTTAATTAAATTGAGATGCCCCCTCTGGCCGGGGGAAATTGGATGCGTATAGAAAATAATTTTTTCATGGCCAAGAGAAATAAAATATTCTGCCACTGTCCTGCCTCCTGCAAAATAGTCAGACAAAACGTATCTTGCCCTGGATAATTTTTTTTCACTTTCAAAATTATTTAAAAATATAACCTTGCCTGGATAATTATCAAGAAAATTGAATGGGAATTTGGAAATTCCCTGGATAATAAGAATTGCAGGAGACCTGTCTATTAAATCTTTTATTTTCTTTATACTGTTTCTGTTTCCCCAGTGATGGTTATTAACAATGCAAAAGTAGTTATGGTCAGTAAGACCATGGATAATTCTTTTTGAGAAAGACTCATAAAGATGTCCTGTGGTTGGCATGATAAGACCGACAATTTCTTTTGTAGTGAGTCTCGGGGTGGGACTGGTAACAAAAGTGCCTTTGCCGTGATGTCGGGTAAGTAGACCATCGTTTACCAGCACGGAAACTGCTTCACGGATGGTATTTGGCACGACTCCGAATTTTTTTGCAAGTTCATTCTGGGAAGGAAATTTTTCTCCCGAAGTATACTCACCATTGAGAAGCGATTCTTTAAGAATGTTCTTTACTACCAGATACTTGGCTGGTCTTTTCCATGTAAATGTTTTCATGTTTTTTTATGGAAATTGTAATATAAACTTATTCACTCAATCAATAAGTTACTATAGATATTTATTTTTGTAAAATTTAATACCAATGCTTAAAAATATCGGTTACACTATGTTTTGTTTACGCCTTAGAAACCAGCATGCACCTAAAAGAACTAAAATAATAAAAATTAACCATCTGTCTGTATTTTTTGAAAGGGTTAAATTTATTGTCCGCAGATTTTTCCTGTTTTTCAAAGTGGTTTTAAGAACATCAGCGTTTTTAAGCGTGTAATAATCCCCTCCTGTAATTTGTGCAATGTTTTTCATGTAGGGTTGGTTCCATTCCGGATGAACAAATTCTCTGCCATATTTTGTCACAAGTATATCTTTAAAGATTTTTGATGTTTTGTTTTTAACTTCAATAAGATAGATTCCTTTTTTATACGGTGTAAAAGTGATGGAATTGGATTTTATTTTTACGAATGTTTTTTTGTCATCCGGAGATAAAACAAATGCTTTTATACCTGAATTTTTTAAATGTTTGAGAATAAATTTTACAGAAACTTTTTCCCCTATACCATAAATTTTATGGCCAATAATAATGTCAGGTAAAGATTTTCCAATACCCAGAATATTATCAGGACTGCAAAGTAATCTGAAAATTTTTGTCCAGAAATATTGATAGGCTTTTTGAGATTTTTTACCCTGAAAATTCCATTTCCATGTATTATCTGTACAGACAACAGCTGTTTCTCCGCCAAAAAATTTATTTATTGCCGCAATTATGGCAGGATTGGTCCCTTGTGCTGTAATAATAGGGATACTTCCCTGTTTAATCTGAAAAACATTATTAACACGGGAAAGTCCAGGGAAAATATAATTTTTATTAAACAAACCTAAACTTATAGCCTCTGGAGTTATAGATGGTACAAAATTTCCATTCAATATGTTTTTTTGTTCTCCTGTGATTATTATGGGAATTAAATTATTCATCTTTGTTCCTTGTAGCCCATTAAGAAAATTTTCCCCGCCAAGAAAAAGTAATCCATTTCCAGATAAAACAAAATCTTTTAAATTTTCAATTTCTGTGTTTGTAAAAGAAGAAAAATCAATATCCCCCAAAACAATAATATTGAATTTTTTCAGAAATTTTTTACTGCTGAAAATATCTTTTGGTATGGAAACAGGTTTTCCTCCTGTTTGTTGATAAATATTTTTACCTATTCTGATTAAAAAAACCGGTTGAAAATATGTGTTGGTTTCCATATATCTTTTAAGGAATTTATATTCCCATCTCAGGGTGCCTTCTACATATAGTATTTTTATTCTTTGATGAATTACCCGGACCAAAAATGGCAAAGAATTATTTTGGAGAATGGTTTCCCCTGGAATTGGCAGAACATTTGCTGTATAAATGAATTTCCCAGGATTGTTTTCTTTTATTGTGAAATTTGCCTTGAAAAATTTTTCTTTAACAGGAATTGTTTTTTCCTTTAAAATTTTATTATTATTTTTAATCTGGACAATTATATTATTTTGCTGTATTCCTGAAATTTCTCCATATACCTTTATTTTTAAGTTTTCCCCGGAAAATACAGGAGAGTTTGATATGACATTGGTAATTGAAGCATCAGGAATTTTTTCTCCTCCCGCACCAACTATATAAACAGGGTAGTGTATATTTGTTATGCTATTTGTATTACCTGTTTCCTGGCCATCTGTAAAAAGTATGACTCCTGCACAGTGATTATCAGATATCTGGGATATTTTATATAGACTTTCTGTAATTGAAGTTATATTTTGTAATGGTTTTAATGAGGAAATTTTATTTTCAGGGATTTTTTCAATGTTTTTGCCAAATTGATAGAAAACAGGATGTATATTCCTTATAAAATGATGATTTTTAATAAATGTTTGAACTCTCTGAAGTCGTGTTTTTCCTGAAGAATTAGTGATTCCCATACTCATGGATGTATCAATAAGAACATAAAATGGATTTTTCCCTTTGATTTTTAAAGTAATCTGCGGTTTAAAAAGTATAGATAATATAAGGATACCGGCTATCAGATGAAGAATCCAGAAAATTTTTCTATTGGAAATGCCAGACCATTTATATGATATTAAAACAATAAAAATAAAAAATATAAATGATGCAAAAATTATACTTTCTGGTAAATAAGAAAGAAAATGAATCTTAATCATTTTATTGCTCCGGTTTTATTTTTATGAAATAAATTGGAAATTACTATTTCTCCTATAAGGAAAATAAATGCAATAATTAAAAAAGGTTCTGCTAAATTGGAGGAATATTTTTGTTGAAAGATAAATGTATGTATATGATTCGCCTGGGTATATAAAACCGGATATCCTGACATAATTTTTTTGATCTGGCTTATAGATATTTTTTGGGGATTTCCTTCTTTCCAATTACAGTTTACAGGAAATATTTTATTGCTTTCTTTTCCATTTTTTAATGTTTGAACTTTCCAGAAACCTGGTGAATCAGGAATAAAATACATTGTTCCATTGGAGGACATAGAAAATGTTTTTTCTTTCCCTATAGGAGAGTAAATCTTTGTAGAATTTTTATTACCTGAAACAAAGATTGGATTTCCAGGATAATATAAAGAAGGATTTTTTTCTGAATTATAGGAAACAATATTGTTAATTAAAATAGGGAAAAATGGTTTTTCAGGGAAATTTGTCCAGGATAAATCCGGAGAAAATGTGAATAAAAATATATCTCCTTTTTTTATATTTTTTTCAATAATAATAGGTATATTTCCTTGTAGTGATGCTAAAGTTTCACCTGAAATGTTTTTAACCCCATAGCATTTATGAAAAGACACTGGGTTTAGATACTGAAAAATCTGTGTTCCAAACATTTCAAATATTGGGCTTTCTGTGTTAATAGATATAACAGGGATTGCTTTTTTAAGTATAATTGGATGTGTAAATTGAGCGGGCAGCAGGGATAATCTTTTTTTATTTTCAGTTCTGTAATTATTTAAAATATCCGGTAATATATTATCTCCTGCGAAAAACACAATATTACCTCCATGGTCTATGAAGTTCTTTAATTTATTTTGTATTCCTAAACCTGTGATAACAGGATTTACTAAAAAAATTACAGAATACTTGCTTAAATTTAAATGATTTAAAGATAAGACAGAAGATGTTTTAATATTATAAGAAAAAAATCCTGCTTCCAGAGCTGATTTAATATAAAAAACACCCTTTTTATCATTTCCTGCTATAAGAATTTTTTTACTTTTATTATTTATTCGTGAAAAGAAAAAATAATTATCATCAGAAATAAGGTCGGGTTTTGTTAAGTATGCTTCAATAGTATGAATGCTAAAAGGAGATTGAACTATTATATTTGTATAACCATTTTTAGGTATGGAAGCTGTTTTGACTATTTGTTTTTTCCCAATATTAAAAACAATATTTGAAACAGTATTTTTTCTTCCCCAGTTTATAATTTTACAGGAGAAAACATTTTTACCCGGGATTTTTTGTATGGATTGTATAGAAAGATTATCCGTTTTATTTTTTCCTGTATTGACTATTACAAAGTTAATGTTTTTATTTAATCCGATAGGTGAAAAATTTTTCCATGTGTATTTTTGCATATCAGTAAAGAAATATATATCTGTATTTGTTTGTTTTTCTGAACACATTTTATTGATTTTATTAATTACTGATTCAATCTTTCCTGCATTGTATGAAACATGACTTTGTTTTATGATATTTTTTATTTTAGAAAAGTTTCTTGTAGGAGCAATAGTTTTTCCGCTTAAAAAAATTATTCCAACTTTTGTTGATGGATTTTTTAAGGATGAAAGAATGTTTTCCATACAGATTTTTGTTTCATTAAATGGCGTGGGATTATCCCTGGCAGACATGCTATAAGAATCATCTACAAGAAAAATGATATTTGTTGCTTTTTTAAATTTAAGGAAAGACCTGCTTAAAGGCCCTGTCAGAAAAAGAAGCAAAAACAGGAGAAATAGTGTCCGTAATAATAGAATAATGGCTTCTTTTATTTTGTTAAATTTTCCTGTTTTTGTTAATGAATATTTTAAAAACAGAATAGAGCTGAATCTTAATGGTTTTGCTTTTTTTTTACCAAAAAGATGAATCAATAAAGGTATACTTATTCCTGCAAGACTCCATAAAAAAACAGGGTACAGAAAAGTCATTTGGTTCCTTTGATTTTTGTTCTTGTTTCAAGGTATGTCCAGAGAAATTTATCAAATTTTGTTGAAGTGTTTGCAAGGGCATAACTTATATTTTTTCTGGCACATTCTTTTTTATAATAGGAGATATGTTCTTCTATGGTCTGGCGGTATATTTTTCTTAAAGAAACTGTATCTGCATTTAATTTTTCGCCTGTTTCCATATCAATGAATTGATAACTTCCCTCCATAGACAGAAAAATTTCCTGCTGGTCTAAAATATGAAAAACAATAACATCATGGTGGTTATACTTAAAAAGGGAAAGATATTTCATAATATCCGAAGGATTATCAAGAAGATCAGATATTAAAATAATAAGTCCTCTTTTTTTTTCATGCAGGGCTATTTCTTTTAGGATTTTGCTTATTGAGGTTTCTTTTCCCGGTTTAATTTCCTGAAGTATTTTCATAATATTATAAAGATGGTTTTTGGTTGAGCCGGGATGAATAAAGGTTTTGATTTCAGAATCAAAAAGTACAAGTCCAACAGCATCTTTTTGGTTTATCATCATATAAGAAAGACTTGCTGCAAGATATATTGCGTATTGTAATTTGTTTAATTCTGTAGTTTGAAAATTCATTGAATTACTGACATCAAGAAGAATATAGCTTTTAAGATTTGTTTCTTCATTAAAGGTTTTAATATAAAATCTGTCAGTTCGTGCAAAAATTTTCCAATCTATATAACGCAGGTCATCTCCAGGAACATACTTTCTATGTTCAAAAAATTCTATACTGGAGCCTCTGTGAATATTTTTATGAAGACCTGAAATAAATCCTTCAACTATATTTCTTGCTATAAGATAGAGGTTTGAAAATTTAGAAAATAGTTTAACATCTAATATTTCAGTGTTTTTTTCTGTCACAATGTTTCAGGGACCTCCTTTATCAGTCTTTTGATTATTTCTGCTGAATTAATTCCTGATGCTTCTGCATTGAAATTTACAAAGATTCTGTGTCTGAAAATATTTTCTGAAATATCTTTTATATCAGAAACAGAAACATTTGCCTGTCCGGATAATGCTGCTTTGGTTTTTGCTGCAAGAACAAGGTATTGACAGGCCCGGGGTCCGGCTCCCCAGCTGATATTTTCCTTGATAAATGTAAACTGAGTATCTGATGGCCGTGTGTTTCTTGTTAGTCTTACAGTATAATCTAAAACATAGTCAGAGACAGGTATCTGTTTTATAAAAGACTGAAAAGAGATAATTTTTTCTGAATTGAGTATTTTTTTTATATTTTTTTCTATATCTATTGTATTTATACTGGCAATTTTTTTCTCCTCATTACTGCTGGGATAGGTAAGGTATATGCTCATCATAAATCTATCCAATTGAGCTTCTGGTAAAGGATATGTTCCTTCTAACTCTATTGGATTTTGTGTTGCTATAACAAAAAAAGGAATTGGAATTTTATGTATTTCCCCTCTTATTGTTACCTGATATTCCTGCATTGCTTCAAGAAGTGCTGACTGTGTTTTTGGCGGTGCCCGGTTAATTTCATCAGATAGAACAAGATTAGCAAATACAGGACCAGGAATAAATTCAAGATTTCTTTTAAAAGAAACAGAATTTTCCTGTATTACTTCTATTCCTGTAATATCCGAAGGCATAAGGTCAGGGGTAAATTGAATTCTTTTAAAACTTAAATCTAAAATGTGGCTTAATGTTTTTACCATAAGGGTTTTGGCTAATCCAGGGACGCCGATTAAAAGACAGTGTCCTCCTGAAAAAAGACATATAAGCATTTTTTCCAGGGCATCATCCTGTCCCACAATTATTTTATGCATTTCTGAAATAATTTCTTTTTTCAGGTTTCCTATCTCTTCAAGTTTTAAAATTTCCTCTTCCATGATTTCTCCTTAATGTGTCATGATATATGTTATTAGATTGACACCGAGTTCAGTTGATTGTGAGGGTGAAAATATTTTTGTATAGGGTTCCGGCAGTCCATTCCAGCTATCTCCAATGCCGTAAGGAGAAAAAATTATTGCAGGAAAGCCGTGAAATATGTATGCCTCCAATGGAGCAGGTGGATTTTTTTCCGGTATTGTATAATTAAATTTAATATGAAATGGGACATTGTAAACAGGAGATTTTGTATTCCAGATAACTTTTTTTGCTCCGGGTAAAATTTCAGGAATAATTTTTTTAAAGTCCTGGGTAAATTCATTGCTTCCACAGGAACTATCTGCAATAAGTGTTCCTCCTGAAAGCAGAAATTGTTTAAGTTTTTTTAATTCTTCAGAGCCCAGTTTAGGATTAAATTGTCCTGTCATATAAAGTATAGGTATATTTTTTAGACTGTCTTTATTCAAGTTTATGCTGATATTTTTAATGTAAACCCCTGCTCCTGTAACCCGGGCAACTCTTTTAAGCAGATGTTCCAAACCTGAAGGATTTGGGTCCCAGTTTCCTGAATTTATGAGTTGGCCTATATAAATTTTACCTTCTTTTCTTTTTGTTTTTTCTGAATAAAGAGCAATCATTGGATACATTCTGCCATATTCCATCCATCCCAAACAGTAAACCAGCATATTAATTCCTATTTTTACGGCATCTTTTGGCATATATCCAACACCTGCAGGAGTTGTATCCCCGCACCATCCGCAGGCTAAACATTCCTTTGAAAATATAACTGCGGCTCTGGCTCCTATATTTAAAACCAGAAGGTCAGGTTTTGAATTTTTTATAACATTGTATCTCATTATTTTTACTGAAGAAAGATTGTAAAAACATGTTAAAAGCGGATGGTTTGAATATGCTCTGTACAGGGCTCTATGAGGATAAATCTGGGAAAGCCATTGAAGCGATGAACGGGTAAAATCAGGACTTCCAAGGATAGAATTAAGCCAGATAAAGCCTCCTTCCTGAAGATACTTTCTTATTTTAGGAAAGAGTTTTTTATTGGGAGTATAAGCCTCAAATGAAGAGATATAAAGAATTGGGACCTTATCCGGGTCAAAGGAAAAATTATTAAGGTTTACTCTTATTGCACGGTATCTTACACCTAAAGGTATAGAGGCAAGATTTAAAAGATTGTCTATGTCATTGCCGGCTCTTCCCCATTTGTTATCTGGTCCGCAGATTACTTTGCCAACAAGGATAGGTGGAGCAGGTGGATTCTTTTTTTCTGTTCTTCTTAATGGAGTGGCTGGCAGGGGAAGCGGAGGAAAACTTTCCCCTGCTTTTCTATGCTGGGGGTGTTGAATAGGTGGTGCCTGACATGCATTCCATGCATATATAAAAGGTGAAAAAAATGTAAAACCAAAGATAAATATAATAAATTTTCTTTTCATAATTTTTAGTGAAAAGATGAAACCTCTTTTTCTGCAATTATAGAAAGCATGCTTCCAGGAAAAAGATCAATAACCTTTCTATAATAGTATTTCGCTTCTTGATAATTTTCAAGTTTTTTATATGTTTCTGCTTTAATGAATAAAATCCATACCATATATGGATTATGTATAGATGATATCTTTGTAAAAGTATTAATCTCCCTTAACCCTTTGTGATATTCTTTGGCATCAAAACATGCCCGGGCAAAAAGAACTGACCAGAGTCCTTCCATTTTTGCAAGCGGTATTGTTTCCGCCCAGATGTTTAAAGTGTGAAAAGCCATAACAAAATCTTTATCTTTTATATAGTATAGTACCTCCTGGCTGTATACAGATGTTTTTTCATAATCCAGTGTGATACCTGAAACTTTTTTATATTCTTCCATTGCTTTTTGTTTGTTTCCTTCCTGTCTATATATATCTCCTAATCCTATTTCTGAAGAATTTTTTATATTCTTAGAGATGTTTTTTGTCCTAAGTATTTCTTTAAATCCTGTTTCTGCCAATGTTAATTTATTCTCCAAGAAATATAATTTGCTGAGTTTAAGTTTTACCTCCGGATAATCTTTTATTTTTAAAAGAGATTTATATATGTTTTCGGCCTGAGCGAACTTTTTTGTTTTTATTGCCAGAGAAGCTGCAAGGAGTGAGACATTCTGTCTTTCTGAATAGTTTAGTGTATGTTTTAACAAAATCTTATAACAGGAAAAAGCATCAGTCAGGTCAGAATAACTTTCAAATATCTCTGCAAGAATAAAAAGTTTATCTACAGATAATTTTTTAAAATTATATTTTTTAAATTCTTTAAGATATTGATATCCATTTTCTGAAGGTATGTATATTTTGGCATAATTTTGACTGACATTTACTAAAAGAGTATTAGAATAAATTTTTTCCTGTTTTGTTATGATTGAAAGCCTTACAGGATAGAGTCCGCTTTTTATATATGTATGGTTTGGTTTTTTGTTTCTGCTGGTTTGTCCATCCCCAAAATTCCAGTAATATTCTTTTATATCTTTTAGATTGCCAAAAACTTCAGGAGTAAATTTAAAAGTTATTAACTGAAAAGATTCCCTGAGCAGATAAAAAGTGTTTTCCCATGAAAATTCCACTGAAAAGGCACTGTCTTTTTTTTCTGTTTGTATAACTTTTATTTTTTCAACAGGAAGGAAAAAACTTTCAGGGATTACATGAAACTTTTTTTCTCCCGGCATTTTTATTGCGGCAACTGCTATTGTTTGCCACGGTCGTGCTAATTGATAATAAACAAAATAATGTAAACCAGGTTTTAAATCAATATTTCCTGAATGGGATGGCTGGATAAATGGTTCTGCACCATGCCATCCGGGCCAGGAGGCTGTAAGTTTATTATCTATAATAAGAAAGGAAGGTCCTCCTGAACTTGTGCCAAAAGATATATGGACATTTTTTTTTATATAAAAATATCCTTTATAAATTCTTATAAAATTTTCATCAGGACCAAATGGATTGTTTGCATCCCATACTTTTGGCCAGAGACTTTTTCCAAAACATTTTCCTTTGATGCTCTGCTGTATAATTTTTTCTGCGGATTTCCATGTGTTTGCATAAAAACCCTGTCGTTTATAAACCTGGAGAAAGAGTCCTCTATGAGGAATAAAAGAATATTTTATTTTTTGCGCAAAAGGATTTCCATAAAACAGATAATAAATATTTTCATTAACAGGAAAACATATCTGGTAATAATTTCCCGGACCTGCAGATATTAACCTGTATGGAACCTCAATCCCTTTTGAATTTATTACTCTTATGTCAGAACCATTTTTTTTGGCTTTTCCTGTGAATTGAAAAACTGTAATTTTTTGAACAGGATAATTATCCTGTGTCCCTTCAATTTTAAGGGTTTTTCTATATTGCCAGCCTTTAAGCCAGATAGATGCATTAGCCGGGATAATAAAAATATATAATAATAAAATCAAAATAAAAATAAATTTTTTCATTTAAGATAAATTATTTTTTTGCTGTAAATCTACTTTTTTAAATAGAACTGTGCCTGCAGTCAAATAGGCAAAAAGTTTTATTCTTAACCATTTTACATCAGGGTTTTCAAAGATTGCTCTGGATGTATAGGTTTTCCACTGGTTTGCCTGTGTATTAAAAAAACAATCATTCCTTTCAATTAGCCTTCTTTCCCCATCAACAATTCCCCATCCTTCTACAAAAACTATCAGCTGCGGTCCGGTTGTTTTTGCCTTGATGGATAGTGCCCATGAAGAAGGGGATTGGACAGGATAAAAAATAGAATTTAGCCACACACCCTGATTTTCTGCAGTGTTTTTATCAAGAGAGAAACGAACTAAATGTTTTTGGGAATTCCATGAGACATTTTTATTGTCAAGCATCCATCCAAAAGGAAAATTCTTGCCCTGTGAGAAATTTCCATTTACTAAAATATTTTTTTTACCTTTTTTCCCTGGTGTAGGAATAATTTTTAATAATATGGTGTTTGAATAATTATTTTTATAATCTATTTTTAAATGAAACTTTACCGGCAGGTTAATAGGATAATGATACCATGGAAATGGAAGATTAAAGTTTATTGAAGAGCCTGGTTTTAGATAAATAAGTTTTATGCCAGGTTTTGGCTCCGGAGGCAGCCAGTTGGTAAATCTGTGGATATCTTTTTTAAAGATTTTTAATTTAAAGTCTGAAGGAACGAAAAGAGCATTATCTGTAATGGGTTGAAGATAGTTGAATTTTAATTGCTTGGAAGTGGGGGAAATATTTTTTATAGTAACATTTAAAGAAATGGTTTCTTCTTCCATATAACAGGATTTTTTTGAAGAAAGGACAATAGAAAAATTTTTCCCATAAGCGCTGATAATAAAAAGTAGACAGAAAGCATTAATGGTTAAAAATTTTACTATAGTATTTCCAGATAACATTTTCATACCCGGGTGGGATTTTTTCTTCCCATATTCCTGTTGAATTATATTTTTGTTTTGAAATGTGTTCATTGTTTTCCATATTTATAATATCATTTTTTATAAGGGTATTTTGTGTTTGTCTTAAATTTGAAATGATAAAATGTGTTGTGGTAAGTAAATTTGTATATCTTCCGCCTTTTATTTCCATATGAACTTTTTTCATGGCGGAAATTGCTTGTTGAAGCTGGGGGTTGTAAACATTAAAAACTATCATTGACCTTTCAATGGATTCAGCCTTTTCAATTAATTTTTTTTGCTGTGTGTCCAGAAGATTATAAGTAAAATAATTACTTTGGGTGGGACCCTGTAACCCTTCCGGACCCAAACCGCTTATTTTTCCGCCGCCTGTAGGTCCAAGGGGATTTTCTCCGCTTTTATCCTTGATTATCCCTGGTTCAAGATTGTCAGGTGTAAGTTCTGCGGGGGTTAATCTTCCACCTTTCCCTATAGCAGTATTGCCCACCATTTCACCATAAGACCTGCCTGTTCTTCCTTCTCCGCTTCTTCCTCCCACTTCCTGGGACCCTGGCATAAGATTTCCTGTGATGCCTTTTGCGCTCATATCACTTATTGGTCCATCAGCTACAGACCATCCTGCGCCTTTATCCAAACTATCCATCCATTTTGTTGTTTCCTCTATATTGCTTTGCATATTCTGTTCATTCTGGATTAGGTCGCCTATCATATCTTCAAGCTCAGATGGCAGAGGGGCTTGAGGGACATTATATGCTTCAGGCACCTGCGGCATTTTCCAGTTTACATTATCCGGAGATTGTGCAAGCCATTTTTCTATATTGGATGTTATTTCTTTTGCAAGTTCCAGCCCCATTTCTGCCTGGGTTACAGCAATTGTTGTAATAGGCTGCATCATTCCATATTCTGCACTCTGGACATGGTCCATCATTTCCACAAGTTCTTTGGCAAGTGTAAACTTTCCCTTTGTTTGAATGCCCATATTATTAAGGTCATTTGTTAATTTTTGAAAGGTTTGAAGCCATTTTTCTTCTTTTTCTGCAAGAGATTTTAAATCCTGTTCTCCTGCAAAATTTTTAGGATTTCCAATTTTTTTTGTTGCCTTGATTATTGAAGTCTGTGATGTGATAAAATTTTTTAGTTGTTTGTTTATTTTTTTCATTTTTGTTTGAAGCTGTTTAATTTTTTCGTATTGATTTTTTGCGGCTTCTTTTTTTAATTGTTCCGGAAACATTGATGGCGGATAGACAAAAAAAACAGTAGACCTGCCCATTTCTGATTCGGCAGGGTTATTGTTTGTGCATTCTGCATAGTATGCTAATTTTGTAGAAAGATTTGAAGGGATTTTTAAAAATGTGGATATTATATCTTCTTTTACATTTTTTAAATTTTTCTGAAAAAATACAGGGTCATTTGAAGAAATTTCACCAGGACCGATATGATATTTTAGACTGAGTATGCCCAGGCCTGAATTATCTGAAGATACTATTTTAAGAGGGATACTTATGTTTAAAGTATTTACAGCAATATCTTTCCCTGGTTTTATAATCTGCACATAGGGGGCTTGTTCAAGATTGGAGGTTAATAATTTTTTTTGAATGGGGGTTATAGAAGATATATGTGAAAATGGCATAAATAATGATGAAGATATTGTCCTGAAATTTTTATGGAATAAGATAATATACATACACAGAAAGAGAACTCCGAGAAGTGCAATTTTTCTGTATAAGAATAATTTTTTTCTGTTTATGCTTTTTGAAATATTTGTACCTTTTAGTAATAGTATTGCATCTTCTGCTATTTTTTTTATTAAAATCTTTGAATAAGAATTAGGTTGCGTTGATAGTTGCCATGAATTTATAAGATGATTATTGAACTTAAAGGTTTTTTGTTCAATAAGAAGAGATAATTTTTCATAAGACATTCTATGCCATAATACAAAATCAAAAATAGATTTTAGGAAAATAAAAGCAATAATAAATATAAAGAGGCTCTTTATTGTTCTTTCCCAGGCGATATTTATAAAGAAAATATTTTCAGTCAATAAAATAAGAAATAAAAATATTATAAGGCAGGAGATAAATATAAAAAAATTTTCTTTTTCTTTG
This sequence comes from bacterium, assembly GCA_021800535.1. GTDB lineage: Bacteria > Ratteibacteria > UBA8468 > B48-G9 > DTJG01 > JAMDAS01. The sequence continues at coordinate 20,995 of JAJYYV010000016.1, read as the reverse complement.
TTTTTAATTTCAAGTTTCCTGTAATAATCAAGATATAATTTTATCTGATAAAGATTTTCCATTTTATCCTTTTATTACAGCTAAAGGAACCATTTTGGCAATTTTTTTTGATAGTCCTGCATTTTCAACAATCCGGATGACTTCATCTATATCTTTGTATGCTTCCGGGATTTCTTCAATAAGTCCAATCCTTGACCCTGCCTTTGCAATAATATTATGTTCTGCAAGCTCTTTTATAATATTTCTTTGTTTGTTTTCTCTTACTGCCTGGTGCCGGGACATTTTCCTTCCTGCTCCGTGGCATGTTGAGCCCCATGTTTCCTCCATTGCAGTTTGTGTTCCTACAAGAACATAGGAGGATGTTCCCATTGTTCCTGGAATAATAACCGGCTGGCCGGCATTTCTATATTTTTCAGGTATTTCCGGATGTTCTTTTGGAAATGCTCTTGTAGCTCCTTTTCTATGTATAAGAACTTCTGTTTTTTTCCCATCTATATTATGGAATTCCTTTTTTGCTATATTATGAGCTATGTCATAAAGAGTTGTAATTTCCAGTTTTTCCAGTTTTTCTATAGATGTATTTAGCACCTGAGAAAAGGATTCTCTTACTCTATGGCTCATTATTTGTCTGTTTGCCCATGCAAAGTTTGCTCCTGCTGTCATGGCTGAAAAATAATCTTTTCCATCATGGGAATTAATAGGAAGTCCTACAAGCTGCCTATCCGGAAGATTAATATTATATTTTGAGATGGATTTATAAAATTTCATTAGATAATCCTGGCATATTTGATGGCCCAAACCTCTACTTCCTGAATGTATCATTATAGTAATCTGTCCGGCAAAAAGTCCAAAAACACCGGCTGTTTTTTCATCATAGATTTCTTTTATTTCCTGAATTTCAAGAAAGTGATTTCCTGAACCAAGGGTTCCAATCTGATCTGCCGCCCGTTTATATGCATGGTCACCTATTTTATCCGGTTGAGCTCCTTCCATTTTTCCATTTTCTTCAGTATTTTCAAGGTCTGTTTGAAATCCATATCCATTATCAACAGCCCATTTTGCTCCGGATATAACAACTTTTTCCATTTCTTTTTTATTTAAAAAGAGTTTTCCTGAAGAACCTACACCTGCAGGAATATTTGTATAAATGGCAGTAATAATTTTTTCAAGATTTTTTTCTATATCTTTTTTTAAAAAATTTGTTTTAAGAAGCCGGACTCCGCAATTGATATCATAACCTACAAAACCAGGGATTATTAACCCGTTTTCAATATCAAAGGCGCCAACCCCGCCAATTGGAGCACCATAACCCTGATGAACATCCGGCATTGCAAGACTATATTTAATTATACCGGGTAATTTTGCTACATTTATGATTTGAGGAATTACATTTTCATGGATTAAATTGGGCAGCATGTTTTCTGATATATAGATAATACCCGGCACATTCATATTTTCTGATTTCGGAATTAACCACTTGTAATTGTTTATTTTATGAATCTGTGGGGTTGATAATGTCATGGGATTCAATTGCTTTTATATTTTTACCTGCAATATTCCAGCCTTCAGACATAGAATCTATATTTTCTTTAATATGTTCTTTATCTTTTATTACATGTTTTATACCAAAAATAAGACTTTTTTTGTCTATGCCCAGACTATTGTTGATATTATTGATTATTTTACCAATAGCACCAAGCATTACCATATTTGCAGTTTTTATGCTGCTTTTTTTTTCTGCAATTTCTGTAGCAGGTATGCCCAAATTTAAAAATTTTTTTGCTGAAAAATTTGTAAAAATAGAACTATTCCATAAACAAAGGGCTGAAGAATTGAGTTTGGAATAAAGTAATTGAAAAGAATATGTATCCATAAAAACACCAAAATCAGCATTTGAAATAACAGGAGAACTGAGTTTGGAAGTGGAGAGAATTATCATACAGAATACATAGCCTCCTCTCATTTCTGCTCCATAGGTGGGTAGAAATGACACATTAAGATTTTTATAGATTCCAGCATATGCTAAAGATTTTCCCAGGGTAATAATTCCCTGTCCTCCTGAACCACCGGCAATAATTTTCCACACATAATTTTTTTTCATGATTTTGGAAAAACTATGTCCACCATGCTTTTGGTTTGGATTCTTTGAAAAGAATATCCTTTAATAATTCAACAGCTTTTTTTAGACCTTCATTTGTACTCATAAGACTGTCTTCATGTTCAATGCTTAAGGTGCCATCATAACCGATAAGTCTTAGATTGCTTATAAAATCCTTCCAGAAATCAGGTCCATGTCCATATCCAATGGTTCTAAATACCCATGAACGATTAATTTCATCAAGATAGGTTTTGGTATCAAGCACACCATTGACGGATGTGTTGTATATATCAATCTTTGTGTCTTTTGCATGCACATGAAATATAGCTTTCCCCAATTTTCTTACAGATGCCATTGGGTCTATTCCCTGCCAGAATAAATGACTTGGGTCAAAATTTGCTCCTATTTCTTCTCCTACGGCGTTTCTTAATTTAAGAAGTGTTTCTGTATTATAAACAATAAAACCCGGGTGCATTTCAAGGGCTATTTGTTGAACATTATGTTTTTTGGCAAAGGATACCTCATCTTTCCAGTAAGGAATAGCTACTTCTTCCCATTGCCATTGGACTATCTTTGAAAAATCTTCCGGCCAGGGGCATGTAACCCAGTTGGGATGTTTTGCATCTTTGCTATCTCCTGGACAACCTGAAAAAGTTATTACTGTTTTAACACCCAGTTTTTCTGCAAGAAGTATTGTTTTTCTTTGTACATCTTTATGGGCCTCTGCAATAGTTTTATCCGGATGTAATGGATTACCATGGCAGGATAATGCAGAAATTTCAAAACCTTTTTTCCCCAGGGTTTTTTTAAATGTTTCAAGGCTGTTTTTATCATTAAGAAGAATTTCCGGATTACAGTGCGCGTTTCCAGGGTAATTGCCTGTTCCTATTTCCACTATTTCTATTCCAAAGGATTTTGCTAAATCTAAAGCCTGCTCAAAAGTCTTATCTCCAAAAAGCACTAAAAATAATCCTAATTTCATATTTGCCTCCTTGTTAAATTTAGTAGAACCAGGTAAATTAAAACCATTATAAGTTTATATTTTTCAAATGAATTTGTCAATTTAGCGCATTGCAAGATTTCTGAAAAAATCCTTGTTAAAATAAAAATTATATAGGAATGCTGGTCCATAATGTATATGGAGTTAGTGGAAAGGATAGAAAACCATTAGGGTTGATAGACCAACAAATAATTGTAAGAAATAAAAGAATAAAAAAAGAAGAAACTAAAAAAGAGAAATTATCAAGAAAAAGAGAAAGTGAAAAATGGGAAAAAGGATTAATAGCCAGTAGCGAATTATTAAAGGGTCATAAAAAAGTTATTCAGGTGGGAGATAGAGAAGCAGATATATACCTTTTTATAAAGAGGGTATTGGAAAAAGAACAAAGTTTTGTTATACGTTGCGGAGAAAAAGGTCGTTCTACAGAAAATGGACATATTTACGATGAGATAAAAAAGGCTAATATTATTGGTAATACAGAAATAAAAATTCGGAGAAATGGAAATAGAAAAAAAAGGACAGCAAATATTGAAATAAAATCTTGCAAAACCAATATAATGGCACCTAAAATTATCAATAAAAAATGTGAAAGTTTAGCAATAAATATAGTTATTGTGGAAGAAATAAATCCTCCTATAAATACTGATCGATTATACTGGATTCTTTTAACTGGGGAACCTGTAGATACATTTGAAGATTGCATGAAAGTGGTTAAATATTATCAATTCCGATGGTTGATAGAAGAATTCCATAAAGGACTAAAAACCGGCTGTAAAATAGAAGACAGGCAATTACAAAGTAGGGAAAAATTAGAAAAACTATTAGGGGTTTTTTCTATAACAGTGTATCAATTATTATTATTAAGGTATTTATCAAAAAATCCTTCTTCGGTTGAAATTATATTATCTCCTCTTCAGATGTTTGTTCTACAAAAACAATTCCCAAAAGAAAGTTGGGATGTAAGATCTAAAAATATATTATTACTTATAGCAAAATTGGACGGATTTATCGGAAGAAAATCCGATGGATCGCCTGGATGGATAACGCGCTGATGAGAGGTATGCACGATTTGTATCTTATGGCACAAGGTGTTCTTTTAAGTGCAGAGTATGCAGATTTTGTGGGTAATGGATAGCTTTCAGTCGGGGTTCTTTACTCTATTTAGATAAGCCACTTATAAATAGATTTAACTTCTATATTCTTTCCCTTTATTTTGATAGTTTCATCTTCATCATTAGTTAAAATCAGAGATTTGGTTACTTTAAGCTCTTCCATACCAGAAAGTAATGCATCAACCTCTCTATGCCATACCACCTTATTGGATAAAGAATCTGCAACTTGAATAAGTGTAATATTTTTTTTATCCCTACCCTCTTTTATAAGAAAATCCACTTCCTTTCCATTTTTTGTTTTGTAATAATATAGCTTATCATATCTACGTTTAAGTTCAATAAAAACCATATTTTCAAGAAATTTTCCTTTGTTTTTTGAAAATTGGAAAGAAATCGCATTCATGACCCCATTATCTATACAATAAGTTTTTTTTTGTGTGATAAATTGTTTTTTAAGAGAAAAAGATAAAGCGTTTATTGTAAACAATAAAAAACTATTTTCTAAATAAGTTATATAACTTTTTACTGTATTAACACTGCCTAATTGAAGCATATTTTTAAGATTGTTATAAGAAAAAACACAACCCGGATTACTCATAAAATAGAGAGAAAGCTCTCTTAATTTCTTAACAGATTTTATTTCATAGCGGACAGATATATCTCTATAAAGAATATCTTCATAGGTTCTTTTTAAGATGGTTTTATCTTTATACTTCAAATATTCAGGCATTCCTCCTTCTTCTAAATATTCATTAAAAAATCTTTTTATTAAACCTCTTCCTTTGGTAACTAATAATATATCCGAATTGATATTTTGCCCTTTGAAGCGTAAAAATTCCCTAAAAGAAAATGGCAGTAAAGAAATCATAACATATCTTCCTGTTAATTTTGTTCCTAATTCTTTACTCAAAAGAGAAGCATTTGAACCTGTAATAAAAAACTTATAACCAGAATCCTGCATCCTTCTAACGAAAATTTCCCGGTTTTTAACATTTTGAATTTCATCAAAAAAAAAGATTTTTTTTTCTCCGAATAATTCCAGAAAAACTTCATATAGCGTATTAAAATCTTTTACTTCAAAGTTTAATAAACGTTCATCTTCAAAATTCAAATAATAAACATTATTGTTGTAAAATTTTTCCATTATTTGTCTTAAAAGTGTTGATTTTCCAGTTCTGCGTATTCCAGAAATTACAACAACATGCGGAAGGGTTAAATATTTTTTCATAATATCAAATATATCCCTTTGTATTCCTAAGTTCAACGATTCCATTATATCTTTTTGTTCGATAATGATTTCACGTAATAATTGTTTTTCCATTTTTTTATATTTGCTGACTTTTTATTATCCTTAAAAATTTATTAACTTAGATATAATCTGTCATTACTAATGAAAATATAGCATATTTAAATAAGTTTTCTATAACTAAACAGATTTATATTTTTGTTAAATTATCAAATTAAGAGCATAATAATAAATTATGGATGGACATCTTTTTTTTCTTGCTAAAAAATTTTTGGGGAAAAGGCATCAGGAAAGTTTTATCTGGTTTATAACTCTTATTAGTATTATAGGTATTACTCTTGGAGTGGCAAGTCTAATGATTACTTTAGGGGTTATGAATGGATTTACCAATGACCTTAAAAGTAAAATAATAGGAGCAAGTCCCAATATTATAGTAGAAGGTTCTCCCTATATTTTTAATTATCATGAGATAGCAAATAATCTAAAGAAAAATTTTCCTGAAATTACAGATATTGGATATTTTACCCAGACTCAGGTTATTTACAGGTCTTCTAAATATATGATAGGGGGGGATTTAAAAGGCATTAGTTATCAAAATTCTTCAGAAGAAATAGGCAGGTTTATAAAAAAGGGTTCTGCCAATCTTAAAAATGGTATTGTTATTGGGAGCCAACTTGCCAAACAATTAGGTGTAAGTGTAGGGGATACAATTACAGTTGTTTCCGGTTTTCCTCCTATACAGATTTCATATAAAATTGTTGGGATTATTGAATATGGTGTCTATAATGTGGATGTTTCTCTGGGCCTGATTTCACTTTCCAATTTCCAGCAGGATTTTTTAAATGGGGAAAAACTTGCTGCCATTGGGATTAAAGTAAAGGATTTTTATAACTCAAATAAAATTGCTAAAAAAATGTCTAAAGTTCTTCCTCCTTATTGCAGAACTACAACATGGATACAGAGAAATAAAGTATTATTTTCAGCTTTAGCACTTGAAAAGAAAGCGATGATTCTTATTCTTGCTATTATTATACTTATTGCTTCTTTTAATATTGCAAGCAGTCTTATGATGACAGTTTATAGAAAGATAAAAGAGATAGGTGTTTTAAAAACAATTGGATTGACTTCCTGGGAAATAAGAAAGGTTTTTATATACCAGGGACTTATTATTGGAATCCGAGGATTAATTTTTGGTTTGATTCTTGGCGGAGCTGTTATTTATGTGGTAAAACAATATAAAATTGTAAAACTTCCTCAATTTATTTATAATATTTCTTATTTGCCTTTGGAGATTTCAGTAAAAGATATTATTATTATCTGTATTGCAGTTATTTTAATGACACTTTTAGCAAGTCTTTTTCCTGCTTATAAGGCGGGGAAAATGGAGCCTGCTATAGCCATAAGGTATGAATAAACTAAAAACGGTATCTCTTACAAAAATTTACCAGCCAGATATTATTGCAGTTGAAGATTTTTCTTATGAAATTAAAGAAAAAGAAATTGTAATTATACTTGGTCCTTCTGGTTCGGGTAAAAGTACATTATTAAATATGCTTGCTCTTTTGGATAAACCAACAAAGGGTGAAATTTTATATAATGGTGAAGATATTACAAACTTTTCTGAGAAAGAAGCAGCTTATTTAAGAAATACAACTTTTGGTTTTATATTTCAATTTTTTAATCTTATTCCTGAACTTAATATTTTGGAAAACATATTTCTTCCATTATGGATAAAAGAAAAAAAACATAATATTTCGTATTACAGGGAAAAGGCTTTGGGTTTACTTAAAGAATTTCGTTTGGAACAAAAATTAAATTCTTATCCTAATCAGCTTTCTGGAGGAGAAAAACAAAAAATAAGTATATGCAGAAGTTTAATATGCAATCCTGATATAATTTTTGCAGATGAACCTACAGGAAATCTTGATAAGGATTCTTCGGAAGAAGTTATAGAAATGATTCGGCAACTCAATAAAAATACAGAAAAAACCTTTGTAATTGCCACTCATAATGAAAATTTTTTGAAAATTGCTTCAAAAGTTGTATACTTGAAAAATGGTAAGATAATAAATACTATGATAAAAAAAGGAATCTAAAATGGGGCTTATTATTTATCTTGATGGAGAATTTGTAGAAGAAAAAGATGCTAAAATTTCTGTTTTTGACCATGGGCTTTTATATGGAGATGGGGTGTTTGAAGGTATCAGAGAATATAGTGGGAAGATTTTTAAATTAGATGGACATATAGACAGACTTTTTATGTCTGCTCATGCTATTGATTTGAATATTCCTGTTTCCAAAGAGCAAATAAAAAATATTATATGTCAGACATTAAAAAAAAATAATCTGATGGATGGCTATATAAGGGTGGTTGTTACAAGAGGAATTGGGGACCTTGGTTTGGACCCGAAAAAATGTCCAAAGCCCACGATATTTGTAATTGCCGGTAAAATCCAGTTATATCCTGAAAAGTTATATAATAATGGACTTTCTATAATAACAGTTCCTACAAGACGTAATCTTTCTGAAAGTCTAAATCCTGCAATAAAATCTTTGAATTATCTGAATAATATTCTTGCAAAAATTGAAGCAAATAATGTAGGCGTAATGGAAGGGCTTCTTTTAAATAATGAAGGATTTGTTACGGAATGTACAGGAGAAAATATCTTTGCTTTATCAAAAAACATTTTATTTACTCCTCCTGTATCTGCAGGTGCTCTTGATGGAATAACAAGAAGTTGTGTTATTGAAATTGGCCAGAACATGAATTTAACAGTTAAACAGGAGAATATAACAAGATATGACCTTTACAATGCTGAAGAATGTTTTTTAAGTGGGACTGCTGCTGAAATTATTCCTGTTGCCAAAATAGATGGAAGGATTATTGGTACTGGAAAATGTGGTAAAATTACAAAACAAATAAGGGAAATGTTTAAAAAAGTTGTCATAGAGGATGGTTATCCAGTATACTAATTTATCAGGAGAAAATAAATGGCTGGATTTGAAAGATTTACAAATAAAGTAATATCCGTACTTAAATTAGCAGAAAAACAGGCTATAAAACATGGCCATCAAGAGGTGGAGACTGAAGATATTCTTTTGGGTTTACTTGATGAAGGTCATGGAATTGCTATTAATATTTTTAATTATCTTGGAATAGACCTGGATAGGATTAGAATTGAAGTGGAAAAAAACACCAAGGTGGATATACCATTTTTTATGTCCGGAAATATTCCAATAAGTTCTTCTTCCAAAAAAGTGTTGGAAATAGCATATCAAAATGCATTAGATATGAATCATACTTATGTAGGAACAGAACATCTTCTTATGGGATTGATTATAGAAAAAAACGGGCTTGCCGCTAAAATCCTTGATAGATTTGGACTTACTATTGAGATAATAAAACAAGCTATAGAAGAACTGACATGGGGTCAGGCAGATGAGAGTTTTTCTTCAGATAGATTAGGAAAACAATTTTCTTCTGTTTCCAATTATTCAAACACCAAGAAACAGAAATCTTCTATTGTTAATACTTTTGGTAAAGATCTTACAAACTTTGCTATGCAAGGGAAATTGGATCCTGTTATTGGCAGGAATAAAGAGATAGAAAGAATTACACAAATTATATGCCGTAAAAAGAAGAATAATCCTGTACTCCTTGGAGAGGCTGGAGTTGGAAAAACAGCTATAGTTGAAGGTTTGGCTCAAAGAATAGCATCAGGGGATATTCCTGATGTTTTAAAAAACAAAAAAATTATAATGCTTGACCTTGCTTCTCTTGTTGCAGGAACAAAATACAGGGGGGAATTTGAACAGAGGATAAAAGGACTTTTAAATGAGATTATAAATTCAAAAGACATTATTATTTTTATAGATGAAATTCATACACTTGTTGGAGCCGGTGGAGCAGAAGGTGCAATGGATGCTTCAAATATTCTCAAGCCCGCTCTTTCTCGAGGTGAGATTCAATGTATTGGAGCAACAACTTTTGATGAATATAGAAAATATATTGAAAGAGATGCGGCTTTAGAAAGAAGATTCCAGCCTATTTTTGTAAATCCTCCAAATGTGGAAGAAACAATTGATATTTTAAAAGGATTAAAACAAAAATATGAGGAGTATCATAATCTTAAAATTACAGATGCTGCTTTAATTACAGCAGTAAAATTTAGTGATAAATATATTACATCCAGATTTTTACCGGATAAAGCAATTGATGTGATTGATGAAGCCGCCAGTTATCAAAGACTTAAAATGAATAAACAGCCTTTTCCTGTTGAAGAAATAGAAAAAAAAATATCTTATCTATCAGTATTAAAAACTCAGGCATTTCAGGAACAGGATTTTGAAAAATTAACCAAACTGAGAGATAGAGAAAAAGAGCTGAAAAATCAGTTAGAGGAAATTAAACAAAAATGGTCACCTACTTTTTCTGAGAAGCAAGAAATTGTTGATGAAAAAGAGGTTTTAGAGGTTATATCAAAATGGACAGGAATACCTCTTTCAAATTTATGCAAAGAAGAAAAAGAAAAACTTCTTGAGATTGAAGATTATCTTCATAAAATTGTTGTTGGTCAGGATGAGGCAATTTCTGCTGTAAGCAGAGCAATCCGAAGATCTCGGGTTGGGATTAAAGATAAAGCAAAACCTATTGGTTCATTTCTTTTTCTTGGTCCTACTGGTGTGGGAAAAACACTTTTAGCCCGCGCCCTGGCAGAATTTCTTTTTGGGAATGAACGCACTCTTATCCAGATAGATATGTCTGAATATATGGAAAGATTTTCTGTAAGCAGACTTATAGGCGCCCCTCCCGGGTATGTAGGATATGAAGAGGGCGGGCAATTAACAGAGAAAGTCCGAAGAAATCCTTATTCTGTAGTTCTACTTGATGAAATAGAAAAAGCGCATCCGGATGTTTTTAATATTCTTCTTCAAATTCTTGAAGAGGGAAGACTGACTGATAGCCTGGGCAGAAGTATATCTTTTCAGAATGTTATACTTATTTTGACATCAAATATTGGAACTCAATATCTTGATAATATATCTATAATAGGATTTAAACCTGTAAAAGAAGAAATAGGTTTTGATAATATAAGAGAAAAAATTTCACAGGATATAAAAAAAGTATTTAAACCTGAATTTTTAAATAGATTGGATGATATTATTATTTTCCATCCATTAGAAGAAAAACATCTCACTGAAATTATAGATATAGAATCTGAAAAAGTGATTCGCAAATTGGCAGAACAAAAAATTATTCTTACTTTAACAGATAGTGCAAAGGATTTTTTAAAAAAAGTTGGAACTAATTCTAAATTTGGTGCAAGGCCTTTAAGAAGAGCTATTACACATTACTTGGAAGACCCTGTATCAGAAGAAATTCTTAGAGATAGAATTTCTTCTGATACAGAAATTATTGCAGAACAGGAAAATAATCAGATTGTTTTTAAAACCAAATTGAAAGGTAAAAATGAAATTGACAATTCAAAAAAGATTTCTCTGGCTTCTACTTAGTATATTTATTTTCTGTGGCATCGTTTTTTCAGCCAATCAGAAAGTTTTAAAAATAAATATAGAAGGAAATAAAAGGGTTTCTGCAAATAGAATCCTTCTTCTTTTAAGAACAAAGGTTGATAGACCATTTAATTCTATTATATGGCAACAGGATATTACAAGACTTTCTCTAAAACCATACTTTTCTAAAATCACTTATAAAATAAAATCTGTTCCTGGTGGTGTAGATATAAAACTTATGGTTGTTGAAAATCCCAAAATTTATAATATTATTTTTTCAAAGACAAGAATTTTTAATAAAAAAGACCTGAAAAATATCTTTAAAATAAAAATTGGGGATTTTTACCAGTCTATTCTGGTAAAAAAGGCTATAAAAGCCTTAAAGAAAAAGTATGCCGCAAAAGGCTATTACTTTACTCATATTTCTTATACAAAAACACCAGGTCCCCCAGGATATATTAATCTTTATATAAACATTAATGATGGACCGCTTGCCCATGTTAGAAAAATAGTTTTTATTGGAAACAAACATTTTTCCAGTGATAAATTAAGGGGAATCATGGCAATAAAACAAAGATGGTGGCCATTTATTATGGGGACATATAAACCTGATATTTTTGTTAGTGATATGGAACATATTATAAAATTTTATAATGACCATGGTTTTCCTGATTGTAAGATTATAAAAAAAAGTGTGAAATTAACAAACGGTATGCTTAATATTACAATTACTTTGAATGAGGGCCATCTTTATAGATTTGGAGAAGTAAATTTTCAGGGAAATCTTATTTTCCAAAAATCAGTCTTGCAAAAAGATATTAAATTTAAAACCGGTCAGACTGTTTCCAATAAGAAATTGGATGAAACTATGATGGATTTAAAAGGCTTATACCTTGATAAAGGGTATTTAAATATTAATATTATGCCTATACCCGAAATAAAAAACCATGTTATGAACTATACATTTTATATTACCCCCGGTGAAAGAATCAGAGTGAACCAGATTATTATTACCGGTAATACAATAACAGAAGATAAGGTAATAAGAAGACAGGTGTATCTATATCCTGGAGAATATTTTTCAGTAAAAAAAATAAGGCATACATATTATAATTTAACTGACCTTGGCTATTTTAAATCTGTTAACATTTATCCACAACCCACATCCAATCCTGAAATGATGAATCTTGTTGTAGATGTCAAGGAGAAATCAAGAACAGGGACATTTATGATAGGTGGAGGATATAGTAGCCTTCAGGATGTCATTGGTTTAATAAGTATTGAACAGCCAAATTTTGCCATAAATAATCCCCCAAGTTTTACCGGTGGTGGACAGGATTTGAAATTGTGGCTTGAAATTGGTAGTGTTACCCATGGTGGAGAACTAAGTTTTACTGAGCCATATTTTGAAGATAAACCGATATGGCTTGGGTTTGATATTTTTGATTTTAATTATGTATGGACAGATTATACAGAAAAACATGTTGGAGCAGATATAAGGGTGGGAAAACGATGGAAACATTCTTCATTAGGGTTTACAATTAAATCCCAGGATGTAGGATTAAGTGATATTCAAATACCTGTATTTCAGGACCAGGCAGGTACAAAAAGAATAAATAGTATTACTGCAACATATACAATTTTTAATATAAATAGACCTATTATGCCAACAAAAGGTGATAAATTTAGTATTTCTCCTGAGATTTCATTGGGAATATTAGGAGGACAAATAGATTACTATAGACTTACAGCAGAAAATGATTTTTATTTTCCTTTAAAAAAATGGACATTTAGCAGCAAAACATACCTGGGATATGAAAAAACATATGGTTCAACCTCAACAATCGGAGTGCCTCTTTATGAAAGATTTTTTGGTGGAGGTATAGATACAAATGCGCCTATAAGAGGTTATCAGATAAGAAGTGTAGGGCCTCAGTCTGATGGTTATGTAATAGGAGGTACACGTTATTTTGCACAAAATTCAGAATTGTTGTATCCTTTAAAAAAGCATGTATTATGGGGAGTGGTATTTTGGGATGTTGGAAATGTATGGGATACAAGTGGTATTCCCAGTATGTTAAATGGGGTAGGTCTGGGATTAAGAATTAAAATTCCTCTTTTTCCAACTCCTATTAAAGTGGACTATGGATGGGCGCTTGATCGTCAGCCAGGTATGCCAAGTGGAGCATTTGATTTTGGTATGAGTATGGGATTTTAAAAGATATAACACAATAATAACATAACAAGTAGATAAGGAGCTAATATGAAAAATGGAATAAGATTTTTGATGGGATTAGCAATAGCAGGAATATTTTGTATGGTTTTAACAGGGACATCTTTTGCTCAGAATATTAAGGTGGGATATGTGAATTTTGTAAAAGTTTTTTACTCATATAATAAAACACAACAGGATATGAAAAAATGGCAAACTGACCAGACAACTCAGGATAATAATCTTACAAGTCTTCAAAATGAAATAAAAACTCTTCAGGATAACTACAATAAACAGAAGAATCTGCTTAAACCAGCAGAAGCAAAAAAGGAAAAAACAGCAATAAGAGAGAAACTTAATGAGCTTATAAGTTTGGAAAACAATGCTAATCAGAAATTAACCCATGAAAAAGATGCCATGATAACAGAATTAAAAACAAAAATAGACGATATAGTAAAAAATTTTGCTCAAAAAGAAAAATATGATTTAATTTTAGATTCACAGGCGGTTTTATACTCTTCAGGAGATAATCTTACTAATCAGATTATTAGTATATTAAATCAAGGGGAGACCAAAACTAAAACAACAAAATAATTTTTAAGGAAAAAATATTATGTTCCAAATGTCAATTAAAGAAATTGCCAATATTATTGATGGAAAAGTTTTTGGAGACAATACAAAAATCATTACAGGTATTTCAGGTATAAAGGAAGCAAAAAAAGGTGATATTACATTTATAGCCAATAGAAAATACTTAGGACTTGTTAAATTGACTTTAGCCAGTGCTATTATATTATCCTCTGATATGAAAGACTCTATAGATACAGATATTACAATAATAGAGGTTGAAAATCCCTCTCTTGCTTTTTCTAAACTTTTAAGTTTGATTGGTCCGGAGCCAATTAAATTTTTACCAGGAATTCATTCAACAGCAATTATAGGTAAAGATGTCAAAATCGGTAAGGATGTTTCAATTCAGTCCTATGCTGTAATTGAAGATGGAGTGAAAATAGATGATGGAACAGTAATAGGAGCAGGATGTTATATAGGTCATTTTACTGAAATTGGTGAAAAATGTTTTATTTATCCCCATGTTATTATAAGAGAAAGAGTTCAGATAGGAGACAGGGTGATAATTCATTCCGGAACAGTTATAGGTGGTGATGGATTTGGTTTCGCTTCAGTAAAAGGTATCCATCATAAAATTCCTCAGATTGGAACAGTGGAAATTGGCAATGATGTGGAAATAGGTTCAAATGTTACAATAGACAGGGCAAGATTTGATAAAACATATATAGGTAATGGAGTAAAAATAGATAATCTTGTTCAGATAGCTCATAATGTAATTATAGAGGATAATTCAATAATTATAGCCCAGGTTGGCATATCAGGTAGTACAAAAATAGGTAAAAATGTTATTATCGCCGGACAGGCAGGTCTTATTGGCCATATTGAGGTTGGAGATAATGTTATTATTGGCGGTAAGGCGGGTGTTACAAAAAATGTTCCATCAGGTAAACATGTTTCAGGTTTTCCTGCAAGAGAAAAATATGAAGATATGAAATCAAGAGCATATCTTAATAAACAGCCGGAGCTTTTTGAAAAGATAAAATTACTTGAAGAAAAAGTTTTAGGTCTGGAAAAAAAGTTAAAAGAAGAAAAATGAATCAGAGAACAATTGAAAATTCTATAACTATAGAAGGTATTGGATTACATACTGGAGAGCAAGTTTCTGTAGATCTTAAACCTGCGCCGATTAATGCAGGTTTTATATTTATCAGAAAATCACACCAGCAAACCGAACAGGATATAATAATAAAAGCTGAAATAGATTCATTATTAGATGTTGAAAAATATCCCAGAAGAACATCTATTACAAATGGTATTGTGCATATTCATACAATTGAACATCTTCTTTCTTCTATCTATGGGATGGGGATAGATAACATAATAGTTGAATTAAATGGAAGTGAGTGTCCAGGCCTTGATGGCAGTTCACTTATTTTTGCAGAAAGTATTATAAAAGCAGGCATCAAAGAACAGAATGAACAAAAAAAATTTTTCAAGTTAAAAGAGCCTGTATATATTTCAGAAAACTCTTCTCATATTATAGCTCTTCCTTCAGAGGAATTTAAAATTTCTTATACACTTGATTATCCAAATTCTTTGATTAAATCCCAATATACATCCTTTGTTATTAATCCGGAAGTGTATCTTAAAGAAATAGCCCCTGCCAGAACTTTTTGTCTTGAAGAAGAAATTGAAAAGCTTAGGGTTATAGGCCTTGGTAAAGGTTCAGATTATAACAACACAGTGGTAATTGGTAAAAATGGAATAATTAATAATAAATTTCGTTTTATAGATGAGCCGGTCAGACATAAAATTAGTGACTTGATAGGAGATATTGCTCTTGTTAATATGCCAATAAAAGCTCATATTATAGGAATAAGAAGCGGACATGCTCTTAATACAAGATTTGTAAGAAAGATAAACGATATTATGAAGAAAGAAAAAGCAAGTGGCATTATATCTCCTTCTACAGAACAGATTACAAAGAGGGTTTTAGATGTGGAGGATATAGAAAAAATTCTTCCACATAGATATCCTTTTCTTCTAGTAGACAGAATTGTAGAGATTATAGAAGATAAAAGAGCAGTTGGTATTAAAAGTGTATCATTTAATGAATGGTTTTTTCAGGGTCATTTTCCTGGAAAAGCTGTTATGCCAGGTGTTTTGATTGTTGAAACAATTGCTCAGGTGGCTGGAGTTTTAATGTTAAATAAAATGGAAAACAGGGGTAAGATTGCATATTTTTTAAGTATAGATAAGGCAAAATTTAGAAAGGCGGTAAAACCTGGGGATTTACTTATTCTTGAAGTTGAAGTAGATAAACTAAAAAGTAAGGTAGGCCAAATTTCTGGGAAAGCCTATGTTGATGGAAAAATAGTTTGTGAAGCAACCTTAATGTTTTCTTTAGTGGAAAAATAAAAAATGATTTCAATCCATCCTACTGCTATTGTTTCCAAGGAAGCTGATATAAAAGATAATGTGGTAATATCTGCATATTCTATTATAGAGGGTAATGCTTCTATAGGAGAAAATACATTTATTGGCTCTCATGTCCATATCTATGATAATACAATCATTGGTGAAAATTGTAAAATATATACCTCGGCAATTATTGGCAGTCCTCCTCAGGACCTTAAATATAAAGGTGAAAAATCTTTTGTTTATATTGGGAATAATAACACCATTAGAGAATTTGTAACAATAAATAAATCTACAGGAGAAAATGAAAAAACAATTATCGGGGACAATAATCTTTTTATGGCATATAGTCATGTGGCTCATAATTGTTTTATAGGTAATAATGTTATTTTAGCAAATTGTGGTTCTTTGGCAGGACATGTTATTATTGAAGATTATGCAATTTTAGGGGGATTGGCAGGAGTTCATCAGTTTTGTAGAATTGGTAAAATGTCTATTACAGGAGGAGCTTCAAAGGTGATAAAAGATATTGTTCCATATATTATGGCAGATGGACATCCTGCGAGGCCTTATGGAATAAATAAAACAGGTCTAAAAAGAAAAAATTATCCATTGGAAGTAATAGAGGAAATAGAAGAAGCTTATCGTATTCTTTTTCATGATAATCTTAATTTATCTGAGGCCATTGAAAAAGTTCTTTCAAAATTAAATTCCAAAGAAACAAAAGAAATGGTTGAGTTTATAAAAATTTCTCAAAGAGGAATATCTAAAGAAAGATAATATAAATGTCAAATTTTCTTGGAATTGATGAAAATGGTTATGGGCCTATAATGGGTCCTCTTGTTATTACAGGAACTTGCGCCAATAAAAATGTAAAAAAAGGTTGGCCCCAGGATATAAAAGATAGTAAAAAGATTTTTGTAAGAGATAAAAAAAGCTATAAAACAATTGAAGAAATATCTCTGGCTTTATTTTTTTTGTTATATGGATATTTTCCTGAAAATCCAGAAGAATATATTGAAAAATTTTCTTCTTTTAAATGTCCATATTCATTTAAAAACAATATATGTACTGAAAATATTCCGCAATCTTTTCTCTGGTCAATAAAATCCGACACTTATAAAACTATAGATATTTTAGATAGATTTTTTAAAAAAAATTCTATAAATATAATTGATATAAAATCTGTAATTCTTTGTCCTTTTGAATTTAATAATCTGTGCACCAGTAAAGTTAAAAAAGACCTTATTAATTTTTTACAATTTGAAAAAATAATAAAATATTTTTCAGATAAATCTTCTACCATATCAATTTTAGCCGGGAAAATCGGTGGTAGAAATAAATATTCCCAGTTTCTTGAAGAAACTTTTCCTTTTTGGGAATATCAGGTTATTCAGGAAAAAAAAGAAAAGTCCTCTTATATTTTTAAAAACAAGGATAAAAAAGTTAATATAAATTTTTTAAAAAATGTTGAAAATCAATCTTTTCCTGCATGCCTTTCAGGTATAATAGGTAAATATATAAGAGAAATAATAATGACATCTATAAATATTTCCCTTGAAAATAAAGAATTTGTTTCCGGGTATAGAGAAAAAAAAACAAAAAAGTTGTTAAAATATATTTTAAAACAGGATTATTATAAAAATATAGATATTAACTGTATTATAAGAAAAAAATGATATCAGAAAATTTATTAAAGACAACTCAGGGGGTAAAATGGGAAAAAATTGGAATAGATAAAAGGGCTGGCGTTCTTTTTCCTCTTTTTTCTGTAAGGTCAAAAAAAAGTATAGGGGTTGGGGACTTTGAAGATTTAAAATTAATTATTGATTTTTGTGTTGAAACAGGTAATTCTATTCTTCAGATATTACCTCTTAATGAAATGTCATATAATTTTTGTCCATATGATGCTATTAGTTCTTTTGCTATAGAACCTTTGTATATTTATCTACCCATGGATTCAGATAATATTCCCGGAGAAATTCAGACCTATACAAATTTTGATATTGTTAAAGAGGAAAAAACAAAAAAATTGAAAATAGATTTTGAATCTGGCACCTGGGATACAAATTCTGAATTTCAAAAATTTATTGAGGAAAATTCCTATTGGCTGTATGACTTTGCTTTATATAAAACCTTAAAGGATTTTTTTAAAAACAAGTCATGGGAACAATGGGACAAAGAATATATTGAAAAAGAACCTCATACTTTAAATCTTTTTCGTAAAATTCATGCAAAAGAGATATTTTTTTATATATGGGTTCAATGGCAGATATATAAACAATTAAAAGAAGTTAAACAATATGCTGAAGAAAAAGGTGTTTTTGTTATGGGGGATATTCCTATTCTTGTTTCAAGGGACAGTGCTGATGTGTGGGCTTGGAGAGAATTTTTTAATCTTGAATATGCATCTGGTGCTCCACCCGATATGTATTCTAAAATTGGACAAAGATGGGGTATGCCTACAAATAATTGGGACAATATAGAAAAAGATAATTATAGGTATATAAAGGAAAAACTTAGATATGCGGAAAATTTTTATGATATTATCAGAATTGACCATGTAGTTGGACTTTTCAGGATATGGAGTATTCCTTTTAATGAATCGCTAAAAAATGGGGGATTAAAAGGATTTTTTATTCCACAGGATGAAAATTTATGGGAATCTCATGGAAGAAAACTTTTAAAGGTTATGGCAGAAAACACTAATATGCTTCTTTGTGCTGAAGATTTAGGTGTAATCCCTGTTTTTTGTCCAAAAGTCCTTGAAGAATTTGGTATTCCTGGTACAGATGTTTTCCGCTGGACAAAACACTGGGAAACTACAGGAAAATTTTTTAAACCTGATGAATATAGATATACAGGCATTTCAACTCTTTCCACACATGATACATCTAACTGGAAATCCTGGTGGGATAATGAAGCAGAAAAAATGGAAAAAAAAGAAATAATAGAAATATTTGATATACGAAAAGAAATAGAAAAAAAGGCAGATAAAAAGATTTTAAAAGATGCTTTAAAATATAGTTTTTCAACAAGATCAGTTTTTTCAATTCAGTCTATATTTGATTTATTAGGGCTTTCAGATATATTAAAAGGAGATTCTTCTATCTGGAGGATAAATACTCCTGGGACTATTAGTAATAAAAACTGGACAATTACTATACCTGTTTATATTGAAAATATTTTAGAAAATTCTGTATGTAAAGAAATAAAAGAATTAATAAACAAAGCAAATAGATTGTGTCAATAAAATAAAAATTATAATTTTTTAGAATCAGAAAATTTTTTATGTTTTTGTATAATAATTACAAGGACAATAAAATAGGTTAAAATTCCTGCTATAGATGCAATAAAAAAAGAGCCATACCATAAAGGTTTAAGAATATCTTTGCTAATAGTATAAAAATTCTGGATATGTTTAAAATCCTTGAAATGCAGATATGAATGTTGTTTTAATAAAAACAAGCCGACTTTATAAGCAAAAAAATAAGTAAAAACCATTTGGATTGGTGTTCCTGTTGGGATACAAGAACCAACAAAGGCGACTAAAAAATTTTTTTTAAATAGTCTGGACCATATATAAGTGATAATAGTATGAAGCCCTATAAGAGGAGTGGAACCTATAAAAACCCCAAAAGCAAAAGATTTGGAAAAAACCTGAGGGTCTTCCTGCCTCCAATTAAGTTCTTTAAGTATTTTACCTTTTTCAGTTGTAGAAACCTTTTTTAATTCTTCCTTAAATTCAGTCCAGAATTTCATATAAATAAAAAATAAATTTAAATTTATTTTTAAACAATAAAAATAGATTATACAATAGAAATGATTATTATCTAAAATTTTTATTATATCAAAATTTTATGTATAATTAATTGATTAAATCTTTGAAAGGAAATAAATAATTATGAAAAAACTGATAGCAGTTTGTGGAAGTAATGGAGATGATAGAAATTTAACAGAAAAATCTTTAAAATTAGCAGAAAAAATTGGATATCTTATTGCAAAAAATGGGGGAATTCTTATCTGTGGCGGATTAAGTGGTATTATGGAATATTCAGCAAAAGGGGCTAAAAGTGCAGGAGGAATGACTGTTGGAATTCTTCCCTGGGGGAAAAAAGATGCAAATAAGTATATAGATGTTCCTATTGCTACAAATATGGGATTT
The DNA here is from genome assembly GCA_021800535.1 of bacterium. Classification (GTDB taxonomy): domain Bacteria; phylum Ratteibacteria; class UBA8468; order B48-G9; family DTJG01; genus JAMDAS01. The sequence continues at coordinate 660 of JAJYYV010000016.1, read as the reverse complement.
TCCAGGAATTATATGATTGTTAATGCAGCAGATAGTATTATTGCTATATGCGGGAGATGGGGAACATTAAATGAAATATCCATTGGTGTTAATCTTAAGAAAAAAGTTATTTTACTTTCCACCAGTTGTGGGATTGTATCATTTTTAAGCAAAGAAGAAACCTTTAAAGTTCTTGATAAAAAAGTTTATATTGTTAAAACTCCTGAAGAAGCAGTGGAATTAGCTTTTTCTAAGTAAAAATATAGGTTTTTGATATAAGCGAGGATGGCGGCCACGACGATTGTTTTTTCCGTACAGTTATTTTGCTTTCCAAAGATGAGGAGTATATGCTCAGGGGGTGATTAATCTGCGCATAACTGGATTGACATAAAAAAGTGTAATAATATAGTGCGTTAGTAAAAATATAGGTTTTTGATATAAGCGAGGATGGCGGAACTGGCAGACGCGCTGGACTTAGGATCCAGTGCCTTTGGCATGGGGGTTCAACTCCCCCTCCTCGCAAATCTTCTTTTGAAGAGTTGAACTTGAGCGAAGTAAGAAATTGCGAGCGGGCGTAGCAATTTTAGCGAGTGGCCGACCCCGAGCGTAGTGGGAGCGAGGGGCGCTCAACTCCCCCTCCTCGCAAATCTTCTTTTGAAGAGTTGAACTTGAGCGAAGTAA
>JAJYYV010000043.1 GCA_021800535.1 bacterium | reverse complement strand
ACGATGAAAATCTCTTTTTGGATAAAGACTTGAAACAATTTCAGATGGAATCTCTGTTTCAATAAGATCATTTTTATAAATGACTTTACATTCAAAGTTAATAATACATTCCTTGATAATAGGAGACTGTATATATTTGGAAGAAATGGGAGTTAAATCTTTTTCTTTAAATTTATCATGTTCTTTTCCTGAGACTGTTCCGCAATATAGAACAGTTTTTTTCAAATCCTCAGATGCTATATTTACAGTAAAATCCCCTGATTGGTTAATAAGGTCAAAGGTATAACGGGTTGGTCTGACCAAAACAATAAATACAGGTTTTTGCCATATAGGTCCAATTGTTCCCCATCCAATAGCCATAGGATTAGGTTTGTTTTCTTTATCCACTGAAACCAGGAGCACACGGCTTTCATTAAATGCTTTTATAGTTTCATCAATTGCTTCTGTCCAATCAATAATTTTCTTTTCCATTTCTTTTTCCCCCCCTTTTAATAATTAACAATTCATTTGTTTTTTTATCTGATTTTTTCTTGTCCCCTTGTCCCATAGTGTAGTGAATAGATAATTCTATAATTATATCATATTTATTAAAAATATGATTAAATATATGGATATGGAAAATATTACACCTATGCTTAAACAATATAATGAAATAAAGGCAAAATATCCTGATTGTATTCTTTTTTTCAGGCTTGGGGATTTTTATGAAATGTTTTTTGATGATGCGCAAAAAGCATCAAAAATTCTTGACCTTGTTCTTACTTCAAAATCAGCAGGTCAGGCAGGAAAAATTCCCATGTGCGGAATTCCCTATCATTCAGCAGATTCTTATATTTCCAAACTTATTAGGTCTGGAGAAAAAATAGCAATTTGTGAACAGACAGAGGATCCAAAAACCGCAAAAGGAATTGTTAAACGGGAAATTGTAAGGGTAATAACATCAGGAACATTTATTGATGAACAAAGCGCAGAGAGCAGATATATTTTATCTGTTTTTTCTGAAAAAAATAAAATAGGAATTTCTTTCCTGGATTTATCCGGTGGGACAATTTATACAAATCAATATACCAGTATACAGGATATAATGAATATAATTTATAGATTACCTGTATATGAAATTATTTTTCCTTCCAGTCAGGAAAATAAAATAAAAGAAATTTTTAGTCAGACACAAAAGACAAAAAAAATACTTCTTTCTTCCTTTTATGACTGGGCATTTAATCCGGAAATGGCCAAAAAATCTCTATGTGAACATTTTGGTGTGAAAAATCTTAATGGTTTTGGTATTGAAGAATTCCTTTTGTGCTGGGCAGTCTGCGGAGCCCTTTTGGAATATTTAAAGGAACTAAATAAAAAGCCGCTTCTTCATATAGATAAAATTTCAATGTATCATGACCTGGAATATGTATTTATTTCACCTTATGCTGTTTATGGACTTGAGATGGAATATCTGTTAAAAACAATTGATATGACAATTACGCCAATGGGGAAAAGGATGTTCAAGACCTGGCTTTATCATCCTTTAAAAAATCCAGAAAAAATTCTTCAAAGACAAAAAGCATCTATTATTTTAAAAGAAAATCCTTCTATTGAAAAAGATATATCCATTTTGTTTAAAAATATTCCGGATATTGAAAAATCTCTTTCAAGAATAAGTTGCGGGTTTTTTTCAGCAAAAGACCTTGTGGCTTTAAGAAATTCTTTATCTTTAATTCCTGAAATAAAAAAAATTTTAGAGCCCATTTCACAATTGAATGAATTTTTTATATTAAAGGATGCTGAAGAAATCAGAAATCTTCTTGAACAATCTATAAATCCGGATATTCCTATATCAAATCCGGAAGGGAAAGTTATAAAAGAGGGCTATAATAAAGAACTTGATGAATTAAGAAATATCCAGGAAAATGGTAAAAATTGGCTTAAAAATCTTCAGACTCAGGAAATAAAAAGAACAGGGATTAATTCTTTAAAAATCGGTTTTAATAATATATTTGGGTATTATATTGAAATAAGCAAAGCGAACCTTCATCTTGTTCCTTCTGATTATATAAGAAAACAAACCCTTGTGAATGGAGAAAGATTTATTACTCCCGGTTTAAAAGAATTTGAAGAAAAAATGTTTTCTGCAGAGGAAAAGGTACTGGATATTGAGAAAAAAATTATAGAACAATTATGTAGTAAAATACTTGAAAATTCAGAAAAAATACATACATTTTCTAACTTTATAGCAAATTTGGATGTTTTATCTTCTTTGAGTAAATTAGCTTGTTTGCCTGGATATATTGCCCCTGAAATAACAGACGATTTTCAGATAATCATAAAAGATGGAAGACATCCAATAGTTGAAAAATATATAGAAGGACAGTTTACCTCTAATGATACTCTTCTTGATTGTGATGAAAATCATCTATTGATAATAACAGGTCCAAATATGTCAGGAAAATCAACATATATAAGGCAGAATGCTTTAATTGTCATAATGGCGCAAATGGGGAGTTTTGTTCCTGCCTCTTTTGCTTCTATTGGTATTGTGGATAAGATTTTTACAAGAATTGGCGCACATGATGAAATAATGAAAGGACAATCCACTTTTATGGTGGAAATGTCAGAAACTGCTGATATTCTGAATAATTTTTCTGAAAGAAGTTTAATCATTCTTGATGAGATAGGCAGAGGAACAAGCACCTATGATGGATTATCTCTTGCATGGGCAATTGCAGAATATCTGGCAAAAAGAAAAGTCAGGGTATTTTTTGCCACTCATTTTCATGAATTAACAATTCTTCAACAGGATTTTCCCGGAATAAAAAACTATAATGTGGAAGTTAAAGAATGGCAGAATGAAATAATATTTCTTCATAAAATTATTCCAGGCGGCACAGATGAAAGCTATGGAATATATGTTGCAAAAATTGCAGGTATTCCACAGGAAATCATAAAACATTCTGCAAAAATTCTTGAAAAATTAGAAATGGATAATAACTTTCTTGAAAAAATAAAGAAGAAAGATAAAAATTTTCAGTTAAATCTTTTTTCTGATTTTAACAATGCATCTTTAGAAAAAATAAAGGAGGAAATTAAATCTATTGATTTAAATAATTTGACACCACTTGAGGCTTTGCATAAGATTTATCAATGGAAGAAAGAAATAAAAGACTAAAATCTTCATGAACAGTGTAAGATAATATTGTCAGAATTTTAGTCAAAGAGGAAAAAACATGGGAAAAGTTCAGATTCTTTCTGAAGATATAATAAAAAGAATTTCGGCAGGGGAGGTTATAGAAAGGCCTGCGTCTATTGTAAAAGAGCTTTTAGAAAATAGTCTTGATGCAAAAGCTGATAGTATGGAAATATACATACAGAAAGCTGGTAAAAAACTTATTAAAATAAAAGATTCCGGCGTTGGAATTGAATATGATGATATAGAAAAAATATTTTATAGACATGCCACCAGTAAAATTTCTTCTATTGGGGACCTTGATTCAATTTCTTCTTTGGGATTTAGGGGAGAAGCTCTTTATAGTATAGCGGCAATATCTGATATAATTGTTTCCAGTAGAACCCAGACATCCCAAACCGGATGGGAAATACATATAAGGGGTGGGGAGAAAATAGGTCTAAAACCTGTAAGTATGCTTTTAGGAACATCTATTGAAGTAAGAGAGATTTTTTTTAATACACCTGCAAGAAGAAAATTTTTAAAGTCAGATACATCAGAAATGCAGCAAATTCTGAATATTATTATTCCTTATACAATAATCTACCATAATTGCAGATTCCTTCTTAATCATAATAACAGAATTATATTTGACCTTTCTCCTGCTGAAAATATATTAGACAGAATTGAAAAAATATTAAATATTAATAAAGAACATCTGATAGTGATAAACAAAGAAATACCTGATGAAAAAGTTTCTTTAAGACTTATCCTGGGGGATGTAAATATTCAGAGAGTCAGAAAAGATATGCAGTTTATCTTTATTAATGGCAGACCTGTTCAAAATAGAGGAATAAATACAGTAGTAAATCTTGTTTATAAAGAATTTTTTCCGCCGGAGGTTTATCCATTTTTTATTATTGATATGAAAGTTCCAGTTGAGGATATAGATGTAAATGTTCATCCTACAAAGAGAGAAGTAAAAATAAACAATGAATTTAATCTTACACTTTTACTTCGTTCTTTATGTACTGAAACCCTTGTTTCTTATGGAAAGGCAAAAAATATTGAATTTTCTTCACAAATATTGCAAAAACCATCTCAATTTTTTACTTTACAGGATAAAGCAAAACAGCAATCAGATTTTCTTTTTACAACACAGCAAAAATTATCTCCAGCAGAAAATAAGCCGGGAGAAACTGTTTCCAGCACATTATTAAGCAAACTTACAAATGCTCAGTATATCGGAAGTTTTCTCAACAAATATATTATTTTTGATTCAGGGGATTCTATCCTTTTTATTGACCAGCATTCTGCTCATGAAAGGATTACTTTTGAAAGATATAAAAAAGAAATGGAAACAGGACAGGTGGAAGTGCAGACATTACTTATACCTTTTCTTATAAAACTTTCTTATCAGGAAATGCTTATGTGGGAGGAAACAAAAGGTTTTTTGGAAGAAATAGGATTTTCAACCACTAAGTTGGATAATCAAACTATTGCTGTTCATTCCCATCCGATTTTTATTTTAAGATTTCAGGATGCTGTTAAGAATATTCTGACAGAAGATAAAAAAATTATTACTTTAGATAAAGAAGAAATTGCTAAAAGAGCTTGTAGATTTTCTGTTATGGCTGGCACTGTTATAACAAAACAGGAAGCAGAACACATAAGAGATTCTCTTATAAAGTGTTCTGTTCCTTTTGTATGCCCTCATGGAAGACCCACAGTAATAGAAATCTCAGAAAAGACTTTGGATAAACAATTTTTAAGAGAGTGAAATAGAGAGACAGAAAAATTTTTATGAATATTTATCATTTAACAATTCTTAAATTTATTATTCTTTTTATAGCAGGAATTTTATTGGGTCTATCAAAAACAGGATTTCCCGGACCTGGAATATTTGCTGTAGTATTGGTAGCTATGGTAATTCCTGCAAGATATTCTGTGGGTATTGTTTTGTCTATGCTGGTGGTTGGAGATATTTTTGGTTTAATTTATTATCATAGACATGCTGTTAGGCAGCATCTTTTAAAATTGATACCATGGACAATTTGCGGAATTTTTATTGGATATTTTTTTATGAATAAGGTGAACAATAGACAACTTAGTATTTTTATTGGCGTCCTGATACTTTTTATTCTTTGTTTGCGGTTATTATATGAAAGAAAATTAAATAATAATGGTTTTAAAATTAAAAAAAAATGGTGGTTTTCCGGATTTTTTGGACTTCTGGCAGGAATTACAACAATGATGGCAAACGCAGCAGGGCCCATTACAAGTCTTTATTTTCTTTCTATGGATTTACCAAAAATTGAATTTATGGGTACAGGAGCATGGTTTTATTTTCTTATGAACTGGTTTAAGGTTCCTTTCAATGTTAATCTTGGTCTTATAAACAGCCATTCTTTATATCTTAATTTGTTACTTATTCCTTCAATACTCATTGGAGCCCTGCTTGGAATCACTATCATGAAAAAAATTAATCAAAAAATATTTAATATTTTAGTGCAGATTTTTGCAGCTATAGCTGCAATTAAATTAATTTTTTAGCCATGTATAAACTAAGAGTTGTTTATTCCAAACAGGATGATGCAAAATTTATTCCATTTAATTATATGGGAAAAATTTTTGAGAGGGTTTTAAGAAGGATAGAATTCCCTTTTTCTTTTTCTGAAGGTTACACCAAGCATATAAAGATAAGTTTTGCTCCTGCAATTCCTGTTGGGGTTTCAGGCAATAATGAGGCATTTGATATTTTATCAGAAGAAAAAATAGATACAGAAGAGTTTAAAGAAAAAACAAATAAAATTCTTCCTTCAGGTATGAAGATAAAAGAATGTTTTTATATTGATATTTCAGATAAAATTTCTTCAGTAAAACAGGCTTTATACATAATAAAAAAAAATATTGATGTTAAGGATTATACCGGACCATGGGAAGTAGTATCTGAAGATTTACAAATGGCCACATTCAAAATAAATCTTTTAAATTTCAAGCATAAAATTCTTTTTGATAAATTTGGAATAGAAAACATTATTGAAAGAAAATTAATAATTTAATTTTTAAAATTACTATAATTCCTCTTTAATAAATAAAAAAAATTTGAAGAAAAATTTGACTGAAAAAAAATAAATATTAAAATTATAAAACGATATATAATAGAAATAAGCCAAACAAAATATTAGGAGAAAATTTGAGTATAAAAGTAAAAGCCTATATACTGAAAAATATTTCAAAACCTATTGAAAACTGGCAGAAGAAATTTGGCGGGATTCCCAAAAGTTATACGGAACATGGAGAATCAAATCCGGAATATTACCATAATCTCATTTTTTTTACCACTGTTGAATATAATCCTGATAATGGGCTTGTTTATTGTGGAATTACTGCAGCAGATAATGATATTATCTGGACATTTGACACACAAACAAAAAAGTTTCAATCCCTTCATTATGAAAAAGTGGGGGAAAAGTTTGATATTAAAATACATAGGTCTCTCATATTAGATGATACTGGTATTATTTATGGTGCAACAGCGGGATTGATTGAACCTTTTGAATATTTGCAGGCACCTGGAGGAAAAATATTTTCAATTAATCCGGCTACTGATGAAATTAAAATTCTTTCCATTCCGGTTCCACATGAATATATTCAAAATATAGCTTTGGATAAAAAAAGAAAAATTATTTATGGATTTACCTGGCCTTCACATAAATTTTTCAGATATGATATAAAAACAAATACTTCAATAAATTTTGAAACTGTAGGTTCACATCCTCATATTCCTGCAGTAGATGATGATGGAAATTTATGGGGACAATGGTCCCTTTTTGGAAATGCTCCGGCATATCTTCTTAAGTATAGTCTGAAAGAAAACAAAATCCATTTTTTGCGGGAAGGGTTACCCAAAATATATACTGCAGATACAGGTGCAATTGATGGTATGCTTAATGGCGGAGATGGTTATATTTATATAGGAACTGTTTCAGGTGGTTTAATAAAACTAAATCCTAAAAATCATGAAGTTGAGTACCTGGGAAAACCATATCCTGGGACCAGATTGGCAGGATTGGTTATTGGTAAAGATGGTTTAATTTATGGTGGGGGCGGAGAGAATTATAATACTTTTATTTTTGCCTATGACCGTGAAAAAAAGAAATTTTATAATCTCGGACGTGTATATGACCCTGATATTAATGATAATTGTGTTATTGTTCACCACATTACTATTACAGAAGATAAAACAATTTATGCTGCTGAAACAGACAATTTGGAACGTTCTGGATTCCTTTGGGAATGTAAGGTCAGATAGATTTATTAGGATTATTATTTGTGATAAAAAATGCTATTAAATATACAGCATGAGCAAATTTTTGATTTAAGTGGGAAATGGCAATTTATTATTGACCCACAAGAAGAAGGAGAGAAAAAAAACTGGTATAATTCCCAGCATAAAAATCAACAGATAAGAACAATTAATGTTCCTTTTTGCTGGCAGACACAATTTGAAGATTTACAGGATTATATAGGTTCAGCATGGTATGAAAAAACATTTATTGTAGGCGAAGGTTTTACAAACAAACAAATCTGGATTGTTTTTGGAGCTGTAAACTATTTATGCAAGGTATGGATTAATGGACAATTTGCGGGTAGTCATAAAGGGGGAACATCTCCGTTTTCTTTTAATATCACTAAATTTATTCACTCTGGAAAAGAAAATTTTATTTCTGTAAAAACAACAGACCTGCAGGATATAAGTGAAATTCCTCATGCTAAACTTGCATATTATTCCCGTATGAGTGGTATTTGGCAAAATGTATGGCTGGAAACAAGAGGAGAAATTTATATTTCAGATATTTTTGTTAAACCTGATATAGATAATTCTCTGGGGGAAGTAAACACTGAAATCAGATTTAGTGAAGTTACATCATTTTCATCTTTAAAAAATTTAGAATTAAAATGGATAATTAAAACTCCTGATGGTAAAGAAATCATTCAAAATGAATCATTAGTTTTTACAAAAGATATTCACAAATCTAAAAGTATTATAAAAATCAAAAATCCCATTCTTTGGAATCCTGACACACCAGATTTATATCAAATAACAGGCTGTTTGATTGATGGTAAAAATATTATTGATGAGTGTTCAACATTTTTTGGAATGAGAAAAATATCAATAAAGGGCGATAAAATTTATCTTAATGATGAATTAATTTATTTAATTGGATTGCCAAATAATCAGGTTACTCCTCAGGGAGTATATACTCAACCCTCTGAACAATTTATTAAAAATGAGATAATTAAAGTTAAAAAAATGGGATATAATTTTATTCGCCAGCATGCCTTTCAACCGGATTTCAGATATGCTTACTGGGCAGACCGATTAGGAATTTTATTGTGGCAGGAACCAGCGCCTTTTACTAAATTTACAGGAGAGTCTTTTCAGAATTTTAAAGAAGAACTAATGGAAATGATTATCCGTGACCGTAATCATCCTTCAATTATTATGTGGGGGATTTTTAATGAATGCTGGGGTATTGGAAATCTTACAAAAGCAAAAGTAATTTCATTAATTAAAGATTTATATGAAGATATAAAAAAATTAGACCCTACAAGATTGGTTTTGGACAATAGTGGCGGAGTTGCTTTTTTGGATAGAGAAATAAATGTTTATCATTCTTCCTCGTTTACCCCTTTGGATGTTTCCTATAATTATAAAGACAATCATTGTAAAACAGATGTAGAGGATGTCCATGGGTATGTTCAGGTTCCATGGAAATGGAAATGGTTTAAAGACTGGATAGCCGGCATGAAAAGTTATAAAAACAAGCCCTTTTTAATCACTGAATTTGGTTCTATGCTTTTTCCTGACATGACAAAAATAAAAAAACATGGTAATGGAAAAATACCTGTATGGTGGAATTTGTGCAAAACAATAAAAAAAAATTATATTGCAGATTGGACTCCCAAACAATTAATGCTTGAATATGAAAATATTTTTTATAAATGGCATCTTGATAAAATCTATGGAAATATGACTGATTTTGTAAATATCCATAATAATTATTTTTTCACCGGGCTGAAATATCAGATAGAGCAGTTCAGGAAGAATATGCATTTAAATGGTTATTGTGGATTGAGTATACGGGATTCGTTTTGTGAACCTTTTGGCGTGTTTGATTATTATGGTGAAGACAAGATATTTAATAATAAAATATCCCGGATTCAACAATCATCTTTACTTTTTATTGACTGGGAAAAATTAAATTTTTGGTCCGGAGATAAATTTACTGGTGATATTTATTTTTCCAATTATGATAAAGAGGCATTTAAAGAATGTACTGTCCGATGGAATCTGGAAAATTTTCCTTTTGTGTCAGGAATAAAAAATAATATTTCTATAAACAAAAAAGGTGTTAATCTGCTTGGAAAAATTATTTTTACTATTCCGGAAGTAAAAAAAAGTATAAGTGCAAAAATTAAAATAACACTGGAAAAAAACAATAAGATTATTTATAAAAATGAACTTGAAATATTTATTTTCCCTCAGAAATATAAAAATTTAACAGTAAAAAATATTTCCATTTATGACCCAACTAAAGTGTTGTATAAAAAACTACTCAAACAGAATTGTAAAATTAAAGAGGATTTATCACCTCAAACATCCTTTCTTGTTTCTACTTTATTTGATAAAAATATAAATGATTACCTTGTTAAAGGCGGGTCTGTTTTACTTTTAGAGGATACCCGCGC
>JAJYYV010000042.1 GCA_021800535.1 bacterium | reverse complement strand
TTCATCTCCTGTTTTATCTTTGAAAGCAGGCTGATATTGCCAATATAATTATCCAAACATACAAGTCCAAGTATAGCAAACAATACTATTGAAATCATAACCTCCATCATAACAATACCTTTTTTATACCGCACGGCTTTCATCCAGATAACTGCGTTGGCTGCATAATAATCTGCGTGCGACATACCTACGTATGTCTCCTTGCTTATTACTTTCCGCCTTGCTCTCTGACGAAATCCATTCAGTATTTCATTATGGCTTAACATTTTTTCACTCGAAAGTTTCATAAGTTGGAGCCAAAGAATATGGTTCAATTTTAATTTCATAATTTTTATTATCAGAAAAATCTGTAACAAATATTTCTGCAGGTTCTTTTGTCCCGTCAGGATAAAATAGAATAGAAGATATACCTGAAGTAGTGTCAATACCTGAAACTTTGATTTCATTAACAATAATCTTAGAAGGCAAAGGAATAAATCCTACATCTTTGGGAATACTTTTTAATAAAGTATCCTTACATGGGAAAATAGCATAAGTCTGCTCATCAATATTTATTGAAAGAGCATATATTTTAAATGATGAAACGCTTTTTAAAATCACCCTGTTTATAATTTTTTCCATTGGAGATGTTTTGTGTCTGTTTAAAAGATTAATTTTTGGTATTATAGGATAGGCAAGTGAAAAAAAAAGAGGAGCAGCAAAAGAACAACCATCATTTCTATAAAAGTAAATCCGTTTTGATTATTTAATCTTAAAATATTTTCTTTATTCATAATAAATTTTTTAGTCCATTACTGACCAATATCTTCACTTGTAATTTCTGTCCCTCCCCCCTGTTTTCCACTGCTTCCATATGAAATGATTTCGTATGGTTGCCCATTTGGACCAGGAGAAAGATATACATAAGAATTTCCCCATGGGTCAAGCGGAACCTTTGATGTTTCAAGATACCCATCAGCCCGCCAGTCTTTTGGGATTTGTCCTGTTGTTGGTTTTTGAACAAGAGCCTGTAGTCCTTGTTCTGTAGAAGGATAAAAGTTGTTATCAAGATAAAAAAGTTTTAGCGCATCTTCAAAATTCTTTATCTGGACTTTTGCTGCTGTAACCTTGGCATCTTCAATTCTACTGAATATCCTTGGCATTATAAGGGCTGCCATAATACCTATAATAATCATGACCGCCATTATTTCTATAAATGTAAACCCTTTTTTATTTCTCATTTTATCCCTCTTTATTATTTTATAAATATTCACTGAACTATGTTCATATTTATAGGCACATAGGCACTAAGGCACAGAGGCACAGAGTAAAAACTAAAACATCTTAAATACTTTGTGCCAAAGTTTAACATTACTCTTTATCAAGTATTAACTTTGTGCCTGCTTCCTAATGGACTTCACTGAGTATTTACTTTATTTTATTGACTCACTTATCTGGAATATTGGCAACATTATGCTTATTACAACAAATCCTACAACTACAGCCATCAGAATTATCATTACAGGTTCAAGTATTGTGACGAACCGAGAAGTTTTCTGAGACAGTTCCTCCTGAAAATTCTCAGAAATCTTTTTAAACATCTCAGGAACATGTCCGCTTTTTTCTCCTGCTGAAATCAGCTGTATAACAGTATAAGGGAAAAGTTTGGTTTTGGCAAGAGCAGAGGATAAAGAAACCCCATGAGAAACCATTTCTCTTACCTGTGATATCTCTTCTTTTAATAAAGGACTGAAAACAACATCTTTTGCAATATCAAAACTTGTAAGAATTTCAACTCCGCTTTCAAGAAGAGTTCCCATTGTTCTGGAAAACTGGACAATCTCTCCCTTTAAAAAAATATCTTTTAAGAATGGGACCTTATACCTTATCTTATCAATATAAATCTTACCTGCAGGTTTGGAAAAATACCTATAAAGAACAAATATTAAAACAACAAAACATATTATAATAAAAATAATATAGTTTTTTAAAAATCCGCTCAGTCCTATAAGAATCTGTGTGGGCAATGGTAATTTTATAGAAGCCTGCTGAAAAAGTCTTGTTATAGTAGGAGCAATAAATGTAAGGACAAAAATCAAAACAAATATTCCAAATATACTTATAAATATAGGATATGTCAGAACTCCAAGAATTTTATTCTTAAAAGCAATCCTTGATTCCATAAACTGCGCAATTCTGCTTAAAATAACATCTATCTTACCTGTTGCCTCCCCTGCTTTCAGCATTGATACAGAAATTTTTGAAAAAGCCTCCGGATATAAGGATACGGCATAAGAAAAGCTTTTACCTTCCTGAATATTTTTATGGATATTTACATACATGTCTTTTAAATTCCCAGGCTTCATCTGATTAATAATACCACTAAGACTTTCATCCAGTGTAAGTCCTGAATTTAAAAGTGTAGATAGTTCCCTTATAGAAATTACAAATTCTGATATATTCAGTTTTCTACTGGAAAAAATTTTTTGGTTTATTTTTTTATCAAGTCTTATTATAAAAATATTTTTTGATTTCAAAGATAAACGGACTGATTCTTCGCTATCAGCATTAATAATTCCTGATATAATTTTCCCTTTTTTATCCAAACCTTCATATATAAAATCTTCCATTGTCTATTCTATTTATATTTCCTGGGTAACCCTTAAAATCTCACTAATTGTTGTTTGTTTGTTCTTTACTTTTATAGCCCCGTCCTGTCTTAATGTTTTCAATCCATTATTTACTGCATACTTTCTTATTTCCCCGGCAGAGGCTCTTTTCATTATCAGGTCTCTTATGTTATCATCAATCATAAGTAATTCAAATATCCCAAGCCTGCCATAAAATCCTGTCTGAAGACAATTGGAACATCCTTTTCCATGTACAAAATGTTCTGTTTCTGATAAAAATCCTATCTGATTTAAAACTTCAGAAGGATATACTATCTCCTCCAAACAGTAAGGGCAATTAATCCTGACAAGTCTCTGGGCTTCAATTGCAATTACAGAAGAAGCAATAAGATATGGTTCTATACCCATATCAATAAGTCTTGTTATAGCACTGGTAGAATCATTTGTATGAAGTGTGCTAAAAACAAGATGCCCTGTAAGAGATGCCTGAATTGCCATTTCAGCTGTTTCTGTATCTCTTATTTCCCCAACCATCACTATATCCGGGTCATGTCTTAATATTGACCTTAAACCATTGGCAAAAGTTAAATCAACTTTTGGATTTACCTGTATCTGATTGACTCCATCCAGCTGGTATTCTACAGGGTCTTCAAGGGTAATAATATGAATCTGTGAATTGTTTATCTTTGAAAGGGCAGAATAAAGAGTTGTTGTTTTACCACTTCCTGTAGGTCCTGTAAGAAGAATAATGCCATGGTCGTAATGGATAAGCCTGTTAAATTTTTCATAATTTTCTTCTGTAAAACCTATTGATTCCATATTAAATAAAAATACTGATTTGTTAAGAAGCCTTAAAACAGAAGATTCCCCAAAAAAAGTAGGAATAATGGATACCCTTATATCAAACTGCTGGTCATTTATCTTAATGGATGTTCTTCCATCCTGGGATATTCTTTTTTCTGCTATATCAAGGTCTGAAATAATTTTCACTCTTGAAATAATAGCAGGCTGGTATTTCTTGGGAAGAACAAAAATATCATGAAGAACTCCATCTATCCTGTATCTAACCTTAAATTGATTTTCCAAAGCCTGAAGATGTATATCACTGGCTCTCATTGAAACTGCTTTATATATTATCTGGTTTACAAGACGGATAACAGGAGCCTGATTGGCAAATTCCAGAGGGTCTCCTGTTTCTTCAGGAAGTTCTTCAACAAATTTTTCATCCTGTGTTTTTAACTCCTGAACTATCTTCTGGGATGATGTGGGATGATAATAATATTTTTTAAGCAGGTCATGAACAACATTTTCATTAATTGACAGAAACTTAACCTTTTTACCTATAAAATTTTCTATTTCGCCCGGGTCCAATCTTGAGATGTCATCTGTTCCAATAAAAATTTCTCCGTTTTCATCTTTAAAAGGAAGTATGGAAAATTTTTCAAGAAAGTTATATGGGAAATTACTCAGGAATTCCGGGTCAATAAGTTTTTCTATCTTCTCATTGGATAATTCATTTTTTTCATCATTCTTCATGTTTTATCTGTTTTTCTTTCTGCTGGATTATTTTTTGTTTTTGCTGTGTTATCTCCTGAGCTTCAGTGAAATTTGATAAAATATGCGGGGTTATAAAAATCATTAGATTTGTTCTTTCATTATCTGTGTTTCTATACTTAAAAAGATTCCCAAGTAATGGAATATTACCTAAAAAGGGTATCTTTTGCAGTGTTTTATCTTTCTCATTATCAATCAGTCCACCAAGAACTATTGTTTTATTATTTGGCACAAGAAGTGTTGTTTTAACTTCTCTTTTATCTGTTGTTATTGTTCCACTGGGACCTGCACCCTGAATAATCTTTGTTACATTCTGGTCCAAGTTAAGTCGCACATAATTATTCTGACAGATTTGTGGCGTAATTGTTAATATAATTCCAACATCTTTATAGTTATAAGAGTTTACAGTATTACCTACTGCTCCTGTGACTCCTGTTCCGGTTAAAACAGTTGATTGAGTAAGGTAAGGAACATTTTCACTTACATTAATGTATGCTTTTTGATTATCAGCAGTAACAATCTGGGGAGCAGACATAATATTAACTCCAGTACTATTTTGCATCAGATTTAAAAGAGCTCCTACACTGATTGGAGCTGTCAAACTTGACCCTTTAAAAAATCCAAGAGATAATCCTGTAGGCGGCACACCTGTTGATGCAACATTTTGCATTACACCAAAATTGGTTCCTCCAAATTCTGTATATTGACCATTTTGTATCAGGTTTGCATCCGCCCATTCAACGCCAAGCTGTTTTGTTGTAGTGGCTGATGCTTCTATAATCAAAGCTTCTATAAGAACCTGTTTGGGTATAATATCCAACTTTTTTATAAGCACTTTTATGTTTTTATACTGCGATGGTTCTGCATATATAATAAGAGAATTTGTAGAGGTATCAGGAACAACCATGGGCTGAATAGGCGGAGAAACACCTATTCCTACAGGAGCAATTCCCACTCTTTCCCGGGCAAGAATCTGATTTAAAACAGTTGCAATATCTTTTGCTTTTGCATTTTTTAATTTATATATGTGCATTGTTTCTTTACCTGGAGGAGTAGGTCTGTCTATAACTTTTACAATATCCATTATTCTCTGGATATTTACTCCAAAATCAGAAACAAATATTGTATTGCTTCTTGTATCAAAAGAAATAAGCCCGCTTCTTGAAAGATAAGGATTTAAAAGCTGGGAAATACTACTGACAGGATAATACTTAAGAGGGATTATCTGGGTAAAGTAGCTATCGTATTTACTTTTGGAAACAGGTCCGGTATTAACACTTACACCTTTTATTCTTGCTTCCGTAGAAGGAATTACAAAATAAACTCCATCTCTTTCAAATACAGCATATCCATAAATATTTAAAATTGCCTCAAAAATTTGTGGAAATTTATTAACAGGGACAGATTTTTGAGAAAAGATTGTTATATTTCCATTTACATTTTCACCGATAACATAATTCTTACCTGTAAATTCTCCGGCAAGTTTTATAAATTGTTTTATATCAACATTATTAAAGTTAAGAGTAAAAGTATTCTGAGTAAAAGCAGATATTGAAATTATTAAACAAAGCAGAAAAAAAATTACAAATTTTTTCATATTTAAGGAGTATTATTATTAAACAGACTGGTATTACTATTTATATTATTAGCATTATTTCCTGAGTTACGAATTCCATAATTAATCATAATATTAATTGCCTGCTGTGCAACAGCTCTAACACCAGGATCAGGGTCATTTAACATCTTAAGAAGAATACGCAATGTAAGCATATTTTTGCTTATATTATTTGTATTATTATTATTGCTGTTGCCATTTCCATTAGATTGACTGAGTCCCTGGGCAACTATAAGTTCCAGAGCATATTTTCTTATCATAGGATCTGAACTTTTAAGATAATTTAACAGAGTAACATCAGAACCAAAAACCTCATCTATTGCTACAGCAGCAAGAGCCCTAACAGTATGGTCAGGGTCTGAAAGAAGTGTATAAAGGTCAGGAATAAATGCCGCGCCACCAAGCCCGGATACTGTCCCTGTGCCATTATTCCCATTGTTGCTATTATTGTTGTTGTTAGTATTCATTGAAAATATATTGGTTATACTTCCATTATTATTATTGTTACTATTATTATTACCATTACTATTGGTGCTTGAAGTAATAGCAGCAATTATTGACATCAGAGCCTCTTTTCTTACTGATGCATTAGGGTCCCTTAACATATTTCCTATAATAGAAACAAGCAGATTCTGAGCCTGTTCCTGCATACCCTGCTGTTGATTTTGATTACCCTGGCCTATAAAAGAAGTTAATGCCGAGGTCCCGGAAGATGACCCACTTGTTCCTGCCACCCCTGATGTCTGAGAATATCCTTTAGCAGTTATCAAGCTAAATACCAAAATTGTTATTGAAATTAATATTTTTTTCATTTTCTATACCTCCACTCTTTTCTTTTATTATATTATACCTTAATTTTTACAATTTTGCAATAGGAAATGCTATTATTTACTATTTTAAAATTTATCAAGCAGTCCGCCATTTAATCTATTGTGGTATTGATGTTGTTTTTGTAAGTCCGGATTAGTTAAATTTCCTGCTCCATAGTATGTAGTAACAATCTTAGGGGTTAAGAAAAGCAGCAGTTCATCCTTGTTATTTGTTTCTGAGGGACTGCTGAATAAATATTTCAGTATCGGTATTCTGTCTAAAAATGGAATTCCTGTATTGTTTATTTGCTTGCTATTATTAATCATACCGCCTATCACAAGGGTTTGCCCATCATAAACAACAATATTCTGACTTGTTGATTCTGTGGCAATAACCGGTTGTTCTGTTGAATAGCTTTGTCCTGCTACAGTAGCAGAAAGAGGTTCTATCTCTACAAGAGATGAATTTATAATATTAAGTGTAAGAAAAACCTCTCCATTTTTCTGAATAATAGGAGTAACTAAAAACTGTGTTCCTACAACATCATTATAAACACTAAAAGACGCAGCAGTAGAAACTGTATATTGCTGTTGGCTAACTGTAGACACAGGTATCAGGTATGGAACATTTTGAACAACATTTAATGCTGCTGAAGAACCATTTAAACACATAATCTTGGGAGCCTGCAGTATATTTGTTTTTCCTTTGGTGGATAGAGCTGAAACAAGCATGTTTATCTGACTATTTGTAATACCAAATGAAAAATTTGGGCTATTAGTTTGATTTAAGGTTGCTGAGTTCCCGGCAGTAAAAGTAGGATTGGTTCCAAATTGAGGACCTGTAAGCGTTCCTGATATAGGAGTAAGATAATGAGAGCTTATAAGCCAGTTCATTCCAAAAGTATTATTAGTTGAAGCCTTAAATTCCACCAGTTCAGCCTGAAGCATAACCTCTGATACAGGAGTGTCAAGACTGGATATAACATCAGCAATCTGTGTGGCCAATTTACTATCAGAAGTATTAACTATTATAGAATTTGTTCTTGGTTCATAAATAATTGTGGTGGAAGGAAATGTTTCTTTTAATGACCTAACTATACTTTTGGCATCTCCAAAATAAATAGGATATACTTTTCTTTCAACAGCATTTACATAATAGGAGGAATGTTTAAATTCAGAATCTGTCATAATCATAACAACACCATCTTTTTCTTTTACATATCTTAAATTATCAGATTTGCATATCTGGTCAAGAACCTGTTGAAGTGTTAAATTATGCACAGTCATAGTAACTCTTCCACTTACACCATTAGATATAACTATATTAATAGGATGATTTGGATGATTTTCATTTACAGTATCCGCCAAAATTTTTATTGCACTTCTGACATCCAGATTGGAAGCATTAAATTCTTTTACAGGAACATTACCTATTTTACCAAGAAAAATTCCCATTTTTTTTCTATTCAATACTCCTATAAGTTGGTATCTTGCCTTATTTGCCAACCTGATAACAGTTGTATAAGCATCTTTATTATACGCCTGTTCTGCCATCTGAAGGTTTGATTCCGGAGTTAAAAGGTCAAAATCAGGTATATTCCCCTGTTTTTTTATACTATCCAGAAGGTCAACTGTATTAAGAATAGCATTTTGGGCAGCTTCAGCAAGTGTTTGAAGCTGATTTTCACGGGTAAT
The DNA here is from genome assembly GCA_021800535.1 of bacterium. Lineage (GTDB taxonomy): Bacteria > Ratteibacteria > UBA8468 > B48-G9 > DTJG01 > JAMDAS01. The sequence goes on along the minus strand of JAJYYV010000042.1, from coordinate 1,740 downwards.
CTCAAAAGTTTTTGTTTGTTGCCCTGCAACTTTAAAAACCGGCATTGCTGATGTATAACCTAATTTTGATTCACAGTCTTTTATATAATGTTCAACTTCAGACTTATGATATTGAGGGTCTGCAGCCTGGACCGATGAAAAAAGAGCCATAGCGCCTGAATAATCCCCCAATTGAAAACTTTTTACAGCTTCATCATACCGTATAGTAGTATTTATCAAAGAATCTGGAGAATTAATAGAATTTTGGTTTGTTGGAAAAGATATGTTCCCCGCATTCTGAGCATATAAAATAGATGATAAGCTTAGAAACAATATTGTAAAAAATAAATAATTAAATTTCATTTTACTACCTCCTTTTTATTATACACTTTTTTTATTGTCAAACAAAATATTATTGAGTTGAAAATTCTATAATTCTTCCTTTCTTTGAAAGATAAATTTTATTATCCTGCTCTTTTATAATTCTAAAATCTTTAATTGTATCTCCAATTGCTCCCCTATAGGTTCTACCGTCTGCTTCAAGAAAAAAATATTTTATACCATTTATAATCATAGAACCACGATAGATAAATGGATTTTTTATCTCTGACGGAACCATAAGAGTGGAAATCTGCGGTTTGGGTACACTTTCAGGAGAAATAAACGAAGGCAAAGACGGCCTTTCAGATTTTAATATAGAAGATACATTAACAGGTGTTTTATATACAGAAGAAGGACTTATAACAGGAGAAGGAGCTTCTCCTATAGAAATAACTTCAGGCTGATAAGCAAGAGATATTCCGGCAAACCGGGGCCGTTGTAAAACCTGCATTGTAAGAACTCCAGGAGAAAAAGGATTTCTTTTCCCTTCTATGCTTACTTCTGATATTTTAAGAGAGGGTTTCCTTTTTTTTATTTTTGTTGGTTTTTTTGGTTTTAAAGCAGATGAAGAAGGAATTAATGGCCCATATTTTTTAGCAAATATTTGTGTAGGAGATTTAAAAGTCGCACTATAAAAACCTATCTCTCCAAGTATTCCAAGAAAAAGAATCAAAACAAAAATTTTAAAAAGATTTTTTCTTAAAAAATGGACCAACATAAATGGTTCAGTATGTTTTTTTAAAACTAATGTTGAACCAACTCCGGATTTTTTTGTTTTTAATAAAGGGAATAAAGAAAATACCGGTTTTTTTTGTTCAGACTTTTCAATTTTTTTAATCTTTGGAATAGGTTGTTTTATTGCTTTTTTAACTATAGAAGATATCTGATTGGAAGCTGAAACAACCTGTTGTGAAATATTTTGTTGTAATGTTCCTGTTAAACCTGTTAATTGTAATATTTTTTCTTTAATCCTGCCATTAAGAATTATATTTTCTTTTGCTTCCTGTTTCTTCTTCCTGGCCTGTTCTTTAAGAAATATTGCTGACTCTGCTTTCTTCCTGTTTTGTTCCCTTAAAGAATTAATAAAAGCGTGTAATCTGCGTACACGCTCCTGTCTCTTTTTCTGGACATCCAAAAGTATCTGCTTTTTCTGTTCTTTCTGTTTCTCTATTTCCTGCTGTTTTTTCTTTGCCTGCTGCTGTTTTATAAGTGCTGTCTCCTGTTCTTTCTTTTTGTTTAATTCCTGCTCCTGCAGTTTTTTCTGTTTGGTCTCTGCAAAAATCTGTAATTTCTTCTGCTTTATCTGCTCTATTTCTTGTTGTCTCTTTTTTTTAGCCTGTTCTTTAAGAAATATTGCTGACTCTGCTTTCTTCCTGTTTT
>JAJYYV010000015.1 GCA_021800535.1 bacterium | reverse complement strand
TTTAAGCAGTGGATGAAGATTCTGATTTAACTGTTTTCTAAGAGTCTGTATCTGCTGAAAAGTCTGTTCACTTTGTGGATTTGCCTGGATAGTATTCATTCTGATTTTTCTCATTTGCTTCATTATTCCACGGGCTTTTCCAAATTGATTCTGCGAGTTATTGTTTGAGTTCCAACCTGATAACGGACCTGCAAAAATATTTGATGCAATAGAACCTAAAACAATAAATACTCCTGTCACTATTAATTTTTTCATTTTTCCCCCCAGATATAAACTGAAACCGCCATATTAAATTTATGGGATGGCGTTTTCCCATGTTTTTTTGTATTGTTCATATAAAATAAGACTAATAAATTATCAATATGGTTTAGTCTGAAAAATTTTATTTAGAAGAGGATTATTGACAATTTTAAGGATTTAAATTCCTCAAAATTTGACAAAAAATAGGAATTAATATAAATTAAAAGCATGATACAAAGATTTTATCAAAATTTTGGGAAATATTTAAAACCTAATAATGTCTTGGTAATTTATGGGCCCAGACAGGTAGGTAAAACTACACTTTTAAAAAATTTTTTATCAAAAACAAAATTTAAATATAAATTAGATTCAGGAGAAAATATTAAAACACAGCAAATTTTAAGCTCCCAAAATTTTTCTCAAATTTTTGATTATGTAAGTGGCTACCAACTTATTGCCATTGATGAAGCTCAACATATTTCTAATATTGGAATGGGTCTTAAAATTATTGTTGATAATATACCTAATATTAGGATTATAGCCACGGGGTCATCTTCTTTTGAGCTTTCAGGCCAAATTGGTGAACCATTAACAGGAAGAAAAACAACTCTTACTCTTTTCCCTGTTGCATTGATGGAAATTGCTAACATTTATAATCCTTATGAAATTAAGGAAAAGATTTCTGAATTACTTGTATTTGGTTCATACCCAAAGGTTTTAACCGCTAAGAGTAAAAATGAAAAAACAATTATTTTAGAAGAACTTGCCCATTCTTATCTATTAAAAGATATTCTTGCTTTTGAAAGAATTAAATCATCCAAAATTCTTCTTGATTTACTAAGACTGCTTGCTTTTCAAATTGGGAATGAAGTTTCTTTATCAGAATTAAGTGGAAAAATAGGTGTTGATTATAAAACAGTGGGGCGGTATCTAGATATTCTTGAAAAATCATTCATTATTATTAATATCCGTGGATTCTCAAGAAATTTAAGAAAGGAAATAACTAGAAAAAGTAAATATTATTTTTATGATAATGGTATTCGTAATGCTATTATTTCAAATTTTAATAATTTAGATATTCGTAATGATCAGGGAAATCTGTGGGAAAATTTTCTTGTAGTGGAGAGATTAAAAACTCAATCTTATTTTAATATTATTTCCAATAATTATTTTTGGAGAACATGGGACCAAAAAGAAATTGATTGGATTGAAGAAAGAGAAGGGAAACTTTTTGGTTATGAATTTAAATTTTCAGAAAGAAAAAAACAAAAAAACAAAATATTTAAAGAATTTTTATCTACTTATCCTGAGGCAGAAGTAAAAATTATTCATCCTGATAATTATTCTGATTTTTTATTGCCGAAATCGTATAAGGTGTAATATTTTTATGATATAATAAAATTAGTACTTATAAGGAAAATTTATGGAACAAAATAAAAGCAATAATAACTCTATAGTAATTTTTGGTTTAATACTTGGAATTAGCGGGATAATAATGTCTATAATTATTGGCAGTTATATTTGGGAAATAAAAACATTTAACAACTCTGTAATTTCTGTAACAGGTGTAGCAACTAAAAAGGTTATGTCTAATATAGTAAAATGGTCTACAAGTATTTCTGAAAAAACAGGTCCTGCTCAAACAGATTATCAAAATGGTATAAATAGAATATCCATGGAAACAAAAAAAGTATTGAACTATTTTAATAATAAAAAAATACCTTCTTCAGATATTACTATATATCCTATATCAAGTTTCCCAAGATATAATTATCAGAATGGCAATAGAATTTTTTTGGGATATAATATAACACAAAATTTTTTAATAGAATCAGGTAATATTGAAAAAATAACAAATATAGCTATTAAATCGGTGATTGATTTAACAAATCAGGGTATAATGTTTTCCAGTCAGCAACCTAAATATTATATTTCTCAAAAGCTTCTTAATTCTATTCGCACTAAAATGTTATCTGAGGCTTTGCAAGATGCCAAATTACGTGCGGAAAGTATTACAAAACCGGTAGGCGCCTCTGTTGGACCCCTTCGTTCTTCCAGTATGGGTGTTATTCAGATAACTCCGTTATATTCTACTCAAATTTCCAATTTTGGATTTATTGATACGACATCTATTGAAAAAAGAATTACTTATCCTGTAAATGTCACTTTTACTTTAAAATAAAAAAAAGGAAAATATTCAGAAATGGATAAAAAAATTAATATTTAGAAGGATAAATTTATGAAACAGAGTAAGATTTTTGAACCTATTGAATTTAAAGATATTAAAATAAAAAACAGGATAATAATGTCTCCTATGTGTATGTATTCAGCAATTGATGGGGTAGTGGGGCCTTTTCATATGGCTCATCTTGGTGCCAGGGCGGTAGGTGATGTTGGTTTGATTATAGTAGAAGCCACTGCGGTTAGTCCTGAAGGCAGAATAAGTCCTAATGATGCTGGTTTATGGGATGGAAAACATGTAGAAGCTTTTAAACCTATTGTTGAATTTTGTAAATCTTGTGGTACAGTTATGGGGATCCAGTTGGCACATGCAGGTAGAAAAGCATCCACAAATGTTCCGTGGCTTGGTGAAAAACCTTTAAAATTTACAGAAGGTGGATGGCAGATTCAGGCACCTAGTCCAATTCCTTTTGATGAAGGTTATCAAATTCCCAAAGAAATGACGCAAGATGATATAAACAAGGTTATAGATGATTTTACCAATGCTGCTAAAAGGGCAGATAAATCTGGATTTGATATAATTGAAATTCATGCAGCTCATGGATATTTAATAAATGAATTTTTATCCCCATTATCCAATAAAAGAACAGATAAATACGGTGGTAATTTTGAAAATAGAACAAAAATTTTAATGGAAATAATAGAATCAATAAAAAGCGTTTGGCCATCTAACAAGCCTATATTTATTAGAATTTCCGCAGTTGATTGGATGGAAGGCGGCTTTGATATAGAATCATCTATTATTCTGGCAAAAATGTTAAAAAAACAGGGGATATCTCTTATAGATTGTTCTTCAAGAGGGATTTCTCCAAAAGCCAAAATAAATATTTATTTTGGATATCAACTGGATTTTGCACGGAAAATAAGACAAGAAGCAGGTATACCTGTTTCCGGAGTGGGTTTAATTACACAACCGGAATTTGCTGATTTTATTTTAAATTCTGGTATTGCAGATATGGTGGAAATGGGTAGAGAACTTTTACGCAATCCTTACTGGGTATTAAATGCAGCATATAAAATTGGAACAGATATACAATGGCCTAAACAATATTTAAGGGCAAAACGTTAAAATTCCCATTTCTATCTGATATTTTTCTATTATGGAAGATTATAAAGTAATTAAAAGAAATAGATTTTTCTCTTGCAGTAAATATTTTATTTGTTAATCCCGATATATTTGTGTATAGGTATTATACCTATGATATTTGCTTATCCTTTCAATGGACAATACACCGGTAAATTAGGGGTTAATGCTACAAATCTTCAGGCTTTTGTTAATGTTGCCAAGGCAAATTATAGATGGCAAATTCTTTCAAAAACAGGGAAATGGGTTAATATTACTTCAAAATCAAAATATAGGGATAAATATGGATGGCCAACAAGGGATTGCAAATGGATATGGGATAATCGTCCTTTTGGTGAATGGTGGAATAAACCGGATTATTATTATATTTCAAAGATGAACGGAGTATATAAAGGAAGATTTTATGGGAAAGCAATTCTTCAAAATGGCGGTGGTATATGGACAATAGAAAATCAAAAATATCATTCTTCTACCAATATAACCACTTTTGATTTAATTATTCCTAAAGCACCTCTACATCCTAATATGAATTATGGAATAGTTATTCTGAATTTTTTAAACACCAGAAGATATCCTGGTGGTAAAACAGGAACAGGTATTTATAGATTTAGATTGATTTGTCCTGGATATGCTCTTAATACAAAAAAAATTTTTAGAACATCTTATCTAAAAGCTTATAAAATTGCAGAATTTTCAGCTATTCGTTTTATGCCTGTAATGGATATAAATAATAATGTGGCATGGAGTAAAACAGGTCCAATTACACAAAATTGGGATAGCCGTATAAAATCTAAAAATGCTTATGCTGGAAGTATAGGTTGGCCATGGGAGTATGCAATTAGATTATGTAATGATACAGATATGAATATGTGGATTAATATTCCTGTTGCTGCAGATGATAATTATATTTATAATCTTGCAAAATTATTGAAAAAAAACCTTAATCCCAAATTAAATATTTATATTGAATATAGTAATGAACTCTGGAATTGGGGATTTTTACAATATTCCTGGAATAAAGCCAGAGCAGTGCAGGATGTAAAAGAAGGAGATAAATATTTATTAAATTATGACCATATTCAAAATCAGAAATATTGCCAGGAAGTGTGGGCACAGAGACGTGTAGCAGGAAGACTTAAAGAGATAATATCAATATTTGGAAAAGTTTTTGGCAGAAATGAAATAAATAAAAGAATCAGAGGTGTTCTCGCAGGCCAAACAGCCAATCCAGATGGTTTCTTTATTGCAGGCAGATTATCTGGTATGTTAAAATATTTAAAAGATACAGGTACTAATCCTTTTGATTGGATATATGCTATTGCGATAACCGATTATTATGGGGATTCTGCTGCTCATGGAGCAAAAGGAACAGAATCTGATACAGTAAATCAAATTCTTAAGAGTATGAAACAATCTATTGCACAACAACTTACTCATAGAAAAAGAGTTATCGTATTAGCTGAAAAATATAAACTTACAGGTGGAGCATTTGCTTATGAGGCAGGACCAGATACTGGTGGAGGTTCTACAGTAAATCTTAAAAATAGAATATTGGCTATTTTTGTTCCGGAACAAAAAAACATTTATATAGAGAATTTTTCTAAATACTGGTGGAATTTGGGAGGAGGTCTTGCTATGCAATTTGCTTTGGCTAATCCATATAGTCGTTGGGGAACTTACGGTTTAACTAATGATGTTAAGAATCTCAATACTTCTTTATTCCGGGCTGTATATGAATTAGTTGGGGAGAAAATAAATGAATACTAGAGAAAGATTTAAAGCAGTAATGAATTTTCAGCCTTTTGATAGATTTCCAATTGTAGAATGGGCAGGATGGTGGGATAAAACAGTGGAACGTTGGCATAAAGAAGGTCTTCCTGTTAATTTATCTGATAGATATGAGATTAACCGTTATTTAGGAATGGATATATACAAACAAATATGGGTTCCGGTTCGTACACAGAAATGTCCTGGACCTGTTTCATATGGAGCACCAATTATTCATAATCTACAGGAATATCAATCTATTTCTAAATATCTTTATCCTTCCTTATCAGATGAGTCTAAAAATTTTTTTAAAAATTTTGGAAAAGAACAAGAAAAAGGCGAAATAGTATTATGGTTTACTTTAGATGGTTTTTTTTGGTTTGCAAGGACTTTATTAGGAATAGAACCACATCTTTATTCTTTTTATGACCAAACAGAATTGATTCATAAAATTAATAATGATTTATCAAACTGGATGATAAAAATAATAGAAGAAATATGTTCTATTTGTATTCCGGATTTTATGACTTTTGCAGAAGATATGAGTTATAATAATGGACCTATGATTTCTAAAGAAATATTTGATGAATTTATGGCACCATATTATCGAAAAATAGTTCCAATATTTAAAAAATGGGAAATTCTTTCAATTATAGATTCTGATGGTAATATAACAATACCTGCCAGCTGGTTTGAAGAAGTGGATTTAGATGGAATTTTACCATTGGAGCGACAGTCAGGGTTAGATATTGTTAAATTAAGAGCAGACCATCCTAAAATGCGATTTATCGGACATTTTGATAAAATGACAATGAATAAAGGTGAACAGGCTATGAGAAAAGAATTTGAAAGATTATTACCTGTGGCATCTAAAGGTGGTTTTATAATTAGCTGTGATCATCAAACTCCACCTGGAGTATCGTATCAGGATTATCTTTTATATTTAAGATTATTTAAAGAATATGCTTATATCAAGTAAAAAAGTTTTGTTAGGCAACTTATTATTTGAATATTACAATAGAATAAATGAAATTAAAAAACAAAAAAATAACAGTAATAGGACTTGGAGAAACAGGAGTTGATACTGCTGTTGCTTTAAAAAAATTAGGTGCAGAGGTTTATATAACTGAAATAAAAAATACAGAAGAAATAAAGAAAACACAAACTGTTCTTGAAAAACAGGGTATAAAAACAGAAATTGGAAAACATTCTGTGGAATTTATTTCAGGTTCAGAATTAATTATTCCAAGTCCCGGTGTTCCTTTGAATGCTTTTCCTGTATTATGGGCAAAGGAAAACAATATTTCTATTAAAAGTGAAATAGAAATAGCCTATCAGATTTCTCCATCAAAAAAAATTGTCGCTATCACAGGAACAAATGGAAAAACAACAACTACCAGTCTTACAGACCTTCTTTTTAAAAATGCCGGGCTTAAACATGTTACATGTGGAAATATAGGCAATAGTTTTATCGGGGAAATAGAAAAAATCAAAAAAGATACAGTTATTATTCTTGAAGTCAGTAGTTTTCAGCTTGAATATATAGAAAATTTCAGACCTTATATTTCTGCACTTCTTAATATAACAAAAGATCATCTTGATTATTATGATACATTTTCTCAATATGTTTCTGCAAAGAAAAAAATTTTTATTAATCAAAAAGAAAAGGATATCGCAATCTTAAATTGGGCAGACCCTTTCTGCAAAGAAATAGGGAATGACCTATCTATAAAAAAAATATATTTTTCAAGTATGCATGATCTGAAAGATGGAATATTTTTAAAAGATAAAAAAGTTATTTATAAAAACAATAATATTTCTATAGAAATAGCAGACATTTCCAAAGGGAAACTTTTTGGAATACATAATGCAGAAAATATAATGGCAGTTTGTGGAATTGCAATATCTTTTGGTATTTCTTCATCTATAATTCAGAAAACTATTGAAGAATTTATTCCTGTTTCACATAGAATTGAAACAATCGCAGAAAAAGAAGGTATTATTTATATAGATGATTCCAAGGCAACAAATATTGATGCAGTAAAAAGAGCCTTAGAAAGTTTTTCTTCAAAGAAAAATATTATTCTTATAATGGGAGGCAAAGATAAAGGTTTTTCTTTTATGCCCTTAACAAGCCTTATATCTGAAAAGGTAAAATATCTTGTGCTTCTTGGTCAGACTGCAGAAAGGATAAAAGACCAATTAAAAGAAAGTAATGTTCCTCAAAAAATTGTCAAAACCATGGAAGAAGCAGTTGTATTATCTTCACAAATAGGGCAAAAAGGTGATATAGTTCTTCTTTCTCCGGGATGTTCATCTTTTGATATGTTTAAAAATTACCAGGAGCGTGGAGATGTCTTCAAAAGAGTGGTCCAATCTTTATTATAAGTGTCTTATTATATGTGTAACTTTATGGGTTTGGGGAATGGTGATGGTTTTAAGTTCTTCTACTCCCTCAGGCATACAAAATACAGGTAATGCTTTTTATTATTTTGAAAAGCAGTCTATATTTTTTTTTCTTGGATTGGGTTTATTTATGTTTTTTAAAAATTTTCCATATCAAAAACTAAAAAAGTTTGCCAAACCGTTTGTTATTCTTTCATTTTTTCTACTTGTTGGTGTTATTGTTTTAGGCCATATAGTAAAAGGAGCAAGAAGAGATATAGGATTTGGACCTTTGGAATTTCAACCTTCAGAATTAGCAAAGGTGGCATTTATAATATATCTTGCAGATTTTTTTTCAAGGAAATACGGTAAAAAAATGGTTTTAAAAGATTTTACCGCACCTTTAATTGTTCTGGTTTTTATGATGCTTCTGTTAATAAAAGAACCTGATTTTGGAAGTACTGTCCTTATTTTTCTTTATGCAGTAGGGCTATTATTCCTTGCTGGAATGAATTTAAAAATCATATTTGGTTTTATAGGTTCATTTATTCCTATAGCAGTTGTGCTGGTGGCTATGGCACCGTATAGAATGAAAAGAATAATAGGGTTTTTGCATCCAAACCAGCATCCTTATGGTATAGGATATCAGATTATTCAATCTCTTATTTCTTTGGGTTCAGGAGGGATTTTTGGCGTGGGAATTGGAAATGGGAAACAAAAACTTGCATTTTTACCTGAGTCATATAAAGATTATGTTTTTGCAATTATTGGTGAAGAGACAGGACTTATTGGTACTATAGGAGTAATAGCCCTTTTTACTGTATTGGTTTTAATATGTTTATATGTTTCAAGAAAAACAAAGGACCCATTTGGGAAATATCTTGCAAGCGGGATAGGTCTATATTTTGGATGCCAGGTATTACTTAATATAGGTGTTGTGATAGATATATTACCTTCAAAAGGTACCACACTGCCTTTTTTCAGTTATGGTGGGTCTTCTTTGGTAATGAGCATGGCAACACTTGGCATTCTTTTTAGTATCATAAAAGGTTTAAGGACAGAAGAAGAAATTCCTATTATTTCCTCTCCTTTATAATTTTTTTAGATATTTAGTTTATATTTTATTTACTAATTCCCATAATTTTTCCATATAATATAGATAATTTGAATATGGTACATCAGGTGGAAGACTATGGTCAGGCCCAGCAATATAACCTCCTTTTTTTATAAGAGGTTCAACCCTTTTAAGTTCCAAATCAATAGCTTGTTTACTTATTGCAAGAGCTCTTTTATCAATTCCATTCCAGATTCTTAATTTTTTACCATATTCTTTTCTGACTTTATTTACATCCATACCACACTGAACTTCAAATGGATAAAGGGTATTTATACCTGCATCAAGCCATATAGGAATTAATGAAGACATATTTCCATCACTATCAAGAGAAATAAATTTAACCCCTTTTGAATAAAGAAAATCCACAACTTTTTTATATCTTGGAAAAGCAAATTTTCTGAATATTTGAGGTCCGACCAGTGGCCCTGTTTTAAATGCCATATCTTCCCAAAATCCAAATACATCAATATCTGTATATGTTAAGATTTTATCCATCATTGAAATAAGAAAATCAGCTAAATCATCCATTATTTCTTCTACCCATAAAGGGTCATCATAAAAAAGCATACAGGCTTTCTCAACGCCTACAAGTGCCCGTAATCCTCCAAAGAATCCTCCATGTCTATCTGCAATAATAATAAATGGATGTTCTCTGTTTTTAAATGAAGAAAGTTTTTCTTTGTAATCAGGACCAATTCTTGATGATAAATCAGGCTGCATTTTTTCTTTCATAAATTTTCTATATTCCTGTCTTGTTTCAATGGGGAATCTTATAAATTGCGGCATTGAAGAATCCGGATTATCTTTTTTTTCCCGCATAGTTATTCCTTCTTCATTAATATATACTATTGTGTTTTCATCCTCAGATATAATTTTTTTTTCAAATGGAGGATTGGGATAAAACCACCTACCATACCAATCCCACTTATCTGTTTTAGGGAATTTTGGAGGATTATTAGGGTCAAATCCTTCTTTTTTCCATCTTTCAATTGTTTCATTCCATCCTCCTGGAGAAAGATAAACACTTCTATCAACAGATTTATAATTCATTATATTACAAAATCTTTCTTTATCAGTCATTTTTTGTCCTATGTTTATTTATATTATAAAAATATACAATTAATTCTGCAAATTTAATATATTAAATTAAATATACAGTACTAAAAATTATTTTATTTTTTTTATTTATTTTACAACTCTTTACAAATAATAAAAATTAAAGGTATAATTAAAAATAAGAGTGATTAAAAAAGGAGATGATAAAAATGTGTAAAACATGCGGATGCACTCCCTGTAAATGCGGAAGAAAAATAGTTAAAGGCGTTTGTGAAAAATGTGGGAAAGAGTATGATAAATGTACATGTGAAAAAACAAAATCAGAAGTAAAATGATAAAAATATGCTTAAGATTAAAAATGTCAGGGATTCAAAAACCAAAGAAGATGGTTTTAGAATTTTAATTGATAGACTCTGGCCTCGTGGAATTACAAAACAAAAAGCCGCTATAGATTTATGGCTTAAAGATATTGCCCCAAGTAATGAGTTGAGAAAATGGTATTCTCATGATGAAACAAAATGGGAAGAATTTAAAAAACGGTATTTTGAAGAATTAAAAGACAAAAAAGATTTACTGAAAATAATATTAGACAAAGAAAACCAAACCAGTGTAACATTAATTTTTGATTCTAAAAGCAAACTTAATAATGCAAAAGCCCTTATAGAATATATAAAAAAATAACTTTAGAATAAAAAGGGGATTTTATGGAACAAATAAAAAATCCGTATGAATTTTCTTTAAATTTTGAAATTGAAGGTGTAAATTTATATCTGAAACTTGCCAGGGAAACCAAAAACATTTTAGGGAAACGTCTTTTTTATACATTAGCCAGGCAGGAAATTGAACATGCTCAAAGATTTGATGAAATTTATACTTTGATTTTAGAGAAAAAAAATATTAAAGAAATAAAATTTGAAAATAGTAATATAAATAAAGTGGAAGATGAAATTAAATTATTTTTTACTAATGTTAAAAAATTTTCTCTTAAGGATAATGTAGAAGATACTTCTTCTTATGATCTTGCTATGGAAATGGAGGAAAAAACAATTAAGGTGTATACTGATTTTCTACAACAATCCGGCAAAGAAGAAGAAAAAGATTTCTTCCGACAGTTATTAAAAGAAGAAAACAAACATTTAGAGGCTCTTAAAAATGTTTATTCTTATCTAAAATCCAGTGGAGATTGGTTTAAAGAAGATGAAAGTAAAATATGGAATTGGATGAATATATAAAAAATTGATTTTTTTTAAAAAGGAGAAAAATTATGGCCAAAACAAAAGTTCTTGTGCTTTATTATAGTATGTATGGAAATATTTTTACAATGGCAAATGAAATAGTAAAAGGGATAAAACAGGTTAATGATGCTGAACCTGTTTTAAAACAGGTTCCGGACCTTCTACCTGAAGAAATAATACAAAACAATTTAGCAATAAAACAAGCAAAAGATATGCAAAAAGATGTTCCAATAGCGAAAGTATCTGACTTAAGAGATTGTGATGGTTTGATAATAGGAACTCCTACCAGATATGGCAATATGTGTGCTCAGGTAAAAAATTTTCTTGATCAGACAGGAAAAATTTGGGAAGAAGGTGTGCTTATAGGTAAACCCGCAGGCATTTTTACTTCTACAGCAACACTTCATGGTGGACAGGAAACAACAATAATATCTACAATGATTCCACTTTTTCATCATGGAATGATAATAGTGGGTGTGCCTTATAGTGTAAAAGAACTTTTTACTACCAAAACAGGTGGGACACCTTACGGTCCCAGTCATGTTTCTGGATTAGGTCTTAACCCATTAAGTGAAGAAGAAATATACATTTCAAAATTTTTAGGTAAAAGAGTTGCTGAAATAGCAATAAAACTAAAATAAGACTAAAGAAGATAAAAAAACATGGAAATTACAAAAAATATTTATTCTGTTGGAGTTGTAGATTGGAATTTAATAGATTTTCATGGATATGAAACTCCTTATGGTTCTACATATAACGCATATCTAATAATTGACAATAAAATTACACTTATTGATACAGTAAAAAATTCTTCTGGATTTTTTAATCAAATGATAGAAAATATTTCTTCTATTATACCGATTGAAAAAATAGATTATGTTATTTCCAATCATGCTGAAAGGGACCATTCTGGTGGAGTTTTAGACCTTATGAAACAATTACCTGATGCTATTTTTCTTTGTTCTCCCCATGGAAAAGACAATCTGGAAAAACAGAGAATTTTACCTTTAAAATATAAAGTCGTTGAAAATATGGAAGAACTATCAATTGGAGCAAGAACGCTAAAATTTTTTCATACCCCGCTTGTTCATTGGCCGGATTCTATGATGACATATCTTAATGAAGACAAAATTCTTTTTTCCAATGATGGTTTTGGTCAGCACTATGGAAGAAGTTATGTGTATGTTGATGAAGCAGGAATAAATATTATTTTAAAAGAATCTGCCAAATATTATGCCAATATCTTAACCCCTTATGGTTCTTCTACTTTAAAGGCATTAAATATATTAAAAGATTTAGAAATTCAAATGATTGCTCCTGCCCATGGTTTAATATGGAGAAATAAACAGGATATAAAAACTATTATTGAACACTATACAAGATGGGCAAATAATGTTGTTGGGGATAAAACACTAATAATTTATGATACAATGTGGGGTTCTACAGAAATTTTAGCAAATATATGTTATCAACAATTATCTTTGGCTGGAATAAAAACTGAAATGTTTAATGTGTCCAAAAGAGATGTTTCAGATATTGTTACAGAAATTTTAGATTCTAAATTTGTTATTTTTGCTTCTCCGATACTTCATAATCAGATACTTCCTACAATGGGAAAGCTTCTTGTTTATTTATCCGGGCTTAGATTTTTAAATAGAAAAGCATGGAGTATTGGTTCTTATGGCTGGGCAAAAAATTCATTCAATAAGTTTGAGGAATTTATTAAGAATGCTGCTTTTGATTTAGTCTCTTCAGGATTTTATATTAAATTCAAACCAACAGAAAAAGAAATAGAAGACCTGAAAAAGAAATTAAAAGAAGAAATAATGCCTCTTATTTTATAGATATTAATTTATACTTTCTATTTTTTCTTTCTTTGTAGTTCTTAAAGTATTTATAATATTTTGTGGAATTCTGGCTTTTATAAGTTCTTCTTCCGGAAATATATCTGAAAATCTGGTAAGAATATCCAGGATAATTTTTTTTCTTTTTTCCCCTACACCAGCAATATTTTCTATATATGAGTATGTAATCTGTTTTTTCCTTAATTTTAGATGATAAGATAAAGCAAAATGATGTGCCTGGTCTCTTATTTGTTGAATCAGATGAAGTTGGGGGGAATCTTTGGGGAGAATAATCGGCGCCCTGTCTTTTTCTGTATAAATAATTTCTTCTTTTTTGGCAATTGAAATTACTGGAATAGTAATTTTTATTTCTTTAAGAATAGTAACTGCACTCATTAATTGTCCTTTTCCTCCATCTATAAGAATTAAATCAGGTCTGTTTTCTTTTGTAATCTTTTCAAATCGTCTTTTTAAAACCTCTTTTAACATCTGATAATCATCAATTCCTTCAACAGTTTTTATCCTGAACCTTTGATATTTTTCTTTTATTGGAATTCCACCTATAAAAACCACTTTACTTCCTGTTGCCAAATCTCCTCCAAGATTTGAAATATCATAACCCTCAATAACAACAGGTATCTTATCAATCTTTAAAATATTTGCTAAATTAGATAAGACATTTGTTTTTTGATATTCAATAAGTTCTTCTTCTTTTCTCCATGGAATTCTTTTTTCCATTTTTTCAAGTAATGTAATTCTTTCAGAAATTATTTTTGCTTCTTCAAAATCCCATTTTTGTATATATTCCTGCAATTCCTTTTTTAATTTTTTTATATATTTTCTATATTCTCCTGAAAAAAATTTTTTTATCCCTTCAATTATTTCTTTATATTTTTCAATTTCCACCTTACCGGTACAGGGTCCTGCACATTTTTTAATATAAAAAAGAGTACATGGTATTGAAATTTTATGTTCTACATCTCTTGTGCAGCTTCTAAAATGATAAAATTTTCTAATAAACCATAAAACTTTTTTTAAGCCTTTTACATCTGTAAAAGGACCAAAATATTCAGCATTTTTTTTCTTTTCTTCCCTTACTACACGTATTATAGGAAATTTTTCTTTGGTGATTTTTACATAAGGATAACTTTTATCATCCTTATAACTAATATTAAATTGCGGAGTATATTTTTTTATAAGTAAAGATTCCAGGACAAGGGCTTCTCCTTCTGAACTTACAGGTATAACATCAAAATCATGGATTTCTTCCTGTATCTTTGATGTTTTTATATCTTTTGCAGTATTGAAATACGAAGAAATTCTGGATTTTAGTGAAATAGCTTTACCGACATAGATAATGTTTTTATTCCTATCTTTAAATACATATACACCCGGGCTATCAGGTACTTTTTTCAGTTTTTTCTTCAGTTTTTGATTCGTTTTGTCCTGGTTGTTCATTTTGTGTGGGATTTTCAGAGTTTTTTATTTCATAGACATAGTTAAGTCTTAAATCTGTAAGAACATTTTCAAGAGATTTTGCTTCTTCTTCATTGAGATTCCCTTTTGTTTTTATCTGTAGCATTTCAAAAAGTTCAATTATACTTTTGGCAAAAGGTAAATTTTTTTCAGCTTTTCCGGTTGCCGGATTTGTAACTTTTCCCAAAGCCTGCCAGCATAAAATATAAAGAAAATTAATAAGCTCAAAAAATTTATCATCCATTTTTTCCTCCAATTGTTAGTGTTTTTATTAATGAACTCCAGCAATCAATGAAACAAAAAAATTGCTTAAATTTGTAAGAAATCCAAGTCCTACAAAGAAAATTAAAATATAAACTATAAAAATTCCATATCTTTCTATTCTATCATAAAAATATGCCCATCGTGGAGGAAGAAAAACCCCTAATACCCTTGAACCATCAAGAGGCGGAATTGGGATAAGATTAAAAAATCCAAGAAAAAAATTAAGAAATCCGGCAAAAAGAAGATATTGGGCAACAGAACCGGAAATAAATCTGCTGATAAATGCACAGATAGACCCAAAAATAAAGTTTGTAGCACATCCACTTAAACCAACTTCAATCATTCCTTTATCATAATTTTTAAATCTTAATGGATTTATAGGCACAGGTTTTGCATACCCAAAAAGAAATGGAGCATGAATTATGTAAAGAAAAAAAGGAAGTAAAATACTGCCAATAGGGTCAATGTGCGGCAGTGGATTAAGGGTGAGTCTTCCCATAAGATAGGCTGTATCATCTCCGTTTCGCAATGCTGCCAGGCCATGAGAAACCTCATGAATTATTACAGAAAAAAGAAGTATAACAAAGTATAAAATAAGTTTAATTATGCTCATTTTGTTTATATGGGAAATTTTATAAATTGTAAATAATATTTTAAAATTAATATTATAACCTATTTTTTTTATTAAGAAAACTTTTACTAAATAAATGGAGGGTTAAAATGGAAATAGAATTGGGTTGTAAAATTAAACAAGGGCCACAGGATTGGCAGATATATCAAATGAATGAAGATGATTTTGCTAACATTTCTCTTTCTGGAACATGGGCTTTGCCTGATAATGCTCCAGGGCAGGTTATGTTAAGAGTTGTAAATGAAGAAACTCATGAGGCTGTATTTTCTCAAACAGAATGGCAAAAAGCAGATATTATTCAAGGTAATACATGGAAAACAATCTTAAAAGTTCCAGCAGGTGGGCTTTACAGAATAGAAACATGTATTTTAGAAAAAACAGAATCTAAAGAGACATTACCTGATTCAAATATGATTGAATGGGCTTTTAGAGGAGATTTTATTCATCATATAGGAGTAGGTGATTTATGGGTAATTGCCGGGCAATCTAATGCTGCAGGTTATGGCAGAGGACCTGTAAATGATGCTCCGGAAATAGGAGTTCATATTCTTAGAAATGAAGAAAAATGGGATATTGCAAGCCATCCTTTGAATGATACACGAAATAATAAACATCCAAATTGTGAAGGTCCAAATCCGGGGCATTCTCCATTTCTTATGTTTGCTAAATTACTTAAAAAATCTTTTGGTTATCCTATCGGATTAATTCAGACTTCTCTTGGTGGATCTCCACTTTCTGCATGGAATCCAGTTGAAAATCCATCTGCGCCATTATATAAAAATATGTTTCATTGTATAAATCTTTCTGGTGGAAAAATAAAAGGAATTTGTTGGTATCAGGGTGAGTCTGATGCTTGTGAAGGTCTTGCAGAAACATATAAAACAAGGTTTATTCAGTTTGTAGAAAAAACAAGACAGGACCTTAATTCTCCGGAATTGCCTTTTATTACAGTGCAATTAAATAAATTTCATCAAATAAATTCTTCTCAGGATAAATATTGGAGTATTATAAAAGAGACCCAGAGAATAATTCCTCATATCTTAAAAAATGTTGCAGTTATTCCTGCCATTGACCTGCCTCTTTCTGATTTAATACATACAAGCCCATCGGGAAATTTAATTCTTGGCCAAAGATTTGCAAATGCTGCATTAGGAATGGTTTATAAAAAAGATATAAATTATCTTTTTCCAGAAATAAAATCATCCAATCTAAAAGAGAATGGAAAAAGTGTTATATTAAAATTTGAAAATGTAAGATATAGACTTAATTCAGATTTACCATTTTGTGACAATTTTGTTGTTGAGGATAAAGATGGTGTTGCAGCAATTGAAAAGGCAGAATTTATTTCAAATTCAGAAATTGCTCTTACTCTTAAAAGAAAGATTTTTGGAGAAGCCTATATACATTATGGTTATGGACTAAATCCAACCACTAATATTTATGAAGTAATAACAAATAAACCTCTTTTATGTTTTTATGGATTTAAAATGGATTTTTAATTTGAAATTTTTTGTATATTATAAATATTGTGTATAATAATTAGATAAAATTAAAATATATAAGTCATGTATTATAAAAGGAGATAGATAAAAATGGAACAGATAAAAACAGTTGGAGATACAAACTGGTTTGTAAAAGATAGATTTGGTCTTTTTATTCATTGGGGTTTATATTCTCTGGCTGCAAGACATGAATGGGTGAAAAACAGAGAAGAAATTCCTGACGATGAATATGAGAAGAAGTATTTTAAGCACTTTAATCCTGATTTATATAATACGGATATATGGGCTCAACTGGCAAAAAATGCAGGTATGAAATATTTTGTTATTACAACAAAACATCATGAAGGATTTTGCCTATGGGATTCAAAACTTACTGATTATAAATCTACAAATACCCCAATTAAAAAAGATCTTTTAAAACCTATGGTGGAATCTTTTAGAAAACAGGATTTTAAAGTGGGTTTTTATCATTCTCTTATAGATTGGCACCATCCTGATTTCATAATTGATTCTTTGCATTCAATGAGAAATAATCCACAAAAAGATCAGTTAAATAAACAAAGGAACCAGAAAAAATATATAGAGTATCTTCATGGACAGGTAAAAGAACTTCTTACGGAATTTGGGAAAGTGGATATTATGTGGTTTGACTTTAGTTATCCCAAAACAAAGGAAAGTCCTGCAGATTGGATTGGAAAAGATAGAGAAGATTGGGATAGCCAAAGATTGTTGAAAATAATTAGGCAATATCAACCACAAATTATTCTTAATGATAGACTTGATTTAAATGAAGTGGAAGGCTCCTGGGATATAAAAACACCGGAGCAATGGCAGCCAAGAGAAATGATTAAATTTAATGGGGTTCCTGTAGTATGGGAAGCTTGCCAGACTTTTTCCGGTTCGTGGGGATATTATAGAGATGAGTGTACATGGAGGAGTGTGAATGAGATTTTATGTACATTAATTGATTGTGTAAGCAAAGGAGGAAATCTTTTATTAAATGTAGGACCAACAGCAAGAGGAGAATTTGATTATAGAGTGATTGATAGGCTTGATGGTATTGGAAGATGGATGAAGTATCATAATAGGTCAATATATGGCTGTACACAGGCTCCCCAGGAATTTACTACTCCGGAAAATTGTAAACTTACATATAATCCTGAAACAAAACGGCTCTATTTGCATATACTTTCCTGGCCGTATAAATCTGTTTTTCTTGATGGGGATTCTTATATAAATAGGGTGGAATATGCCCAATTATTAAATGATGCCAGTGAAATTTTAATAACAAAAAGCTTAGAATCCTGGCAAAATGATTATGGACAAACTAAAAAATCTCTTGTATTAAATCTTCCTATTGTAAAACCAGATGTTGAAATTCCTGTTATTGAGATTTTTCTGAAAGAATAAAAAAATATAAAATTACTGTTATATTTTTTAAATTATTCAGGTTTCATTTTGATAATTATACTATGAGGTATTTCTTTAAATTCATTCCATTTCATTCCAATTTTTATATCTCTTTGTCCAAGATAAGTCCATCTTAAATTGTCAATTAATAAATCTGTGGGATTTTCAACAATTCCCTGTGTTTCTTTTATACTTTGGGGCACAAACAAGTTGCCATTTTTATTAATTATTTTAAGATAAGATATGCCCTGTCCACCATAGCCAGATACATCTATTTTAATATTAGAAATATCATCATCCCAGTTAAAAGGGAAAAAAAACGAATAATAGCTAAGTTCCGGATAGGGGGGCTTCAAAACTAAACCCTCAAGGATTTTTTTAAAATTATAATTTTTATCAGAAAGAGAGACAGAAAGATTTGGCATCTCATAAATATCTGGTAGAAAAAGCCGTAAAAATAAAAAATAATCACTTTTATTTTTTTGTTCCATGCATTTCAGAATTGTATTTTTTAATCCCTCGTAATGAATACTGATTTTTTCCGGTATGTCTTTTCTGTGAATATTCCATTTTTTCAATTTTTCATTTTTTATATTATCAATTTCTGAAATCAGATTTTTAAGAACTGTTTCATTTGATAAAAATAAATTTTCATAGAGAGCCTTTCTTAATTCAAATCTTAAAATAAATTCTTTTAAATCAAGTTTTATATTTTCAATTATTTCATTTTTCCCGGTATTTTTTATTAAGGTATCAAGAAGTTTTGCTGTCCTGTAATTTTCTTCTTCTAATGGTTCAATTTCTCCTGTTATATAAACCGGTGAAAATCCATAATAACAGGAAGAAAAATAATAATATCTTTTTAAGGTGTCTATTAATGTCTCTTTCCCCCCTGTCAGTTCTTCAAGCGTAAGTCCTAATTCGTTGTCAAAGTCAATACTGTTTATGTTCTCGCAATTCCATAATTTACCGGTAAATGAAATGACAGGAAAATTATCAAACTGAAATTTTGTAGTTCTCTCCCAGTTTGTTATAAGTCCACCCAGTGGATTATATTTTTTTGCATATTTAGTAAAGCTGGAAATATTTGGAATCAGCATATCTCTCGGGCAGAAAATATACTTAAATCCAAATTTCTCATATTTTTTAAATACATCTTCTTTTTCATAGTTTGTAAAATGACTATGCGGAGAATAAACAAAATAATTATAATCCCATGTGCACATTATTATATCCTTTGGAATGTTTTCAAGCGCCTCTGGATATATTTCAAACATATCATCCCACATCATCATTTTTTTATTAAGTTTTTTTACTATGATTTCATGGGTTTTTTTAATATGCATGGCAAATATGTCTGATGATGTTTCACCTTTTTTTATCCTTTTCTTACATAAAGAACAGAATCCTATATCCCAGATTTCATCATTTCCTACATGGAAATATTCAGATGGAAAAATCTGTGAAATTTCAGAGAAATATTTTTCAAAAAATTGATATGTTTCACTAACAGATGGGCAGATAACAGAAAAAAAATTGCCAAATCTTCCTTGAATACCTTCTCTAAGTTCTGCCAACTTTTGTAATTCCGGGAATTTAAGAAAATGTTCTGTATGTCCAAAATTTGAAATTATAGGGATGATATCTATATTATTTTTTAGGGCATAGTTAACAATTTTTTCAATATCTTTAGGAATATAACTTTCTTCATCCGGCATATAAGGAAATGTTTTTGTTTTTATTCTTCCTTCAAGATATAAAAAAAGTGTATTAAATCCATAATTTTTTATAAAATCAATAAAAAGTTTAATAAAGGCAATTGTTTCTTTTTGTCTTGCCAGGTCAATCTGAACGGCTTTTATTTTCATTTATATTTCCTCCTTAAAATTTTCGTTTTTTCCAACCTTCAGCTTCGGGTAATTTAAAAATAAAAGATAGCCCTAAATATAATACCAGACCAAGAATAAATCCTATGATAATATTCTTGTCTGCACCTATATTAAAATATCTTTTTACACTCCATAAAATTATACCCCATAATAAAGAGATTGCTAAAATTCTTAAAAAACTTTTTGTCATGGATTTCCATGAGAATATATGAAATTTTTTATTTAATATATAACCCAGAAGAAGAAAATTTTCAAGTCCTACAAAAGATGTAGAAAGTGCAATACCTCCCTGAGAAAGAAATTGCATTAGTATATAATCTAAAATAGCATTTGTTATTATACTAATCAATCCTATTTTTACTGGTATTCTGGTATCATTAAAGGCATAAAATGTATTCGTAAGAACCATGGCTGCTCCATAAAAAACAATTCCAAAACTGAAAAATAAAAGAGCAAAAGCAGTAATCTGAACAGAGTATTGGTTAAAAGCTCCATGTTTAAAAAAAAGTGTTATTAGATTATTTCTATAAAGAGCCAGCCATATACTTGAAGGTATCATAAGGAAAAAAATCTGGGATATCCCATGTTCCATATTTTCTTTCACAAGATTTATATTCTTTTTTATTACATCCTTTGAAAACTGGGGCATAAGAATAGTAGCCATGGATACACTAAACACCCCCAATGGTAGTTGATAAATTCTTGTTGCATACCATAGTGCTGATACCATCCCTGGCTTTAGTAAATTGGCAAATGAATAGTCTATAATAAGATTCAAAGGCCCGACAGAGACACCTATAATCATTGGGGTAAAAAGAAACAGCATTTTTTTTAATGCCGGATGGTTCCAGTCAAAATCCAATTTTGGAAATCCCTGGTATTTGACTACTTTTGGTAACTGGAAAAGAAATTGACCTATACCTCCAAGAATTACACCAATAAGTAGACCATTTATTTTTGCATCAAATGTTTTAAAAAAAGGTACAAAAATAAATAAAGATAAAATCCACCATCCATCAAAAATAATAGGACTTAACCCCGGAATCAAAAAATGGTTATATGAATTTAAAATTCCCATACACCATGCAGCCAGAGAAACAAATATAAGATATGGAAATGTGAATTTCAGCAATTCAAAAATTTCATTTATTTTTGGAGAAAACAAATGATAATGTACAACAGCAAAACTTAAAAGAAGAAAGATTAAATATAATAAAACGGTTGCCACTATAAAAAAAGTAAAAACCTTGGAGGTTATTTTTTTTGCCTCCTCTTTTTTCTCCGGGTCTATCAGATATTCAGTCAGAACAGGTATGAAAGCGGTACTTAGTGCTCCCTCTGCAAGTAATCCTCTGAAAAAATTTGGTATCATAAAAGCAAGAAGAAAGGAGTCATAGATACCTGTTGTTCCAAAATAGTTTGCTGTTGTTATTTCCCTAAAAAGTCCAAATATCCTGCATAAAATTGTTGCAGCAGTAAGAATGAAAAAAGACTTTCTTATATTTCTAAAGCTCATGTTTTTTGTTTTAAAAGAGGAAATAATATAACATCCCTTATAGATGAAGAATTAGTCAAAAGCATAACCATCCTGTCTATACCAATCCCGAGTCCTCCTGCAGGAGGCATTCCATATTCAAGGGTTTCAATATAGTCCTGGTCTACTGTTTTTGGTCTGTCAGGGGTGGCTTTTTTTACTTCCTCCTGAAATCTTTTTTCCTGTTCAACAGGGTCATTAAGTTCACTATAAGCATTGGCAACTTCTAATCCTGAGATATATAATTCAAACCTTTCTGTAATATCCGGGTTATCTTTATAAGATTTTGCCAGAGGCGATATTTCTTTTGGATAACCAATTACAAATGTGGGCTGAATGAACTGGGTTTGTATTTTTTTTGAGAAAATCAAGTCCAGAAGATCATAGACATTTTCATTACCTTCTATTTCAAGATGATATTCAATCGCTTTGTTTTTGACTTCCTGATAGTTATCCCATTGGTTAATTCCAATTTCTTTCCATATATCTGTCCATAAAATTCTTTTCCATGGCTTCTGAAAATTTATATTTTTCTCCTGATATATAAATTCTGTTTTTCCATAAATTTTTTCTATAATATAAATAAGAATTTCTTCTGTAAGATTTATCATTTCTTCACAATCCTTATAAGCAGAATAAGCCTCTAACATGGTAAATTCCGGGTTATGCAGTGTGGATATGCCTTCATTTCTGAAAGACCTGTTTATCTCATAAACATTTTCCATTCCTCCTACAAGTAATCTTTTAAGATAAAGTTCCGGTGCAATTCTTAGATACAGGTCTATATCAAGAGCATTATGATGTGTTATAAAAGGTTTTGCCTGTGCTCCTCCAACAATAGGATGCATCATTGGCGTTTCTACTTCAATAAAATTTTTATTATTTAAAAATTCCCTTATAAGTGAAAGTATTTTGGTTCTTGTTATGAATATGTTTTTTACATCATGGTTCATTATAAGGTCTAAGTATCTTTTTCTATATCTTATTTCTATATCTTTTAGTCCATGCCATTTCTCAGGTAGAGACCTTAAATTTTTAGATAGAAGAATAAAATTTTTTATTAGTATTGTTAATTGTTCTGTATGAGTTTTAAATAATTCCCCTTGAATTCCTACAATATCACCAATATCCAAATTTTTAAAATTTTCCCATAGTGGTTCTCCAATTATGTCTTTTTTTAGATATGCCTGGATTTTTCCTGAAGCATCTGAAATGTCACAAAATGCAGCTTTTCCATGTTTTCTTATACCCATTATTCTTCCTGCAATAGATACTTCTCCTGTTTGATTTTCAAGAATTTGATAGATATCCTGTTTTAAAAATTTTCTTCCATAAGGCTCTATACCTTTTTCTTTCCACCAGTCTATTTTTCTTTTTTGTTCCTGGCTAATAATATTCTCGGACATAATTTCCCTCCACATAAATTTTTATAATAAATATTATTGTTTTTTGTAAAAATAACAATTATTATATAAAATAATACATTAATAATACATTAAAATTTAAAAATAAGGAAAAAGAAATGGAAAAAATCGGAATATTTGCAGGTGTTGGAGATATTGTTTCTCTGGCTATAGATGGTATTAAAAAAGCAGGTAAACAACCTGTTATTTTTTCTTTTTATGATCTGAATTTTCCACAGATTAAGTTTTATAAAATTTTGATTGGGGATTTTGAAGGATTTTTTAACATAATAAATAAAGAAAATATTTCAAAGATGATTTTTATAGGTAAAATTCATCCAGAAGAAATGTTTAAAAAAGATATTGTTCCTGCAGGAGCTCAATTTTTAAAAAGTTTAAGCACTCTTACCCCTGAAGATGTTATGTTAAAATTAGTTGATATTTTTGAAAAAAACAATATAAAAATTTTACCCTTAAGTAGATTTTTAAAACATAATATTGCCGAAGAAAAAATATATTCAATAGAAAAACCAGAACCAAAACAATGGGTGGATATAGATTTTGCATGGAAGATGGCAAAATTTATTGCGCAGAAAAAAATTGGGCAGGCTGTGTCTATAAAAAATGGTATGGTGGTTGCAGTGGAAGGAATTGAAGGAACAGATGAAATGATAAAAAGGACAGGCAGATACTGTCAGGATTTTACTGTTGCAAAGGTAATGAGAACAGGGCAAAGTACCAAATTTGATTTACCGACAATTGGACCAAAAACAATAGATGTTTTTTTGGAATATAAAGGAAAAGTGCTGGTCTTTGAGGCAGGTAAAACTATAATTGTAGATGAAGAAAAAATAAAAGATATCGCCAGTAAACATAATATTATTATTCTTGGCTATAAGGGTAAAAAGGATAAATATGTTGATTAAATCCAACAAAGAAGAAATATTAAATTATCTTGAAGATGCTTCAAATTTAAAATCAGGAACCTGCCATGGTGTTTTTATTCCTGAAGATGAGGAAGAAGTTGTAGATGCTGTAAATATATGTCTAAGTAAAAAATATCCTTATACGGTTTCTGGTGGAGGAACTGGAAATGTCGGAGGCAGAATACCTTTTTTGGGTTATGTTATCTCCACCGAAAAATTAGACAATATACAGACTATGGAAAATAATAAAGCCTCTTTACAATCAGGTGTTATTATTGATAAATTTTTAAATGAAATTAACAAAATAAATAAATTTTATCCTCCATATCCTACAGAAAAAAGTGCATTTATTGGCGGGAATGTTTCTACTAATGCTTCCGGTGAGTATAGTTTTTGTTTTGGGCCTACAAGAAATTATGTGGAAAAGATAAGAATGGTCACAGGACAGGGAAAAATGATTGAAATACCACGGGGCAGGTATTTTGCTGATTCAAATGGTATTATAGATTATGAAGAAATAAAAATTCCAATTCCATCTTATAAAACTCCTGATATAAAATGTTCAGCAGGATATTTTTCAAAACCTGGTATGGATTTAATTGACCTTATTATTGGTTCTGAAGGGACACTTGGAGTTATTACCAGGATTGATGTGAAATTAATAGATAAACTTCCTGAAAGATTTATTCTTATTCTTTTCTTTAAAAATGAAGAAAAAGTAATGGAATTTTTGTTTGATGTTAAAAAAAATTTTTCTAACGAACTTTATGCACTTGAGTTTTTTGATAACCCGAGTTTAGAATTTCTTAAACAGGATTTTTCTGAAATACCGGACAACACCTGTGCTTTTTACATTGAAAGTGTTTATAATGATGATATCCTTGAAAAATGGATGACTATAAGTGAACAGTATAATGCTATAGATGTTGTTGTAAGTAGTGATAAAAAAAGTTATGACAGACTTATTGATTTCAGACATAGACTCCCGGAAAATATTAATACATATTTTAAAAAGCTTAATATAACAAAGATATCTCTTGATATGGCTGTAAGTGAAAAAAATTTTTCTTCTCTGTTTTCTTTTTATAGAAACATAACTTCCAGGACAAATATCAGAACAGTTCTTTTTGGCCACATAGGGGAAAGCCATCTTCATTTTAATCTTTTTCCTATTGATGAAAAAGAAAAAACCCAGGTAAAAGAAATATACATGAAAAGTTTGGAAAAAGTTCTTTCTCTGGGAGGAACTGTATCAGCAGAACATGGAATTGGAAAAATTAAGCACCAGTATCTTGAAATGATGTATGGAAAAAAGGGAATTGAGGATATGATAAAAATTAAGAATATTTTTGATCCTCAGGGACTTATTGGCCCTGATAATCTTTTTCCTTATTCTCTTGTAAAAAAAATTCAATAATTTTAATGCTTTCTTCTATTGCCCCTTTGTTTTCCATTATTACATTATAACCATTTTCACCCATTTTTTTTGAAATACCAGGATTTCTTAGAAGATAAAAGATTTTATCCAGTAATTCATTAAAATCATTTATCTGGATTCCTGCATTTTTTTGTTTTAACAAATTCCATTCTTCTTTAAAATCCCAGTTATATTTTCCAAATATAACACACTTTTTAAAAGCAAATGGTTCAATAGGATTTTGTCCTCCTGCCGGGATAAGACTTCCTCCTACAAAAGCAAACTGGCATATTCTATAAAAATTTGTTAATTCTCCATACACATCAAGTATAAGAATTTTAAAATATTCATTTTTCCATTTGCTTTTTCTGACATAGTCTGTTTTTCTCTGATTAAGAATAGAAAATATTTTGGTTTTATCAAGATATCTTGGTGCAATAACAATTGATATATCAGAAAATGAATTTAAAATATCCTGACAGATACTAACAATTGGTTCTTCTTCTCCCGGATGTATAGAGCCAAAAACAATAATTTTTTCTTTTATAAAATTATGTTGGATAGGAGAAAGACTTAAAAAATATGCCTTATCAAATTTTAGACTTTTGGTTATTTTTACCTTTTTTTCTTCAGCTCCGAGTTTTATTATTCTTTGTGCATCTTCCTGACTACGCATGACAAAAATATCAATATAGGATAAAATTTTTCTGAAAAAAATATAAAATTTTTTATAAATCTTAAAAGAATTCCGGGATATTCTTCCATTTAACATAATAATATGACAATTTTTATTATGTAATATTTTTAGAAGATTAGGCCAGACTTCAGCTTCAATAAGAATAAAAAGTGAAGGTTTTATAAGCCGTATAGATTTTTGGACAATATAATAAAAATCAATTGGAAGAAATATTACATGTATATCCGGAATTTGTTTATTTGCAATTTCACGGCCTGATTTGGAACTGCAGCTTAATATTATATTTATATCTGAAAATCTTTTTTGCAGTTCTTTAATAATTGGGATTATTGTTGAAATCTCACCTATGGAAACAGCATGAAACCAGATTGTTTTTTTTTTAGAGAGATTTTTTATATATTTTGGATAGATACCAATTCTTTCTTCCCAGTGAGAATTTTTCCCTGAAATCCTTTTTAAATAAAAAACAATTGCCAGTGGCAGTATCAAAATCCCTGATATCTCATATAAAATATATAATATCCACATTCTTATATACTATCATATTTTAGTTCACTCCATAAGTGTATAGGCAGATTCATGGTGCTGGGATAAGTCAATTCCCATATGTTCATGTTTTTCACTCACCCGGACACCCATAACAATATCTATAACTTTATAAATTATAAATGTTGATATAAATGTATAAACAATTGTTACACCAACAGCAAGCAGCTGTATCAGCACCTGTTTTCCATTTCCATAAAGCAGACCATTTGCCCCGCCTGGGTTTATTAGTATTGAAGCAAAAAATCCTGTGGAAATGGCTCCTACTATTCCACCAATTCCATGAACTCCAAATGCATCCAAGGAATCATCATAACCAAACTTTGGTTTAAGGAAACTTACAGCAAGAAAACAAAAAGTTCCTGCAACGAACCCTATTATTATTGAAGCCATTGGACTGACAAATCCTGAGGCCGGAGTAATAGCAACAAGACCTGCCACTGCACCTGATATTACCCCTAAAAGGGTGGCTTTTTCATTAAATATCCAGTCCATAAACATCCATCCTAACCCTGCGGCAGCTGTAGCTGTATTAGTTGTAACAAAAGCGTTTACAGCAATACCATTTGCAGCAAGGGCACTGCCGGCATTAAATCCAAACCATCCAAACCATAACAATGCCGCTCCAAGAGCAGCAAAAGGAAGGTTATGAGGCGGTGGTGTTCTGTCAATGGTTCTTTTTCCTATAATCAAGGCTGTTACTAACGCTGCAATTCCGGCATTAATGTGTACAACAGTTCCACCTGCAAAATCCAAAACACCAAGCATTTTCAACCAGCCTCCTGTACCCCATACCCAGTGTGCTATAGGGTCATATACAAATGTTGACCATAAAACTGTAAACAAAAGAAAAGATGGAAATTTCATTCTTTCTGCAAAAGCTCCAATTATCAATGCCGGGGTAATTACTGCAAACATCATCTGAAATGCCATAAACAATTCAAATGGTATTGTTGGAGCATAAGCAGGATTTGGAGCAAAACCAACACCTCTTAAACCAGCATAAGCAAACCCTCCCCAGAATCCATGTGATGGACCAAAAGCCAGGCTAAACCCAAAAAGAATCCACTGAATGCTTACCACACATAAAGCTATAAAACATTGCATAAGAACACCGAGAATGTTTTTTCTGCGGACAAGACCTCCATAAAAAAACGCCAGCCCCGGAGTCATAAGCATAACCAGAGCAGTAGATACCAATACCCATGCAGTATCACCTGCGTTTATCATTGTATGTGCCATTGTATTTTCTCCTTAATTGGTTAATTTAATCATTTAAAAAATAAAAAAAGGACGTTCTCCTTTGAAAGAAAAACGTCCTTGTTATTTTTATGCAACTCTGCAAATAAAAAGCCTCCAGAAAAGCAACTATGCTTTTCGGATGCTACAGTATCTCCATATTTATTATGGAGTATTATACCATAGATTCTGTCATCCAATCTATTATTTTAAGATTTGGAATTTTTGAGAAATTTTTAATATTATGAGTGACAACTGTAAAATTTGAAGCCATAGCAATAGATGCAATAAAAATATCCGTATCGTTCAAAGGAGTACCTTGTTGTTATAGAGTGTTTTTTATTTCTCCAAATTTATAAGCTGCAGATATTGTAAAATTAAAAATTTTTATATTCTTTAGTAAAATATCTACATCAACTAAATTTTTATTTTCCTCAAATTTTAAAGTTATTTTAGATTTCAAAAATGGGATATTTGAAATTTTCAGTTCATAAAAAAATTAATTCAGTCTTATTATGTGAAACAAAAAAGAGGTGATATAAATGGGAAGAATTATACTGAAGGGCGCTGTAAAAAGAGAAAAAGGGTTTCCGCCACACAGCGCGTCGGATATAAATAAATGCGTTTTATGAAGGGGGTTTTTCTAAGAAAGGTAGATTTTTCAGGGTTTTAGGATGGGGTTGGAAGAATTTAAAATAAAAATAAAAAATATGGGTAGATCTAAATATTGAGTTAAACCCATTTTGTAGTTAGAAAGATAGAATGGGTTTATTAGTGGTTACCAAATTAGGATGTATTTTACTTTAATAATTAATAATATTAATAAATTTTTTTGAGCATAGATGCTCTGGTTTATGACAAAGGCGTTTTTCTTCTTCAAAGAAGAGAAACGCTATTTTTTATTGAGGGAATAAACATGTATTTTAAATTAAAATCAAATTTATTATTTATCATTTTGGGAGCAATTTTGTTAAACTGTTTATGTCTTGTTATAAATTCTTTTGCTGACAATATTTCGTCTTCTTCCAAGTATGAAACTTCATTGGTTCAGGTAAAAAATAAATTTCTCAGGAATTCTTATTTTTCCAATATACAGATATCCGGGACTTTAGTTTCTTCCTGGTCATATAATTTTGCAAAACCAAATGCTTATAATGCAAATTATGGAGATAACTGGCAGAATGGATTTACAGTTAACTATGCAGATATTACTATAAGAAAACCTACCTGCACTATCTCTAATCCTTATGGTGTTGGATTTCATATATCTATTGATTCAGGACAAAATATTCAGTTCTATAAAGCATATTATGGTAATTCCACTTTTTTTACTGAACCTTTTTATCAAAGAGAACCTTTTGATATAAGACAGGCATATATAAGTTTATATTTGCCTGTTGGTACAGGACTTACAATAGATATCGGAAAACATAAAGAACTTTTAGGATTTGAAAATTTTAATATATATAGAAATTGGAATGATACATATTCTTTATTGGATAATGCAGAACCATCAACATATACGGGAATACTTTTTACTTATAACTTTATATCAAGTCTTCAAACTACATTAGGAATAGTAAATTCACAGAATACGGTAGTTCCTATAGATAATACTCCAACAATAGAATTTAATTCCTCATATACACCTTTAAATAGTCTTAATTTTAATGGTGGATTTGTATATGGCACAAATAATTATATTGTTGCAAATAATAATGCAATTTACCCGGATAATAAAAATAAAAGTTTTTACAGCTATGTAAATACAGTATTCAGTCCTATGTCTGACTGGACATTTATTTTGGAAAAAGATATAGGACTATCTAGTGGCATAAATAAAAATATATTAACTTCTGATGGAATAAATTCCGGTTCTGTAGCCTATCCATCACCACTTGTTTTATCTGGTGATGTCTATGATAAAGGATATTTTAATGGGACTTCTTTTTATATTCACCATAAATATATTTATCCTATTGGTAAAATATCAGAAACACTTCGACTGGCAGTTGCAGTAGATTCTAATGGTTTATTTGAACCCGGTGTAACA
This sequence comes from bacterium, assembly GCA_021800535.1. Lineage (GTDB taxonomy): Bacteria > Ratteibacteria > UBA8468 > B48-G9 > DTJG01 > JAMDAS01. The sequence goes on along the minus strand of JAJYYV010000015.1, from coordinate 13,413 downwards.
CCCGGCACAAGATATGATTTTTCTGATGAAACCCTGACATTTGCTTATGCTCCTTCATATAGAATGTTTAAAAATACACAGTTCCGGTTAGAATTTGAACATCAGGATGCAAATCATGATATATATCCAACAGGAATCAATAGATTAAAAAGCACACAAAATACTATTAATTTTACTATTATATGGACATTTTAATTATTTGTGATATAATTATTTAAAATTCAGAAATTTGTAAATAGAAGAGACAAAGTAGCCTCCAGAAAGCATAGTTGCTTCTTCTGGAGGCTTTTTTATTTAGTGGCAATGCAGCCTTTTACTCAGGCAAAGACGCTTCCTAAAGAAAAAAGGAGGCAGTTATGAGTTTTGAAAATATTTTAAACAAAGTGGAAAAAAGGCTATGGTTTCTTATAAATGGATATTCATTACCAATGGGAATTGGAAAAGAAGATCTATATCAGGAAGCAATTATAAATCTTTATGATAGATTCTTAAAAGGTGAATGTGAAGATAAAAATGGCACATATTTAGTAAATTCCTGCAGGTTTGCTTTGAATAACTATATCCGGAAAAAAAGAAAAACCAATTCAAAAATTAGCATTATATCTTTGGGAAACTTTGGAAAAGAAATAGATGAAGGAATTTTTAACAGAAACTATATGGAATCTAAAAATTCAAACAGCAACGAGGATATCTATCTTGATGAAATAATAAATGCTGCAAATCTAAGCTTAAGAGAAACAGAGGTTTTAAAACTACTTTTTTCCGGATATACATTAAGGCAATGCGGAAAAAATCTTGGTGTATCGCATGTTATGATTTTAAAAATAAAAAACAGAATCTGTGAAAAAATAGAAAGGTTACCAGAATTCGTTTAAGATTTACTTTAATAAATATAAGGATTTATTAGATTATTTTGAGCATAGATGCTCTGGTTTATGACAAAGGCGTTTTTCTTCTTCAAAGAAGAGAAACGTTTTTTTTATTTTTAGATTAAATAAGTGGAGGAGAAATTATGAAAAAAATAGAAGCCATAATACGTCCAACAAAACTTGGGGATATAAGCACATCTCTGGAAAAAGCAGGATGTCCCGGAATGATGATTACTGAAATTGAAGGATATGGAAAACAAAAAGGAATAGAACAGGAATTTCATGGGAAAAAGTATAAGATTGGATTACTAACCAAGGTTAAAATTGAAATTGTAGTTAAAGATGAAGATGTAGATAAAATAGTTAATATAATATGTCAGGAAGGTTTTACAGGAAAAGAAGGTGATGGAAAAATTTTCATATCCAATATAGAAAATGCCATTAGAATAAGAACAAAAGAAAAGGGAGATATTGCTATTTCCTGATAAAACACAGGGGTGAAATATGACAGATAAAAATAGAGTGAATGAAAATGGAAGCGGAGTAAAACGAACATTAGGCTTGATTGGAGTAACTGTAAATGCCATGGCTCTGATAGCTCCTGGCGCATTTTTATGGATTACATATCAGATGCAGGCTGCAGCTACTGCCCCGAATGGAGTTTCAGTTGCCGGGGATATATGGTCTGGTATATTACTTGCTTTGGCAGTCGCATTTCTTACGGCACTTTCATATGCAGAATTAGCTAAAATTTATCCTGAAGCCGGTTTTGCAAGTTGTACATATTTTGCAGAAAAAGCATGGTTGGATAACAGAAAAGAAAAATCTTCTACTCCAATTTCATTAGCCCGTGTCTCAAAAATTATTACAGGTTGGTCGGCACATCTTTATTACTGGGTTTATCCTGGAGTAATGGTGGCAATGATGACAACCATGATTAGTTATATCTTTACACAATTTACAGGCAGACAATTGTCAATACCGGATTTAATTACCATATGTATTCTTTTTACTATTACTACAGGATATATTGCATATAGAGGTATCACAGGTTCAACCAGAACATCTTTATGGATAAATATTATACAACTTGTTACTCTTCTGGGATTTAGTGGAGCCGCAATATGGTATAGGCTTGACAATCCACAACATATAACGCACTGGGTATTTTCAAGTGCATGGGATGTCCTAAAGATACATTCACTTAATGGCATGTTGATTGAATCCACAATAGCTATTTTGATTTTGGTAGGATTTGAAAGTTCCACTTCTCTTGCTGCTGAAACAAAGGATCCTCAAAAAACAATTCCAAAGGCAATAATTATTGCGCTTATTATACAAGGATTATTTGCTTATCTATTGGAGTATTTTTCAGCAAACTATATGCTTAGTAATAAATTAACACATACTGCAGGAACAACCCTTGTAAAAGGAATGGCAGCCGCAGCAGTTTCTATCGCTCCCATAGGAGGTCTTACTAAAATTATAGGGAATACATTATTTAATGGCATCGGATTTGGATTAATGATTTCTATGGCGATTACAGTTGCCATTGCAATTGTAGGTACAACATTAAGTTGTATGAATACAGCTATGCGTGTTAGCGCAGGTATGGCTGAAAATCAGGAATTACCAAGAATGATGAGTTATTTACATGGTAGATTTAAAATCCCGCATATTACTCTTGTGATATTGATAGCAGTTACTGCTATTATAGGAATTGTGGGGGTACGTAGTGTTGTAGGATTAACAGGAATTACTCTGGCTTCAAACCTGGGGACATTCACCCTTTATGGTTTAACATGTGCCTGGACGATTATTGCATTTAAAAAAAGGAAAGAATTTAATATTTTGAAGCATGGTATTATTCCTGTATTAGGAGTGATTGCCAATCTTATTATGGCTATAGCAATTCTCTATCTTTATATTATAGGGAACCCTGCATCACAAACTGAAGCGAAAATATGTTTTGTTATAGCAGGATCATGGGCATTGGTAAGTTTGATATATGTTGGAATGAATACTGTTAATAAATCATATAATCTGAAAATGGTTTCTGCCATGATTCGTCCTGAACATGTTGCTATTGTGGCAGAGGCTTTGAAGGAAGAAGATTTTATCATTGGAATGACAATAACAAAGGTAAAAGGATTTGGCAGACAATTAGGCAGTACAGAAGAAAATAAAGAAACTGATAAAATATTATTTAATCCAAAAGTGAGAGTGGATATTGTTGTGAAGGAATGGGATGTTCCACGGGTTATGGATATTATTAGAGAGGCAGCTTACACAGGTAATATCGGTGATGGAAAAATTTTTGTTACAGATGCCTATAATGCCATGAGGATAAGAACAGGGGAAAAAGGATTTGAAGCATTATAAAAAAATTGAATTTATGAAATATTTTCAAGGAAGTGAGAGATTCGGTTTTTTATCTCATCTCTTGTTTTTCTAAAAGCATTGATTATTTCTTCCTGGTTTGCAGATATGCTTGAAGGGTCCTCAATAGGCCAGTGGATTTTTTTTATATGTGCAGGTGTTACAGGACATGATTCCCTGGCATTTCCGCATAGGGTTATAATCACATCCATTGTGTTTAATAAATCTACATCTATTCCTTTTGATTTTTGTTGAGAAATATCTATACCTATTTCCTGCATTACCTTTATGGCTAAAGGATGGACATAGGCGGGTAAAATTCCTGCGCTATATGGTTCTATTATTCCTTTTCCCAACTCTCTTGCCAATCCTTCAGCCATTTGAGACCTGCATGAATTCCCTGTGCATAAAAATATTATCTTAATCATTTTGTTGATTTGGATACTTCCATTTTTTTCACATATTTTTCTTCATCACTGACTTTGGAAAGAGAGACCTGTTTTGATTCTGGCAGTGTCAACATTGTAATTACAGCACCAAGCAGACATACAACAACGAGAACCATAAATGTTCCTCCGATGTGGATTCTTTTTAATAGTAACGGGAATAAGAAGGTTCCCATGAAAGCTCCAAATTTTCCAGCTCCTGCTGCGATGCCATTTCCTGCCCCTCTTATTGATGTTGGAAATACCTCTGCAGGATAAACAAAAGTAGTGGTATTGGGCCCAAATTCCGTAAACACATAACTTATCCCAAAAACAAGAATAAACAGGACCGCCGGCATAACAATTCCTGCATAGCCTGTGAGGGATATAATCAGATACATAACAGCCATACCTATAAAACCAAGTATCTGGATAAATCTTCTACCAAGTGAATCCATTTTAAATGCAGCAACCCAATAAAATGGAGCAGCAAACAATATAAAAACAATTGTTGACATTGTCAAGCCCTGTAAAAGTGTGGCATGTGGTATAAAAGATTTCATTACAAGCGGCCATGATATGGAGTTTCCATAAAAAGCCCAGTCCATCAGGAACCACCCGCCTGCTGTTCCTATTACCCTTAAAATGTTGGGATATGTAAACAAATCCAGCCATTTTGCTTTAACTTTCAGGTGTTCAGCATTAACATTCTGGATATCCCTGTGTTCAATGCCCACATGCCCGCCATTTAAATCTTTTATTGCTGAAACTGTAGCACCAACATCTCCTTTGACAGATAAACTATAATGCGGGGTTTCCTTTATTTTCCTTCTTAAATAAATCACACTTGCAGCCGGAATTGCTCCTAATGCAAGAAGAAATCTCCATGCTATATCATGAGGAACGCCTGCACTTAATATCAAAAGCGCTACAATCGGACCCGCAATAAGTCCCAATCCCTGCATTGCAAATACCATTGATACTAATTTTCCCCTGTCTTTTCTGTTTGCATATTCGCTCATAATAATAGCGCTTATCGGATAATCCCCTCCTATTCCAAGCCCTAATATAAATCTCCATATAATCAACTGTGTGATATCCTTGGAAAAAGCAGAAAAAATGGCAGCTATTGTTAGGATTAATACCTCTATTCCATATATGGCTTTTCTGCCAAAAATATCCGCAATCTTTCCAAAAACAAGAGCCCCTAATGTTGCTGCTATTAATGATGTGCTTCCAAGGATAGCCACCTGAAATGTGGTAAGATGCCATATTGGTGTAAGCAACGCAATAACCACACCAATAACAAATAAATCATAGGCATCAGTAAAAAACCCCATTCCTGCTGTTATCATGGTTTTTAAATGATGTGCTACAAGATTTATTTCATCCACTTTATCCAAAAGTTTTTGTCTGACATTATTATTTTCCATAAATTTTTCTCCTTGTTAAAATTGTGCTGCTACACCTGCGGCAAAAAGATTGTCATCTACCTTGGGTAAACCGGGTATTGTATTGGTATCCCAGTCATATTCTGCTTTTAGTGTAACAAGTTTGTTAAGATGATACCCAAAACCAAAACTTGTTCTGGTGTATTCATTAGCAGAAGTGATACTATCTAATGTTGCAGTTTCTCCATTGTTTAATTTTACATCACTATATCTTACACCTGCAAAAAATTTAGGGGTAAAATCATATTTTGCCTGGACATACCAGTAATCACCACTTACTTTTGTTCCAACATCTGCTTTATCCCAAAAATGTCCATATGCTCCTGCCACTTTCAAAGGTTTAATAATAGTATACTCTATATCACCTTCAGCAGCATTTCTTTTCCAGTCATTTACTGTTCCTGCCGGAGCAGAATTATATCCTGCTATACTTAATGCAGAACCTTGTGTTCCTTTTATCTCAGAAGTATAGTATGAACCAGAAACATATAGTGATTTAATGGGTGTGTAAAATATTTTTCCAAGGTAGCCCATATCAGAATCAGCTACAGGTTGTGTTGTGCCTGGTGTTGTGTTTATTCCGACTCCATTTGTTACACTAATAGCATATCCAAGGGTTGGCAATAATTTTGGATAGAAAGAACCATCCAATTCCATTCCGCGACCAAAACCTGTAACATTTGAGGCGGAATTGGATATTAGTCCATCAGTCGTATCAACAGGATTGTTTGTCCATGTTTCTTCTCCAAAATTTAGTCTTATCTGTCCTATTTTAAGATTACTTTCCGGGTCCCAGGGGAGAATCTTATTCATCTGTAGATAAAAGTAATCCAGACCATTAAATGTTGCATTTGAAAGATTCATTCTTTCAACAACACTTATTGTTTTTGTCGGGGACCATGTAAGAGCGATTTTTGCTTCCGGGATCTGAAAAGTTGAAGAATGTCCATATCCTAAGTAGTTGGTCCCTGGGTTTTGGCTGTTAATAAAACCAGCAAAAAATCTTCCTTTGAGACTTAGATGTGAACGAAGACCAATCGCAGGAAATCCACCCCATTTTTTTGTTTCTTTCTTTATCATTTCTGATATTTCTGTTTCCCGATTAAGTTTTTCCTGTAGCCTTTCCTGTTTTTGTTTAGCTTGTCTTATTTTCTCCTTATTTAAAATCTTGTTTGCCTGTTTTTGGGATATATACCCCTTTTTAACAAGGATATTAATAAGACCTTGTATTTCTGAACTGGAACCGGTTGTGGCGGCGAAACTTCTAATGGAGCTAAAAAAAATAATTGTGCAGATACAACCTATCAAAAAGATTTTTAATTTATTCATTTTTTTATTTCTCCTTAAATGGTTTTTTAAGCTTGTTTTTTCCCTTTTTCTTTTATTGGCTTTCTTTCTTTTTTTACACCTCCTTTTTGCCATTGTTTTAAAAGAAAAAAGAATTAAAATCTGCTTATATGTTAAAATTTTAGTGTTAAGAAAAAATAAAGGAAGTGTTAAATTTGTGTTAAAAATTTATCTGGGATAAAATTAATCTATGGAGAGAAAAGCAGCAATATCAAGAACCACAAAAGAAACAGATATCAGTCTTAAACTGAATATAGACGGAAAAGGGAAGGAAAAGATTCAGATTGAACCTGGATTCTGGAAGCATATGATAGAACTTTTCACCTTTTTTAGCGGATTTGATATTGAATTAAAAGCAAAGGGGGATGACCAACATCATCTTCTGGAAGATATAGGGATTTGTTTTGGGCAGGCTTTTACAAAAGCTATAGGAGAAAAAAAGGGAATAAAAAGGTTTGGCAATATTCTTCTTCCTATGGATGAAACCCTTGTAAGGATTGCTCTTGATATTTCAGGAAGACCTTATCTTTCTTTTAATGTTGACATTGAAAGAAGCAAGGAAGAATATTCTTATCTGGAAAATGCCCAGGAATTTGTCAAAGGATTTGTAAACCATGCAGGAATCACAATGCACATAGACCTTATAAGAGGGGAAAATTTACATCATATAATAGAAGGTATATTTAAAGGTTTGGGGATTTCCATTAAACAATCTGTTAAACTATCAGGTGAAAAAATTACTTCCACCAAAGGGAAAATAGATTAGGAATGAACGTAAAATATAAACAGAATAAAAAGAAACATTTATATGTAAAGGATTGTGTGACTTCTGCAATTGCTTATCCACAAGATATAAATAATATTTACCCGTATAATGAACAATATAACGTAAATAAAATATATTGTGGGGATGCTATAGAATTAGTGAAAAACATTTCGGATAATTTTGTTCATTTAATTATAACAAGTCCTCCATATTTTGGTTGTAGAATTTATGGGAATGAAACATTAGGGAGAGAAGAATCCCCTCTGGATTATATTAATAATTTATTGCAATTTACTATTGAATTAAAAAGAGTTTTACGTCAGGATGGTTCTTTTTATTTGAACATCGGTGACGTTTATTTTGGAACGAAAGGATTTATTAGAAACAAGGGGAGATATGCAAGAAAAACAGATATTCATTATAGAGAACATAAAATAATAAAACCTAATGGCAAATATTTACAATATAAACAACTTTTAATGATTCCGGAACGCGTTGCCATAGGTATGCAGGAGCAAGGATGGATTTTACGTAATAAAATAATTTGGGAAAAACCAAATCCGGTACCTTCTTATTCGCCGGATAGACGATATCCGGTTTATGAATATATTTTTCATTTTGTAAAATCCAAAAAATATTATTTTGATTTAGAGATTGCTAAAAAATTAAATAATCACAGGGATATTTACAGAAATGGTATTGAACCCTTTAAGGAACATCAGGCATCATATCCTGTTTCTCTTATAAAACCTTTAATTTTGACTACTTCAAAAGAAAATGACATTGTTCTGGATCCATTTATAGGTAGCGGTACCACGGCTGTAGCTGCTATTCTTACGAATCGTCGTTTTATCGGGTTTGAAATTAATAATAAATTTTGTACAATTGCAGAAACCCGCATTAAAGAAGCACAGCGATTAATAAGCATCAATCTACCATTTATTTATTAAAATCATGAGAAAATTTATTGATGAAAAAAATTTAAAATCTAATAATAATTATACTAATTATTTAAAAGCCATCTGTTCATTGTCAAGATTGTTTTCTGAATCCAATATACCTTATTTACATTATAGAATTGCTGAAAATATTTTTTGTAAAGCATTTAATGCGGAAAATTTATCAAGAGATGATTTGGCATATGATGCTCGTATAGGAGAAATAGGAATTGGATTAAAAACTTTTATTGATAAAGGAACAAACCAAGAAAAAATTACAGAACTTAATATGTTCAGCAATCAATTAAGGAAATTATCAGGGAAAAAATTAGCAGTTACATTATCAGAATTAAGAAATCAAAGAATTGAATTTGCAAATAGAACATATGGAATTAAATCAGCCGTTTATCATTGTGTAGCAAGGAAAAAACATCAACTAAATATATTTGAATCTGATTATGATTTGATAGACATAGCCAATATTAAAAAAATAAAAACTCAAGGAGCCGGGATTTCTTTTGAAGATGGGAAAAATGAATATTCATTTAATTTCTCTAAAACAACTTTGTTTAAAAAATTCTATACTCCCCAAAATGCTACGCTAATATCTATTGAAATATTGGATGATCCGTTACAACTCATTCTTCATTTATTTAATCAACAAATAAAAAGATTTATCAAAGAGAAAATAGCAGGCGTTAATTTCGTTATTCTACCTCTATATTCATTAAGAGAAAGTAAGATGGGACATAAAATAGTTCCAGAAAAAAGCGGATTAAATCAATGGAATGCGGGTGGAAGACCCAGAGATAAGAGTGAAGTTTATATCCCTATTCCTAAAATAATTCACAACAAATATCCACAATTTTTCCCACGCAGAGAAACATCTTTTAATTTATACGTTCCAACAGGTGAAAAACTAAGTGCAAAACTCTGTCAGGAAAATTCAAAAGCATTAATGACCAATCCTAATAATGCACTTGCAGACTGGTTATTAAGAAGATTGTTAAAACTTAAAGAGGGGGAATTATTAACATATGATAGATTAAAACTTTTAGGAATAGATAGTGTTAGAATTACTAAGATTGACAAGCAGAATTATAAAATTAATTTCACCAAAATTGATAGTTACGAAAATTTCATTGAAGAGAGAAATGAATAAATATATAAAAGAATTTCTTGGCTATATTAATCATCAGAAAGGCTATTCATTTTACACTCAAAAATCCTATAGAATTGACCTTAAACAATTTTTATTGTTTCTAAATTCAAGAAATAGTCATGAAATAACAAGAGATTTGGTTTCAGAGTATTTATATCAACTTCATCAAAAAAAATATAGCCCTGCAAGTATTGAAAGAAAAATAGCCGCTCTTCATTCTTTATGTAAATTTCTTTTAAAAAGGAAATATATAAAAGAAAATCCTCTTTTAATTATTAAAACTCCAAAGAAACCTGAAAGATTACCCAATTTTCTTACATATCATGAAGTGGAACAAATATTTTCCTCTATAAAAACAGATAATTTTATTGGATTAAGAGACAGAACAATTATAGAACTTCTTTATTCTTCAGGTCTTCGTTGCGGAGAACTGACACATTTGAAAACAGATGATATAAATATTGCCAATGAAACAGTAAAAATAAAAGGAAAGGGAAACAAGGAAAGAATTGTGCCTATAGGTTCTTATGCCCTTAAATTTTTGCTGGATTATTTAGAGGAAAGAGCAAGATTCAGTAAAAATAATTTTTTGTTTATTAATAAAAAAGGGGTATGTATTTCTGACAGACAGGTTGAAAGAATTGTGAAGAAATATGCAAAGAAATCCGGAATAATAAGAGATATAACTCCGCATACATTCAGGCATAGTTTTGCCACACATCTTCTTGATAGAGGGGCAGACCTGAGAATTGTGCAGGAGCTTTTAGGTCATAGTGATTTAAGTACAACTCAGATTTATACACATACTACAGTAGAAAGAATGAAAGAACTTTATGATAAATATCATCCTTCTGCAAAACGACAGACTATTTTATAACAAAATTTCAAAGTATACAATATTATAATTGTAAATAAAGCTGTTTTAGGGTTATTAGGTCCCTATAAGGTAAGACACCAAGTATTTTATCTGTCTGGTCAACAACAGGCAATGCCCGGAAACCATACCTGATAAACATTTCTGAGGCTTCTTTTAGTGTGCTGTTAGGATTTAAACAAACCACCTTGTCTGTCATTATATTTTTAAGTAGTAATTCATCATTTGCCATTAGCAGTTCCTTTAAATGAACTACCCCAAGCAATTTATTTTGTTCATCTATTATATATAAATACATTATTACATCTTTACCTTTTGCCATATTTTGAAAAGTATCTTTTGTTTCTTTTACTGTTTTATCAGGAAATGTTTTTAAGTAATTTATAATGACAAAATCAAGAATTTTTATTTCCTGAGCTTCCAGTATGGAATTTATTTTTTTGGCATTTTCAGGTGGAAGCAGATTTAATATGTTTTTTGCTTCATTCATAGGAAGAATAGAAAATATGTCTGCTGCCTGAGCAGGTGACATTTCTTTTATTAGTTTGGCTGTTTTTTCTTTTTCCATAGAAGCAATAAGGGGTCTTTGAACTGTTGGGTCTAATTCCTCCAATGTATCAGAAGCCTGTTCTGTTTCAAGTTCATTGAATACTGCTACTCTTTGTTCATGGTCCATTTCTTCTAATATATCTGCTAAATCCTCAGGAGGCATTTTAGAAAGTTCTTCTTTTAATAGTTTTAACTTCAGGTCGCCTTTAAAACTGCTTATTTCTTCTGATAATGGTTCTACATAGTTCCATGGAATAGTTTGTTTCTTTATGTTTGTTGCTAAATTATCAATAAAATTTGCCAGCCATTTTAATCCTATACGACGTAAGAATCCAGACCTGCTTAAATCTACATCTATTAAATAGAGTCTGTTATTTCTTATAACCATTTTAATATCATATACCACTTCTACTTTTCTTCCCTTTACATCAAGAACCCTTTTATCCAGGATATAGTCTTTTAATAATATTGTTTTTTTATCGGGTTCTACAGCGTATTCTTCTATTTCTTTTTCCTTGATATCTATAGAAATTTTTCTATCAGCAATTTCAATGACTTTATTCCATGGAATTATAAGGGTTGGATATCCAAAAGGTCTGCCGACACATATATGTGTTACCTCAGCGAATTTATCCCTGTCTATAATGACAAAATCAATAAGTCTGCCTATTTTTTTTTCATTTGCAATTACAGGTATTCTTAAAATTTCAGTAAGAAAAAGTATTGTTTCTTTATGATTATTATTTTTTAAAACAGGCCCATTCATAAATTTTTTATCCTCTATCTATGTGTAAAAACAGTCCAGAATTTATAGAACAAAAGCAAAACAAGAAATATTAAATAAAGTCTTAAACAAAAAAGTGAAAGTTTTACAGGCTTTGTCATTTTTATCTGGGGAGTTGCATATCTTTTATTAACCTCTAAGATTGCATTAACGAAAGCCTTTATAATTTTTACAGGTCTATAAAAAAAGAATTCAAGAAATAATTTTATCATATCTGTTCCTTATGTTAAAAAGCTTTTGGGAATAATATACTTATTCCATATAATGTTGATACTATAATAATTAATGCTGTGATAGAAATATTAATAATATTCTGGGATAAAGTGTTTTTATATTCTCCCATAATTTCTTCATTATTAAGAAGAATTATTAAAAATGTTAGTGCTGCCGGTAATAATGTTACTGCAATAACCTGGACAAAAAGAGTAATTAGGATTAAAGGAGCATGTGGTATTAAAACCACTATTCCTGCTGTTACAATAGCAAAAAAGTAAAATATATAAAACCATGGAGCTTCCTTAATCTTATAGTTTAGAGAATGCGCCCAGCCAAAAACTTCTCCAAAAGCCCATGAACTTGCCAGAGAAATGCAGATTGCCCCTAAAAATCCGGCATCAAAAAGTCCTATTGCAATAAAACTTCCAAGGTATTTATTAATTCCCATTAGTTTAATTGCTGCCTGTGCTGCACTTTGGATAGGTACTCCATATAAAACTGTACCTGTAACAATAATACAGAAAATAGCCACTACTACTGTAAAAAAGGCACCAATAGCAGTATCTAATTTTCCAAGTCCTATATGTTTTTCCCTGATATTTTTATCTACAACAGAACTTTGCTGAAAAAATATCATCCATGGAGCAATAGTGGTTCCAATATTAGCCATAAGCATGAAGAAAAGCTGGCTGTTAAATCCTCCAGGAGGGAAAAGTGGAACAACACAATGATAAATAATATCAGAAACAGGAGGATGAACAATAAAAGCCGCTGGTATATAAATTAGATTGATAATACAAAAAAAAATGGCAAGTTTTTCCCATGTCCAATATCTGCCCTGTATAACTATTATTCCCATAACAATACAAACAATGATTACTGTTATAACAGGTGGGACATTAAAAATACTCAGTCCTGCAGTCATTCCTATAAATTCAGTAATTAGTGTAAGCCAGTCAGTTAACACAAGGTCTAACAAAGAAAACCATCCCCAGAAAGGGCCAAAGGATTTAAAGATTGCTTCTGCGTGTCCATGTTTTGTTACTGCTCCTAATCTTACGGTCATTTCCTGAACAAAATAAGCTATTGGGCCAAGTAATATTAAGAACCATAAAAAATAATATTTATATTGGGCTCCTGTGACAAGGTAAGTGGTAATTCCTCCAGCATCATTATCTGCAATCATGACAATGAGTCCAGGACCTGCAATGACCAAGTATAGTATTAATGCCTTTAAAAACTTTCTATATTGATAAAATAGATTTGAAAAAAAATTCATAATATTCTCCAGTGGAAATTATAACATAAGGATAACTTCTTAAAAAAATTTTCAATGTCTTTTTTAGTTTATTTTTAAGAGGATGGAATTAGGTTTTATTTTTACTGATAGTGAAAACCACAAAAAGAATTCTATTTCTTACTGTTTGCCCAATAGCATAGAATCTATCTTCTGTTCCTGAATGTTTTTTATCATGGAACACTTATAATTTGGAATTAAAAAATATTTCTTCACATTCATTATCTGTAATTTTATTTCCTGTCTCTGCTTCTACTGACGAGTACAGGTATCCATTATCAAGATTGTAAAAGATGTTCAGATAATTTTTCTGAATCAGTTTCCATTGAATTTCTGCCCGCGTTGATATTTCTGTA
>JAJYYV010000014.1 GCA_021800535.1 bacterium | reverse complement strand
GCTTTATTTGTTATAGGGTTTTTATCCAATAAAGAGACTTTATTATCTTTAAAAATTGCATAACTTCCATTTTTATCTGTTTGTTTGCTTAGTATTTTTAAATATTTCATTTTTGTAAATATAGATTTGTTTTTATAAAATAAATATACTATTTATATTAACATAATTTTTAATTATAAAAATTTTTTTTCGGAAATATGATAAGCAATAATGGAATCAAAACATTTTTTGATAGAATTATATATATTTTCAGGAAAAGATTTTATAATTAAAATTTTTTCATATGAAATTTTATCAATAAATCTCATTATTTCTATACTTGATTCTGATATAGCAAACGCAGAAGGTTCTGTTTGTCCGCATTGTTTACAAAGAACTCCGCCTTTTTTACCGCTAAAGAATTTAAGCGTATTTGAATTTCCGCATTGAACACATTTATAAAGGAATGGCCCAAAGCCAAGGAAGGTTAAAATCTTTTCTTGAAAAGCAAGTTCAAATATTGGTAAATTTTTTATATCCGTAAGCATTTCCCCTGATTTTATTAATAAAGAAAACATTGATTCTGTATCTATTCTTTCCTGTGGTATAAGGCTATTAACAGAAAATAGTATTTTCTCCCAAAAAATTTTTTTTTCATTTTCAAAATCATAATATTTTCTAAGAAATGGCTGGGTAATTAGGTCTAAACCTGATATTTTTTTCATATATATAATCATTTCAATATAAGAACCCTGACTATAAGTAAGTGGTGAAATTTTTTTCTTTGGATTTCTTGCCCCTTTTAAAATCCCTGCAATTTTTCCGTAATGTTCTGTAAGTATATTCAGAATAACACTTGTTTCTCTGAAATCAGTTTTTTTTAATATAAGACCGGTTATTTTTATTGGAGCCATAGAATCTGATTATTTGTAAAAACCAATTTTTGTTAATATTTCAAAGATAACAACTGTAATAAGAATACCTCCGAGTGCGCCAATTACTACTTCTTCAATTTTATGTATTCCTTTTAAAATCCTTCCCTGTGCCACCCATATAGCAAGTAATAGAACAAGAAAAGAGATTAAAGGATATCTTTCAAATGTTATAAAAGATATTATTGTCCATATACTGAATGCTATTCCACTATGAATGCTTGGCATTCCACCGGCAAAAAGCGCTCCCTTTTTTATAAAAAACTTAATAAATATATAAAGAATACTTATCAGGATAATAACTATTAAAGTGAAATACCATGGTGAATAAGCAATATCTTTAAAAATATTTCTTAGGGATAGAGGAAAAAATCTTGCAAGAATTAAATATCCCACTATAACAGCGCTAACGGTTGTTACAAGAACCATTGAAGCAGAAACATCTTTTAATCTTCTAACTTCTATAGTATATTTATCTGTTATGAAATCTATAATCATTTCTATTATCGTATTACTAATTTCAGATATGATGACAAGAGTTATCAATAAAATAAGAATTAGGAAATCCGAAATAGGGATTTTAAAAATAACTCCAATTAAAATAACAAATGCCGCAATAATAAAATGAATTCTTAGGTTTCTTTGAGTTCTTAAAATAAAAAATAGTCCTCTAAACGCATCTGTAAAACTTGAAATAATATCCTTTCTATATTTGTTATTCATTTTTTTTTGTTTGTGTGTTATCCCATATTTTTTTTAATATGATATCCTGTTTTTTTAACATTTTATTTCTGCTGTTAATAGAATAATCGTTATAACCGGAAAAGTGCAGAATTCCATGTATTATAAGATAAAAAATTTCTTTTTCAAAAGAATTATTAAATTCTTTTGCCTGCTTTTTTGCTGTGTCTATTGAAATTAATATATCAATAGTCTGGTCTGTTTTAAAAGATATTATATCTGTGTGGGATTTTTTATTTAAAAATTTTTTATTGACTTCTATTATTTTTTTATCATTTATGAGATTAACAGATATTTCTTTGATATTTGCAGGTATATATTGTTCTAAGATATAAGCTTTTTCTTTTAATAACATAAGATTAATTTTTTTCTTTTTCTGAAGATTGTTTATTGTTATCCTGATAGGAAAATTTTTCATTTTTTTCATTGTATTTTGTATATGCTTTGATAATTTTTTTTACAAGATAATGTCTGACAACATCTTTTTCGGAAAAATATATAAATTTTATATCTTTTATTCCTTTTAATACTTTTTCACATACAACAAGACCAGAAGTTGTCATTGTAAGAGGTTGGTCTATTTGTGTTATATCACCGGTAACAACAGCTTTTGAATTTATCCCCAGTCTGGTAAGAAACATTTTTATCTGTTCAGTTGTAGTATTTTGAGCCTCATCAAGAATTATAAAAGCATCACTTAAGGTTCTTCCTCTCATATAAGCCAGTGGTATAATTTCTATAATTTTCTGGTCTGTCCATTTTTTAAGTTCATCGTATTTCATAATATCATATAAGGCATCATATATAGGCTGAAGGTAAGGTTTTATTTTTTCTTCAAGGTCTCCTGGGAGAAATCCAAGTCTTTCCCCTGCTTCTAGCGCCGGTCTGGTAAGAATAACTCTTCTGAATAACCCCTTTTTTATAGATTCTATGGCACAGGATACTGCAAGATATGTTTTTCCTGTTCCTGCCGGACCAATTCCTACTGTAAGAGAATAGTTTTTAATGGCTTTTATATAGTTTTTTTGAATAGTGCTTTGTGGATATATAAATTCTTTTCTTGATTTAATAAATATTTCCTGTTTTTCCAGGTTTTTTGGTAAAGTTTGTTGAAGTATATCTTTTTGAAAATATATATCTTTATTTTTTATTTGGGCTATAGTTTCTAAAATATCACGATGTGTAAGAGAATCAGTTGTTTCAATTTTTTTTATAAGAGCATGAAAAAGCAGAATACTTTTTTCAATATTATTTTGTTCTCCTTTTAATTTTAAGATATTACCTCTTGCATATAATTCTACATCTAAAATGTCTTCAAGGAGTTTTAAGTTTGAATCATAACTTCCAAAAATAATTTGAGCATCTCTGTTTGAGAAATTGATTTCTTTAACTAAAACCATTATTGTGGAATTATTATTTTTGTGCCAATTATTAAATCAGATGGGTTTCTTATTATATCTCTATTGGCATTATAGATTTTTCTCCATTTATTAGCAGTGCCATAAAATTTTAAAGATATTCCGCTTAAGGTATCTCCACTTTTAATTGTATATTTTCTTCCAAATTGAGAACCTGTTGAACTTAAAACTTTTGGTCTGCCTGGTAGCACTGGTTCATACTGGACAGTTTTTACAGTGGCTTTTATTCTTCCCATTTCAGCCATTACCTGATTTGCTGCTGCTATGGATTTAGCAGAGTTTTCATTTGATACACTGATTGCATTATTTGCTGCATCAATAGCTTTTTGTGATTGTTTGTTAGCATAATCCATAGCTTGTTTTGCAGATTCTTTTGCTGATTCAACTGCTTGTTGAGAGGCTTTTATGGCATTGTTTGCGGCTTGAAATGCGGTATCAGCAGTTGCGTTTGCCTGATTGCTTGTATTGTATGCCATTTGAGCATATTTGTGGGATTCTTTACTAACATCAAGAGCTGTTTCAGAAATTGCTTTTACCTGTCGCATTTGGATTTCCAACTGTTGTGCCTCTGTTAAAGTTATTTTTTGCTTTGATTGTTGATTTATTGTTGAACATCCGGTTGCTAAAATCATTAAAGAAATAAAAGAACCATATAAAAAGAAATATTTCATAGTTTCCTCCACTTAAATTTAAGTTTAGTATAAAATAAATATTTATAATATTTATAAGTTATCATTATTTTTCAGGTAAGTCAATCTTAATTTTTAAATCTTTTAATTGTTTGGATTCTACATAATCTGGAGCACCTGAAAGAAGACATGTCCCTTTCTGTGTTTTGGGAAATGCTATAATCTCTCTGATAGAATCTTGTTTTTTCAAAAGCATAATAAGTCTGTCAAGTCCAAAGGCTATTCCTCCATGGGGAGGCGCTCCAAAAGATAATGCATCCAGAAGAAATCCAAATTTTTCCTGATAATCCTCTTTTTTTATGCCAAGAATTTCAAATATTTTTTCTTGCATGGATTTTTTATGGATTCTTATACTTCCACCGCCAATTTCTGTACCATTAAGAACAAGGTCATAGGCCTGGGCAGTAATATTTAAAGGATTATCATGATTTTTAAAACTTTCATGTTCAGGACTGGTAAAAGGATGATGCCGGGAAACAATTTTGTTTTCTTCTTTGCTGAATTCAAACAGTGGGAAATCAACAATCCATAAAAAATAAAATTTATTATCAGGATTTTTTATTTTTAATTTATCAGATATCTGTATTCTTATAAAACCTAAAATTTCATTCACCCATTCAGGGTTTCCTCCTAAAAATAGAATAAGAGCACCAGATTTTATATTTAAGTTGGTTTTTATATTTTCAATGATATCCTGTTTCAAAAACTTTTTTATTGGAGATTGGTAATCATTGTCTTTAAATCTAATCCAGCCAATACCATTGCCACCTTTTTCTTTGATAAATTGATTTATATTATCTATATCTTTTAAAGAAATTTTATCTCCGTCTTCAATTTTTATTGCTTTTATAATCCCATTTTTTTCAATAATTTTATCAATAAAGTCAAGTCCTGATTTTTTTAAATAGTCTGTTATATTTTGTAAAATAAATCCAAAACTGATATCAGGTTTGTCTGTTCCATATTTTTCCATTGCTTCAGAATATTTTATCTTTGGAAAAGGAGTTTCTATATTAATATCAAGAGTTTTTTCAATTGCATATTTAACAACTGCTTCAGAAATATTTATGATATCATTTTGTTCCACAAAGGACATTTCCATATCAATCTGTGTAAATTCCGGCTGTCTGTCTGCGCGTAGGTCTTCATCTCTAAAACAACGGGCAACCTGGAAATATTTATCAAAGCCTGAAATCATAAGAATTTGTTTAAACAACTGGGGGGATTGTGGTAAGGCATAAAATTTTCCAGATTCTAATCTGCTTGGAACAAGAAAATCCCTTGCTCCTTCCGGAGTGCTTTTGGTAAGCATAGGTGTTTCTATTTCAAGAAAGTTTTCTTTTCCTAAAAACTCTCTTATACTTTGAATAAATTTACTTCTGAAAATAATATTTTCTTTAATCTCATTTCTTCTTAAGTCAAGATATCTGTATTTAAGTCGGACATTTTCATTTACAGACCCGGCATCTTCTATTTCAAATGGTAATGGCTGGTGGGAATCATTCAAAATGTTAATCTTTTCTAATTTAACTTCTATTTCACCTGTAAGGAGTTTTGAATTAATTGTTGAATCTGGTCGTTGAACAACAGTACCTTCAATACTGATGACTGATTCTGGTTTTACCCCTATATTTTGAATTTCATCTGAATCATCTATAACAATTTGAGTAATTCCATACCTGTCTCTCAGGTCAATAAATAAAATATTGCCGTGGTCCCTGATTTTAGAGACCCAGCCAGCAAGTTTAACTTCTTTTCCTATATCTTTAATAGTTAATTGTCCACATGTATGGGTTCTTATCATAAGTTTTCTCCAAAAAAAGTGGTTATATCATTGAAATGAATTAATTGTTGTGTTCCATTTTTCATATTTTTATAAAGAAAAGATTTTTGTGATAGCTCATTTTCTCCTAAAATGAAAACTTCTTCAATTTTTTGTTTATTTACAATTTTTAAATAATTTTTTAATGACCTTTTATCATAATCTATTATTATTTTAATATTTTTTTTTCTTAGTTTATCTATTATTGGAATACCTTCAGCAAATGATTTTTCATCAAGAAAAACAACCCAAATAATTCTGTCTTTTTTTTCAGGGTTTTTTAAGATTTCACAGATTCTATCCATGCCTATTGCAAAACCTACTGCTGGTATACAAGGTCCTCCTAATTGGTCAACAAGATTATCATACCTTCCTCCACCAGCCACTGAATTTTCCTCTCCTGAAATTTTAACCTCAAAAACGGTTTTTGTATAATAATCAAGTCCTCTGACAAGATATGGATTTTCCTTATAAGGAATAGAAAAAATTTTAAGATATTGATATGTTTGTTCTTTATGCTGCTTACAATCCTGACATAAAAAATCATTAATGTTTGGTCCATCTTTTAAAATTTGCTGACAGGTTTGATTTTTACAATCCATTACTCTTAAAACATTGTTTTGTGCCCGGATTTTACAATCATTACAAAAAGAAGAAAGATTTTCAGATAAATAATTAGAAAGTTTTTCTGTATATATTGGTTTGCATTTATTACATCCAATAGAGTTTATTTCTATGATATAATCTTTAAATCCGATGCTGGATATAAATTTATCTAACAGCAGTATTACTTCTCCATCATAGAAACCATTTTCTCCTCCAAAAATTTCCACACCCATCTGATAAAATTGTCTGTACCTGCCCTTTTGAGGTCTGTCATATCTAAACATTGGACCTGAATAATAAAATTTATGAATTTTTTTTACATCAAACATTCTATGTTCAATATATGCACGAACAACTCCTGCTGTTGCTTCCGGTCTAAGAGCAATAACTCTGCCTTTTTTATCTGAGAAGATATACATTTCTTTTTGGACTATGTCAGTATATGTCCCTACACTTCTTTGAAAAAGAGCTGCTTCTTCAATAATCGGGATTCTTATTTCTTCAAATCCAAAAGATTTGAAAAGAGAGACTGCTTTTTCTTCTGCAAATTGCCATTTTTCCAATTCTTCCGGTAATAAATCTCTTACACCCCTGATAGTTTTAATTTCTTTATCCATTTGGATTATTTTATCTAATTTGAAAGTTTTGGTCAAAGAAATTGTAACATTGAACTATTTGATGTTATAATTTTCTGGGCTATTAATAAAAAGTGATTTATTTTAAAAATATTAAAAGAAAATTTTATGGATTTACATAAAATAAATATTTTTGAAAAAGATATTCTTGATAAAATAGTTGTTGGTGCCAGTGTTATAAAATATCCGCAAGGTGCCATAGAATATGCTAATCAGGCAATGCTTAATATGTTTAAAGTTTCTTCTGTGGATGAAATGATAAAACATCAAATAAAAGATTTTTATCCAGATGAGGCAACTTTTTTACATATGGATGTGTTAATCAAGAAAATCTTTCAGGATGGTTTTGGTTTTAGAAAGGATATTGCCTATCGTCTTTTAAATGGCAAAATTATTTATACTGATGTTTATGGACAACTTTTTGATTCTTCAGAAACAGATAATACATTCAGGATTATCTGGACATATATAGATGTTACAGAAAACTATATACTTAATGAAACCCTTGAAAAACAAGCATTTACTGATAAACTTACCAATCTACCTAATCGTCGGGCATTGGATAGAGAAATAGAAAAAGCTATGGCCCGGTCTATCCGTCATAATAAACTTTTGGGTGTTATTATTATTGATTTAGATGAATTCAAGCCTATCAATGATAATTATGGACATCAGTCAGGCGATATAGTTTTGCAAACTGTGGCAAAAAGGATGCAGGATAGTATCCGCCGCACTGATTTTATTTCCCGGTTAGGAGGAGATGAATTTGTTATTCTTTTAGAAGATTGTGCTTCTATGGAGGATATTAAAATTGTTCTTAATAGAATTGAAAAAACTATTCAAACTCCAATTATATTAAAAAATAAAGAAATAACTGTTAATTTAAGTGCAGGAATATGTCTATATCCTTTAATTGGTGATGTAAGTTATGAAATTTTAATTCGTTATGCAGACCAGGCGCTTTATGAAAGTAAGGAACATAAGCATGATAGACTGAATTTTTGGTTTGTATATGGAGAACCTATTTCTGTTCAGGTGAACTATATACAGAACCTTTTAAATGAAAAAAGAATAAAAAATTTTTATCAACCTATTATAGATATACATTCACAAAGAATTGTAGGAATAGAAGCTCTTGCCCGTATTCAGGATAAAAATGGTCATATACTACTTCCATCTAAATTTTTACCTTATCTGCATCTTTATAATATCTTTGACCTGAGTAAACAGGTGCTTTTACAATCAATACAGGATATAGCAAAAATAAAAGATTCCGGGTTTAATCTTTGGGTATCAGTTAATATAGATTTTGCTTCTCTTTCTATCAGACGTCTGCAATATTTAAAAGAAGCTCTTAATGAAAATAACATAAATACTTCTTCTATAGTCTTGGAAATAAAGGAAAACAAAAATTTTATAGAACAAAAAGAAGTATTAGAACATCTCTTAGACCTTAAATCATTGGGTATTCTTTTAGCATTGGATGATGTGGAAAGAACCAATGCTTCATTATTGGAATTAAAAAATTTACCTTTTGATCAGATAAAATTGGACCAGAATTTTGTTAGAACTTTAAAAGATGATCCATCAGGTATTAATTTTATTGAAACAATTCTTGATATATCTGCAACCTTGGGTACCACTATGATAGTAAAAGGAGTGGAAAATAGAGATATTTTAGATGCAATGATAGTTTTAAATGTGCCACTTTTGCAGGGGTATTCAATTGGTATGCCTATGCCTCTGGATAAATTGCTTACTTTTCTTAAATCTTCAAAAATATTAAAAAAGAATGAAATTCATCCAAATAGTTTATTGGGTTTATATGCAAAACATTTGGAATATAATAAATTTTTATCTAAAGAGATAAAGATAAACCCTCAGATTATTTCAACACTTGATTTAGGCAATGAACAAAAATGTCCTGTATATAAGGATATTAATAGATTAAAAATAGATAAAAAAAGTCTTATTTATCGTTTACATAAAGACTATCATAAATATTTGGATAAAATAAAAAATAGTCTTATAGATGCTCAAATTAGTAATGAAGATTTTAATAATTTAAAAAATATTCATCATAATTTTTTAGAATCAATTTCACAACAATACATAGATAAACATAAGAAAAAATAAAATTTAGATTTATTAACTCTCTAAATTTATCAAGAAAATAGCACCTCACCCCTACTCTAAGATATAATAAATATATGAAAAGAACCAGAAAAGAAAAATTTATAGATATAATAGCGTATGTAATTATCTTTGGAGTTTATGAATCTATTAAGTATATCCCCCTTCAATTAGATATGGTGATAAGTAAAATTCTGGGTAATATTTTTTATTATATGGCCCCTTCTTTAAGAGAAAAAATTATGTATAACCTGAAGATTGTATTTGAAAATAATCTGTCCAAAGATATAAAAAACATTGAATTTCTTACAAAGAAAATAATTTCTGAAACTTTTTTAAATATATTTGAATTTTCATACTGGACAACTAAAACAACAGAAGAATTAGAGAAAGTTATAGAGATTCAAGGAATGGATATATTAGAAAAAATAAAAAAACAAAAAAAACCGGTGATAGCAATAAGCGGACACAATGGAAATTTTATTATTATGCTGGCATATTTAGCTATAAAAAATAAAAATTTTTCATGGATTGAAAGGACAGCCAATAATATTTATTTGGCAGAATTTATGCGGCGATTGCAAAAAAACAGGGAAATAGATTCAATAAGTAAAATAAATATGAAAGAAGCGATTATTATTGCACAAAAATGGTTAAGAAAGGGAAATATCCTGGCTTTACTTATAGATCAGCATTCTGGAGAAGGGGTTGAAGTTAATCTATTAGGTAAAAAGGTTTTTGCCCCCATAGGTGTAGAGATTTTAGCCAGGAAATTTGATTGTTCTGTTATAGGAGTGTTTATTTATAGAACACATAGATTTAGACACAGGATTATAATAGAGGGCCCATATCCTGTTCAACGAACAAAAGATTTAAAAAAAGATACAGTATTTAATACACAAATGTTTTATAATAGAATTGAAAAATATGTACTTTTACATCCTGAACAATGGTTCACCTGGTTACATAAAAGATTTAGACATTAGAGTTAAATGCGCCGGGGTAGCTCAGTGGTAGAGCAGCGCATTCGTAATGCGCGGGCCAGGAGTTCAAATCTCCTCCCCGGCTTGGAAATTGTTTTTGGTGAAAATTGATTCCAATATATAACCTTTTTCTTTTAAAATTTCTTTTGCTCCTTCCTGTCTATCCACAATTACAATAATTTTTTTTACCCTGCATCCGATTTTTTCTGCTTTTTCTATTACCTTTAGAATAGAACCACCTGTTGTTACTACATCATCCACTATTGCTATATTCCATCCTTTTTTTATATAGCCTTCTATTTCTTTTCCCATTCCATGGTCTTTTTGACTTGTGCGGACAATAAATGATTTGATAGGTGATTTTTCTATATAACTTATCACAGATACAGAAGATACAATAGGATCAGCACCAATGGTTAATCCTCCGATAGCATCTATATTACTTTCTTTTATCATATCAAAAATTATTTTTCCAACTAAATATAAACCTTCAGGGTCTAAAGTTATTAATCTTCCATCTATATAATAATTACTGATTTTACCCGAAGATAATTTTCTTTCTCCTATAATTACTGCTTTTTCCTTTAATAATTTTAATAATTTTTCTTTTATGTTCATTTCAAGTTAAATTTTCTCTTTTCCTTATAGATTTTATACTTTTTTTATCAACAAGAACTTCTTCACATCTTGGTCTTCCATTATAATTTGAACTCATTGAAAAACCATAGGCTCCTGTACTGGCAATAATTATAATATCTTTTGATTTTAAATTTTCCGGTAACAATCTGTCTTTACCTAAAAAATCACCTGTTTCGCAGATCGGCCCAACAACATCCCATAGAATATTTTCAGAATTTTCTTTTTTTTCAGAAATGATGTGATGATAACTATTATAAAGAGCAGGTCTTATAAGGTCATTCATGCCTGCATCAATAATAAGAAAATTTTTGTGGGGTGTTTTTTTAGGGTATATTACTTTTGATACAAGGATTCCTGTATTTCCAACAATAAATCTTCCCGGTTCTATTATTATCTGTGTTTTTTTAAAATTGACCAATATAAACTCTGATATTTTTCTTCCAAATATATTTATATCTTCTATATTTTCTTCAATTTTATAATGAATTCCAAATCCCCCTCCTATATCAAGAGTTTCAGGAATAAATTTTATCTTATCAAGAAATATTTTTAATTTTTTCAGTGCTTCAATATATGGGGTATGTGTTTTAAGTTGAGAGCCCAGATGAAAATGTAGTCCTTTAAAATTAATATTTTTATAGTGATTTTTATTATTTAAAATATAAGTTATCTGTTCTATTGGAAATCCGAATTTTGTTTCTTTTTTGGATGTTTTGGTGTAGTGATGTGTATCTGTTTCAATATCAAGGTTTATTCTTAAGGCGCATGAAATTTTTTTATTATATTTTTTACCAATAAGATTTATAGTTTGAAGTTCAGCAATACTTTCAATATTAAACATTAAAATGTTTGATTTTATTCCTGATATTATCTCTTCTTCTTTTTTGCCAACACCGGCATAGACAATTTTTTCAGGTTTAATTTTTGCTTTTAAACATTTTAAGATTTCTCCGCCGGATACAACATCCATTCCACAATTTTCATTGTTTAAAATTTTTATAATTTCAGGATTACTATTGGCTTTTACTGAATAGCATATAAGAGGATTAATTGGTTTAAAAGCATTTTTTATCTCCCCTACCCTGTCTATAATATAGTTTTTACTATATATATATACCGGAGTTCCAAATTTTTCTGCAATAGTTTTTACAGAGACATCTTCCACAAAAAAATGTTCCTTTTTATAATAAAAGAAATTTTTAAAAATCACTTCAATATTTGTTTCCATTTTAATATTTGCTTTTTTACCTGTTGTTTTCCTGTACCTCCGGGAGAAATTTTAAGTTCTATAGATTTTTCCGGATTAAGATTTTTAATAAAATTAATATCAATTTGAGGTACTATACTTTTTAATTCTTTTTCATCCAGATCTTTTATTTCTTTTTTATTTTTTATGGCATAAGCAACAATTTGTCCTGTAAGATGATGCGCTGTTCTAAAAGGGACTCCTTGTTTTACAAGATTTTCTGCAATATCTGTTGCTATAATATACCCTTTTTTACAGGCATTTTCCATAATCTGTGTGTTAAATATAATTTCTTCCATTAACTCTTTTAAAACATTAAGACTTGATATGGAAATTTCAATTGTTTCAAAAAGAAATTTTTTATCCTCCTGAAAATCCCTGTTATATGATAAAGGAAGGCCTTTTATTAAAGAAAATATACCTGAAATATTTCCAATGACAGAAGAAGTTTTCCCTCTGATAAGTTCTAAAACATCAGGATTTTTTTTCTGTGGCATTATGCTTGAACCTGTACAAAATTCATCAGGTAGTATAACAAAATCAATAAGAGGGCAAGACCAGATTATTAATTCTTCTGCCAGACGGGAAAGATGAATCATAAGAATTCCACAGTCTGATATTGTTTCAAGAATAAAATCTCTATCACTTACAGCATCAACACTATTATCAAATGTTTTTTTAAATCCTAATTGCCTGCTGGAAAATAGAGGGTCTATATTAAAAGAGGTACCTACTCCTGAGCCAGCCCCCAATGGTGAAATATTTATGTTATCAAGACAGTTTTTTAGTCTGTCTTTGTCTCTTTCCAGCATGGATACATAACAGAGTAGATGATGTGAAAGCAATACAGGCTGGCTTGGTTGAAAATGAGTGAATTCCGTCATATATGTATTGATATATTCCTCTGATTTTTTTAGAATTGTGTTCTGAAGATTTTTAATTCTATCTAACATCTGTAAAATAAAGTCTTTAAGATATAGTTTTTCATCTAAAACAATCTGATCATTTCTTGAACGGCTTGTATGAATTTTTTCTCCTGTTTTCCCAATAATTTCAATCAGTCTTCTTTCTATAGCAGAATGTATATCTTCATCTTCTTCTTTGAATTGAAAAATATTTTTTTCAAATTCATTTAAAATTTTTTTTAGACCTTTTTCTATTTGTTTACTTTCATTTTTAGATATAATACCTGTTTGATCAAGCATTTTGACATGGACAATACTTCCTTTTATATCATATATGGCAAGTTTATTATCAATATTTATTGAGAAAGTAAATTTTTTTGCAGAATCACTCAGTTCTTTTAGTCTTCCTTCCCATATATATGCCATATTTTTTCTCCTGACTGTATATTTATTGAGTGAAAAATATTATTTTTGTGTTTTAAGTATATAATATACTAATTATTATATAATAATTAATCAAATAAAAAAAATGGAAGACAAACTATATTTTACAGATAAAGATAGAGTTATAATATTTGCCCCACACCCTGATGATGAAATTTTGGGTTGTGCAGGAATAATTCAGGAGTGTCTGGATAAAAAAGGACGGGTTTATATTGTTTTTTTTACCAATGGGGATAGGAATGAAATAGCATTCAAACTTTTTAAAAAAAAATTAATACTTCATCCGGAGGATTATGTAAAACTTGGAGAGCTAAGAAGCCAGGAATCTTTGAAAGCAAATAAAGTTTTAAATATTCCATCAGAAAATCTTATTTTTCTTGGATATCCAGACTATGGTACTTTAAATATCTGGACAAAATATTGGAATACTGATAAACCATTTAGAAGTTCCAGAACCAAAACCACCTATGTGCCATATCCAAGAAATTTATCTTATTCCAAGCCTTATATTGGAGAAAGCATAATTCCTGATTTTGTAAAAATAATGAAAAAAATAAAACCTACAAAAGTTTTTTTAACAAGTCCCTGGGATAATAATTGCGACCATAAAGCAATGTTTAATTTCTGTACTGCTGCCTTTTTGGAAACAAAAGAAGAATTTTTACCTGAGATTTATCTATATTTAATACATTATAAAAAATGGCCCGAACCTAAGAAATTTGCATCACATTTTACATTAGAACCTCCTATTAAATTAAAAAACAATATATGGGTGTCGTATTATTTGATTTCAAACCAGATAAATCAAAAAATCAAGGCTTTAAGTTGTTTTCAAACAGAACTTATAGGAACTAAAAATTTTATTTTTTCTTTTATAAGGAAAAATGAAATCTTTGAGAAAATGAAAATTCCATTGTTACAAAACGGTAAATTTATACTTATGCAAAATAAAAATTCCACTCTGGAAATTTTACAGGGAAAAGAATTTATATCTATTAAATTTATAATGAAAAAAAGAAAAATTTTCAGAAGTAGATTTAATCTTGAAATATATATTTTTGGATTTAAAGAAAAAATTTCTTTTTCCTCAATGCCAAAGATTACCTTGAAGGTTAATCATAAAAAAAAGCTTGTAGTAAAAAATTGTAATGAAACAATATTATCACATGGGATAGATTGTTTTTACAGCAGAAATGATGTAATACTAAATATTCCTAAAAATTTACTGGGTAATCCTGACTACATTTTTTGTGGCGGAAAAATAAAACTGAGAAATCTTGCTTTTAAATTATTTATATGGCAGATTTATAAATTATGATAATATAAATAACCTGATATAAATTTTTTAAAATAGAAAAGGTATAAAATGACTAAAAATCTTGTAATTGTGGAATCGCCAACAAAGGCAAAAACGATAAACTATATTTTAAAGGGTAAATTTACTATAAAAGCAACATTAGGTCATGTAATAGATTTACCTGAAGATAGATTTGGAGTTGATTTAAATACATTCCAGCCAACATATATTGTAATGAAGGGTAAAAAACATATTCTTGAATTATTAAAAAAAATGGCTGAGTCTGCTGAAGAAGTTTATATAGCGACTGATGAAGATAGAGAAGGAGAGGCTATTGCCTGGCATACAGTTAACTATATTGGAAAGGATATAAATACAGTTAAAAGGGTTGCTTTTCATGAAATAACCCCAGTTGCTATTCAAAAGGCTTTTGAGAATCCGCGAAAAATTGACCTTGCTCTTGTTAATGCCCAACAGGCAAGAAGAATACTAGATAGAATTGTAGGATATACATTAAGTCCTTTTCTGGCTAAAAAACTTGGGGGTTTTCTTTCTGCAGGGAGAGTTCAGTCTGTTGCCCTGAGACTTATTGTTGATAGAGAAAGAGAAATACAAAATTTTATTTCTAAAAAATACTGGACAATAAAAATATTTATAGAAAAAAATGGAATAAAAATTTTTCTTGACCTTGTTTTTATTGATGGAAAAAAAATAGAGGAAACAAGTCTTGATAGTTTGGTTCTTGTTGAAAAAATACTTTCTGAATTGAAAAATCATTCTATAACAATAAGCAAAATTGAAGATGTTCAAAGAACTTTAAGACCATATCCTCCTTTTGTGACAAGTACATTACAACAGGAATCTTCAATTAGATTAGGGTTTACATCCTCAAAAACAATGTTTATTGCGCAAAAACTTTATGAAGGTATTGATATAGGCAAAAAAAACCCTGTAGGGCTTATTACTTATATGAGAACAGATTCCCCATCAGTTGCAAAATCTGCACAATCCCAGGCTTTTAAATTTATTAAGGAAAAGTATGGAATGCAGTTTGTTCCGGACAAACCTCCTGTATATAAAGCAAAAGTATCTTCAGCCCAGGAAGCCCATGAATCAATAAGACCTACAGATGTTTATCTTATTCCGGATGAAATAAAAAAATATCTTTCTAAAGAACAATTCTCCCTTTATGAACTTATCTGGAAAAGATTTATTGCCAGTCAGATGAAGTCTGCGATTATAGAAACAAAAACGATTTCCGGAATATCAGAGAGATATGGATTTGAAACAAAAAATTCAAAAATTATTTTTACCGGATTTATGGAAATTTGGCCGGTAAAAATAGATATGGGCCAGCAAATAGATTTTCCAATTAAAGAAAAAGATATTTTTAAGATTATAGATGCTTTATCTGAGGAAAAACAGACAAAGCCACCTGCCAGATATACAGAGGCATCTCTTATAAAAGCAATGGAGAAATTTGGAGTTGGAAGACCTTCTACATATGCACCAACAATGCAGACATTATATAGAAGAAATTATATAAAAAGTGAAAAAAGAATTCTGATTCCTCAGGAGATAGGCTTTCAGGTTATAGATATTCTTACAAAATTCTTTCCTGACATTCTTGATATTGGTTTTACTGCAAAGTTTGAGGAACATCTTGATAATATTGCAGAAGGTGGAAAAGATTGGATTGAACTTTTAAAAGAATTTTATACAGGTTATAAGCCATCTTTAGATAAAGCAATGGAAGGCGTCAAAGATATGCCTCCTGTTGAAAAAATAAAAAAAGAAAAGGAATATACAAATAAGGTATGCCCAAAATGTAATGGAAGACTTGTGATAAGAAAAGGTCCTCATGGTCCTTTTCTTGGTTGTGAGAATTTTCCAAAATGCAGATATACTGAAAGTATCCCTAAATAAAATGATTATTATTCCGGCAATAGATTTAAAAAAAAATGAGATTGTGAGGCTTTATCAGGGGAAATTTGAAGAATCCACTTCTTATTCAAAAGATATTGTCAGTCTTGTAAAAGAATTTATTATAAAAGGAGCAAAAAGGTTACATATTATTTGTTTGTTAGGGGCAAAAGATGGAATAATTGGTAAGGATGAAGAAAAAACAATTAAGAAAATAATAGAAACAAGAAATATTTTTGGCTCTGACTGTAAAATACAATTAGGTGGCGGAATAAGAAAAACTGAGGAAGTTGAATATTTTTTTAATCTTGGGATTGATTATTTAATTATAAGTACAGGTATTATATTACCTTTTATTCTTGGTAGCGGATTTTCTATTGGAGATATAAAACTTTTCTATCAAAAAGGTGGGAAAAAGTTTGAAAAACAAAAGGAATTCCCAGAAATTGATTTATTAGATAAATTAGATTTAGATAAAAATATAAAACATAAAATTATTGTAGGTGTTGATTTTTATAATAATAATATTGCATTAAGTGGATGGCAGGTTTTAGTTCCTCTTCAACCATCTTATATTATCAATAAGTTTCTTGAAAGCGGATTTGAACAGTTTATTCTTACAGATGTTTCCAGAGATGGAACTATGAAGGGTATTGATACATATATATTAAAAAATATATTTGATAAAATTCCCAGAGAAAAAATTTCAAATAAAAAATTTATTATCGCCGGTGGTATAAAAAATGAAACAGATGTTCAAAACCTGCAGGAAAGCAATATACCAGTTTTTGGAGTTGTTATAGGAAAGGCATTATATGAAGGTTCTCTTGACTTAAAACAGATAATCAAACAATTTCAGTAATTTGTTATAGTTATTTCATATGGTTTGATTGAAGAATTATTCCATTTGCTCCTACTACTACAAAGGTATGCTTTGCATATATAACACTCATAAGTGGTTTATATATTTCTAAATTTTGTTTTGTCCATTTTTTGCCATTATCAGAAGTAAAAATTATTCCGATAAAAGGGAACAAAGGGAAACTCATATCTCCAACAACTACAAATTTCGGTTCTGTTGAAAAAAAGTTGTTTTTAAAAATTCCAGCCTTATAGAATAAGGAAAAAAACAATGTCTGACAACTAAAATTTAACAGAGCCTTATTTTCTATTTTATTATTTTTTCTTTTAGCAGTTTATATTCAATGCTGTCAATAAGTGCTTTCCAGGATGCTTCTATTATATTTTCTGAAAGTCCAATTGTTCCCCATGTATCTTTTTCATCTGTGGATTCTATTAATACTCTGGTAACAGCAGCTGTAGCTTTTTCGGGATGAATAATTCTAACCTTGTAATCAGTCAATTTCATTTCTTTTAATTCCGGATAAAAAGTGATAAGAGATTTTCTTAGGGCATTGTCAAGAGCATTTACCGGACCGTCTCCTTCACTTGCTGTATGTTCCATAAGATTTTCAACCTTGATTTTTACAGTGGCTTCTGAAATAATCTTTTTACCTCTTTCTTCTACTATAACCCTGAAACCTTCCACTTCAAACATTTTTTGATATTTCCCAAGTATTTTCATAACCAAAAGGTCAAAAGAAGCTTCAGCAGATTCAAATTGATATCCTTGTTTTTCAAGGTCCCCTACCATATCAAGAATATTTTTTATAATTTCAGGTTTTTTTTCTATTTTATATTTTTGAATCTTTTGAAGAATTGTGCTTTTTCCTGAAAGTTCTGATACAAGAATTTTTCTTTTATTTCCTATTTTTTCAGGAGATATATGTTCATAAGTTCTTGGATTTTTGGTTACAGCATCTATATGCATTCCTCCTTTATGTGTAAAAGCACTAAAACCTACAAAAGGTTGTGTTCCTGAAGGTATAATATTGGCGTATTCATATATATATCGTGACAGGTTAGTTAAATGAACAAGATTTTTTTCTTCTATACATTTATAACCCATTTTAATTTGAAGAATAGGAATGATGGTTGTCAAGTCTGCATTTCCACATCTTTCTCCAAATCCGTTTATAGTTCCATGGACCTGGATTGCGCCATTTTTAACAGCAATAATTGAATTTGAAACAGCAATGCCGGAATCATTATGTGTATGTATTCCTATAGGGATTGTTATTTCTTTTATTGTTTTTTTTATTATATCTTCTATTTCAAATGGTAAAGAGCCGCCATTTGTATCGCATAAAATAACTCGTTCTGCTCCAGATTCCCGGGCTGTTTTTAATGTTTTAATTGCATATATGGGGTTACTTTTGAATCCATCAAAAAAATGTTCTGCATCAAAAAAAATTTTTTTACCTTCTTTGATGAGAAATGTTATGGTTTCTTCTATCATTTTAAGATTTTCATCCGGAGAAATTTTAAGAACATCTGTGACATGAAGGTCCCATGATTTTCCAAAAATGGTTATATACTCGGTTTCGCTTTTAAGAAGGGCTTTTATATAAGTATCTTCATGTGGTTTTAAATTTTTTCTTCTGGTACTGCCAAAAGCAACAATTTTACTATGAAGAAATTTTTTATTTTTTATTTCTTTAAAAAACTGTACGGCTTTTGGATTTGAACCAGGCCAGCCTCCTTCAATAAAATCAATACCAAATTCATCAAGTTTTTCAGCTATTTTTATCTGGTCTACAATGGTAAAGAAGATTGATTCCCCTTGTGCTCCATCTCTTAGAGTTGTATCATAAATTTCTATTTTTTTATCTTTTTCCATAGTTTTTTTACTTTATCATAAAATTTCTTTATTTCAAAAATTTTATGTATATTATTATTTGGTTTTTCGCAGCCTTAGGGCATTACTGATTACAGAAATCGAGCTAAAACTCATTGCTGCGGCTGCAATAACCGGACTAAGTAAAATTCCAAAAAATGGATATAGAATTCCTGCGGCAATAGGAATTCCTATAGTATTATAAATAAACGCAAAGAACAGATTTTGTTTAATATTTTGCATAGTCGCTCTGCTTAATCTTATTGCCTTGAGAATTCCATTTAAATCTCCTTTAACAAGTGTTATTCCTGCACTTTCAATTGCGATATCCGTGCCTGAGCCCATGGCTATCCCAACATTTGCCTGTGTGAGTGCTGGCGCGTCATTTATTCCATCTCCTGCCATGGCAACTATTTTTTTTTCCTCCTGTAATTTTTTTATTATAAGGGCTTTCTGGTCAGGTAAAACCTCACTAATAACCTTATCAATACCTATTTGTTTTGAAATAGCTTCAGCTGTAGTTTGGTTATCTCCTGTAAGCATAATTACCTGGATTCCTTCTTTATGAATTTGTTTTATGGCGGAAAATGCTGTATCTTTTATTGGGTCTGCCACTACCAATTGTCCTGCAATTTTTCCATCTATTGCAAGAAATACTACTATTTTACCTTCCTTTCTTTTATTTTCAGATTCTAAATTAGTATTATTATGGTTTATTTTAAAATCACTAAAAAGTAGATTGTTTCCTAATACAACATTATGAGCTTCTATTTTACCTATAATTCCTTTTCCCTGGATAGATTTAAATTCTTCAACTTTACCAGGGTTTATTTCTTGTTCTGTTGCTTTGGAAACTATTGCCATTGCAAGCGGATGTTCACTTCCTTTTTCCATGCTGACAGCAAAATATAAAATTTCTTTTTCATCAAACCCTTTTTCAGGTATTACTTCAATAAGCTGAGGTTTCCCTTTTGTGATAGTCCCTGTTTTATCTACTACAAGAGTATCTATTTTTTTCATAAGTTCTATAGTTTCGGCATTTTTAAAAAGAATACCTTCAGTAGCTCCTTTACCTGTTGCTACCATTATTGAAATGGGGGTTGCAAGTCCAAGAGCACAGGGACATGCAATAAGTAACACTGCGACAGCATTAACAATAGCAAGAGCCATTCTCGGCTGTGGACCAAATAAAGCCCATATAATAAAAGTTAATATAGACACGGCAATAACTATCTGAACAAAATATCCTGATACAACATCTGCAAGTTTTTGGATGGGAGCACGACTTCTTTGTGCCTGTGAAACCATTTGAATTATTTTTGAAAGTAAGGTGTCTGAGCCAACTTTTTCAGCTTTCATTATAAGTGAGCCTGTTGTATTTAATGTTCCTCCTATTACCTGACTTCCGGGATACTTTTCTACGGGAATTGATTCTCCTGTAATCATTGATTCATCAATTGAAGTAGAACCTTCTATTATTATTCCATCTGCAGGGACTTTTTCTCCAGGACGAACACGAAGTAAATCCCCAGCAGCCACTTCATCAAGTGGGATATCTGTTTCTTTTCCATCTTTTATAACCCTTGCAGTTTTGGGTTCCATTTCCAGAAGTAATTTAATCGCCTGGCTGGTTTTATTTCGTGCTTTCAGTTCTAAAACCTGTCCAAGAAGTACAAGTGTTACAATGAAAGCGGCTGATTCAAAATATGTTGCCACCTGTCCGCTTTTATCACGGAAAGAAGAAGGAAATATCCATGGAATAATCACAGCAATAAAGCTATAGAAATAGGCTACGGCCACACCAATACTTATTAATGTAAACATGTTTAAACTGCGGTATTTTATAGAATTGTATCCTCTTATAAAAAATGGCCAGCCTGCCCATAAAACAACAGGGGTGGAGATTATAAATTCCAGCCATTGGACTGTTTTAAAAGAAATAATATTTCTAATAGATATAGCAGGTATAGAAAGACTTATGGTAATAAATATTAAAGGAATTAGTAAAATAAGACTAATCCAGAATCGTTTTGTCATATTTATAAGTTCTATATTTTTTTCTTCTTGCAGAGAAATAGTTTGGGGTTCCAATGCCATTCCACATTCCGGGCAATCTCCTGGTTTTGACTGTTTTACTTCCGGATGCATAGGACAGGTATAAATTTTGGTGTTAGCCATATATAAGTTATTTTCTCCTTTTATCTTTTTCAGAAATCTTAATCTATATATTATAATATATATATGCTATTAAATGAAGAACAAATAATTGATTGGTTGAAAAAAAAGATAAAAATAAAAAGTAAAGAAATAATAACTAAAATAGGGGATGACACAGCAGTTTTAAAATGGAATAAAGATTTTTATTTTTTATTAACTAATGATATTGTTATAGATGGAATTCATTTTGAAAAAGAAAAAATTTCCCCTGAAAAAATCGGAAGGAAATCTCTTGCAGTTAATATAAGTGATATAGCTGCAATGGGAGGGATTCCTTTCTATGCTCTTGTTTCTTTAGGTCTTCCTTCTGCCCATGCAAATTTTGTTTCCGGGATTTATAAAGGAATTTCCAAACTTGCTAAAGAGTTTAATGTTGATATTATTGGAGGAAATACTTCCAAGTCCCCTACCCTGTTTATTGATATTTTTCTGACAGGCAAAGTAGAAAAAAATTTACTTAAACTTAGAAGTGGTGCCAAACCAGGAGATAAAATTTATATTACCGGTAGTCTTGGCGGAAGTATACAGGGAAAACATTATAATTTTCAACCAAGGGTTAAAGAAGCAAGGCAGATAATAAAAAAGTATCCTGTATCCTCAATGATGGATGTTTCTGATGGACTTTCTTCTGATCTAACCAGACTGGCAAAGGCAAGTAATGCAGGTTTTATTTTATATCTGGATAATATTCCTGTTTCTAAAAGTGCTGTAAAAGTTAGTAAAACAGAGAAAGAGGCTGTTTTTCATGCCTTAAATGATGGAGAAGACTATGAGATTCTTTTTACTATTGATAAAAAATATTCCCGGAAAGTCTTTAAAAAAACAGATTCTGTACCTATTTCTTTAATTGGGGAAATAACAACAGAAAAAAAATATATAGGAATATTTAAGAACCAAAAAATAAAAATTACCCCTGAAGGTTTTGATCATTTTAAAAATATATAAAAATTCATGGATAATAATTTTGTTATTTATGCAGAAAATCTTACTAAAAAATTTAATGATTTTGTTGCAGTTGATAGTATAAATTTTTTTGTAAAAAAAGGGGAATCCTTAGGCATATTAGGTCCAAATGGGGCTGGAAAAACAACAACCGTGCGAATGATTTCCTGTTTTTTGCCTCCAACAGCAGGTATTCTTAAAGTTTTTGATTTGTCTGTTTACAGGTTTCCAAGACAAATTAAATCAAGGCTGGGTATTTGTCAGCAGGAGGATAATCTTGACCCGGATTTAAATGTTTATCAAAACCTTTTTGTTTATTCAAGATATTTTGATATAAAAAGGTCTGTTGCTGAAAAAAGGATTGACTATCTTCTTAAATTTGTTGGACTTTCTAATAAAAAAACAAGCTATATAAGAGAGATTTCCGGAGGAATGAAGAGAAGATTAATGATAGCCCGTTCTCTGGTAAATGAGCCGGATTTTCTTATACTTGATGAGCCAACAACAGGGCTTGACCCTCAGGCAAGAAATCAGGTGTGGGATAGTCTTATAGAATTAAAAAAAAAGGGAACTGGATTTGTATTAACAACCCATTATATGGATGAGGCTGAAAAACTTTGTGAGAGGCTGATTATAATGGACCAGGCTAAAATAATTGTGGAAGGAACCCCGGATTATCTTATTAATAAATATATTGGCAAATATGTTATAGAAATTTCAAATATTTCTTCTGAAATAGAAAATTTTATTAAATCCAAAAATGTTAATTTTGAAAAAACATCATCAAGAATGCTTATTTTTACAGATAAGTCAGAATCGTTTTTTTCAGAAATCAAAGAAAAATTTTGCGGGTCTTTATGTAGTTTAAGGCTGGCAACCCTTGAAGATGTTTTTCTTAAATTGACCGGCAGAGAATTAAGGGATTAAAAATGGAAATTATAAAAAACATAAGCTGGAGGTCTATAAAGGTATGGCAAAGAAATTGGTCTGTATATATTGAAACATGGCTGGTTAACTTTGTGATGCCATTTTTTGAACCTTTGTTATACCTGCTGGCATTTGGTCTGGGACTTGGTAAATTGGTAAAAGAAGTCCCATATAATGGGGTTTTAATGCCTTATCTTAGTTTTATCACCCCTGGTCTTATTGGGACTATTGTAATGAATTATTCTTTTTATGAAACAACCTATGCATCATTTGTACGTATGTATCATCAGAAAACTTTTGATGCTATTCTTTCCACTCCTCTTCTTATTGAGGATATAATCACAGGTGAATTACTTTGGGGAACAACAAAATCTATTATAGCCGGAACAAGTATGATGATTGTTGCTTCTTTTTTTCATCTTCTTGTTTATCCTATAGCATTATGGCTTATTCCTTTATCAGCCCTTGGAGGAATGGTTTTTTCTACTATTGGGATGCTTTTTACATCTTTTATAAAAACAATAGAACAGTTTAATTTTCCTGTTTTTTTATTTATGACTCCAATGTTTCTTTTTAGCGGTGTTTTTTTTCCTATTTCTGTACTTCCTTTCTGGGCTCAAAAGATTGCTTATATTTTTCCTTTGACTTATCTTGTTATAATAATGAGGGATATTCAGATAAATAAGTTTAATCTTGCTTTTTTGTATAGTTTAATAATTCTTATAATATTGACAATAATATTATTTATTCTGTCAATAGGATTGATGAAAAAAAGACTTATAAAATAATTTTTTACTTGATTATATGAATTTATTGATAATAAATGTTTATAAAAAAATTACATGAAAATAAATTAAAAATTGCTTTTATATTAGCAACATTTAGTGGATTTATAAGTCTTGTTTATGAAATATTATGGACAAGAAGAATTATAGATTTAGTAGGAGAAAAAGGTGATGCTATTTCAAGAATTTTAGGCATCTTTTTTTTAGGTTTTGCATTAGGAGCATTTATTGTATCCAGATTTGAAAATCGGTTTAAAAAAAATATCTGGTTTGTTGTTGGTATAGTTCAATTAATTTCCTCTATTTTTTCTATTGTGGTCATATATTTACCTTATATAACAACTAATTTATGGGCAGTTTTAGGTCCAAATTATATTGAAAGTCCTGTGGGAATAATAATGAAGTGGATATATTCCATAATATTTCTTTTACTTCCTGCTACAAGCTTAGGAATGATATTACCACTTTTTGCAAAAGCGGCATTTAATGAAAAATATCAAATGGAATTTTTTGGAAAACTATTATACGCCTTTAATGCTTTAGGCGGAGTATTGGGGATAATCTTAGTAATGGTTTTTCTTTTGCCGGAATTTGGTATTTTGGTAAGTGGCTGGATACTATTTGTAATTAGTCTGCCTGCAGCTTTTATCTGTTTTTTTATAGATACCCAAAAACCAAATATTATTTTTACCAGAACACACCAGCAGAAAAAAGAACATAAAAAACATGTACTTCAATGGCCTGCTGGTTTAAGAACTATGGCATTTTTAAGTGGTTTTTTGACCATAGGTATGGAAATTATTTATGTAAATCAGTTTTCCCAGGCGATGTTGAATTCTATGTATTCTTTTGCTTTGCTGTTAATTTTTGTTTTAATATCTCTTGCTATAGGGGCTTTTTTAAGTGGTTTATTTCTTAAATTATTTGGTTCTGAATATCAAAAAACTATTTTTTTTATTTTAGGTCTTACTTTTATATCTGTTATTATAGAACCATATTTATTGATTTTTTTTACTCATGGTTTACGTGAATTACAGGTGGGCAAAGGAATAATAGTTTACCTTATGAATATGTTAAAAATAG
The DNA here is from genome assembly GCA_021800535.1 of bacterium. Taxonomy (GTDB): domain Bacteria; phylum Ratteibacteria; class UBA8468; order B48-G9; family DTJG01; genus JAMDAS01. The sequence goes on along the minus strand of JAJYYV010000014.1, from coordinate 18,363 downwards.
GTGCATTAACTATTTTTCCTGTTTTTATTTTATCAGGAATGATATTTCCTATACTTTTTTCATGGGCATCAAAGGAATTGAAGGATATAACCAGTAAACACTGGGGGTTTTTACTTTTTTTAAATGGGATAGGTGGAGCAATAGGTTCAGAATTGATTCCAAAAATAATGATGCCTTATTTTGGTCTTTGGTACAGCTTTTTTGTTTTTGCTATAATTTATTTTGGGATGTTTATATTTTTTGCTTTCAAGCAAAAGATTACAATTTCTTATAAGGTTAGAACTTCTTTTGTTATAATACTTTTATTAATATCTATTATTTCTGCTGTTTTTTTAAGAATTTTACCTTCTCATAGACAATTGGCTCCCGGAGAAAAAGTTATTGCTATAGCGACTGGTCCTGAGGGTGTTGTAATAACAACAAGAAGCAAAGATGGTAATTTAAGAATAATGTTAAATAATAATTATATTATCGGAGGAACTGCTTCTTCCACCCTTTCTCATTATGAGATGTTTATCCCTTTAATATTACATCCAGATCCTGAACGGGTGGGAGTTCTTGGTATGGGAACAGGTTTAACAGCAGATGCAGCTTTAAAAGATAGAAATGTTAAAAAACTTTATACTGCAGAAATATCACCACTAATTACTGAAATGGCGAAGAAATATTTTTCACCTTTTCTTACTGGTGGATTATTTACAAGTCCTCGTAGCAAGATCATTGTTGATGATGGCAGGATATATTTTTCATCTTACAGAAATTATTTTGATGTGATTGTATCTGATCTTTTTACCCCCTGGATACCTGGAACAGGTGATTTATATACTGAACAAACTTTTGAAACAATTAAAAAAGCTTTACGTCAAGGTGGTTTATTTTGTCAATGGTTACCGTTATATCAACTTACAGGTAATCAAGTTGCTGATATTATGAAAACATTTATAAAAGTTTTTCCAAATGGACAAATGATAACAAACTCATTTGCTTTTAATTATCCAATTTTAGGATTGATTGGTTTCAAAAAACCAGGGAAATTAAATTGGAATGTTATAAAACAAAATTGTAAACAAATCCGGCAGGAAAATATTATTCCGGATGCATTTTTGAGACATTCACAGGGTATAGCTATGAGATTTTTTGGTCCTATAAACTGGCGTATTCTTTCTTCTAAAGCAAAAATTAATACAATAAATAATATGCTGGTTGAACAAAAGTCAGACATTTCCCGTTTAAAGCATTCCTGGGGACCTTTAACAGGGTATTCATGGTGGAAATATACAGAAGAGTGTATAAATGAACAACAAAATAATAGTTTTTATTCTGATAAAATTATAAATGCTATGAAAGCCGGCCATGCCTGGTTAAGTGCTGAAAAATCTACTGTTTTTGGGAATGAAGAACAGGCAAAGACTGCTATTATAAAAGCAATATCAATGATGCCAACAAAAATTGCAGAAGATCCATTTTTTAGTTGGAATGATTTACTTGTAGATATGCCTTTAAAACTTTATGGGCAGGACAATTCTCATTTTAGAAATTTATAGAATATCAATTTTATTATTCTTTTATTTTGAATTGAATATCTTCTATAATCTTATAAAGAATGTTTTTATCTCTAATATTCAATGAACCTGGAATCCATTTATTATTTTCAGGTTTTTTTTTCTGCATTGCCAAAAATAATTTTACTGGATTTTTTGTGATTTTTACAATAATTGTCAGAGTGTTTGGTTCTAATTGTATCCATTCAGTAACCGAGTTTCCCATTTTTTTTCTTTGCTGCCATGCCGCTCCATTTTTTCCTGATAGTAATCTAAAAAAATATATGGTCAGGACTTTATTCACAGCTTTCCATACCTGTTGATAGGAAGCGCCATAAGTGGGGATTTTCTGCCATTGTATTTTTTCTGTCTTTAATGATATTTTTTGTAATATTTTTGTTTGATTTTCTTCTGCTTTACATGAAAAAGAAAAAATAGTCAAAAATAAAAGACAGATATAAACTATATATTTTTTCATATTATTTAAAATATCATACCATCTGCAATAAAGGTATATTATTATTCTATAGAAATAGCATCTACAGGACAATTTTCTGCTGCTTCCTTGACTTTATCTTCCAGTTCTGGAGGGACAACATCTACTTTAACATGAGAAGTTGTATCTCCCATTTCAAATACTTCCGGACAAATATCAACGCATAGCCCGCATCCTGTACAAATATTTTCATCAACTTTTGTTTTCATAATATCCTCCTATAAAATAATTTGTAATAGTTTTAAAAGTTTAACAAAATGTTTGTTTTTTGTCAAAAAAAGTTTATAATAAGCAAATATAAATATGAATTAAAAAATAATATTTAAAGGAAAAAATAAAATGAAAGATTATTCGTCTACAATAAATCTTCCAAAAACAGATTTTCCAATGAAGGCTGAGCTTGCTAAAAGGGAACCTTCTACTCTTGATTTTTGGAATAAAATAGATATTTATAAAAAAACACTTGAAAAAAACAAGGAGAAAAATTTTTTTATTTTACATGACGGCCCTCCTTATGCTAATGGACATATTCATCTTGGAACGGCTCTTAACAAGATATTAAAAGATACTATTATAAAATTTAAAAGCATGCAGAATTTTTGGTCGCCCTATATTCCTGGTTGGGATTGTCATGGTATGCCTATTGAGCATCAGATATTTCAGAATATGAATGTAGAAAAAAATCAGGTTAATCTTGTTTCTTTTAGAAAAAAAGCAAAAGCTTATGCTGAAAAATTTATTTCTATACAAAGAGAAGAATTTAAAAGACTTGGTGTTTTTGCAGACTGGGAAAATCCTTATTTAACTATTAATCCTTTATATGAAAAAATAATTATAGAAAGTTTTGGGGATCTTTATTTAAATGGATTTATATACCAGGGTATTAAACCTATCTATTGGTGTTTTCAATGTCAGACAGCCTTGGCAGAGGCAGAGGTGGAATATTATGATATATCCAGTGATTCTATTTATGTGAAATTTCCGGTAAAAAAAGAATATAAAAAAAAGATACTTGAAACAGAAGAAGATATAAGTTTTGTAATCTGGACAACAACTCCATGGACGCTGCCTGCCAATGTTGCTATTGCCGTGAATCCTGAATTTCAATATGCTCTTGTAAAAACACAAAAGGGTTTGTTTATTATTTTAGATTCTTTAGTGGATATAGTTCTTAAAAAAACAGGATTAGATGGGGAAAAATTAACAATATTTAAGGGCAGACAAATGGAGGGTATTATCTGCAGACATCCTTTTATTGAAAGAGATTCTGTAGTTGTTTTAGCAGATTATGTTTCCATAACAGATGGTACGGGTTGTGTTCATACTGCCCCGGGTCATGGAGAAGATGATTATCAGACAGGATTAAAATATAAACTCCCTGTTTTATCCCCGGTTGATGAAAAAGGAAGATTTACAGAGGATGTTGACGAATTCAAAAATATGTTTGTATTTGATGCTAATAAAGCCATAATTAAAAAATTAGCAGATACAGGGTCTCTTTTATTTCAGGAAAACTATACACATTCTTATCCACATTGCTGGAGGTGTAAAAATCCTGTCATTTTCCGTGCAACAAAACAATGGTTTTTAAATGTAGATAAAAATAATTTACGAACACTTTTAGAAGAACAGATTAATAGTACAAAATGGATACCTGAAGAGATAAAAAATAGAATTGGCAGTATGGTAAAAACAAGACCGGACTGGTGTCTTTCCAGACAGAGACTATGGGGAGTTCCACTCCCTGTTTTTTATTGTAAAAATTGTGGCAAGGCTATATGCACTAAAGAAACAATTAATAATATAATGACTCTTATAGAAAAAAACAGCTCAGATATTTGGTTTGAAAAAGAAACAGAGCAATTGCTGCCTTTGAATTTTTTATGTCCTTTTTGCGGAAATACAACCTTTGAAAAAGAAAAAGATATTCTTGATGTGTGGTTTGATTCTGGCGTAAGCCATCTTGCTGTCCTTAAAAAAAATCCTTTTCTTAAATGGCCTGCTACTCTTTATCTTGAAGGAAGTGACCAGCATAGAGGCTGGTTTCAAAGCTCTCTTATAGTTGCCTGTGCGATTGAAAAAAAGGCGCCATTTGAAAAAGTTCTTACACATGGATTTGTGGTTGATGCTGAAGGTAAAAAAATGTCTAAATCTCTTGGGAATATTATAACTCCTCAGGAGATAATAAGTAAGTATGGAGCGGATGTTTTAAGATTATGGGGATTGTCAGAAAACTATCAGCAGGATTTAAGAATATCAAAACAGATTATAGACCATCTTGTGGTTGTGTATCGTACTATAAGAAATACAATTAGATATCTTCTTGGAAATATGTATGATTTCCAATCAGAAAAAGATATAAATATTGATTATATCTATCCAGTGGATATATGGGTGGTTAATAGAGCTCAGAAACTTATAAATGATGTAACAAGATATTATGAGGAATTTTCATTTAACAAAGGTATTCAGGAAATTTTTGAGTTCTGTAATTTAGATCTTTCATCTTTTTATCTTGATTATTTAAAAGATAGATTATATACCTATGATAAAAATTCCATAGAAAGAAAAACAGCTCAAAAGGTTATTTATCAGATTTTTTATATATTAATTAAACTTTTATCACCTGTACTTCCTTTTACATGTGAAGAAGCATACCAATCTCTTATATTTAACAAAAAAGAGACTGTTTTTCTTGAAGAATGGCCTGTTGTTAGAAACTATGATAAAAATATTATTGAACAATGGGGGAAATTTTTAGAATTTAGAAAAAATGTTTTAAAAATGCTTGAAGAAAAAAGGACGCTTAAAGAAATTGGCAGTAGTTTACAGGCAAAGGTTGTTATTAGAGCTGATGATAACTGGTTTGAATTTTTAAATAATTTTCAACCTTATCTTGTAAATCTATTGCTTGTTTCCCAGGTGGATATTGAAAAATCAGAGATTTTTAAGATTATTATTGAAAAAACAGAACATAAAAAATGTCAGAGATGCTGGATTTATCATCCTACTGTAGGAAAAGATAAAGAATTTGAAGAATTATGTGAGAAATGTGTAAATATAGTAAAAAATAAATGAAATATATTCTTGATGGCTATAATATTATAAGAAGCTCTTATCTGAAAAAAGCAGATAAGTATTCTTCTGAAACAGGACAGATAAAATTTTTTTCTTTAATACAAAGTTATAGAAGAGAACATTTAACATTATTTTTTATTATTGTTTTTGATGGAGTGGGTAATTTAACAGGCTCAAAAGGTATAAAAATTATTTATTCCGGTGATATTTCTGCAGATGAAAAAATTGTTGATATAATTTCTCAAAATGATGAAAATGAGAAATATATTATTGTCTCAGATGATAGACAGATTCAGGAAGGAGCAAAAATTTTTGGATGTAAATATATGGGAGTCCAGAGTTTTATAAAATTAGTGGAAAATATAAAATCTCAAAAAACAGAAAAAACAGATTATTTTAATAAAAAACATATAGAACTTTCAAAAATAAAAAAGGAATTGGGGACTTATTATGAAAAAAAATTTTAAAGATTTTAATCGTTTGGAAAAGATTCTTATTGATACAAAAAATTTTTTTGATTCAGAGGATGGGGCAAGAGAAAAAGGAATTAGCTTATGCAGACAGATTACCCGGTTTTCTGCAAAAGCAATAAAAAAAATTCATCAGCATGATTTTAAAGAAAGTCTTGATATTCTTAACCAGGCTTTTGATATGTTAAAAGAAACAAAATCCATGTTAAAAAAATTTCCGGAAATCTATTTTGCCGGATTTCTTCATAATGCAGAAAAAGAGCTAATAGAAGGTTTTGTTACATATTATCTTTTAAAAGATAATACTCTTTTTATTCCGGATAATGATATTGACAGGATAAGTTATCTTCATGGAATTTCTGAAGCTATAGGGGAAATAAGAAGACATATACTTGATTGTATTAGAAAACAGGAAACTGAAAATATTGATAGCCTTCTGAATATAATGGATGAATTTTATTATTTTCTTATTTCTTTTGATTATCCTGAAGCTATTACCAGAGGACTAAGAAGGTCTGTAGATGCAATGAGGTCTTTGATAGAAAGAACAAGATCTGAAGTTTCTATAGTTACGCATCAAAAACGATTAGAAGATTTATTAAAAAAATTATAAAATAAAATTTTCTATTGGAGGGGTCGCATAGCGGCCGAGTGCGCACGCTTGGAAAGCGTGTATCCTCAAAAGGGATCGTGGGTTCAAATCCCACCCCCTCCGAGTTGCAAATCTTATATGAAAGTGGGGTTTGAACCACGGGTTCACCCCTACGGCTGTTTTTACCATATAGATTGCTTTCCAAAGAAGGCGGAGGGTGTGCGTCAGTAAGGCATCTTGAAAGGTTCTAGCACAATCCCACCCCCTCCGTTTTGCAAATCTTATATGAAAGTGGGGTTTGAACCACGGGAGATTAATTTTATGGCTGAAATAATAAGAAAAAACAAAATTGTTAATATTTTAAAAATTCATTTAAAATTTATATTGATTATTTATATTATAGCAATTATAGGTAGTATAATTTTTTATTTCCTTTCCCCCAAATATTATCGCGCCACAGCAGAAATATTGAAGCCTTCAAAAACTTCTAAAACCAATATGTCTTCTGAGGTGATTTTATCTCTTTTAAATAGTAATAGAATGTTAGACAGGATAGTAAAAAAATTTAATTTATCTCAAGAATATGGTACAGATAATCTTGATATTTTAAGAAATAATCTAAAAGAAAATACGAGAATTTCAGAACTTGGTAAAAAAATTATAAAAATAGATGTTATAGATAAAAATCCAGAAACTGCAGCCCAGATTGCAAATTTTTTCTGTAAAAATTTGAATAACCTTGTTTATAATTTAACAGCAGGACCAATAATAAAAGAAAAAAAGACAATAGAAGAAAATATAATGAAAGCAAATAATCAAATAAAAACACTTCAAAATAAAATGGATAAGATTGAACATAAAAGTAAAATAATTATTGTCAATAATAATAATGAAGGATTGAATTCTCTTGCTTCTTATTTGATGAAAAAATTGATAAAAGAAAAATTAGTTTTTAAAACATTGGAACAAACATCTCCCTCAAATATAAAAAAAATTATGACTGTTAAGATGAAAATAGCATATATAGGTAAACAAATAGATAAAATTATAGAATATAAAAAAAGCTTATCAAATATTCAAAGAGATATTTTAACCAATGAATCTTTCCTTTCCTTATTAAATAATCAAATGGAAAAAGCAGGAATTTCTGAATCTAACAATATAGTTCCTATTCATATTCTTGATAAAGCAATAGCGCCAACCACAGTATATAAACCTAATATAAAAAATATTATTATTATAATTTCTTTTATTATTTTAGGTATAGGATTTGTTATAATATTTTTTGATGCACTAAGATTCCTTGGTAGTTTATAAATCACTATTACTCTAAGTTTAACAACAAATTTAGTATAACAATATGACTAAAAACGAACATTTTTCTGATACTGATATGTATATTGTACTGGCTCGTAAATATAGACCACAGAAATTTTCAGAAGTTATTGGACAAAAGATTATTGTTAATGGTCTTCAGCAGGCTATTAAAGAGAATAAAATTCCTCATGCTTTTCTTTTTTCAGGCCCAAAAGGTTCTGGTAAAACCTCTATAGCCAGAATTCTTGCAAAAAGTCTTAATTGTGAAAAAAGTCCTTTATCTGAGCCTTGTGATAAATGTGAATTTTGTAAAGAAATCATATCAGGTAATTCTCTTGATTTTCTTGAAATAGATGGTGCATCTAATCGCGGAATAGATGAAATAAGAAATCTTAGGGAAAATGTTTTATTAATGCCAGCAAAAAGCAGATTTAAAATTTATCTTATAGATGAAGTTCATATGTTGACAACAGAAGCTTTTAATGCGTTATTAAAAACTCTTGAAGAACCTCCTTCCTATGTAAAATTTATTTTTGCAACTACAAGTCCTGAAAAGATTCCACAGACAATATCTTCAAGATGTCAAAAATATCAATTTAAACCTCTTAAAATGCAAGAAATTGCAGAAAAAATAAATTTAATTTTGAAAAATGAAGGTTATACTATTGACCCGCAAGCTCTTGAGAAAATTATACTTATTAGTTCTGGTTCTTTACGAGATGCATTAGGATATCTTGACCAGTTGATTATCCTTTCACAAAATAAAAATATCACTATTGAATTAACAAATGAAGCTCTGGGAATAATAGAAACAAAAAGTATATGGAAAATGATAGGATTTTTATGTTCCGGACAGGTATATAAAGCCCTTGAATTTTTTCATAATTTTATAGAACAGGGGAAAGAACTTATTGGTTTTTTAGATGGGCTCAATCAAAATCTTAGATTATTACTTTTAAAAAAACCCAATTTTTCAGGTTCTGATATTTTGATAGATATAGATAATAAAGAATATATAGAAAAAATCTTATTATTATCTTTTGAACAGATATTAAAAAGTATAGAAACTGTGCTTGAAATAAAAGAAAAAATAAAATATGAACCCATGGAGATTATTTACGGGGAAATTCTTATTATTAAACTATCAAAAATTTTGAATATTTCTTCGGATAATTCGGGTAATATAGTTTATGAAACCCAACAGATTAAATCTGAAGAAAAAAAGGAAATATTAGAAAAAAAACAAGATAAAATTTATCAGGAAAGTTATATAAATCAGGAAAGTAAAAGTAATATTTCTGAAGAAAATTGGAAAAAATTTTTAAATGAAATTAAAAAAAAGAAAATAGCATTAGAGGCTTTTTTAAGAGCCGGCAAACCTGTTAAAATAGAAAATAATTGTTTATATATAGGATTTCCAGAAAAGATGAAGTTCCATTGTTCTATGGCGCAAGATAAAGATAATATGAAATATGCTGAAGAAATTCTTGAAAAAATTCTTGGATTCCATTATAATATATCTTATTTTTTATTTAAAGAAGAACCAAAAAACACTCAGGGACCGTCATCATCTATAAAAAAGATAGTTGACTGTTTTGAAGGTGAAATAATTGAAACGGAGGAATAAAAATGGCTAATATGTTTGATATGTTAAAACAGGCAGCACAGATGAAAAAACAGGCAGCACAGTTACAGAAGTTGCTTTCCGGAAAAATATATGAGGCATCTTCAGCGGATGACAAAGTAAAAGTAAAAATAAATGGAAAAATGGAGCTCCTTTCTATTGATATATCAGATGATTTACTTTCTCCTCATAATAAAACACATTTAGAGAAAATGATACTTCATACATATCATATTGCAAGGAAAGAAATGGAAAAAATGTTACAGGAAGAATTAAGAAGCCGTTTTGGGGATTTACCATTTGATAATATGCCATTCTAACATAATTAATAATATGGAAGCATATCCTAAAACTATACAAAATATATTAGAACATCTGGAAAAATTACCTGGGATTGGACCTAAAAGTGCAGAAAGAATAGTGGACTTTTTATTAAAAACAGATAAAACTTTTATAGATAACTTTATAGATAGTTTAATAAAACTTAATAACACAATAAAACTTTGTAAAAATTGTTTTAATATAACAGAAAATGAAATTTGTAATATATGCAGGGATAATAGTAGAAAAAAAATATTGGCAATAGTGGAAGAGGTTAAGGATTTGATATCTATGGAAAAAGCAGGTTTTGATGGATATTATCATATACTTGGGGGAAGAATAAGTCCTATAGAAAAAACAGGTCCTGAACAATTAAATATTTCATCTGTTTTTAATAGATTAAGTAAAGAAAATTTTGAGGAAATTATTATTGCAACAAATGCAACTGCTGAAGGTGAGATAACGGCAGATTATCTTATAAATCTTTTTTCAGAAAAAAATATAAAAGTATCAAGATTGGCATATGGTATGCCAGTTGGAAGTGAAATAGAATATGTTGATCCAAAAACTTTAAAAAAATCTATTGAAAATCGCAGGGAACTTTAAACATGGATTATATAGACTATCTTCTTTACAAATTTGCATACTTTCTTGGTACTCATCTTCCTCTTAAAATTTGTTATTTTCTTTCCCGTAGGGTTTCAGAATTCAGATATTATACAGCATTTGTATGGAGAAAAAAAGTTAAAAAAAATATTACAGAAAATTTAAAAATTGTACTTCAATATAAATATCAGCAGGAAGGAAAACAATTAACTAAAACAGAATTAAGGAAGATGGTAAAAAAAAATTATTATCATTTTGCCAGATATATGACAGATTTTTTAAGTATGCCTAAAAATAAAGATTATTTTTTAAAAAGACTTAAAATTATTGGTATAGAGAATGTAAAACAAGCACTATCGTATAGAAATGGAGTGATTATTTTGACAGCACATTTAGGAAATTGGGAGCTTGCCGGAGCCATGACATCTTTTCTTGGTTTTCCATTAAATGCTATTGCTTTGCCTTATAAATCCAAACGAATAGCAAATCTTTTTATAGAAATAAGAAAAAAAACAGGTATTAATGTTATTAAAACAGGAACAGGTCCAAAAGAAATTTTAAGATCTTTAAGAAAAAATGAAATTATTGCTGTATTGGGGGATAGAGTTTTTACTGAAAAAGGAATAAAAATAAATTTTATGGGAAAACCAGCTATACTCCCAAGAGGTCCTGTAACTTTAGCTGTTAAAACAAAAGCCAAATATTTATCCGGATTTCTTATTTATGAAAATGATGGTTCATATACTCTTTTATTTCAGAATTTAAAAGAATCATTTTTTGATAATGATAATAAAAAAATAAATTTTTATTTAGAAGAAAGTAAAAACATACTTGAAAAATATATCCTTCAATATCCATATCAATGGTTAAATTTTTCCAATACATGGAATGTATTATATTAATGTCCAATTTCTTATATTAAAAATTAATCTATTGCTTTTTTTAGTTTAAAAAGGTAAAATAATATGGGATAAAAATGGATATTATAGATTTAAAAAAGATTCCACAATTTTTATTAGAGTGTAGTAATAAATATTTACCTATATATCTCATTGAAATTGGTAAAAATAAAGAATTGATTTTTAAGCCTCAAAAACCTAATCCGACATTTAGTGGTAAAATAAATGAACATTGTAATATCTATTTTGATATGGTGAATAAAACCTATACATTTTCAGGTAAACTTTTTTGCCCTACAATGGAAAGATTTATAGTTGTTAATATTTCACCTGTTCTACCAGATCGTAGGACGGAAAAAAGATATCCTGTTCCATCATTAATTACTCATATAAAAGAAATGGGTTCTTTTGGGCACTTAAATATAATAGAAGGACATGCTATAGATATAAATTTAAAAGGAGTAAGAATTCAAAATCTTGTTTCTCTCCAGATAGGAATAATTTATGAAGTAGAAATTAATCTTGTTTATAAACACCAGATTTATATTTTAAAATCAAATATTGTAATAAAAAATGTTATAAAGCAGGGATTTAATTATTATTGTGGATGTCAATTTATAAATATGGATGATAAAAATAAAAAAATATTAGAAGAATATATTTTAGATATTCAGGGTAAATTAAGAAAAGATTTTTTAAATGTTGAAAATTTTACAATTTTTACACATTATTTTATGAATTTTATCAATATTTTTGCTAATACATTGATAATATAATATATAAAAATGAGAAATATATTTAACATTACCGAAAGATTAAAAGAGCCAATAGAAAGATTAAAAGAAATAGATAGAAAATTAGAAAAAATGGGTGATATTATCCAGGGCATTGGAAAAAATTTACAAATAATCGGGGAAAATTTAGATAAGATGGGACGAGAGCTAGAAGAAATGGGAGAGCTGCCTAAAGAAATAACCGAAGATATAACTAAATCTCAAAAATAAGAAGATTAAACAGATAAAATTTTTATAATTTTTTTACAGCAACAATTGTACCGCCTTCACCTACTATTATAAATTTATTATTTTTATAAATCACTCCATAAAGATTATTACTTACTAATTTTGAATATTTTGCTTTCCATGTAATCCCGTTTTTTGAAGTTAAAACTATTCCACCCCACCCTACTGTGACGAATTCATTGTTTCCGTAAGTTATATCTTGTAAGTTTAAATTAATGCCAGAATCTCTTTTTGTCCAGTCTATTCCATTTTTTGAAGTTACAATTGTACCTTTCCAGCCAACAGCAATAAATTCATTATTTGCATAAATAACCTTACTAAGCCAGCCTTTTGTTATAAAACTTTCTTTTATCCAGTCTATTCCATTTTTTGAAGTTAAAATTATACCTCCCCATCCTTCAGGCAACCATGTATCTCCAGCAGCAATAAATTTATTATCTCCATAAGTAATGCTGGTAATTAAACTATATGTTTGGGAATTTCTTCTTTTCCAATGAATTCCATCTTTAGATGTTAAAATTAATCCGCCCCATCCTGTAATTATAAATTCATTATTGGCATAAGTAACACCTGTCAGCATATTTCTTATATAAATATATCTATCTTTTTTCTTTATCTTTAGATTTACTGAATGCCAATTTAGTCCATTTGTAGAGGTTAAAACTGTTCCCCAATTTCCAACAGCTATAAATTGTTTGTTTCCGTAACATATATCATTTAAAGTATTACCAGAATTTGATTCTATTTTCCATAGTCTTCCATTGTTTGAAATTCCTATGGTCCCTTCAGATCCAACAATAATAAATTTATTATTCCCATAGGTAATAGCAAAGAATTTATCTGAAAGAGAAGGTTTTCTAAAGGATGATTGTTGAGATTTTACAGGATTAACAGGTTTTGATAAAGCAGTAGCAATTGGAAACAATAAAAAGTTCAAAAAACCTATTATAATACCAATTTTAAGTGAATTTTTAAACATTTTTTTGACTCCTATTTATTAATCTGTATATATAAATTAATATATTACACCATTTATTTATAAAATAAAAATTTCTTATTTTGTAATTAATATTTATGTGTTAAAAACTTTTCAACTTCTGATGCTTTTTTTATCTTTTCATAGGTGGCTTTAATTTGTTCTTTTTCTTTTCTTTTACAATCTATATCATCAAAAATTTGATAGATTATTGCTCCTTCACAATCTTTGGGAACAGGTAAATCCATTAAATAACATATTGTGGGAACTATATCTGTAAGCCAGATTGTTCTATCAAGTGTTTTTCCTTTTTTAATATCAGGGCCTTTTGCTATAAATAAACCTTTCATTGAGCCTATGCTATATTCTCCTGTTGTCAACTGTCTTCCATGTTCTCCGCTTACTTCAGGATATACCCCATATATTATATCACCAATTTTATCCCCATAAAGTCCTATTATTCTTGCATCCTGTTTTTTAAATGCAAAAGCAATAGGTTTTTTACCTGTTTTGGGGTCTGTCCAATTATATAATGCTTTTATAATTTCATTTTGAATATTTTCATACTTATTATTTTCTACAATTCCATGTATATATTTGTTTTTTAAATTTATGTAAATATATACTGAAAGATGTGCCACTGCTTTTGTTTTTTCCCATACTATTTTTTTATTTCCTGTTTTTTCATCTTTTTCTCTAACAAGTAATCCATTTTCTTCAAGAATATCATTTACATCAAAATGTTTAAAATTTTCCTCTTTAATATTTTCTGTAGGAACCGCTCCATGGTCAGAAGTTAAAATAATTAAAGTTTCTTCTTCATTTATTGCTTCTAAAATTTTTCCTACCATATTATCAAGCGAGTGATAAAAATTTTTTTCTGCCTCCTGAATTTTTTTGTCTAATTCAATGTCATTTATAAAAGAATGATAAAAATGGTCTGGACAGTGCGCATGCATAAAAAACAAATCCCATTCTTTATTTTTTAATAAATAATTAGCACAGTTTCCAAGGTATATATTTTGAAAATCAATAATTTCAGAAAGTGTTTTAATATCTATCCAATCGTAGTAATAAGAATAATAAAATGAATTGGGAATAGGTAATCCTTCTATATTCTCAATTTCTTTTTCTATATTTTGTGGAAATGCAAAACCAGAAAGAGCGCATAAAGGTGTAAAATAAATTTTTAAATTTTCTCCATCAGGACTTAAATTCATTAATTTTATTTTAAAAACTATCTTTTTTTTTCCATTTTTTGTTTCTATTTCCAGATAAATATTTTCACTCCATTTTTCTTTTTCTATAATAGCAATAGGATTTTTTCCGTTTTTTTCTTTGTATAGTCCAATCTTATCAAATCCGCTTCCCAAATTTATTAAAAGAATATACCATGGGGGTTCAGTTGATATTTCGTCTGTTTTTCTGAAGGTAATCTGGAATTCCGCTTCTTTATATTCTTTTCCTTCAGGCAAATTTTTCCATTTTTCTGCCTGTTTTATTTTTATTATATTTGCCTCAGGTAATTCTTCAGTGGTTAGACATAAATCAGCACTTAAATCACACTTGAAATCCCATGTTTCAGTTCCTTTTAATCTATATTCATTTATTGCAAGTCCTCCTCCGCCAATTTGAACGCCGTTTTTTACTGCCTGGGGCCATGTGCTTGGATAATTTAATAAAATTGTTTTTGCTCCTATTTTAGCTGCAGAATTCCATATGTATTCTGCCTGACAATCATCTTTGTAAAAAGCAGCATATGTTTTTTCAAGTGTTTTTTCTTCTGGAAGATTAAAACATATAATTCCATGAGTTCCCGGCCATGCTCCAGTTGCTATAGTGGTCCAGTTTGGAGGAGTAATTGTTGGATGAGGAACAAGACAATTGTTTGCCCATACACCCTGTTCTATAAGATGTTTTATGTTTGGCATGGCATCTTCCGTTACATATTTTTTGATTCTTTTTATTATTGGAGCATCCCAGCCGATTACTACTGTTTTTTTTATCATTTTAATCTGATAATCTTAAATTTTAGATAAATATTTATTTAATCATATCAGTTTTTGTATGTCAATTAAATACAAACTGCACAGTTATTTATAGTTAAAAATATGTTTTTTTAGTAAAGTATTTTAAAAAAAACAAAATTTGAATTAAAATATTAAATTTTAGAAAGAGATAAAATATGAATTCACTTTTATGGTATGAAAAACCAGCGTTAGTCTGGACAGATGGGTTGCCAATTGGAAATGGTGTTTTGGCTGGTATGGTCATGGGAGGGATAGAACAGGAACGAATCGCTTTGAACCATGAATGGCTTTGGCGTGCAAAATATCGTAATAGAGATATAAAATCTAAATATCACAACTTAGAAGAAATTAGAAAACTTTTTTTTGCGGGTAAGATTTTTGAAGCAGGAACTCTTGCCAATGAAAAATTTGGAGGCTTGGGAGGAGTGAGTGGCAAAAAAAACCGTGTTGACCCCTACCAGCCGCTTGGAGATATTTTTTTAAAATTCCCTTATAAATATATTTCCAACTATCGGAGGCAATTAGATTTAGAAAAAGCCATTGTTTCAATTTCATATGATGTAGATGGTGTACAGTTTACCCAGGAAATTTTAGCACATTATGTCTATAAGATAATCCTTATTCATCTTTATTTTTCAGGGAAAAAAATAAATACAGAAATTAGTCTTTCAAGAATTGAGGATAAAGAATGTAAAATAGAACCATGGATAGAAAAAAATTATTGGGGTTTTACAGGAAAATTTACAGAAGGAGTTAAATTTGCTGTTGAAGCAAAAATAATTCTTAATGATGGCAAGACAATTGTTTCTCCTGAGGATAAATCTTGTATGAAAATAAAAAATGCTTCAGAAGCTTTTGTTATTTTATCAGCATCTGTTTCTTTAAATGGCAGGGATCCAATTGTTGATTGCAGAAATCAACTCAATGCCGTGTCTGACTATTCATTTGATATTTTATCTAAAACACATATTGAAGAATACCAAAAAGTTTATAATAGAGTACATTTTATAATTGATAAACCACAGGATAATATTCCAACAGATAAACGTCTTTCTGAACTTCGGAATGTAAGAGGTAATAATTCAATTTATGCACTTTTTTTTAATTTTGGCAGATATCTTTTGATTTCAAGTTCTATGGGTGGAGAACTTCCAGCAAATCTTCAAGGAAAATGGAATGAACAACTTAATCCACCATGGGACTGCGACCTTCATCAGGATGTAAATCTTCAGATGAATTACTGGCCCGCAGAGGTTTGTAATCTTTCGGAATGTATAGAACCATTTTTTAGACATGTAGAAAGGTTTATTCCTCATGGAAAAATTATGGCAAAAAAGCTCTATAATTGTAAAGGAATATATCTACCTATTCAAACAGATCCATGGGGTCGTGCAACTCCTGAATCCATGGGATGGGATGTGTGGATAGGAGCTGCTGCCTGGCTTAGTCAACATTTCTGGTGGCATTATGAGTACACATTAGATAGAACATTTTTACAAAAAAGATGTTATCCTTTGCTTAAAGAGGTTGCTGCATTTTATGAAACATATCTTATATATGATAAAAATGGTTACATTGTTCCCGTACCCTCGCAATCTCCTGAAAATCAATTTGTGGATGGAACTTCTCCTGTTTCACTTTGTATTGGAGCAACAATGGATATAGAACTCATTCAGGAAACTCTCAACCATGCCATTTTAGCTGCTAAAATTCTTGGAATTGATAAGAAAAAAATAAAAGAATGGAAAAATATTTTAAAAAAACTTCCACCATTTAAAATCGGGAAATATGGTCAATTACAGGAATGGTTTGAAGATTATGAAGAAATAGAGCCTGGGCATAGACATCTTTCTCATCTTTTTGCAGTTTTCCCCGGGGAAATTATTACTACTGAAAAAACTCCAGAACTGGCGAGGGCTGCAGAAATATCTCTTGAACGTAGACTTGCATATGGAAGTGGATACACAGGTTGGAGTGGTGCATGGGTTGCCTGTTGCTTTGCACGGTTTGGGAAGGGAGAACGTGCACTTCAAAGTTTATATAATCTTTTAACAAAATCTACCACAGATTCGCTTCTTGACCTGCATCCTCCACATATTTTTCAAATAGATGGGAATTTTGGTGCAACAGCGGCGATTGCAGAAATGCTGTTGCAATCTCATGATGGGATTATCCGTATTTTACCTGCTTTGCCTTTTTCCTGGGATAAAGGAGAAATAACAGGTTTGTATGCCCGTGGAGGATTTGAAATCAGTATTTTTTGGGAAAAAAGATCTCCAAAAAAAATAATCATTTTTTCCAAATCAGGAGGAATCTGTAGATGTAAATTTCCATTTCCTATGAAAATTATTCTTAGGAATAAAAATAAAATTCTGATAAAATCTTCTGTTGCTGTAGAAACTATTCAATGGAAAACCAGAAAAGGTAATTTCTATGATATGTCTTCCTATTAATTTTACTAATAAAATTTTGTTATTTAACAATTAAGAAACGAACCCCATAACCTGATATCCCAAATTCTCCTGCATTTCCAAATTCCCCCCATTCATTTTTATTATCTTTATTATTCCAGTATTGTCCAAAAGGGTCCTGACTTGTTAAACCATATATCTTTTTTATCTTTTTACCATAAAGAATTCTATTGGAAATGTTAAAATGGACATTAACGGATTTAGAGTTTTCACTAACTACAACAATTACAGCATGTCCTTTCCAATTTCCTACCCCCCTGTAAATTGATGCATAAACTTTTGGAGTGTATATCTGTAAATACTGCTTATTCCTCCAGTAAGGAAGAAATTGAGCTCCATTAAAAAATCCCACTTCTTTATTTATAATATTGACTATATATTTAAAATATCTATCATTTCCCCACCAATCAGTTCCAATATCATTAAGCAAACACATGGCAATTATTGACCTGCCTACTTTTTTTATTTGTTCTTCACTTTGCGGGGCAGAATTATCTAATCTAGTGGCTAATCGGCTTATTATACCTCTTTTAATACGACATTCTGCCCTGAATGGTCCAACCGGAAGCTGTTGCTGCATTGTAGTACTAGGATTAGATGTATAAAAGTCATTCTCTATATGCCAGGCATCTTGACAGAATGACCAGTCAACACCCATATTATCAATCCAGAAAGGTGGTTTTCCCAGCTGCCAGCATATATTATTAAGTCGTTTTGTCAGTCTTCTTCTCATAAATACATTGAATTTATATTCAAATTTCTGTCTTTTAGGGTCATAATATTTTATTGTAAATACGGATGAATTATCCCACCATGTTCCATTAAATGGAACATCTTTAAGTAATTTATAGTAATACCATATAAACGCTTCCTGAAAAGAAGAAACCCAGTTCACTCCAACAGTTGTTAATTGCCGTGGA
>JAJYYV010000041.1 GCA_021800535.1 bacterium | reverse complement strand
CTGTATTGATATCTACCAGTGAAAGTGTACCCCCTTTAAAATGAGCATCTTTACACATGCCAATTACTAAGGCACGAGTAAAAAAAATACTTCCTGCTCCAATTACAACCAATTTGGAACACTTACGGTTTGTTTTTTTTGAATTATTTTGTTCAGATATATATGCTTTTTTTATTTTATGTTTTTTCAAATCTATTCTCCTTTTTTAATAAATATTTACTTACATATTATTAATTTTTCTGACTATGGTATTTTTATTACTTTATATTTCACATTTAATATATATCTCTGTACAATTTTTGTCAAAACTTCGTAAGAGTCAAATATATAAATAATACTTTTTATTTGGCATTTGACTTGATAAGCAAGCAGACATAAAATAGAAATAATGTAAATGGGGGTGGGAAATGTGTCTTGCAATTCCAGGTAAAATAGAAAAAATCTTAAAAGATAAACAGGCAATAGCTGACTTTATGGGTGTTAAAAAACAGGTTGCCATTGATTTATTAGAAGATGTTAAAACAGGGGATTTTATTATTGTACATGCGGGTTTTGCCATTAGCAAGTTAAGTGAAAAAGATGCCAATGAAACAATTGGATACTTCAAACAAATTGCAGAAATTGATGAATACTCTCAATGATACTTCCATTGCTAAAAATCTACTAGAGAAAATAAATCTTTTTAAAAAAAGTATTTCCTTGATGGAAGTATGTGGAACTCATACTGTGGAAATTTTCAGGTCGGGTATAAGATATGGTCTTGGTAAAAATATTAATCTTATATCAGGACCGGGATGTCCTGTTTGTGTTACTCCAGATGAAGAAATAGAAAAAGCTATAGGCCTTGCCTGTAAAAAAAACACCACACTTTTTTGTTTTGGAGATATGATAAAAGTACCGGGAGACCAGGAAACTCTTGAAACAGCAAAAGCAAAAAGAAATGCAAAAGTGAAAGTAATGTATAGCCCTATGGAAGCTCTTGATTATGCTGAAAAAAACAAAAAAGAAAATGTTATTCTTTTTGGTATTGGATTTGAAACAACAATACCTCTTTTTTGTTCTGTTATTATCCGTGCCAAAAAACATAATATTAAAAATCTATTTTTATTTTCGGCTTTTAGATTGGTCCCTCCTGCATTAGATGCCCTTTGCTCTTCAGAAGAAATAAAAATAGATGGATTTATACTACCCGGTCATGTCAGCACTATCATAGGAGAACAAGCCTATCTTCCTTTAGTGGAAAAATATCGTATTCCCTCTGTCATAACAGGTTTTGAACCATTAGATATATTGGAAGGCATATACATGCTTATAGAAATGATTTCTAAAAACAAACATTCACTGAAAAATCAATATAAAAGAGCAGTTCCCTTTGAAGGAAATCGCAATGCTCAGAATGTTATAAAATCAGTCTTTAATATAACTGATGCAAAATGGCGGGGACTTGGCATTATACCAAACAGCGGATTACTTTTAAATGATAATTATAAAATTTTTGATGCTGCAAGTCTCATTGATTTTGATATCCCAGAGATAAAAGACCCAAGGGGATGTTTATGCGGAGATGTTATAAAAGGAGTAAAAAAACCCTTAGAATGCAAGCTATATAAAAAGGTCTGCAATCCAACAAATCCTGTTGGACCTTGTATGGTATCAAGTGAAGGAACATGCGCGGCTTATTACAAATACGGGAGATAAAATGGATATAAAAAATCCTGTAATCAATAAACTTAAAGAACTGCAAAAATTAACAGATGAACAGATTAACTTGGTCTTGAAAGAAAAAGAAAAATCTGAATTACCATTGGGATATCTCCTTATAAGATTTGGTTTAATAAATTTTGTAGAATGGTATAATATTTTGCTTAATGAATTTAAAGTTAGTATTATAGATATTGATACAATAAATATTGACAAAGAAGTAATTATTTCTTTACCCGAATTTACATGCAGAAAATATCAAACACTGCCTGTTTTTAAGGATGCTAAAAAAATTATATGCGCAATGGTTGACCCCCTTGATAAAGAAGTAATAGCACAGATTTCCAAAATTGCAGGAATGACCATAGAAGCAAGACTTGTAAAAGAGTCAGACCTAAAAAAAAATATTGATAAATATTTTTCACAGGTGGCTTTCCCTGATACACAAAGAGTAAATGAAAAATTTTTAACTCCTATAGAAATGAATGTAGCAACAGAAACAACAGCTGAAAGTGCTTTTATTGCTATAGTAAGTCAGGCTACAGAACTAAAAGCCACGGATATTCATCTTGAAATTGAAGAAGAAAAATTACGTTTAAGATATAGAATAAATGGCACACTTTATGAATTTCCTCCACCATATATTGAACTCTATTATTCAATTATTTCATATATAAAAGTCCTTGCAAATCTTGATATAACAGAAAAAAGAATCCCACAGGACGGATATATAAAAATACGAATAAAAGACAGATTTGTGGACCTGCGTGTGTCTACTTATCCAACATCCTTTGGAGAAATAGTTGCTTTAAGGGTACTTGATAAAAAAAATATAGTGGCTGGCCTGGAATTTTTAGGATTAAGCCCTGAAACTCTTCATAGATGGAGAATGCTCCTGGATGAACCTTATGGAATGATTCTTGTTACAGGACCAACAGGCTCAGGAAAAACAACCACTCTATATTCTTCTCTTATGGAGATTGATAATATCCATAAAAAAATAATAACTCTTGAGGACCCTATAGAATTTCATATTGAAAATATTGACCAGGTCCAGATAAATCCAAAAACAGGACTAACTTTTGAAGTGGCTTTAAGGTCAATCCTTCGCCAGGACCCAAATGTTATAATGGTTGGGGAAATACGGGACCCTATAACAGTAGCTATTGCTATTCGTGCTGCGCAAACAGGACAATTAGTTCTTTCAACATTACATACAAATACTGCTCCAGGGGCTGTTATAAGATTACTTGACATGGAAGTGGAATCATATATGATAGCATCTTCCATTATTGGAGTATTAAGTCAGAGACTTGTCAGAACAATATGTCCTGATTGCAAGGAAGAATATTATCCAACAGAGGAAGAAATAAAAGAATTAGGGCCGGATATCCCTTCAGGTGTTAAATTTTATCGCGGAGTAGGATGTCATAAATGTAAAGGAACAGGATATACCGGAAGAACAGTGTTATCTGAACTTATGGTGTTAAATGAAGTTTTAAAATCAAAAATAATGCATAACCCGACTCTTTCTGAGTTGAAAAATGAAGCAATAAAATTTGGAATGAAAACATTAAGAATGGATGGAATTCAAAAAGTTCTTTCAGGAATTACAACATCCTCAGATGTTATGTATTCTACAAGGAAAGAAGATGAATAATAAAAAACAGGATAAGATTACAATTTCCATGGGAGCAGGAGGAAAACAATCCTTTGAATTAATCAGGCAGATTTTTCTCCCTGTATATGGAAATAAAATACTTAATCAACTTGAAGATTCCGCAGAAATTTTATTAGGAAAAGAAAAGATTGCATATACAACAGATTCCTACACAGTAAAACCTATATTTTTCCCGGGAGGAGATATTGGAAAAATTTCTATATGCGGAACATGTAATGACCTTTCAGTCAAAGGAGCCAAACCTCTTTTTATCTCTGCAGGATTTATTATTGAAGAAGGTTTTTCTATTGAATCTTTAAAAAAAATTGTTTTATCAATGTTTAAAACTGCTAAAGAAATAGGCGTAAAAATAGTTACAGGGGATACAAAAGTAGTGAATAAAAATGAAGCTGATGGTATTTTTATTAATACATCCGGCATAGGAATTGTTCACCCGGGAATGAATATTTCATGTTCAAATGTTAAAAAAGGTGATGATATTATTATTACAGGTTCCATTGCAGACCATGGAATTTCAATTTTGAATGTAAGAGAAAATCTCGGCTTAACACCCGCAATTCAAAGTGATGTAGGACATATATATAATATCATAAAAGAAATAATAGAATTCGCACCATATATACATGCAATGAGAGACCCAACAAGAGGCGGGCTTGCCAGTGTTTTAAATGAAATAGCAATTTCATCAAAAATAAATATCACAATTTTTGAAGATAAAATTATTGTAAAACAGGCTGTAAAAAAATCCTGCGATATACTTGGATTAGACCCGCTTTATGTAGCAAACGAAGGAAAAGCAGTAATATTTGTTTCACCTGAAGTATCTAAAGATATTTTAAATAAAATAAAAAAACTATACGAGGGGAAAGAAGCAAATATTATTGGAAAAGTGGAAAACACAGGTTATTCAGAAGATACACCTGCAGTATCCATACAAACATTGTTAGGGCTAAAAAGGTTTGTTCCTCTTATAGAAGGAGAACCCTTGCCAAGAATATGTTAAACAAAATAAATTATGAATAATTCAAAAAAAATATTTCTGTTTATTATTTTTATTTCATTTCTTCTGTACATTTTTGGAGCATGGTCTGTGCCTCTTACAGATCCTGATGAGGTTTTTTATGCTGTAGCAGCAAAGGATATGCTTTTATATCATAGTTTTTTTACACCCCTTCAGTTTGGACATCCACAGTTTGGCAAACCCCCATTTTTCTATTGGCTTTTAATAGCATCATTTAAATTATTTGGAATAAATCGTTTCTCAGTCCGTCTTGTTCCTGCGCTCTCAGGTGTTATAGGAGTTATAGCAACATATTTCTTTACAAAAAGGGTTTTTAATGATGAACAGGCAGCTATTAATTCATCTATTATTCTTGCAGGAAGTTTTTTATATCTAGTCCAATCTAAAATGGTTCTTACAGATATTTCTTTTTCTGTGGCCATAGCGCTCAGTCTTTATGCTTTTTATCTCTGGTTTAAATTTTCTGAGAAAAAATATCTTTATGCTTTTGGTTTTTTTTCTGCAGTTGCCACACTTATTAAAACTCCTCTTGGAACAATTATTCCTCTTGTTATAATTATGTCATTTTTAGCCTTTTCAGGCAACCCTGATAAGATAAAACAATTTTTTAAACATAAATGGTGGGTTTTGTTTTTCGTCCTTGCTCTTCCATGGTATCTCTATGTTACTATAAAATATGGCAGAGATTTTTATATGACATATTTTGTTAGGGACCATTATGGAAGACTGATTCATGCTGAGCATGGAAGCAGTGATACATGGTATTTTTATATTGGAATAATGATACTTGGAATGCTGCCATGGACATTTTATTTTTTAAACCTCTGCAAAAAATGGTTTAGAGATTATAGATATGAAATTCTTTTCTTTTTCTTATGGGCAGGTGGATTTCTCTATGCCTTTTATCCTGTTCATTCAAAATTAGCCAGTTATATATTACCTATCTGGCCTCCTATGGCAATCTCACTTGCTCTTTCCTTACAACCAAGATATTTACAACAAAATTGGAAAAGAATTTTAATTGGTTCATTATATATTATTTTCGGTCTTGCCATGTTTTTCATTCCCAGTATTATTAAAAAGATATATCCCCATCTATATTCTGTTGTTCACTATAAATTACTCACAGGAGTAATTTTACTGGCTATTATAGAAATTTCTGCCGGATTTTTATATTTAAAGAAAAAGATTAATCTTTCTATTTTTGTACAAATTTTTATATGGATGGCTTTATTTATTACAATGGCCCCATTAGTATTAAAAATAAAAGGCCAGTATACAAATGCAGATTTACGTACTATAATAAAAAAATATAATTATTCCGGAACACTACCAATTATAGCAACTAAATACAATGCCAGAGGCGCATATTTTTATACAGGACAAAAAATTATTGTTTTATGTGAAAACAGCCATCCTTTCTGGAGCGAAGAAGATGTTCAGGTAATAAGCACAGATAAACAAATAAGAAATGTTTTTGACAGATATAGTACACTTTTATGTGCTATTGACAGAAAAGAATTTAGACGGATAAATAATATATTTAAAGGGAAAAGAAAAAATAAAGTTATCTATCGCAATGGAGATAGAATTGTAGTGTTATCCTTGATAAAAAAATAAAAGAAATGGATATTTTATTTATAGGAATTATAATCTTATTGGGACTTATTTCATTTGGCTTTATAATACTATGCTCTAAATTATAAAAAGGAGAAATATTTACAATGTCAGGACTTTACTGGATATGTGGAATTGTTGTATTTTTTTTATTTATATATCTGCTTGTAGCATTGCTTAAACCGGAGATTTTTTCATGAACACTGATTTTCTTCAGGCAGGTATTTTTATTTTTGTTTTACTCTTGCTGGTCAAACCATTCGGAACTTATATAGCTAAAATATTTGAAGGAAAACCTGCAGGAGTAAATGGAATATTGCTAAGATTTGAAAGGATGATTTATTCTTTTTGTGGAATAAAATATCAGGAAGGTATGACATGGAAAACTTATGCAATATCTGTAATAATTTTTAATATAATAGGCCTTGTTTTTTTATATATACTGCAACGAGTCCAATCTGTCCTTTTTTTAAATCCTATGGGAATGGCTTCTGTTCCTCCGGATTTATCTTTTAATACAGCCGTCAGCTTTGTAACAAATACCAACTGGCAAAGTTATAGTGGAGAAACAACAATGGGTTATTTAACTCAAATATTCGGGTTAACTGTACAGAATTTTCTTTCTGCAGCAACAGGTATGGCTGTACTTTTAGCCGTTATCAGAGGATTTATCAATAGACAAAAAGAAACTATTGGAAATTTTTGGGTGGATATAACAAGAACAATTTTATATATACTTCTGCCTCTTTCAATATGTTTATCCCTGGTTTTAGTATCTCAAGGGGTTGTTCAAACATTTAAACCATATGCAAAAGCCCATGTAATTCAGCCGATAACAATACACCATAAAGTGATAAAAACCCAAATAATAGCCCGCGGGCCTGTGGCTTCTCAAACAGCAATAGCACAGTTAGGAACAAACGGAGGAGGTTTTTTTAATGCAAATGCCTCCCATCCATTTGCAAATCCAAATGCTCTGTCAAACTTTCTTGAAATGCTGGCAATTCTTCTAATCCCTGCTTCCCTCTGTTATACTTTTGGTTATATGGTAAAAGATAAACGCCAGGGGTGGGCATTGTTAGCAGCAATGTTTATAATTTTTATACCATCTTTATGGGCAGTCATGCATTTTGAACAGATAGGAAATCCTTTACTCAATCATTTAAATGTAAATCAAAAAATGAGTTCTTTACAATCAGGCGGAAACATGGAAGGAAAAGAAGCAAGATTTGGTATAGCAGATTCTGCCATCTGGACTGTCTCTACAACTGCTGCCTCCAATGGAAGTGTTAATTCTATGCTTGATTCATATATGCCAATTTCAGGTATGGTGCCAATGTGGCTTATGCAATTGGGAGAAGTGATTTTTGGAGGTGTAGGCTCAGGATTATATGGAATGTTAGCTTTTGTGATTGTTGCAGTTTTTATGGCAGGACTTATGATAGGCAGAACTCCGGAATATTTAGGAAAAAAAATAGAATCTTATGAAATAAAAATGGCTGCATTAATTTTATTAATCCCTCATTTATGTGTTCTTATTCCAACAGCAATCGCAGTTGTTTTACCTTCAGCAAGACAGGCAATTTTAAATCCGGGGCCCCATGGATTCAGTGAAATTTTATACGCCTTTACTTCAGCAGGAAATAACAATGGAAGCGCTTTTGCAGGACTTAGCACAAATACATTTTTTTATAATGTGACTCTCGGCCTGAGCATGTTTTTTTCCAGATTTTTGACTATAATAGCTGCACTTGCTATTGCCGGTTCCCTATCAAAGAAAAAAATTATACCTACAAGCCCAGGGACATTAGTTACTTACCAGCCTGTGTTTATTATATTTTTGGTTATGATTATTCTAATTGTAGGAGCGCTTACTTTTTTTCCGGCTTTGGCTTTAGGACCAATTGCTGAACATTTTCTAATAGCAAAACCTTAAAAAATAAAATGGAAAAAATATATAGAAAAAAACCTATTTCTTTATTTGATTTTGATATAACAAAACAAGCATCTATAGAAGCTTTGAAAAAATTAAATATCCGGCACCAGATAAAAAACCCTGTTATGTTTGTGGTATTTATAGGCAGTATTTTAACAACCGGATTATTTTTTAGAGCTATTATAGAACACAATACTTATTCATCTGTTTTTATTTTGGCGATTTCATTCTGGCTATGGTTTACACTGATTTTTGCCAATTTTGCTGAATCTATGGCAGAAGGAAGAGGAAAAGCACAGGCAGCAAATCTTAAAAAGCTCAGAAAAGACACTATTGCCAAAAAGATTTCAACACCAAAGTATGGTGCTCCATATGAAGAAATTTATGCATCTGATCTTAAAAAAAATGATATAGTGCTTATAGAGGCAGGAGATACAATTCCTATGGATGGTGAAATTATTGAAGGAGTAGCTTCTGTGGATGAAAGCGCTATTACAGGTGAAAGCGCCCCTGTAATAAGAGAAAGTGGGGGCGATAGAAGTGCTGTTACAGGAGGAACTAAAGTTCTTTCAGACTGGATTATTGTAAAAATAACTTCAAGCCCGGGAGAAACCTTTTTAGACCATATGATTGCCATGGTGGAGGGAGCAAAAAGACAAAAAACCCCCAATGAGATAGCTTTAAGTATTTTATTGGCAGTTTTTACTTTAATGTTTCTTTTGGTTGTATCAACTATTCTGCCTTTTTCAATTTATAGCGTGTTTATAGCCGGGCATGGTCATCCTGTATCTATAACAGTACTGGTTTCTCTTCTTATATGTCTTATTCCAACCACTATTGGAGGTTTGCTTCCTGCTATTGGAATAGCTGGTATGGATAGACTAATACAGGAAAATGTTATCGCTACTTCAGGCAAGGCAGTTGAAGCCGCAGGAGATGTAGATGTTTTACTTCTTGATAAAACAGGAACTATTACACTTGGAAATAGACAGGCAGTGGATTTTATTCCTACAAATGGAGTAAGTGTTGAAACATTGGCAGATGCTGCACAATTATCTTCTTTATCAGATGAAACCCCTGAAGGAAGAAGTATTGTTATTCTTGCAAAAAAATATAATCTTAGAGAAAGACAAATTCATAAGATGAATGCAAAATTTATTCCATTTAGTGCCCAGACAAGAATGAGTGGAGTTGACCTTGGGAATGAAACACAAATAAGAAAAGGCGCAGTTGATGCTATTGAAAAATATGTTAAAGAACAAAATGGAATCATTCCAGAAGACCTGAGAAATAATATTAATACTATCTCAAAAAGTGGTGGAACTCCATTAGTAGTTGCTGAAAATAATAAGGTATTAGGAGTTATTCATTTAAAAGATATTGTCAAAGGCGGTATAAAAGAACGATTCTTTGAACTTAGAAACATGGGAATAAGAACAATAATGGTTACAGGAGATAATCCTTTGACTGCGGCAGCAATTTCTGCTGAGGCCGGTATGGACAATTTTTTAGCAGAGGCTACTCCTGAAACCAAACTTAAATATATACGCCAGATGCAATCTGAAGGAAGACTTGTTGCAATGACAGGAGATGGGACAAATGATGCTCCTGCCCTTGCTCAGGCAGATGTGGCAGTGGCGATGAATACAGGAACCCAGGCAGCAAAAGAAGCAGGAAATATGGTAGACCTTGATTCCAATCCAACAAAACTTATAGAAATTGTAAAAATAGGTAAACAACTTCTTATGACAAGAGGAGCACTAACAACATTTAGTATTGCTAATGATGTATCAAAATATTTCGCTATAATTCCTGCTGCATTTGTTAGTATTTATCCTAAGCTTCAGGCTCTTAATATTATGCACCTTACAAATCCTGCAACTGCAATCTTATCAGCAGTCATTTTTAATGCTATTATCATTATTTTTCTTATTCCCTTAGCATTAAAAGGAATTCCATATAAACCTATGGGAGCCAATAAACTTTTAAAAAACAATCTTTTAATTTATGGTATCGGAGGAATTATAACACCTTTTATAGGAATAAAATTAATTGACATAATTTTATCAGCATTACATATTTTTCATTAAAAGGAGAAAATATAAAAATGATTCGTTCACAATTAAAAACAGCAATTTTAATATTTATTGTGTTTACTATAATAACAGGTTTAATATACCCTCTCTTTATTACCGGCATATCCCAGATACTTTTTTCCAAAAAAGCAGATGGCAGTTTAATTTATAAAAATGGTAAATGTATCGGTTCAAAATTAATAGGTCAGAAATTTACCAATCCAAAATATTTTTGGGGACGGCCTTCAGCCACTGTTTCATTCCCATATAATGCATCCGCTTCCGGCGGTTCAAATTTAGGACCTTTAAATCCGAAATTAATTTCTGAAGTAAAAAAACGTATAAACCAGATTAGAAAAGCAGACCCTTCAAATAAAAATTCTATTCCCGTAGACTTAGTTACATCCTCAGCAAGCGGTTTAGACCCTGATATAAGCATAGCGGCCGCATATTATCAAATTCCACGGGTAGCCCAGGCTCGAGGACTACCAACAAAAACAGTCAAATCTATTGTAAAAAAATATACAACAAGACCTCTTTTTGGTATAATTGGATATCCTGTAGTAAATATTCTTGAAGTAAATCTCGCATTGAATAAGATAAGAACCAAAAAATAGATAGATAAAAAAATGGATATAAAATTAATATATGGAAAACAATGAAAACAGACCAAATCCTGATGAAATATTAAATCGTATCAAAATAGAAGAAAAATCAATAAAAAGCTTAAGAGGTAAACTAAAAATTTTCTTTGGGGCAGCAGCTGGTGTTGGAAAAACCTATACAATGCTTGAATCTGCCAAACTATTAAAAAAAGAAGGAAAAGATGTTGTTATAGGCTGGATAGAAACCCATAAAAGAACTGAAACAGAAATGCTTTTGGAAGGATTTGAAATATTACCACCCAAATCTATTCTATATAAAAATATCAAACTAAATGAATTTGATATTGATGCCGCATTAAAAAGAAAACCTGAAATTATATTGGTGGATGAATTGGCTCATACCAATATTTCCGGCTCCAGGCATTCAAAAAGATGGCAGGATATTGATGAACTTCTGGATAATGGAATAAGTGTTTGGACAACTCTAAATGTCCAGCATTGCGAAAGTGCTACAGATATTGTTGTTCAAATTACAGGAGTTAAAGTTTATGAAACCGTACCTGATACAATTATTGAAAATGCAGATGAAATAGAACTTGTAGATATCCCTACAGAAGAATTATTAAAACGTTTAAAAGATGGCAAGGTCTATATTAAAGAAATGGCAGATAGAGCAATCCATCATTTTTTTCAGCCCGGGAATTTAATTGCACTTAGACAATTAGCATTACGATATACACAACATAATGTAGAGGCAAAACTTATTTCCTATAAACAGGTCCATTCTATTTCAAAAGTATGGAGTACAGCAGATAAATTTATGATATGTATAGGACCAAATCCTAATGCTTTTAATCTGATACGGGCAGGGAAAAGAATTGCTTCCGGAATAGGAGCTGAGTGGGCTGTAGTCTTTGTTGAGACCGTAGGGCAGGTAAACCAAAAAGAAAGAGAACTAATTGCAGAAGCTATGCGATTTGCAGAAAAATTAGGAGCCAGAACAACTACTCTTGCAGGGATTGATATCGCAGATACCTTAATTTCTTA
>JAJYYV010000086.1 GCA_021800535.1 bacterium | reverse complement strand
TCTATAGACATATGAAATAAATCTGCCATTATCTTAAGATACGGATTATTTATTTTTTCACAATATTCTACTGCCTGCTCTAATCTGTTTAAGAAATGTGTTTCATATCTGTTTAATGGCTCTAAAAGTAAACAGCATTTATTATTTTCTGCATATTCTGCTAATTCAGGAAGTTGAGAAGAAAGTAAATCTTTTTCTAACTCTACACTTGTTTTATATGGTGTAAGATCGGAAATTTTTGGACCACCAAAGATGGGAACCAGAATAAGCCCTACTACATTCAATTTTTTTCCTGTCTCCAGAAGTTTTTTAACTTCTTTTCTTGCACTTTCTCTTTCTGAAGGTAGTGGTTCAAGAAGAAAGTTTTTATATCCTGCACATATTGTGGAAATTTTTACACCTGTAGATTCTGAAATTTTATTATATTCATCTATCAGGGAAGGATTTGTCAATAATTCCGCTCCCCAAACTTCAATACCTTCAATGCCTATTTTTTTTGCATGTTCAAATTTTTCTTTAATACTTTTGCCAGGTAATAATCCTGTCTGGCATCCGATTTTCATTTTTTTCTCCTTATATTATTTTGTTAATATATTAATAATATTTAATATATTTTATTCTTTTATTTTTTTGTGTCAAAAAGTGATTTCTTTCTTTTTTTCTGCCGATTTATATATACCTTCAAGAATTTTAGTCACTTCATAGGTTTCTTCTGGTTTTACTGGGACACCTTCATTATTTTTGACTGATTCTAAAAAAAGTCGTATTTCTTTATGATGGGGATGTTCTGCATTTTGAATGTCTACTTTTAATTCAATATCTTTGAGTATTTTATTTTCTTCTGTAAATATTTTTAATTTAGGCCAGTGAATTCCACTTTTTGTTCCGTATAATTGTGCAGAGAAATCTTCAGGATTTTCTATATTAGAAATCCAGCTGCATGTTAAATTTAAACCTCTTCCATCAGAAAATTTAACAAAACCTGCGGCAAAATCTTCAACATCAAACATTTTCCTGTCCCATTGTCCCCAGAGATTTGCAATATTTTTATTTTTCCCGAATTTTGTAAATGTCAGCCCGTAAACAGATTCAACTAATGGCGAACCCATCAGCCAATATGTAAGGTCTAGAATATGAACTCCTATATCAAAAAGAGGTCCTCCTCCGGAAAGTTCTTTTTTTATAAATGTTGGAGCTGGTGGAAGAAATCTTCTTCTTACAGCATAGATATTTGAAAAATATATTTCACCAAATTTTCCATCATCTATAATTTTTTTTACTATTTCACTTTCAGGTCTAAATCTTTGATGCTGGGCGCACATTAATTTCTTTTTATAAGTTTTTGAGGCTTTTATCATTTCTTCCACTTCCTGTGCTTTTATTGCAAGTGGCTTTTCACATATAACATGTTTCCCGTTTTTTAATGCAGAAATCGTTACAGGATAGTGTAAAGCATTAGGGGCACATATATCTACAATGTCAATCTCTTCTACTTTTACCAGTTCAGTATAATCAGAAAAAATCATAGGGATATTAAACTCTTTTTTTACTCTCTCTCTTGCTTTTTCAGATAGGTCACAAGCCGCTATAATTTCTACATCTTTTAGTTTTTTCCATCCTGGTATATGTGTGGATGTTGCAATTCCTCCGGTTCCTACGATTCCAATACAATATTTTCCATTTTTCATTTGTTTTTCTCCTATAAAGAAAATATGTTAAATTAACATATTTATAAAATAAAATTTATTTATTGATAATAAATATATAACTATATAAGTAAAGAAGTTCAGAAGTTATTAAATATTATTTTTTTTATTTCCTGTGATTTTATTTTTTAATATTCCTATATTTTCTATTTCCACTTCAATAATATCATTTTCTTTTAAAAATATAGAGGGTTTTTTTCCAAAGCCAATTCCCGGAGGAGTTCCTGTCATGATTATGGTACCTGGTAAAAGTGTCATTTGTTTTGAAAGATAGTTGATAATTTGATATATATTAAAAATCATATTTTTTGTGGAATCGTTTTGCATGATTTTTCCATTAAGTCTTGTTTGAATTTTGAAATCCAAAGGGTTTATCTCTGTTTCTATCCATGGGCCGATAGGACAAAAAGTATCAAAAGATTTTGCTCTTGCCCATTGTTTATCAATTTTCATTTGACAATCTCTTGCAGTTACATCATTTCCACAGGTATAACCAAAAACATATTTCCACGCATTTTTTTCAGATACATTTTTTGCAGTTTTCCCTATTACTATACAAAGTTCTCCTTCATAATCCACTTCATCTGGAGCTTGTTCAGGAAGTATGATTGGTTGTAAATGTCCTGTTATAGAACTTGTTGATTTTAAAAATATTATAGGCTCATTTGGTATTGCCATATTACTCTCTTTGGCATGTTCTTTGTAATTTAAACCCAGAGCAATGATATTTGGAGGGTCAACAGGCGGTAAAAATTTTTCTATTTCATTTATAGGAAAAGAAATACCTGTTTGTTGAGCTTTATTTGTTATAGGGTTTTTATCCAATAAAGAGACTTTATTATCTTTAAAAATTGCATAACTTCCATTTTTATCTGTTTGTTTGCTTAGTATTTTTAAATATTTCATTTTTGTAAATATAGATT
>JAJYYV010000013.1 GCA_021800535.1 bacterium | reverse complement strand
ATATCTATGTTAAAAAGAATATTCTTGATTCTATTCCACAGACATATTCTTTTCCTGCGCATTCTATCACACTTTTAAAATTTTATGGCAAATGCTATTGAAAAAAGTTATTATTTAAGGTATTATTATTTTAGTATAAATTATTAGAGATGGAGTTTATAAAAATAAATATAAAACGATATATAAAAGAACAGGGAATTATAAAAAACAAAACAAGGAGGTGATAAAAAAAGGATATATTTAGGAATGATAATGGAAGTAATTAAAGACAAATTAAAATACAAAAAAGGAGGGGTAAAAAATGTTAAACAAAGTGCGAAACGAAGTGAAATCCGGTGTTATTTGTGACGGACAAAAAAGAAAAAAAGGTTTCACTCTCATAGAGCTTTTGGTAGTAATAGCCATCATCGCGATTCTTGCTGCAATGTTATTACCAGCATTAGATAAAGCAAAAACAGAAGCAGCACGGATAGCCACAGACCTGAATAATCTTCACCAGTTAAGTCTTGCAATGATAATGTATACTAATGACTGGAATGGTAATTTTCCTCCAATACCTAGTACTGCCCATATGGATGGTGGATATTGGTTTTATGACCTTGGTGTTGACCCAATAACAGGTGGACTTCTCCCTGGAGAAAATTCTTCGTATTATTCTGTAGGTCCAGGTGGAGAGATTTTAGGTAGTAATCAAGTTGGGCGGAATGCAGAATTTTGGGTGGGCGGAGGTTATTACTGGAAATGGTTATTGATACATCTTCATTATTTATCTGAAGGTATTACAGGACATATCACTACTTACTATGGGCTCGGAACAAATGTACCTGTATTTTGGGGAGACCCAAGTTTTGTATTAGAATACCAGTCTGGAAATGGTCCTGATCTTGCATCCAATTCAATTAATGTAGGGTTACCCTATAATGAAGTTAACTCATCTGCCTGGAATACTACGTATAGCGCAATTAATATCAATCGGGTAAGACACCCTTCAGAAACAATGATGATAATGGATGGAGTACAGGGAGGGGCAGGTAGTTATATAGATGCTGTCAATACAGTGGTTAATGGCAGACATGGAGGTGCTGGCACCTGGAATGGAACCACTTTAAACATGGGAGGTTGTATGGGGCTTGCTGCAACATTTGTAGATGGACATGCATCTTTTATGAGCAACCCTAATCAATGGAAAGGAAGTGCTACTGATGGAATTCACAGGTTCTGGGACCCATTAGCGCCATAATAATGTAAAAACTATTAAATAGAAAATGATAAAAGGGAGGGATGATATATTATGAAAAAAAATAGAAAAGGCTTTACCCTTATAGAGCTCTTGGTAGTAATAGCCATCATTGCTATTCTTGCATCAATGCTGTTACCGGCATTGGCAAAAGCAAGAGAAAAAGCAAGACAGATAGTGGATATGAATAATTTACACCAGATTGGTTTATCCTTGAAAATGTATCAACAGGATTATAATGACTATATTCCTTATGCAGGAATAAATTATGCTCCCAATAGCTATGGATACTTTAGTACAGGATTAATGTATCATGGATATATTAACAATCCTAAAGTGTTCTATGACCCTGATGATACACTTAGTAGCCAATATGAAAATATTACAACTGTTGGTGATGGGACTGGTGGGGGCCCTAATCATGCTAACTGGGAATATCTTGGTAAGTGGTATACACTAAGTTATAATATTCCAAACTGGGGAGGACTTACAGGAAAGGTCCCACAAAAAACAATTGATTTATCAACAGAAATGATGGCTGCTGATTGGAATCATGGATATTATTCTATAATGTATAATGGTACCGCGACTTCTCCAACAAAAGAGAATGGAGCTTTTGGGGATCATATATCATGTAGGCATTCTAATGGTGCAGATATTTTGTTTTTTGATGGTCATGTTGACTGGTTCCCCATAAGTATAATTGATAACTCACAATATGTGCTTACTTATTATAGTCCGTTCATATTTGAAAAATAATTTTTGGAAAAGCAGTGTACTTTTTTTGTAAATACTCAGTCAACAGCGTTTCCTTTAGAAATATTGGTGGACGAATAGACTGAAGGCATAAAGTTTCAATCTGAGGCTGATCTGCTGTGGTGGACAGTGAATATTTACGTTTTTATAAATATAAAACGATATATAAAAGAACAAAGATATAAATTTTATTATTAATCTAAATTGGAGGTAACAATGAAAAAAAGGATAGGGATACTGAGAATAATAATGGGGCTTATATTTTTGGGTGTATGTAGTTTATATGCTCAGATAAAAAGTCCATATAATAAAGACAAGGTTCTTTTATTGGAAGCAGAGGATTTTCATCCAATGAATGGTGGTTTTATATTTTTATCAAATCAAGGCTGGGTTCCAATAAAAGATGCTCATGGCAATTATATGGTAGACACAATCGGGGCATCGCATTTTTCCGGGGAGATGCTATTACAGGCAAAAGCGAATGTTTCAGGAGCAAAAGCATATAAGATGTGTAATATTCCGGAAACAGGAGCCTACAAGATATGGGCAAGATATGAGGACCCATTGCACTACAATGTTTTATTTCAGATATCAATAATCCAGAACCATAAAATAGTTTTCCAGCATGAATATGGAAGAGATGGAGCAATAAAGTTATGGTTTTTCAATGGAGGATTTCACAAGTGGGTAGACTGGCCATGGGGAGTGGAAGGGGCAGTAGATGAAGGATATATAGCACATTTACAAAAAGGTCCTGCCACAGTAATACTTACAGCCTTAAAAAATCCACAACCAGGAGCAAACAGAAACATAGATTTTATATTTCTAACGAACAATATAACAGACAGTTGGATTAAGGACAAAGCATATACAAACATGTATCCTGAATTAGATTATATACTTCGGCCAGGCAGGGTCTATGTAAAATTAATCAATTCAGGAAAACAATCCTGTTATTTCAATATAAATTATAGTATCAACAGAATACCCTGGGGAAGAAACATAGGTAATGGATTTGCAGGAAAAAGAGGACTTTTAGTTTCAGCGCCATCTCCATTAAAACCATCAATAGGATGGTTAAAGCCAGGAGAAAGCACACCATGGATTGACATCAGTTATGGAGATACCTGTCATTCAGCGCACTTATGGATAAACCAGATCTGGATGAACCAGAATACAGGAATGGATTTCAAAGCATCTGTTGCAGGAAAAAATAAAAAAGCAGTAAAAACAGTTTCATTTTCAGATCCAAAAGAAACAACAATGGATGTAGAAATCCCGCCATATCCGGAAAAAGACCCAAATGGAGTAAAAACAGCATACCAGATAATCAAAACTCTTGATAATTATCTTGCCGGACTTCCAAACAAAGGACCGGAACCAGAGAAAACACTATTTTTGGCCGGTTATGGACCAATAGGAAGGTTTCCTCTTAATTCAGGAACAAAAACATCCGTAGCAGAAATCAAATTTTTAAAAGATATAGGTATCAATACATATGTAGGAGGAGATGATAATCATTGGATGTTAAGTCAATCCAATTTAGATGCAATGGCAAAATATGGATATTATCCAGTAAAGAAAAGCATATTCTATGGTGAATATTTTTTCCCGCCAACAGACCAGAATATAGAAGAAGTCAAGAGATGGTTCAACAGTACTCCGGATGCATCAAAGTATTTCCGGGGATTTTATTTTGGGGATGAGGTAGGACCATTAAGTTTAGCGCAAAGCAGTCTAAATCTCAGTTCTTCAGAATTTATAAATTATCTAAAAAGCAAAGGATTCAATCCGGAAGATTTCAAAACAAAAGGACAAATAGTCCCGGAATTTACAGCACAGGCAGCAGCAAGCAATCCAGAGTTATATGTAGAAAGTTATAAATTTATAGAAAACAGTGCATTAACCTGGATGAAAAAACAAACAGACAAAATTCGTGCTGATTTTGGGAAGAACATAGTAATAGGCAGTAATTTTTCACCAGCATGTTATTTCTGGCCAATAGTAGCAGATTATATCAATGCATTCAGGTATGGAGGATTAAGTTTTGCGCAGGAGGATGATTATTTCTGGCAGACAGCAGAAATCACATCCCAGGTCAATGGATATCTATTAGATGCATTTCGCAGCGGACTAATAAACACTCCTCATTCCTTAATATGCAACTATGTAATGCCCCATTATCCAGGAAACACAGACACAGATTTTCTTTTAACCTGTTATGACAACTGGATACATGGAGGAAAAGCATTAGACTTTTTTGACATAGGACAACCATTTTCAGAGACAGAAAATTATATAAAAGAAAGCCATTTAACAAGGTTTAAAGATATCCATGATGTTATCCAGGAAGCAGGCACAGTAGATAAACTATTACATTATGGGAAACTACAGAGTGACCCGGTAGGGATATACATAAGTGAAAGCAATCAGGTCTGGGATATGTCAAAGGCACCATTTACATCAGCAAGTGATTTTGGAGATAAAAAAAGCGGGGTTATCACAGCATACAATGAAGAAAGAAAATGCCTATGGTATCTAATGAGAGACGGACATATTCAGCCGGATTTTCTCATAAACCAGGACCTGACAGATGGAAGACTAAACAAATACAAGGTATTATATTTTGTAGGGAAGAATATGTCAGAGAAGTCAGCAGAAGCGATAGCCAGTTGGGTAAAACAAGGAGGGATTCTTGTATCAATGGCAGGAGGAGGATTTTTAAACCAGTTTAACCAACCGATGACAATACTTAATGATGTATATGGAGTAAAATCCCAGAATCTTGAAATGAAAGATGTATATATAAGGTCAAAGATAGAACTGCCCAGACTAAAGCCATTAGATACAATAACAACAGGCAGTATAAAATTTTCAGCATTAGCATTTAAACAAACATTTAACATTATGCCAGGAACAAAAGTATTTGGAACATATTCAGATGGTACAGCAGCAATAATAGGCCATTCATATGGAAAAGGGATGGCATTTATAGTTGGGACACTGCCATCTTTGTATTATGTCCAGCAGGCATTATTACCATTAAAACCACCAGACAGGGGTCCATATGCACATTTCAAGCCAACAAATTTTAATCCTGTTTTTAGAAACATGATATTATCACCTGTAAAATTTGCAAAGATTGTTCCGTGGGTAAATGTCAGTGCTCCTTTAGTGGAAACAAACAAATTAGTCTCAAAATATGGTATACTTTTACCAGTGGCAAATTATGGAGTCCAGCCATTAAAAGAAGTCACATTCCAGGTTAAAACAAACAGAAAAATTCACCTGGTCAAAAGTATGAATTTTGGGAGGATTGCATTTCAGCAGAAAGGGGATATAGTCTCTTTTACTCTTCCTGTCAAATTAACAGATTTTATTACTCTTAAATAAAAAAAATAAATGAGGAGGATATAGATGAATAGAAAAATAATATTGGGAATAATAAGTGGGATTATTTTATGGGCAGGGTTTATATTTGCAGGAGAAATTTCAGTTAATCCTGCAACAGAGTCTTTACAATCCGGCAATGTGTTTGTAATAACCCTGAGTAATTTAATCCCCGGGGATCAGGCGGTAAAAGTGTTTAATAGTAAAGGAAAGTATGTCAGGACAATTTTAGATAAATGTTCTACAGAAACAACAATTGTAGTTCCATGGAATTTAAGAAATCAGTGGGGTAAAAAAGTAAAACCAGGACAATATACAGTGAAATATCTTTCAGGGATTACTTTTACATTAGACAAAAGTTTTGGGAAAGATGGAATAATTTCAGATACAAGTATTATAAGTCCAACAGATGTTCAGACAGATAAAGAAGGCAATCTATATGTTTTAGACGAGGGGGCATCTATACTATATAAATATACCCCTGATGGAAAACCATTAAAAGATATAAATGGGAAGAATTTTATTGAATCTCCGACAGCACCGTTATGGGGTTCATTTTGTATTGGGAATGATGGACGTATTTATCTGCCATTTACACATTCCACAAGTCATGTAATAGGAGTATATGATGGAAAAACAGGAGCTCTTTTATATTATATAGGAGGTTTTGGTCCATCATGGAAAACAACAAAAGGTGGAGATGCTTATCCAACAATGTCAGGAATAAACGGAAACCATTTTTATGCAGACTGTTCAGCATATGGTAGTTTATGGGCATGGGATGCAAGAAAGCCAGGAACAAGTGGAGCTCTTTGGATGCTTGATAAAGGTTTATACGGTGCGATAACAACAAATGGAAAAAATATAATATATTGGGCAACTGGAGAATCTTATGGAGGCAATAGTCTTGGTAAAATAATAGACCAGGGGACATCAGGAGACCAGACTTACTCTATTGGTAATTATACAGACCCTCTAACCAAAACAAATGTTCAATTATCTGATATAAGTGGTATGGGGTTTGACCATAATGATGGTATATATGTAGTTGAAAGAAAATATAGTAATATAATCAAATTTTCAGACACAGGATTTGGATTTGATTATGTAACATCGTTTGGGTCTCCAGGGAAAAATGCAGAAAAATTAGAATTCACTGCGCCCCATGATGTAGCAATAAGTCCGGATGGGCATTATATATATGTAGTGGAGGATGGAGAAGCAATAAGCAAAGAAAACACCACCCCCGGATTAGCTCGAATAATGAAATTTAAAATATCCTACAAAGAAGAAAAAGAAATTAAATTAACAGTTAATCCATAAAATATAAAATCGGTAGGGTATAAAACAGAAAAATAATAAATTATTTTTAAAAGTTGGGGAGTTTTTTATGAAATTAAAATGGGGAATATTAGGAACTGGAGGTATTTGTAAAACTTTTGCTGAAGGTATAAACCATTCAGAAAATGGAGAAGTTATAGCTGTGGCTAGCAGAGAGAAAGAAAAGGCTGAAAAATTTGGTGATGAATTTAATATCCCATTAAGATTTGCTGATTATGAAAAACTCATCAATAATAATAAAGTTGATATTGTATATATAGGGATACCTCATTCTTTGCATGCTGAATGGGCAATAAAATCAGCAAGAGCAAAAAAACATATATTATGTGAAAAACCTCTAACATTAAATCAGTATGAAGCAATGCGTGTTATTGAAGAAGCAAAGGGAAATAATGTTTTTCTTATGGAAGCTTTTATGTATAGATGTCATCCACAAACAGAAAAATTGATTGAGATACTAAAAGAAAAAATTATAGGGGATGTTTTTATTATTGATGCGGCATTTAGTTTTAGAACAAATGTTGATATAACACACCGGCTTTTAAACCATTATCTTGCAGGAGGAGGGATTTTAGATGTAGGATGTTATTGTGTATCAATGTCCCGGCTTATTGCAGGTGTTGCTGGTGGAAAACAAATAGAAGAACCTATAGAAATAAAAGGAACCGGTGTTATTGGAAAAGAATCAAGAGTTGATGAAGAAGCGTGTGCTTTGTTAAAATTCCCATCTGGTATAATGGCAAAACTTTCTATAGGTTTAAAAGTAAGACAGGACAGCGTTTTAAAAATATACGGTACAGAAGGATGGATTTTGGTGCCTGAGCCATGGATTCCTGCAAGAAATGGTGAAAAAACAAAAATTTTGATTAATAAATATGATAAAAATATGACAGAAGAAATTACTGTGGAGACCAAAAAGCCTCTTTATACTATTGAAGCAGATACAGTGGCTAAATATATTAATATGGGAAAGAAAGAAGCAATATTTCCTGCTATGACTTTGGAAGATACTCTAAGGAATATGAAAGTACTTGATACATGGAAAAAAGAAATAGGGTTGGTTTATGATATGGAAAAAGAAGAGAATCAAATCTATACCATATATAAAATTCCTTTAAAAATAAAAAAAGAAACGAAAATGAAATATGGTAACATAAAAGGATTTGATAAACCAATATCTAAACTTGTAATGGGAACTATGATTCCTTTACATGTTGTATTTGACCATTTTTTTGAAAATGGGGGAAACTGTTTTGATACTGCATATAATTATGATATGGATTCAGAAAAAAAATTAGGTTTGTGGATAAAAAACAGAGGGATAAGAAAAGATGTTGTTATTCTTGACAAAGGAGCGCATACACCATTTTGCAATCCGGAGGACCTTACAAAACAATTATATGAATCTCTTAATAAGATGCAAACTGATTATATTGATATCTATATGCTGCATAGAGATAATCCGGAAATTCCTGTTGGAGAATTTATAGATGTTTTAAATAAACATAAAAATAAGGGAATAATAAAAACATTTGGAGTCTCAAATTGGACAATTAAAAGAATTGAAGAGGCAAATGCTTATGCAAAATCAAAAAATTTAAGTGGTTTTTCCTGCATAAGTAACAATTTCTCTTTGGCAAAAATAGTTCAAAGTATATGGCCGGGTATTGTATCTTCTTCTGATAAAGATTCAAAGATATGGCTTAAAAAAACTCAAATTCCACTTTTTGCATGGTCAAGTCAGGCAAGAGGTTTTTTCGTCCGGGGAAAACCGGATTATTTATCAGATGAAACTTTTGTAAAAATGTGGTATAGTCCGGATAATTTTGAGAAACAAAAAAGAGCAAAAGAACTTGCAGAAAAGAAAAATGTTTCAATAACGACCATAGTTCTTTCTTATGTCCTTTCTCAAGCATTTCCAATATTTGCACTTATTGGTCCATCTGCGATAGATGAAACAAAAGAATCCTTAAAAGCTTTTGAAATTCAGCTAACTGAGGAAGAAGTAAAATATCTTGATCTGGAATAATAAGAAATAAATAAAAAATGAAAAAGAGAATTTTAACAATCTTAAGTGGAATTTATTTTATAGCAGTAATAACATATTCTTATGGAGCAGTTAACAATAAAAATAATACTGGTTATGAAGAAGGAATACACAATATAAAACATATTATTATTATTGTTCAGGAAAACAGGTCTTTTGACTCGTATTTTGGAACATTCCCGGGGGCTGATGGAATTCCTATGAAAAATGGAGTTCCAACAATTTCTATATTAGACCCTTATACTCAAAAATATATCAAACCGTATGTGGACCATTTAGATGCTAACAAAGGAGGTCTTAATGGTCCGGAATCTTTTATTAGAGATGTAGACCATGGTAAGATGGATGGATTTATTGAAGAATCTCATATACCTGATGTAATGGGTTATCATATAGAAAGTGATATTCCAAATTATTGGGCTTATGCTAAAAATTTTGTTCTACAGGACCATATGTTTGAATCTGTTAGTTCGTGTAGTTTTCCTTCTCATCTTTTTTTAGTATCCTGTTGGTCTGCCACTTCCAGGACACCAGATAAACCTATGTCTTTTACAGGCACTCTTTCTCCAACATATCCAAGCAAAAACAATCCGGAACCTTTTGGATGGACAGATTTAACATACCTTCTTAATAAAAATAATGTTTCATGGGTATGTTATCTGGATAATGAAGGAAATAATTTGGTAAATAAGGTATTAATTGATTGGAATATTTTACCGGGTTTTATAGATGTTCATCAGGACCATCAAATTGATAATATTAAAAATATAAAAGACTATTTTATTGCGGCAAAGAAAGGAATACTTCCTGCTGTTTGTTGGATTTTTCCTAATGTTAAAAATAGCGAACATCCACCTTATTTGGTTAGCAGGGGACAATCTTATGTTACAGAAATTATCAATGCAGTTATGAAAAGTCCTGATTGGAAAAGCACAGCCATATTTCTTACCTGGGATGATTGGGGGGGATTATACGACCATGTAGTACCACCTGGAGTAGATACTTTAGGTTATGGAATTCGTGTTCCCGGGTTGGTTATCAGCCCTTATGCTAAAAAAGGATATATAGACCATCAGATATTAAGTTTTGATGCTTATGCAAAATTTATAGAAGATGATTTTTGCCATGAAGAAAGACTGAATCCAAAAACAGACGGCAGACCTGATAGCAGACCTGATGTAAGAGAAGATATGTCTATTCTTGGAAATCTTGTTCAGGATTTTGATTTTTCACAGAAACCAGAACATCCACTTATTTTACCTGTGCATCCCAAGACAACGCTTATTAATTAATACCTATCTATTGATTTTTCAGGATTTACTTATGTAATTTTTTTATTAAGTTGTAATGTGTTAATATATTTATATGCATGGTTTTCTTGTAAATATAGGATACTTTATTATTCACACAATTGGTTCATTAGGATATATTGGAATTACTCTTCTGATGGCTATTGAATCAGCCGCAATTCCACTTCCATCTGAGATAATAATGCCTGTTTCCGGGTTACTTGTTTTATCTGGAAAATTTTCATTTTTTGGTGTTGCTTTTGCTGGTGCAATAGGTTCTACAATTGGTTCTTTGATTATATACATTATTGGTTTTTATGGCGGCAGACCTTTATTATTAAAATATGGCAGATATGTTTTAATATCTCATCATGATATGGAAATAGCAGAAAAGTTTTTTAATAAATATGGATGGTGGGCTCTTTTTACAGGAAGACTGCTTCCTGTAATCCGTACATACATATCTTTGCCTGCAGGAATAAGTAAAGCAGGTTTTTATGTTTTAACGGTTAGCTGTTTTGCCGGTTCATTTTTATGGTCTGTTTTCCTTGAATGGGCAGGTATTAAATTAGGTAAAAACTGGTCTCTTATTGAACCTTATTTCAGAAGATTTGATTTCCTTATAGTAATAGTATTTGTAATATTTATATTTTTGTGGATTTTCCGTCATATAAACCAAAAAATATTATAAGTTCCCTGTTAATTTTTTAAGTGCTGCCGCTTCTTTAACAAATTCTTCACAGTCCATTTCCTTTAAAAAATTTAAGGCTCTGGTTGCTCTTAATCTTGGTATAGGATTAGAATAGAAGAAATCTCTACCTAAACACACTTTGATTATATTATATTGTTCAACCATTATTTTTTGGATAAGTTCGGAAAAAGGTCCATCGTATTCATAACTGGGAAATGAAGCTGTTCTTTGAGAACCAAAACATGTATAAAATGCGTTATTAATAATTGCCAGGGAATTCATAGAAACAGGAACATAGATATTGGCTTCTGAAGGATGAAAACTTGACCACACATTTCTGTATCCCCATATTTTTCTTTTATCTGATTTATTACCTGTGGTTTTTACTGCTTCAGCAAGTGCCTGGAGAACTTTGTAATGTGTATCAGGGCCGCTTGCTTCCGGGTCAAAAGCTGTTGTTATAATATCAGGATTGATTTTATTTATAATATTTACTATAGGTAAAATATCTTTTCCCCATTCCGGTTGAGCAGTGAAAATATCTCCTGTATAAAAAGGAAGTCTTAAATGAAATATATTTTCAGAATTAAATCCAAGGTGTCCCCACATAAGTTCTTCTTCCCATTCTCTTATCATCCCTTTTAATTTTTGAATATCAGGGGGGTCTTTTTTGCCAGGATAGGCAGAAGTGAAATAATTTTTAATATTTTTTATTTGCTGTAGTACAATTTCCACTTCCTGGGTTCCTGTTATTTCTACAAAATTTCTCAACATTCTTCTTGCTTCAGCTTCTTTTTGTATTTCAATATCTTTTGCAGCAATTCCATCTAAATATAAATATACATCTCTGTTTTTTCCTTCGTTGTTATCCGGGGAAAAATATTTTTTCTCTTCTAAAAGTCTGTCTAACTTTTTGTTTTTTAAATGGATTTCAAGGTTATCCAGAAGTGTAAATGTATAGGAATTGGATACAGAGGTAAAACCACTTGTGAAAGTTACAAAATAATGTATATTTTTAGGGCTTCGGACCAGATGAATAATATAGGGAAGATACCCTGCCATTATA
Source organism: bacterium (assembly GCA_021800535.1). GTDB lineage: Bacteria > Ratteibacteria > UBA8468 > B48-G9 > DTJG01 > JAMDAS01. The sequence goes on along the minus strand of JAJYYV010000013.1, from coordinate 37,514 downwards.
TCATCATGATGTGGCGCAGTATGTAAAAATACAAGTCCATCTATATTTTCTGTTCCAACTTTAATACGATTTTTTATATTTGTTATGATTTTTGTTTTTTCCTCTTTTAAATCCTTGATATGGGCAAGAATAATAGAGCCAAATTTATCCTGTTTTAAATCTTTTTCTTTTAAATCTAAAATTTTTTTTCTTTTGATATTAGAGATATTTAGAATAACTTTTTCAATAGATGATTTATCTAATTCTGTCGCAGAAGATAATTCGTTATATTTTCTTTCTGTAAGAAATTTTGCTGCACCTTTTGTAAGATAAAATCTTGAGGCAGAAAGAGATTGAAGTGCAGTGGCAGGATAAAGTATAGAAGGGTTATTTTCCATGGATTCTTTTACAATATCTGCCTTACTTTCTCCTGCCACCATTACAATTGCTGTTGTAGTAGGATTTTTTGTTATTGTATCAAGTCCAATTGTTAATACTTTTTTATTTCTTGATACTTCAATTCCACCGAGGTCTGTTGCTGCCGCTGCTGCTGTTTCATAATTTATAGATATTAGTCTTGTTGTACTAAAATGGTCTGAACCTTTGATATTAAATCCTATATGTCCATCAGGACCAATACCTCCAAGGAAAAATCCCAGTCCGCCATATTCCTCAATTTTTTTTTCATATTCCATGGCATATTTATCCATTTCAATTATTGCTTTTTGCTGGAGTTTTTCTATGGTATTTACAGGTTGTCTGTATCTTAAAGAAAGGTCAACTTTTCCATCCGGAAATAAATTTCCAAGATTTTTACCAGATGGTACGCCAATCTTCCATGTATCCATGAATATTACTTTTGATATATCAAACCCAAATTCATCAACATAAAATCTTTTTATATAATAATTAAAACTATTTTCATGGTCAGGATTCATAGGATAAAATTCATCTATCTGGATAAATGTATATTCAGCCATATTCGGTTTTTTCTTTGTATCTATACAAAAATAATCCAGTTCTTTTTGTGTTTCTTTTTTATTCCATGTAGATAGATAATGAGTGGTATAATGGATAAAATATTCAGGAGTTTTTCCTGTAGGTAGTGATATAGTTCCTTGAGGATTCATGACAAGCCATTCAATAAACCTAAGAGCAGAAAGTTTTCCGAGAGTTGGAAAATCCGGGGCTATAATAGATTTTATTTTTTCTGCTGGAGTATACCATGGTTCTTCTCCGGATATTTTTAGAAAAATTTTTTCAAGTATGGATGAATTTTTATATTTTCTCATTTTTTTTCTTATAAATATTATATCTATCATGTCAAATTTATACTGGTTTTACTTTTTTTTGTTTTCATGCTATTTTTTAAAAATGTTTGAATTTAAAATAATTTCAAAAGATAAACATAAAAAAGCAAGAACAGGAGAAATTTTAACATCTCATGGAATAATAAAGACTCCTTGTTTTATGCCTGTTGCAACATATGCAACAGTAAAAACATTATCCTCAGAAGATATAAAAGAAATAGGATATCAAATGTTAATTGCAAATGCCTATCATTTATATCTTAAACCCGGGACTGAAATAATAAAAAAGTTCGGTTCTTTGCATAAATTTATGAACTGGAATGGGGCAATTGTAACAGACAGTGGAGGTTTTCAGATGTTTAGCCTTGAAGGTGTAAAAATTCAGGAGGATGGTGTGATTTTTAAATCCATGATTGATGGGTCAAAACATTTTTTTTCTCCGGAAATCAGTATGGAAATACAGGAAAAAATAGGTGCAGATATAGTTATGGCTTTTGATTATTGTCCTAAAGACTGGACCAACTATGGAGAAGTAAAAGAAAGTGTTCATAAAACAACCAGGTGGGCGAAAAGATGTAAAGACTCTCATAAAAATGAGAACCAATCTCTCTGGGGAATTGTTCAGGGAGGAATTTATCCGGAATTAAGAAAAGAATCTTTTGAAGAATTAGAATCTATTGGTTTTTCAGGTTATGGTTTGGGAGGATTAAGTATAGGAGAGCCATGGGAAAAAACGATTGAAACAATTGATTTTTTAAGTTCTATAATTCCTGAATTAAAATCTAAATATTTTATGGGACTTGGAATGCCTGAACAGATAGTTGAAATGGTCAGCCTTGGCATAGATGTTTTTGATTGTGGAATGCCAACCCGTATTGCAAGAACAGGAACCACTCTTTCATGGAAAGGGAAATTTAATATAAAAAACTCAGTATATAAAAATGATTTTTCCTCACTTGATGAAAATTGTGATTGCTTTGTTTGTAAAAATTACACCAAAGCGTATATAAGGCATTTATTCCATGCCAGAGAGATTCTTGGGATGAGGCTTAATTCTTACCATAATCTATATTTTTTATGCAGGTTTATGGAAAAAATTCAAAAGAACATAGAGGCAGGAACTTTTTTAGAATTTAAAAACAAATTTTGCCGGAATTAGTACTTCGTTCTTCTATATCTAAACTGAGTAATAAAAGTTTATTATATAAATTTTCAGAAAGGGGGTGAAAAAAATTGGATTTCATTCAGGTGATAATGCCATAGGATGGAACAAACCATTCTGGTTTGATATCACAAATTTTGTTAAAAAAGGTAATAATCATATAAATTGGCTTGTAGTTCGCGTGAAAAAAACATTTTATCTTGGAGGGATATGGAAAGGCGTTCAGATTATGGAAGTATCTGATATTAAAGGAAAATAATAAAAATGACACCAAAAAAAAGAGTGGAAGCAGTATTAAGGCATGAAAAACCGGATAAGATTCCGCTTACAATGTATGAAAATAAAATTTATCAGTGTTCTATTGAAAGGCAACTAAGAAATGATGGTTTATGTATAGTAAACAGAAATTATCCTGTTTTTAGTACAAAATCTCCCAATGTCCAATGGAAAACGTATATTTATTACGAAAATGGAGAAGAATACAGAAAAAACATAATAATTACTCCTGTAGGAGAATTATCTATAGTTGACAAGCTGGCAGGATTTACATCCTGGCACATAGAAAAAATTTTTAAAACCCCTGAAGACTATAAATCTCTCCTATTTATGGTAAAAGATATAGGATTTGAACCCTGCTATGAAAGATTTGCAGAAGCAGAAAAACAACTTGGTGAGGATATAACCCTCAGAGCAGGTATTGGCAATACTCCATTACAGGAGATAATGGTTAACTGGATGGGGGTTGAAACTTTTTCCATTGAATGGCTTGAAAGAAAAGATGAAATAGAAAAGATTTATAATGCAATACTTGAAAATCATAGAAAAATATATCCTATTATAGCAAAATCACCTGCATTGTATGTAAACTATGGTGGGAATGAAACATCTGATTTAATTGGAAGAGAACGTTTTAAAAAATATGTTCTGCCTCTTTATAATGAAGCAGCAGAAATTTTGCATAAGCATGGAAAATTAATTGGCGCTCATCTTGATGGAAATAATAAAATATGGGCTGATCTTTTGGCACAGTCAAAATTGGATTACATAGAGGCATTTTCACCTTCACCGGATACCGATATGTCTATACAGGATGCTTTTTCTATATGGTCCAATAAGGTTTTATGGATAAATTTTCCTTCTTCCCTTCAGCTTGCCAGTATAGATAAGATTAAAGAGATGACAAAAGAAATAATAGATGCCTCCATGCCTGACAAATCGCTTATTATTGGAATTACAGAGACAATACCTGAGGATAGATGGCAGGAGAATATGCTTGCTATCTCAAAAGTCATTAATTACAATCGTTTTTGAAAAACAAGAAGTTTTTGAAGGACAAATAATAAATCGTTATATTTTTATAATAATATATGATAAAATATCGCGTAGTTCACAGGAAAAAATATAATGACAGAGAGAGAAAGATTTATTGAAACTGTATTATTTGGAAAACCGGATAAGATTCCGTTTACCCCTGGCTGGCCAAGAGAATCTACCCTAAAGAGATGGCATAAAGAAGGTTTGCCATCTGAGAGGGATTGGTATGAATTTTTACTTGAAATCCTTGGTATAAAACCTGAGTCTGTAGGTCAAATAGAAAACATAGATATTTCTTTTCAAATGATACCAAAATTTGAAGAAAAAGTTCTGGAACATAAAAATGGACATTATCTTATACAGGATTGGATGGGTGCAATTGTAGAAATTTCTGATGAATATGATTATACATATATACAACAGGCAAAAGATTTTGTAACAAGAAAATGGCATAAATTTCCTGTTGAAAACCAGTCTGATTGGGAAAAAATGAAGTTACGGTATAATCCGGATGACCCCTATAGACTTTCCAAAGATTTTAGTGAAAAATGCAGTCGTATTCGTAATAGAGATTATCTTTTTTCTATTGGATTTGCTGGTCCTTTCTGGCAGTTAAGAGAGTGGTGCGGATTTGAAAATCTTTGTATTTTTATGGCTGAACAACCGGATTTTGTTTTGGAAATGATAAATTTCTGGAAAGACTTTGTGGCAAAAATGCTTACAACAATCTTAACAGAAATTATTCCTGACAGAGTTCTTATTTCTGAAGATATGGCTTATAAGGAGAAAAGTATGATTTCTCCGGATATGGTTAAAGAATTTCTTTTACCATCCTGGCAATTTTGGCTTGATATTATAAAAAAATCCGGTTGTCCTGTTATAGAAATGGATTCAGATGGATATATTGGTGAATTAATTCCATTATGGATTGAAGCAGGATTCAATGTTTGTACTCCTATAGAAATAGCCGCAGGGAATGACCTGATTGTATATCGTAAGAGATTCGGGAAAAAAATGGCATACAGGGGAGGAATTGATAAAAGATTAATTGCTAAAGGCGGTCTGGTATTAGAAAAAGAAATAAACCGTGTAGTTTCTTTTTTACTTAAAGATGGTGGATATATACCAATGTGTGACCATGGAGTTCCCTCGGATATTTCATGGAATAATTTTGTGGAATATAGTAGATTATTGGCAAAATTAACTAGTTGGTTATAGAATAATATACAGGAGAAAAATAAATGAAAAAATATGTTTTAATAGGAGCAGGTGGACGGGGTATCTATATGTATGCAAAACCTATGAAGGAAAAATTCAATGATGTAACAGATATAGTGGGAATATTGGATAACAATCCATTAAGGGCTGAAAAAGCCAGAGAAATAGCAGGGCTTGACTGTAAAATATACACTGATTTTGATAAAATGTTAAAAGAAACCAAACCTGATGTTTCAATTATTACGACTGTGGATAAATTCCATCATTTTTATATTATCAAGTCATTAGAGGCAGGATTAGATGCAATTACTGAAAAACCTATGACTATTGATGCTGAAAAATGTAATGTTATTTTGGAAACAGAACAAAAAACAGGGAAAAAAATAATTGTAACTTTTAATTACAGATTTACTCCTTATATGACATATATTAAAGAATTAATTATGTCCGGTATAATAGGTAAAATTTTTAATGTACATTTTGAATGGATGCTGGATACCAGTCATGGAGCAGATTATTTTCGCAGATGGCACAGACTTAAAGAGAATTCAGGAGGATTATTGGTTCATAAAGCAACGCATCATTTTGATTTAATAAACTGGTTTTTGGAGGATGAACCTGAAGTAGTAATGGCATTTGGTGCACTAAAATTTTATGGACATACAAGAGAGGAAAGAGGAGAAAGATGTTTAACCTGTAAGTATAAAAAAACATGTGAATTTTTTGTTGATATAACTTCTGAGAAATTTGCAGGGGGGTTAAATAGTTTTTATTTTGACACAGAGAAAGCAGATGGATATATAAGAGACAGATGTGTTTTTTCAGATGAGATAAATATAGAAGATACAATGAGTTTAAACATCCGTTATAAAGGGGGGGCTTTTTTAAGTTATTCATTAATAGCACATAGCCCTTACGAAGGATTGAAAATATCTATAAATGGAGCAAAAGGCAGAATGGAGATAGCAGAATATCATAGTGGGATAAAAGTTGGGGAATCAGCCAATGTTGTTGTTTTTTATGATCGTCAAGGAAGAATAGAAGAAAGGATAGCTCCAAAAGTCTTAAGCGGTCATGGTGGTGGTGATGACAAACTTCAGGAAATGCTTTTTCGTGAGTGGAATTCTGACCCGTTTAATCATATGGCAGGTTCATATAATGGAGCTATTTCCGTGTTAATAGGGGCAGCAGCCAATATTTCCATAAAAGAGGGTAAGCCTGTATATATTAAAGATTTAGTACCATTGGATAAATATAGACCAAAATAATATTGATATGAAAATGAACCCCAAAATTTCTAAAGAAATATTTAATAATTTAGATTCTCAGTATCAAATATATCCTGAGTCGTTAAAAGAATGCAATGGAAATTTTTTTGCTATTGCCCGGAATAACAGAAATAAATATTTGATAGTAAAAGGGAAAAATTATAAAGAATTTGATGGTGAAATTTTTAAAGATGATATTAGGATATGTCCTTTAAATAATATAAATGCCGGCATTATTAAAAATTTTTTCCCATGGCTTATTCCAATAAAATGTTTGAAAAATATATCTTTTGGTTTTGGGGATAGACTTGGTATTTCAACCCCTGCCCATGTTTCTGTAATAAAAAGAAAAAATATATTCCCGGTTTTTGCCCAGCAGTCAGTAAGGGAAAATAGTAGAACAGGAAGAACTTTTCAGAAAGTTTTGGATGATGCAGTATGGGGTTGTTTTGAATCTGGATATTCAGAAGGATATGGTGCGGATGCGGACCATTTAAAAGATAAACAAAATTTAAATGAGGCAGCCAGTGCTGGATATACAATGTTTACTATAGATCTTTCTGATTATATTAAAAATCCCCAATCGCTTACCTCTGATGAAAAAATTGCTTACTGGAAAAACATTCCGAATGCTGACAGTCTTTACACATTTTTTTTAAATAAAGAATATGCTATTGGTAAAAATGTGTATAAATTTACAAATTCAGAAACAAGACGGGTTATTATCACTTTTGCAAATGGATTAAAATTTGCTGCTGAATGTTATTTTCTTTTAAAACAGATAAAAAGCCAATTTGATTTTGAGATTTCTATAGATGAAATTTCAATACCAACAACTCCAATAGATCATATTTTTGCGATAGAATATATGCGAAAGAACGGGATTTTTCCAACCAGTTTAGCACCTAAATTCCCTGGGGAATTTGAGAAGGCTATTGATTATAAAGGAGATGTAAATGAATTTGCAGAATCATTTTGTCTTCATAATGAAATATGCCAGTTTTTTGGAGGATATAAGATAAGTATTCATTCTGGAAGTGATAAATTTGCTATTTATCCATTTATTCACAAATATGCTGAAAATTTCCATATTAAAACAGCAGGAACAAGCTGGTTGCAGGCAGTAAAAGCTATTGCTGTTACAAATCCTTCCCTTTATCGTAAAATTTATGCCTGTGCTATAGAAAATATTCAGCATGACAGAATAGGATATGTAGTACATATGGATATGAAAAAAATTCCTGATATTAACACCATCACTGATAATGATTTACCAAAACTTTTTGAATTACCGGATACCCGGCAGCTTATTCATATTACATATGGGTCTATTCTTAAATTTTTTCACAGGGAAATTTATGATACACTTTTTAAATTTGAAAAAGAGCATTATAACCAGGTCTCTCAACATTTATTAAAACATTTAAAACTTATTGATATTTAAAAAATATTCTCTATATACTTAATTTATTTTGATTGACAGAAGATTTTATGGATGCTATATTTTACTTCTATGAAAATATTTAATAATAAATATTATAAATTTTCAATTTCAGAATTGGGTTTTAATCTTTTCTTAAATCAAGGAAATAAATATAAATTATTTCTTAAAAGTCAGGTTCCATTTATATTATATCCGGAAATTAGCGGTTGTAGTTTTATCCCTGATTCATGGCAGTTAATAGAGACAAACAATTTTGGTATTCTGTCATGGTTAGTACATGCCAAAATGACAGGGTCTGTTCAGATTAATCTTCAAAATCATTTTTATTTTTTAGATAATAGATTGATTTGCAATGCAAACTATTCTGCAGATAAGCCGCATAATTTACAAGGTTGGAGTATTGTTCCTAAAGGAAGTAAATTGAATTGTGAAAGGATTCATACATTATCAGGCCAACATGGAAGTGATAACCATGAGAATGGAACATGGCATTCTCCTGAAATTTTTAATTTTTCAACAGCAAGTCATAATTGGACATATGTTCCTGTTGCTCCCAGGATATTGTTTTACAATGGGAAAATAAGTATATTAGTTGGAGGTACAAAAATATCAGGGGATTATGGTATGGAGATTAATCTTAAAGAAGCAGAAGTGGAATCCTGGAGATTTAATTATGGAGGGATGGAAGATCCTTTAAAAATTAATGCTAAAGAAAATATTGCTGGTCCGCGTTTACAGATGCAATTTGGAAATAATTTAATACCAGAACATGCCCATAAAAATTTCAATAAAAGTTTAATCAATGATGGATTGGTAATAGAAAAACATTATACTCCTGAGGAAAATATGTGGAGACGACCATGGTATTGTACCTGGGGGGACCAGATGGGTATTGCAGGTAGTGCTCTTACTCAGGACCAGGGAGGTCAGCCGGATTATTCTGTTATTAAGAATGTTCTTACACAAAACTTTGTTGAAAAGGCAGCTGATTTTATTCGGAAAAATAAATTGAATATAGGGACAATTATTATAGATGATGGGTGGCAGGACAAAAGAGGGGATTGGAATTTGATGAAAGAAAAATTTCCTGATATGCGTAAACTGATTGATTATTTACATGAATTAGGTTTTTTGGTTGTTATATGGTGGGCGCCATTTTTAACAGAACCTACAGCTGAGGTACTTAAAAGAAAAGGATTTACTGCTGGTCCAACTAAAAAGCATAAAGAGATGATTATTAATTATAGTAATCCTGAAGTTCGCGAATGGATAGAAGAAAAATTGGAACTTTGGTTTGGTTCTGGACCAGAGTGTTGGAATATAGATGGACTGAAGCTGGATTTTCTGTTGGAAAAAATTTATCCTGAATCCCAAAAAGGTGATATATCATGGCGTGGAGAAGAAAATGCGTATTACCATCTGCTGAAAATGATTACCAGCATATCCCGTCGTTATAAGCCATCTTCAGGAATTCTTCATGCCCCATATAACCCAATGTTTGCACAATTTTGTACTGCTGTTCACACAGAAGAACGTTTTGATAAAAATCTAAGATACTTTTCTAATAGATTTAAATTGGCAGATATTATGCTGCCAGGTGTATGGGTTGCTCCGCATTTCAACTATAATCCTGTATCTGTTCCTGAAGCCATTCGCAGAGTAAAAAAATCAGGTGGGATTGTACAAATAGGTAGATTATTATCCCCTGATGTGACACCTGAAATAATTAATGAAATCAGAACACTTCTTTTACCATAGATAAAAATGTAAAATACTCAGTGAAGCCTGTATTAATAAGTAGGCACAAAATAATACTTGACATAGGAGACTGCAACACTCAGGCACAAAGTATTTAATGTATTCGTATCTTTTACTGAATATTTACAAAATTTTATAAATTTTATACAAAAAAGGGGGCTGTTATGAATATTGTTTTTGTAGGTGGAGGTTCCTTCAGAACCTTACCAATTGTAAGAGCGGCAATGAAAGATAAAAGTTTGTTTCAGAATGGAAAAATATGGCTTGTTGATTTTAATCTTTCCAGAGCAGAAACTGTGGGAAGACTTATTATGAAAACTCCGGAATATGCCGGAACTAATTGTGAAATAAAATGGACAGATAATCTTGATAAAGCACTACCTGGAGCCGACATAGTCAGTATTAGTTTTCCTGTTGGTTCATTAAAGGTGTGCAGACAAAGTGAGGAGGCTTCTGTTAAAAAGGGATTTATTGGTTCAGACCAGATTTCATTAAGTGGAGCATTTAGGTCTCTAACCGGAGGAGTTGTTATACTTAACATTGCAAAAAAAATGGAAAAATATTGTCCTGATGCGTGGTTGGTTACCCATGCAAATCCTGTAGCGGTTTATAGTGGTATGGTTAATAATCACACAAAAATAAAGGCTCTTGGAGTTTGTAGTGGAATTAATAATCATAGGTGGGATTTAACCAGGTTAATTTTTGATAAAGATGAATATTCTGATGAATTTAAGGTTTCTGTTGCAGGTATTAACCATTGTAGTTTTATATTAAGAGGCGCTTACAGGAATAAAGATATATATAAATTAATAGATGAATCTATAGACCGTAAAGGTTGGCAGCCCTGTCATCTTACTAAATTTAAAAGTATAGATAAAAGTGTTCGCGAAAGCCTTAAATGGTTAGCTGAAATGCGCCGTAGATTTGGGATAATTATATTTTCAACAGAGTGGGATGGAATGGCACATATTTTCTTTGAAGAAATATTTAATTATAGTATGAAAAATTATTATAAATATAAATCAGACAGTATATCTCAGGTTGCAGGAGGATATATTGCTGGTAATATAAATTTGGCATACTATAAAAAAACCAGTGTATCTCAGATAGAAAAATTGGCAAAAGATCAGGAGAAAGAACGACAACAGCAGGATATGGAATTTCGTTCATATTTGGATAAAGAACTGGATACTGATTTTTGGGCAAAAGACCCTTTGGAAAATCCCCATTTTGCGGCATATATTTCTGACCCTATTGCAACAGTAATAACTGCTGTTGGAGGAAATTCAAAACAATGGCTTGCTGCCAGTTTTCCCAATAGAGGAGCAGTAAAGGGATTTAAAGATAGGACTGTTTTGGAGTATTCAATGCTTTTAGATAAAGAAGGTGTTCACCCGGACCATGACCTTGAAGTTCCTGATTGTTTTCATGGACTTATCAGTTCTTTGGCAACACACCAGACATTACTTGGTGATGCTATTGCGACTTCTGACCCTAAAATTTTTGCTGAAGCATTATTTGCTTATCCAGTTTATCAAAATACACAGAGAGCAAAGTCTTTATGGAAAGAACTTCTTAAAATACATGCTAAAGAAATTCCTGATGTATTTCAAAAAGCAGAAGATTACTTCTGAATTGATATTAATTACTAAAATTTATGATAATGTAATATAATATGGTAATATAAGAGTTAAGGAGAAAAAAATATGTCTATGAAAGTATTAGAGTTTTTACAAACAGTGATTGCTCCCAAAATAGAAAAATTAGAGGGGCAGGTAAATGGATTGGAACAAAGAATTACAGGATTAAAAGAAGGATTAGAAGGAAAAATAGAGGGATTGGAAAGTAAAATAGATGGAGTAAAAGCAGAAATAAAAGGACTGGATAATAAAATAGAAGGATTAGATAAAAAAATAGAGAGACTGGAAAGTAAAATAGATGGATTAGACCACAGAATAGATGCCATTGAAAGGGAAGTCAGGATTACTTCAGAAATTAAAGAAAGATTATTGGCTCTTGAAACAAAAGTGGGATTAAGAGCAATGTAATTTAACCATAGGAGAAAAAAATGGGACAAGCTCCAAATTTTAGTGCGGGATTTTTAAGTCTTTTGCCTCTGATTATTATCTTTGCGATTTTTTATTTTCTTTTAATTCTTCCCCAACAGAGAAAAGAAAAACAAAGAAGAGAAATATTAGATAATCTTAAAAGAGGCGATAAGGTAATTACAATTGGCGGTATGATAGGACAGATAGAAGAAATTAAAGGGAAAATAGTTTCTTTAAAAATCGCAGAAAATGTAAAAGTTGATGTTGTAAAATCTTCCATCTCTCAGCTATTCATTCCTTAAGCAAAAATGAAAACAGGTTATTTTAATATACAGAATGGTTGTGCCGGAGATATGCTTGCGGCTTGCCTTATAGGTGTATCTGATTATAAATATCTTGAAAAAGAACTAAAAAAAATAGTATTACCCAATATATATGAACTAAAATTTATTTCAGTCAGAAGAGAACTTCCTTCTTCTCATCATCATTTTGAATCTAATCAGTTTATAATATCTTTAAAAAACAAGGAAAAACCAAATTCTTATCTTGAAATAAAAAAAATAATTGAAACAAGTGGTCTTAAGAAATCTATAAAAACCAGAATACTTAAAATATTTAATATCATTGCACAGGCGGAATCTAAAATTCATAAAGAACCCCTGGATAAAATTCATTTTCATCAGGTAGGACAAACTGATGCTATTATAGAAATTACTTCTGTGGTTATTCTTCTTGAGTTTCTGGGAATTGAAAAAGTTTATGCTTCTCCAGTAGGAATTTCTCAGCCCGCTCCTGCCACAATGGAAATATCAAAGGGATTACCTGTTATTTTTAAAGATGTCCCTTTTGAAATTACAACTCCTACGGGTATTTCAATTATAAAAGGTATAGTAGATGAATTTAAAGATACTCCTCCCATAAAAACTATTGATACTTCCTATGGAACAGGAACAAATGAAAAAATTCCTTCTGATATGGTGGTTTTTTCTTATGGAGAATCTTTTCAATATACATCTGAAAATATTGGAATTATTGAAACATCTATAGATGATACAAATCCTATAATTTTTGAACATGTGATAGAAAAACTTTATGAACAACAAGCACTTGAAGTATCAATTTTCCCGGGAATAACAAAAAAGTCAAGGCCTGTTTTTAATTTAAAAATTCTATGTTTTCCGGATAAAAAAGATAGATTGATGGAAATAATTTTTAAAGAAACTTCAAGTATTGGAATAAGATATAGAGAAGAAATAAGATATCCTTTAAAAAGGGAAATAAAATTCATAAAAACAATTTTTGGGGAAATTCCTGTAAAACTCTCTTATTTAAATGGAAATATTGTAAATATATCTCCTGAATATGAATCCTGTAAAAAAATTGCTATAGAACAAAATGTTCCTTTAAAAAAGGTTTTTTCCGAATCTATAAAAAAGTCTGATTTCTGAAATAATAATAATGATACCAGAAAAATACAATCCAAAAATTTATGAAGATTATTGGTATGAAATATGGGAAAAAGAAAATGTTTTTCATGTGGAAGCATCCGCAGCAGAAATTAAAAAACCTTATGTTATTGTAATCCCACCACCTAATATCACAGGTTATCTTCATATAGGCCACGCCTTAAACAATACCATTCAGGATATTTTAATAAGATGGAAAAGAATGCAGGGGTTTGGTGCTCTTTGGGTTCCCGGTACAGACCATGCAGGAATTGCCACACAAAATGTTGTTGAAAGAAAGCTAAATAAAAATGGTATAACAAGAGATGCCATTGGAAGGGAAAAATTTATTGAAGAGGTATGGAAGTGGAGAGAAGGGTATGGTAATACCATTATTAACCAGTTAAAAAAATTAGGAGCCTCCTGTGATTGGCAAAGACTTTGTTTTACACTTGATGAAAAATTTTCAAAAGCAGTGACAGATGTTTTTATTAAATTATATGAGGAAGGTCTTATATATCAGGGGGAAAAAATAATTAACTGGTGCCCAAGATGTACTACGGCCCTTTCAGATGAAGAAGTTATTTATACCACTAAAGAGAGTCACCTTTATTATATAAGATATCCAGGAAAAGATTTTTATATTACAGTTGCAACGACAAGGCCTGAAACAATGCTTGGTGATACAGCTGTAGCAGTAAATCCTTCAGACACAAGATATAAAAATTTAATAGGAAAAACTGTTATTCTTCCTTTTGTTAATCGTGAAATACCAATTATACAGGACCAGATTGTAGATAAAGAGTTTGGTACCGGTGCAGTTAAAGTTACCCCCGGGCATGATGTTAATGATTTTAGTATTGGCAAAAGACATAATCTTCAGACAATTGTTATCATGGATAAAACAGGAAAAATGAATGAGATGGCAGGAAAGTTTAAAGGACTGGATAGATTTGAATGCAGGAAAAAAATCATAGAAGAACTAAAACATCTAAATCTCATAGAAAAAATTGAAGATTATCAGAATAGGGTGGGACATTGTTATAGGTGTGAAACGATAATAGAACCTTACCTTTCAAAGCAATGGTTTGTAAGTATGAAGACACTTGTTTCTCCAGCAATAAAAGCAGTGGAAACAGGAGAATTAAAGTTTTATCCGGAAAGATGGACAAAGGTTTATTTACAATGGTTATATAACATTCAGGATTGGTGTATAAGCAGGCAGATATGGTGGGGCCATAGGCTTCCTGTTTATTATTGCCAGTACTGTGAAAAAGTTAATGTTTCAGAAACAAAACCAGATAAATGTAAGTTTTGTAATTCACCATTTCCTGTTCAGGATTCAGATGTTTTAGATACATGGTTTTCCTCATGGCTTTGGCCTTTTGGAGTATTTGGCTGGCCGGAAGAAACAGAAGACCTGAAGGTGTTTTATCCAACAGATACCCTTGTAACTGCCCAGGAAATTTTATTTTTTTGGGTCGCCAGAATGGTTATAGCAGGATATAAATTCGTAGAAAAGTGTCCTTTTAATTCTGTTTATATTCATGGCACAGTAAGGGACCAGACAGGGAAAAAAATGAGTAAATCCCTTGGTAATGCTGTGGACCCTGTAGAGATTATAGAACACACAGGTGCAGATGCTTTAAGATTTAGTCTTATTTCTCTAACATCTTTTGGCCAGGATGTATTTTTACCTGCTGATTTTTACATAAAGGGAAGAAATTTTCTTAATAAGATATGGAATGCGTTTAGATATATATCTATAAAAACTGAAAAAACAAATAAACCTAAAATTGATTTTGCTATAATAGAAAAAATAAAAGAAAATCAACTTAAAATTTCAGAAAAATGGATACTTACACTTGTAAATGAAAGAATAAATAAAATTACCCAATGCCTTGAAGAATATAGATTTAATGAGGCAGAAGAAATAATTTATGAGTTTTTCTGGCATCAATTCTGTGATTGGTATCTTGAAATTTCAAAGATTCATAAAGAAGAGGAAGAATATTTTAAAGAAATAGTTATTCCGGTTTCTTTGTATGTAATATATCAATCATTAAAACTTTTACACCCATTTATTCCATTTATTACTGAAGAATTATGGCACAGACTTGGAAAATTTGTAGAATTAGACAGTAATTTAATTATAAACAGCAGATGGCCATCTTTTAATGAAAATTTATTTTATGGAGAAACAATATATCAGATAGACCAACTTCAGCAATTTGTTACTGAAATAAGAGATAAAAAAACAAGTTATAGTTTACCTATCACCAAACAAATACAGGGAGAATTTTATAATATAGAATTATTAAAGAACGAAGAAACAAAAGAAATTATTCAATTTCTTACAAAGGTGCAATTTCAACAATCAAGCCAATCTCATATTCCACAAAGTATAAAATGGGATAATGGCTGGTATTATCTTAAAATAGAAGGTGCGATTGATAAAGAAAAAGAAAAGGAAAAAATTCAAAAAAAATTAGACAGGGTATTGTTAAACCTTCACCAGATAGAAACCAGATTAGGTAATGAAAAGTTTCTATCCAGTGCGTCTGAAAAAACAATAGAACAAACTAAAAAACTCAAAGAAGAATTAGAAAAAGAAAAAGAGAAACTCATTAACAATATTAATGTGTTATAGAGATAGGGAAAAAAATGGCTAAAAAAGTAGTATTTATTGGAGCGGGTAGTTTGGGTTTTACCAGAGGATTATTTAGAGATATTCTTTCTGTGCCTGAACTTGTTGATACACATTTTATGTTTACAGACATTAATGAGCAAAACTTAGATATGGTAGCTCAATTATGCCGGAAAGATATCAAAGAAAATAAACTTCCGGCAAAAATTACAGCAATGACCAATAGAAAAAAAGCATTGGAAGGTGCTGATTATGTAATAAATTGTGTGAGGGTAGGTGGGCTTGAAGCATTTAAGTTAGATATAGAAATGCCTCTTAAATACAGGGTAGACCAATGCGTGGGGGATACACTTGGTCCTGGTGGAATTATGTACGGACAAAGAAACATTCCTGTAATTTTAGAATTTTGTAAAGATATTAAAGATGTTTCTTCGCAGAATGTCCTATTTCTAAACTATGCCAATCCAAATGCGATAAACACCTGGGTTGCCAACCATTATGGTAATGTCAAAACAATAGGCCTTTGCCATGGAGTTATGGGTGGTCACTGGCAGATTACAGAAGTTATAAAATTACTGATAAATGAAGAAAGAAAGAAATCCGGTAAAGAACCTATTAATATAAAACCATCTGATGTAGATATTATATGCGCCGGTATAAATCATCAAACCTGGTATATAAAAGTAATTTATGATGGCAAGGATTGGACAGATAGACTTCTTGAAGGTTTTGAAAAACATCCTGTGTTTTCCAGACAGGAAAAAGTCAGGATAGATGTTTTAAAGTATTTTGGATATTATTCAACTGAAAGCAATGGACATTTATCAGAATATCTGCCATGGTATAGAAAAAGACCAGAGGAAATAAAAAATTGGCTGGATGAAAGCAGCTGGCAAAATGGTCTTTGGATTAATGGAGAGACAGGAGGGTATCTAAGGGTATGTTTTGAAGGAAGGAATTATTTTCAAACTGAATTTTCAGATTTAATAAAAGAACATAGTCAGCCGATTAATTCCCAGTCAAGAGGGCATGAACATGGAAGTTATATTATTGAGGCTTTGGAAACAGGAAGAATTTATAGAGGACATTTTAATGTTGTAAATAATAATTGTATAACCAATTTGCCTACAGATGCTATAGTGGAAGTCCCCTGTTATGTAGATAAAAATGGTATTAGTATTCCTCAGGTTGGGAACTTACCTTTAGGATGTGCTGCTATTTGTAATGCTTCTATTTCTGTCCAACGTTTGGCTGTAGAAGCTGGATGCCATGGAGATGTATTTCTTCTTAAACAGGCAATGATGATGGACCCTTTAACTGCAGCTGTATGCAATACAGAAGAAATTTCCCAGATGACAGATGAGATGCTTGTTTTACAATCTCAGTGGCTGCCACAATATAAAAAGGAAATTCCAAGAGCCAAAAAAAATATATTTGAAGCAAAACAAAAAGGTTTATATAGAGGAGATAATACTTCTAATGGAGGAGCTAAACTTACAGAAAAAGATAGAATGAAATCCATCAAATGGGCAGATATTATTTTAACAAATTTTTTGGTAAGTTTATTACAAGAACCTGTAAAAAATATGAAAAATATGAAATATCCCGGAATAAGTCTGTGTAAACCCGATATAGAAGGTAGAGTAAGTATAAGTTCTAAAGGATTTATTGATATCCGGGGAATACATGAAAATAAAAATGGAACAATCTATCTTTTAACTTATTATAATTCCGCTGATACTCAAAAAGGATATTTGGCTTATGGTGCAGACGGGCCTATTAAGGTATGGGTGAATGGTAAAGAGGTTGATTGTCAACCTGATGCGATAAATCCTGCTTTGCCAGCTCAATATTCCAGAGAGGTTATATGGAATAAAGGAACCAATGAAATTTTATTTGCATTATCATCTAACAATGGAATGGCTTACGGAATATTTGCCGGAATAAAATATGCATAAGTTAATATAGATACGAGGTTTCTGAAAAAGTCCTTGTTAAAATAAAAATTATATAATTTACTTATCAGCCTATGGCTGAAAAGACAATCCAAACTTATCATATGGACTTTTTCAGAAACCTCCATACAGACAATTGACAATTTATAAAAATAAAAGGTAAAATTATATTGGTGGATGAAACAATAAAATATATGAAAAATTATTATAAGATTTTTTTTATATGCAGTTTGTTATTTATATTTTCTTATCCTTTATATGCTTTAGAAAGTGGTATAGAAAAAATTTCTCCTGTCATTAGTAATAGTCTAACCAATCTTAATATAAATACAATTGCAGTGATAAATTTTATCAATCTTAAAGGAAAACCTACAGAGTTGGGTAGATTTGTTGCTGAAGAATTATCTGTTGCGCTTGCTGATTCTTCAAATAAATTTAATATTATAGATAGGACTTATATGGATGCGCTTCTTAAAAAAAATGGAATAGAAGTTTCTGATTTTATAAATCCTTCTACGGCTTTAACAGTTGCTAAAATATCAGGGATAAAAACAATTCTGACAGGAACAGTTTTACCATTAAATAATAGAGTTGAAGTTTTTGCCAAAATTATTTCCACTAAAACAGGAAAAATTTTAGCAACATTTGATTTTAATCTTGAAAAAGATAGTACTATAGATGCTCTTTTAACACAATCTTCTACTACTAATAGACAGGCTTCTTCAGAAAAAAATGGTATCAAGCCGGCCTTACAAATTCAGGAATCTCATAATTTCTTTTTTGCTATAACAAAGTGTAAACTTTCAAATTCAAGTTTGGTTTGTAACCTGACTATTACAAACCAATCCAATCCCAATAATATTTTTATTCTTCTTTCAGCCCAGGCTATAGACCCTTATGGAGTTGTTTACCCTGTTTCAGAAGCAACAATGAATGGAATAACTTTTTCTTCAGATGGCACAGGAAATTTTGGTTCTATGGCTACCAATTCAAATCTTTTTAGTGTGGCTGCCAATCAGGGGGTTCCTATTAAAACACAATTGGTGTTTAATAGTGTAAGTTTTAATATAAAAAAAATATCATTATTAGAACTTACTTTTGCCACTAAACAGCAGCAAAATATGGGAAATTTAATAGTTACCACACAGGAAAATCCATATCCTGTAAAATTTGATAATGTTAGTTTGACTAACTCTGAAGAATAAATAATGTTATATTTATAAGTTTTTGGAAAGTTCTATTGCCTTTTTTTCAGATGTTTTGATGGTTTCTTTTAAAATTTCTTCTATTTTATATCTTTTTAATACTTCCAATCCTGCAATTGTTGTTCCACCCGGGGACGAGACCTTTTCCTTTAAAATTTTTGGTTCATCGCTGTTTCTATTTATCATTTTTCCTGAACCTTCAAAAAGATTACCTACAATTTTTTTTGAAGACTCTTTGGTAAATCCATTATCCAAAAGAATTTTATAAATAATTTCTGCGAAATAAAAAAGATATCCAGGACCACTGCCGGATATTGCAGTTAATAAATACATTTTTTCTTCTTCAATCGGAAAGAAAAATCCAATATTTTTAAATATAGGTTCTATTTTTTCTATTAAAGAATCATTAAAATATTTTCCTTTACTATATCCTATTATCCCTTTAGAAATGGAAACAGCTAAGTTTGGCATTATTCTTAAAACTGGAATTTTTTTTTCAAGAATTTGTTCAATTTGATTGGTTTTAATACCGGCAATAAATGAAATAACTATTTTTTTGTTATCAAGAGATTGTTTTATTTTTAAACAAACTAATTTTATATCTTTTGGTTTTACAATAAGGCAGATAATATTACATGTATTAACAAGTTTATCTATTCCCACGGAGTTTATTTTATATGTTTCTTGTAGATTTTTGATTTTTTCAGTATCAATATCTGAAATATATATTCTTTCAGGTTTATATGTCTTGGAAGATAAAAGTCCTTCTATAAAGGATGTTCCCATATTACCACAACCAATAATCCCCAGGTTTGTATCTTTATTCATTTTCAAACTGTCCCACTTTAATATCAAGATTTGCCCTGTCTTCTATTCTTTCTACCATTCCATCTCTTATCCATACAATTCTGTCAGAAACATCAAGCATTTTTAAGTCATGTGTCGCTGTAATAATACTAACAAATTTTTGTTTATTCATATCTTTGAGAAGGTTAATAATTTCTGTTCCTGTTTTAAGGTCAAGGTTTCCTGTTGGTTCATCTGCTAAAATAATAGCCGGGTCATTTGCAAAAGCTCTGGCAATAGCAACTCTTTGTTGTTGTCCTCCGGAAAGTTCAAAAGGTTTATGGTGTAATCTATGTCCAAGCCCTACTGTTTCAAGAAGTTGTTTTGCCTTATTCATAGCATCATCTGTGTTCATTCCGCCAAAAATCATAGGAAGTGTAATATTTTCAAGAGCTGTCATAACCGGAATCAAATTAAATGTTTGAAAAATATATCCTATTTTTCTGCATCTTAACCATGCAAGTTCATAAGCATCAAGCTGTGCAATATCCACTTCATCTATATATACTTTTCCTTCAGAGGGTTTATCCAGACCGCCTATCATATTAAAAAGAGTTGTCTTTCCACTTCCTGATGGGCCCATAATAGAAATATATTCACCTTTATGTATTTCTATATTTATTCCTTTTAAAACATCAAGTGGTATTTTTCCCAATAGATATGTTTTTTTTACATCTATTGTTCGTACAATTGTTTCCTTTGGCATTTGTTTCCTCCCAAGGTTTTTATTAAACTTCTCTTCTTATGGCTTCTGCAGGTTCCATTTTTGCAGATAATAAAGAAGGATAAAGTGCTCCAATCATTGTTAAAGATGTTCCTAAAATAAGAGCCATTAAAGAATATTTTAAAATTTCCCCACCAGGAAAAACTGAAAATATAATTCCTTTATATTGAAATAAAAGACTGATTGTTGTAAATAGTACTCCTATTATAATGCCTATAAGAGAACCAATAATCCCCTGAATAAAGGCTTCTATAAGAAAAAGTTCTACAACAAAATGGTCTAAAGCTCCTAAACATTTCATGGTTCCGATTTCTCTTGACCGTTCTGTCACTGACATTAGCATTGAATTAATGATACCTACTGTACATACTATAAGAGAAAGAGATATTAACCATATTTCTTTTGATTCATTCTCACCTGCCCCCTGTTGCAGTATTACTTTAAGACTTTCCGGTCCATTTTTTAGAGCATTAGAAATAAATACATTATTAGTCATAACTGACATAAAAAACGCAATTCCAAAAACAATAGACATTGTTACAATAGAAGACCTGCCAAATCTAATTCTTATACTTCTTAAACTCATCTGAAAAGCATTTTTTAGAGGAAGGACAATTTGTTTTTCAACTTTTTTATAAGTTTCTGCCATAATAAAAATTCTCCATTGTAAATTTTATATTTATATTATTTTATTATATTTTCTATTTCAGGTAAAGAATTTTTTCTAACAAAATGTTCTGGTTCAATTTCAATTAACTCAGATTCATTGATATTTTCTTTAATATCTATTTTTATATCAGGATTTAATAGAATTTTTGTGTAGGGATGAGAAGGGGTATTTACAATTTGCTCACAGGTTCCAATTTCCACTATTTCTCCTTTATATAGAATGGCAACTCTATCGCAGAAATAGTTTATAAGTTTCATATCATGAGAAATAAAAATATATGTAATACCTAATTCTGTTTTAATATCCATTAAAAGATTTATAATCTGACCCTGAATGGATGCATCTAAATTTGCTGTTGGTTCATCAGCAATTATTAGAGAAGGTTGCGGGGCTATTGCTCTTGCGATTGCTATTCTTTGTCTTTCTCCACCACTTAACTGGTGAGGAAACCTATGTTGATAAGATGTATCAAGTCCAACCTGTTCAAGTAGTTTTTCCACTATTTTGTTCCTGATTGTTTTATTTTTTTCAGATATAGATTCAGATATGGTTTTTTCTACAGTAAAACGTGGATTTAAGGATTTATAAGGATTTTGAAAGATTATGCTTGTGCTTTTTCTATACTCTAACATTTTCTTTTGAGAAAATCCTGTTACTTCTTCATCATTAAAAAAAATTTTCCCTTTATCTGGTTTTACAAGGTAAAGAATAATTTTGGCAAGGGTTGTTTTTCCTGAACCTGATTCCCCGACTATTCCGAAATTTTCTCCTTGGTATACATGAAAAGATACATCCTTTAATGCCTCTGTTTTAATTTCTTTTAATCCAAACCTGTCTTTTACAATAAAACTTTTTTTAATATTTTTTATTTCAAGTATTTTTTTCATCTGTAATTTTAATTCTTTCTCCTTTTTTATATCTGCCAATCATAGAATTGAATAATTTTTTACTATATGGATGTGATAAATTTTCTATTTCCATAGGTTTAAAAATTTCCACAATTTCCCCTTTATATATTATTCCTATTCTATCTGCTATTTCCATTCCAATAGAAAGGTCATGAGTTATAAATAATATGCTCATCTGATATTTTTTCTGTAGTTCTTTTAGCATATGTATTATCTGGTGAATAGTAATAATATCAAGCGCTGTTGTGGGTTCATCAGCTAAAAGAAGTAAAGGATGATTTATAATTGACATAGCTATCATAATTCTTTGCTGCATACCTCCGCTTAACTGATGCGGATAAGAAAAATAATGTTTTTCTTCCAGGCCCACCTCTTTTAGAATTTTGATAACTCTGGATTTTTTATCTGGTTCATTTTCTTTGATAGATTCTTCTATCTGTTTGCCTGATATCATTAATGGATTAAGATAAGCAGAAGGTTCCTGAAATATCATTGAAATTTTTTTTCCTCTTATTTTTTGCATTTCCTCTTTATTCATTTTGATAATATTTTTATCTTCAAATAAAATTTCCCCACTAATAATATCAAAAGAAATTGGCAGAAGTTTAAGAATTGAAAGGGCAATGGTTGTTTTTCCTGAACCTGATTCCCCAATAAGACAAAATATTTCATTTTTGAAAATATCCATGTCTATGTTTTCAATAATATTCTGCGTATCTCCTGAAATTATTTTCCGGAAAATACTTAAATCTTTTATCTGAAGAATTTTTTCCATTTTTTTTATACACTAATTGTAGTTAATTCCTAAGAGAATACCAAATTAGTTCACCAGAGAGCAAGGAGACATACACATGTATGTCGCACGAAACTGATTTTGAAAACAACGCAGCTATCTGGATGAAAATAATTTGGTATTACCAGTTTTTAGGGTCAAGTACACTCCTTAGTACATCCCCAAGAAAATTAAAATTTATAAGAACAAAAAATATAAAAAAACCAGGTATAAGCATCCATGGGTCATAAGTTAAAACTCTCAGATTTCCTATAGTTGAGCTTAAAATATTTCCCCAGCTTGGATAGGGTTCCTGGATTCCAAGGCCTAATAAACTTAAAGCGGCTTCTCCTATAATATAACCTGGGATAGATATAGTCAAAGCGGTTATGGTATAGGAAAATGTATTTGGAATAATATGTGAGGTTATAATTTTGAAATCTGAAAGCCCCATGGATTTAGCCGCTAAAACATATTCTTCTTCCTTGATAGAAAGAACCATACCCCTGATGATTCTTGCAAGACCCGCCCAGCCAATAATACTTAAAATAAGAACAATTAAAAAATACACCTGAACACTTGAAAGGCTTAAAGGAAAAGCTGCCCTAAGAGCAAGCATAAGATAAAAGGATGGGAAAACCATAAGAATTTCTGTAAATCTCATTATTATATAATCAATAACCCCTCCATAATATCCGGCAATGCCTCCTGTAATAAGACCAAAAACAAAAGAAAAAAGCACCCCGATTAAACTGATAGAAAGAGAAATTCTTGCTCCATAGAGAAGTCTGGAAAACAAATCTCTTCCATAAAGGTCTGTTCCAAATAAAAATATTCCTGCTGGTTTTTGGACACCAAAAAGATATCTATCTGTTTTAAAAATACCAAAAATTTTTCTTTCTGGCCCTTTTACAAAGAAAAATATAGGATATTTTTTGGTTTTATCTTCTTTATATGTTCTTAAAGCAGGATTTACAATGACATAATTATAAACAAACGGTCTAATGTGAAAATGTCCTTTTGGTCCTATAAAATGTATTTTTGTTGGAGGACAAAATGATTTTGACAGCCATTGGTGTGTATAATTATATGGCACAAATAAATCTGCAAAGAATGCAATAAAATAAAATATAACAAGAAATATAAAACTTAAATAACCTAATTTACTATATCTTCTTAATCTTTGTAAAAAAATTCTCATGATATTTTTATCCTTGGGTCAGTTAAAAGAAGCAAAATATCCCCTATAAGATTTCCAATAATTAAAAGTACTCCGCTTATAACAAGAGACCCCATTACCACATACATATCTTTTGATAAAACCGCATGAAGAATTAAACTTCCCATACCTGGCCAGCCACAGATAATTTCTACCAGGGCTGCCCCATTTAAAAGGCTTCCTATTTCAAGTCCAAGAATTGTTAACATTGGATTTATGGCATTTTTAAAAGCATGTCTGAATAAAACTTTTTTTGTTGAAAGTCCTTTTGCCCATGCTGTCGTGATATATGGACTATGGTAAACATCTATGAAATTATTTCTCATAAGTCTGAAAATCCATCCAAGGTTTACAAAAGTTAGAACAAGCCCGGGGACAAGAAGATGAGAAAGATAATCGGCAAAATGCTGGTATGGTGTAACATTGGCACCAAAAAGCGAACGTGTTCCTCCAAGAGGCAATACATTGGTTTTGCTTACAAAATATACAAAAAGAAGAGCGACAAAAAATGATGGAAGAGAAATAGATATGTATGCAATAGAAGAAAGCACTTTATCAATAAATTTATTCTCTTTATATCCTGCAATAACAGCAAGAGGAATGGCGAGAATCCAGCTTAAAGATAAAGAAAATAAAGCCAGACATAATGTGTTTTTTAATCTATATTTTATAAGAGTAAGTACAGGTGTATGATAGGTAAAAGAAATACCAAAATTTAACAAACAAATATTTTTAAGCCAGTCAAGGTATTGAATAATAGGAGGCTTGTTCCATCCAAAACTTTTTTCCAGTGCCGCTATTGTTGCAGGAGAAATTTCAGGATTCATCCTTAGCGTTGTAAATGGACTTCCCGGGGAAAATCTTATCATAAGAAATGTAATAAAACTCATTCCTATTACCAGAGGGATTATATGCAATAACCTTTTAATTATAAGTTTTCTCATGGATGTTTATTTCTCTTTTTTTTAAAGAAATATATCTGATATCCACCTGGATATATTTCTGTTTTATCATAGGGATAATTTTTTCCGGCCATTCTATAAGAACAAGTCCTTTTCCAAGATAATCCTTATAACCTACTGTTTCAAGTTCAGCGGAACTGGTGATTCTATATAGGTCAAAATGATATATAGGGATTTTACCTTCATATTCATTTAGTATAACAAATGATGGACTTGTGACTATATTTTCACCTGTAAAATATTTTATTATTCCCCGAATCATTGTGGTTTTTCCACATCCAAATGGTCCTTTAAAGATAACAATATCTGAAAAATTTAGCTCTTCAGATAATTTTTTCCCGGCATTTTCTGTTTCTTTAGGCCCGCGAGTAATAAAATGTTTTTTGACCATAATCAAAAATTATATTAAAGATTATATCATTAAGATTTATTTTTGACACAACAGAATTAGGTTATCTAATTCATCATACTCATTGATAAGGGTTTCTAAAAAACCTTTGTCATCATCGCCTTCACATAATAAAAAGTATGATTTTGTAAATTTAAATGGCATAGTTTAAGATGCACTCTATAGCAAAAGAGGCTTTAAGTTCCTTGCCAGTAAACTGAGAAATAGTTGAAATTCTGTTTTCTTTTTCAGCACGTAGATTGGATATAACTCATAAAATATTTTTTTTCTTATTTCCATCCCTGGTCTACAATTTTAAAACTGACTTGTTCCTGTGGAATTTGAATTGGACCTTGTGGAGTTTGATGAACCATATTTATCTGTTGTTTTCTATACTCAATTGAAAGTTCAAAATAATTTGATAATTGTAAACTCTCAATAAAAGCAATCTTGTAAGATTTTCTATTTTGCATTGCATTAATTCCTATTTCATTTTCTGCATTCCATAAGACACCAAGTTCCATTTCTTTTGCATATTCTTCATATAATCCAGTCATTGTTTGCGATAATTCTTCTTTAGCAGAAATAACGGTTTTTAGTCCTAAATCCTCCATAGCTTCTTTACGGCCAATAAAATATTGATGCGAATATAATTTTTCTGTAAAATAATCAACAATCTTTTCAATTTCCTCATCTTTTAATGTAAATTTATGACTTTTTAAAAGACGTCTTGCTAAGATACGAATCAAATTGTGGGTGCGATTGATGTTACCTAATGCCAGGGGATGAATTTGAGGATTTGATTCAACAAATTTATTGAAAATTTTTGCCAGGTCTTCATCGGATTTTATTCCGAATTTGTTTTTTGCCAGGTCAAAATAAGCCATAACGTCTTCAACACTTATAGGAATTTTATTTTGGGGATTATGAGGGTCCTGGGGATTGAAAATATTTGCAGTTGAGGGATCAATGGGTGAAATTTCTGACAGATCACTCATTACTATTTCATCTGCACCCAAGGATATCATTGTACCTGCACTATGTGCCTTGTAAGGAATCAAAACTGAAAATTTATTGCAATATTCACGAATCATTGAGACTAAACGCCATGGAACCATTGTATCTCCACCTGAACTGTATAAAAATAAATCAATATTATCTGTTTTGCCAATTGTTCGTAATTGTTTACTGATTAAAGGAATAATATCCATAGCAATTCGTGCATTCACTGGACCTTGGCGGTCCCCGGTAAGATAAGTAATTACTCGTGATTTACGAAAAGATTCTATTTGCTGTATAAGTTGTTTTCTATTCATCTTATCTATTGTATTTCTTAATCTTATTCTCGTCAAACTTATCGGTTTTTATATTTCTCAAATTACACTTTAAGGTATTTTAATTCTTGCTTTAGCTTCTTTTTGCATATTTTTTTCTTTTGCCTTCAAGGTATACAGGCAATCCTGAAATATCTATAAATCCTTTGGAGGCTTTCTGGTCAAAGGTATCTTCCTTGGTATATGTAGAGAGTTTTGTATCATAAAGAGAGTAGGGGGACCTTCTTCCTGCAATAATACAGTTTCCTTTAAATAATTTTAGTTTTATTTTTCCGGTTACAAACTCCTGGGTTTTCTCTATAAAATTATCAAGGGCTTCTCTAAATTGTGTATACCAGTATCCATAGTATACAAGTTGTGCATATTTCTGAGAAATAATATTTTTAAAATGGTACAGTTCTCTGTCCATTGTCAGGGCTTCTAATTCATTATGTGCTATATGAAGAAAAGTTGCTGCCGGAGCTTCGTATATTTCTCTTGATTTTATTCCTACATATCTATTTTCTATTATATCTATTCTTCCTATTCCATGTTTTCCTGCAATCTCTGTAATCTTTTGTATTAATTGAACCGGAGGATATTTTTTCCCATTAAATCCTATAGGTATGCCTTTTTCAAATTCAATTTCAATATATTCTGGTTTTGAAGGAGCCTGTTGCGGATTTTTTGTTATCTGGTATGCATCTTCGGGTGGTTCTTTTTCTGTATCCTCAAGGATGCCACATTCAATAGCTATTCCCCAAAGATTCCAGTCTATGCTGTAGGGGGATTTTTTACTTACTGATACAACAATATTATGTTTTTTAGCATATTCTATTTCTTCTTCCCGGGATTTAAATTCCCATTCTCTTACAGGCGCAATTATTTTTATTTCCGGTGCAAGATACTTAAAAGAGAATTCAAATCTTACCTGGTCATTTCCTTTTCCTGTGCATCCGTGAACAAAAGCATCTGCTTTTTCTTTTTGGGCTATTTCTACCATACCTTTTGCTATTAAAGGTCTTGAAAGGGCAGTAGCAAGAGGATATTTATTTTCATATAAGGCAGAGGCTTTAAGAGAGGGGAAAACAAATTCTTTTACAAATTCTTCTTTCATGTCCTTAAAATAGAATTTAGATGCACCTGCTTTATATGCTTTTTCTTCAAGAATTTTCGGATTGTCTTTTTGTCCAATATCCACTGTAAAGGCTATTATTTCTGCATTATATTTATCTTTAAGCCATTTAATTATAATTGAGGTATCAAGTCCTCCGGAATAAGCAAGTACGATTTTCATATATCCTCCATTTTATAAAATTTTAGATTTTCTTAATTTTTTATATAACATAAATCTCCCGCTTGTCATTGCTCCAAAACCAAAAATAATAAAAAGGCCCTGGAAAAAATATCCTGCTATTGGAATACTTGTAAGAAGAACAAAAATTCCTATTCCTGTAATAACAGATAAAAAGGTTTTTAAATGATTTTCTTTCAATTTTATAAAAATTTGTCTTCCAAGACTTACAGCAGCAAAGCCTCTGGAAAAATAAATAAGAGCAAAATAAAAGAACAAAAAAATGAAACTAAGGGGTGCTCCAATGACAGTTAACATTAAAATAAAAAGAATTATAGGAGTGATAATAAGGCTTAAAAGTCCCATAAAAAATGTTTTTACAGGTGAGTTTTCAATCACAACAGCAGTATCCCTTAAAAAATTAGGTGCGTAGAAAATCATTAAAATAAAAGGAACACATAAACTTAAAAATGAAAAAATCATTCTGTTTTTTGTTGAGAATATTTTTTCAATCTTTGGAGTAAAAAATTTTTTATAATAGTATTTACCTTTGGTTATAGATGATAGATTAATATTTGGTTTTTCTGCAGACTGAAGGTAAAGATTATTTTCTATTTTAGTGTTGGGAAGGAAATAAATTTTTTTTCCTTTAATAATTAAAGTTTTATAATTCCCGCCTATTAGAGCATGATTGGCATATATTTTGGTAATACTTTTAAAATATGAATTTTGTCCTATATTTACAGAAGGGCAGATTATAGAAACATTTCCTTTGATAATGCAATTATTTATGTGTAATTCTTTTGCAATTACAGTAAGGTTATTGTTGATAATTCCTGAAATATATACCTGGTCTCCTACGATATATACACTTTTTTTCATTTTTCCATTAATCTTTACATTAAATCCGAGCATGAAAACATCTTCTTTTGAATTTCCTGTAAAGTTTATAGAATTACCTGCAGCAAAAATAGTATTTAAAAAATGTTTTCTTAGTTCTATTTTTCTGCCTGAAAAAAATTCCTGGGGAATTCCAGAGAGAAATTCCTGTGAAGATGATGCTGGGGGAACATATTGATAAGCGTAAAGAAAATTTGCAAAAACAAGTAATATCAAAGAATATTTTATAATAGTTTTCATAGTTTTTATAATATTTTTAAAAGGGCTGTTTCATCACATCTTGGAAACTTTGGACAGTTTATGCAATCCATCCATATTTTATGTGGAAGTTTTGATTTTTCTGTTTTATGAAATGAAGATTTTTCAAAGAATGCAGGTACATAAGTTAAAACAAAAACTTTTTTAAGACCTATATCTTTTGCTTCTTCAAGGAGTCTGTTTATTAAAAGTTTACCATGCCCTTTTTGTCTTAAATTATTTTTTATTGCAAGGGACCTTATTTCTCCTAAATCTTTCCATACAATTTTTAAGGCACCGCATCCTACCACTTTATTTTTATCATCAACTATTACCCAAAAATCTCTTATTCTTTCATATAGTTGATTTACAGAAACAGGAAGCATTAATCCTTTATTTGCATTAACATTTATAAGATTTTTTATCTGATATACATCATTTAATTCTGCTTTTCTTACATTCATTTTATTATTACCTTATTGTTTGAAATAAAAATTTTATTTTCAGAAATTAATTTAATAGCCAGAGGGAATATAATATGTTCTTTTTCTTGTATTCGTTGGTATAAAGTTTCACAAGTATCATCAGAAAGAACAGGGACCACAGATTGAAGAATAATTGGCCCTGAATCTATGGGCCATTGTCTGACAAAATGAACAGTACAGCCTGTAAATTTTACACCATAGTCAAATGCTTGTTTCCATGCTTCAAGTCCTGGAAAAGCAGGAAGAAGGGAAGGGTGGATATTAATAATTCTATCATTGAATTCTTTAAAAAAGGGTTGTTTAATAATTCGCATAAATCCAGCAAGACATACAAGATCCACCTTGTTTTCTTTTAAGATTTTTACATACTCTTTTTCTTTATCCGGCTGGAGAAAAGTTCTATATTTTCCAGGTGGGATGTATATATTTTTAATGCCTTCTTTTTGAGCTATTTTGAGCGCCCCGGAATTATGATTATCACTTAAAACCATGGATATTTTTACAGAAGAAAAATATCCTTCCTTTATTTTATCAATAATTGTTTTTAAATTACTTCCTTTGCCAGAAGCAAGAATTCCTATTGTAAACATTTTTCTATTTCATGTATATCTTTTAGAATTTTTTTTAAAAAACCTATTAAAGGCTGAGTTTGTTTTATCTCTTTTTTATTATTTAATAATTTTTTTTTTGCTCCTTTTATTTTATATCCTTCATTATATAGTATTTCTTTAATTTTTTCTATATTTTTAATATCTTTTTCTGAATATATTCTTTGTCCCCGCTGGTCTCTTAATGGTTTTAAAAACCGGAATTCTTTTTCCCAATATCTCAGAATATGGGGGGAAACATTTGTTTTTGTACTTACCTGGTGTATTTTATAAAATTGTTCATCTTTATTCATTTTTTAGTTTTCTTGTCATTAATTTTTTTATTTCTTTCCATGGGTCTGTTTTTTTATATATAATTCTATATATTGAAGAAATAATAGGAAGTTCAATATTATTTTTTTCTCCAAGTTGTTTTAATATTTTTGTAACTCTTATTCCTTCCACAACCATTTTAGTGTTTTTAAGAAATTCTTCAGATTTATTTTTTGCCAGTGCTTCTCCATAACTTCTATTGCGGCTATAAGGACTAAATGAGGTAGTAATAAGGTCTCCTAAACCTGCAAGTCCCCAAAAAGTTTTTTCTTTTCCCCCCAGAGCAGCTCCAAGTCTTTTAATTTCTTCTATACCTCTTGCTAAATAGGCGGATTTAGTGTTAATACCCAAACCTAATCCTTCTACAATACCGGCTCCTATTGCAATAACATTTTTGGATAAACCTGCTAATTCAACACCTGTAATATCATTGGTGGTATATATCCTGAAAGTTTTTGAACTTAAAATTTTTTGGAATTTTTTTGCTGTATTTATATTATCAGAAGCGACAACTGCTGCAGTTGGTTTTTTTTCTGCAACTTCTCTTCCAATTGTAGGTCCTGAAAGAATTGAAACACATGCATGCGGCAATATTTCTTTAAAAACATCAGACATTTTTAAGCCTGTTTCTTCTAAACCTTTTGTGGCTATCAGAATAGGTTGGTTTTTATAATAATTTTTAATTTCTTTTACGACACTTCTAAAATATTGGGAAGGAACAGCAATAATAATGTATGAAGCAAAAGATAACACTTCTGATAAATCGCTTGTTATTTCTATTTCTTCAGGGATTTTAAACCCTGGAAGAAAATAGGTATTTTCTCTTTTTTTAACAAGAATTTCTGCATAATCTGGAAATTTTTCCCATAGGTATACTTTGTGTTTTTCTGATAAAATTATAGAAAGAGATGTTCCCCAGCCGCCAGCTCCAATAATTCCTATTTTTACCATAGTTTTATTTTGTTTTCTTTACCTTTGAAAAGTCTTATAATATTTGCCCTATGCGAAAAAAGGATAATTAAAAAAATAATGATTCCTGTTATAATATACACAAGATTTTTATTGAAAATAAAGATAAAAACAGGAAGAAATAAAGCAGCTATTATAGAGCCAAGTGAAACATATCCAGAAGTAAGAAAAATAAATGACCATAAAAGAAAAGAACTAACAGCTGCCATTGGGAAAAGGGCAAGTATTACTCCAAAACTACAGCTAACTCCTTTTCCGCCTTTTCCTTTTAAAAAAATAGAATAATTATGCCCGATAATCGTAATAATTCCAATAAAAACAAAGAATAATGGGGAAAATTTTATATAAGAAAAATTTTTTACAATTAAGATAGGTATAATACCTTTTGAAACATCCAAGATAAATGTAAATACTCCCGGCCATGTTCCTAATACCCTATATACATTAGTAGCCCCTATATTTCCACTTCCAAAATTTCTTATATCAATACCTTTTAAAATTTTTGCCAGCCAGTATCCCCAAGGAATACTTCCAAACAGATAAGCAAAAATCAAAAATCCAATATAATATAAATATATAATTTTCAAATTTTTATACAGAAAGTAATTTTTTTAACTCATCTACAGCTGAGCCAGCATCAGGAGCGTATCCATCTGCACCAATTTCATCTGCATAACTCTGGGTTATGGGAGCACCGCCAATAATAACTTTAACTTTATCTCTGAGTCCTTCTTTTTTTATCCTTTCAATAATATTTTTCATTCCTGGCATTGTTGTGGTGAGAAGAGCAGAGAACCCAACAGCTTGAGCCCCATTTTTTATCGCTTCTACAAATTTTTCTTCTGATGTATCAATGCCAAGATCCATAACTTCAAATCCTGCACCTTTCCACATCATGGCAACAAGATTTTTCCCTATGTCATGTAAATCGCCTTTGACTGTTCCTACTGCAACTTTTCCAATAGATTTAATACCTGCTTTTTCAATAAGTGGCTGCAGTAAAGTCATACCGCTGCTCATTGCTCTTGCTGCAATTAAAACTTCAGGTACATAAAATTCATTGGCTTTAAATTTTATTCCTACAATATTCATTCCGGCAATTAATCCTTCATTTAATATTTTAGCAACATCCACATTATCTTTAATTGCCTGGTCTACCAATTCTTTTGTTTTTTTTGCATCTCCTCTTATAACTGATTCTTTAATATCATCTAATATCATTTCTTCTCTCCTTTTTTTAATAATTTTTAAATTTTTATTTTAATACTAATATATTATTTATCAAGATAAAAATTTGTCAAATTTTTTTTTTAAAGTAAAATATATAATCTATATAGGGACATAGGGCGGTTAGCTCAGTTGGCAAGAGCGCTTCCCTTACAAGGAAGAGGGTGCTAATGCGACGAATAAGTCGCATTGTATAGCACGTCCGCCGAGATGGTGAGGCGGATGACCGAAGCACAGAATTTTTAATTCTGTGCAAGAAGCAGGTTCAAATCCGGGATTTGAGATATCAACAATAATTGGGGCGGTTAGCTCAGTTGGCAAGAGCGCTTCCCTTACAAGGAAGAGGCGGCAGGTTCAAATCCTGCATCGCCCAGTATAGCAATCTTCGTAGAAAATGCAGGATTGAAATCCCTGCTGATGCGACGAATAAGTCGCATTGTATTGCAGGCCTGCCGAGACGGTGAGGCAGGCGCATCGCTACTTACTTTAGTTTTATGAAAAGAAGCAGGATTTGAAGAGAGCGAAGTAATGGATTGTGAGATGATACAACAATTCTTTAATAAATTAATAAATATAGGAGGAAATAAAAATGGCAGAAAAAATTATAGGTATTGACCTTGGAACAAGCAATTCTTCAGCAGCGGTAATGGAAGCAGGAAAACCGGTTATTATTCCCAGTGCAGAAGGTACAACCATTGTGGGAGGTAAAGCATTTCCTTCGTATGTGGCTTTCACAAAAGATGGACAACTTCTTGTTGGAGAACCTGCAAGAAGACAGGCAGCTATAAACCCTGAAGGGACAATTGTAGCAGCCAAAAGAAAAATGGGAACAGATTTCAAATATAATATATTTGGTAAAACATATACTCCTCAGCAGATTTCAGCATTTATTCTTCAGAAAATAAAAAAAGATGCAGAAATATTTTTAGGACAACCCATAAAAAAAGCAGTTATTACTGTTCCTGCATATTTTAATGATAACCAAAGACAGGCAACAAAAGATGCAGGTACCATTGCAGGGCTTGAAGTTGTCAGGCTTATTAATGAACCTACAGCAGCCGCTTTCGCTTATGGACTTGATAAACTAAACCAGGAATTAAAATTTATTGTTTTTGATTTTGGTGCAGGAACCCTTGATGTCACAATTATGGAAATGATGGGTGGAGGAGTTTTTAAAGTTCTTTCTACCAGTGGAGATACACAATTAGGTGGAACAGATATGGATAATGTACTGATTGAATATATTGAATCAGAATTTAAGAAAGATACGGGAATTGAACTAAAAAATGATAAAATGGCTACTCAAAGAGTCAGAGAGGCTGCAGAAAAAGTTAAGATAGAACTTTCTTCTACAGTTGAAACTGAAATAAATCTTCCATTTATAACAGCTGACCAGACAGGACCAAAACATCTTACAATGAAAATAAGAAGATCTCAATTAGAAGAACTTATTTCTCCTATCATAGAAAAATGTAAAGGTCCCATTGATAGAGCTATTGAAGACTCAAAATTAAGAAAAAATGATATTGCAAAGGTTATACTTGTAGGGGGTCCAACAAGAATGCCTATTGTTCAGAAATTTCTTGAAGATTATATTGGCATAAAAATAGAAAGAGGAGTTGACCCAATGGAATGTGTTTCAATAGGGGCTGGTATACAAGGGGCAATTCTTGCAGGTGATTTAAAAGATAAGGATATACTTCTTCTTGATGTTACACCTCTTTCTCTAGGGATAGAAACTCTTGGAAATGTAACTACAAAAATGATAGAAAGAAATACTACAGTTCCTACAAAGAAAACCCAGATTTTTACAACAGCAGCTGACAATCAGACATCTGTAGAAATTCATATTTTACAAGGGGAAAGACCAATGGCAAAAGATAATGTCAGCCTTGGTAAATTTCATCTTGATGGAATTCCACCTGCTCCAAGGGGAATTCCCCAGATTGAAGTGACATTTGATATTGATGCAAATGGAATTCTATCTGTTCATGCAAAAGATCTTGGAACAGGAAAAACCCAATCTATCAGTATTACAGCATCATCAAAACTTTCAAAAGATCAAATAGATAAAATGGTTAATGAATCAGAAATGTATGCAGAAAAAGATAAAAAAGATAGAGAAATTGCAGAACTTTGTAATCAGGCAGATAGTATTGCTTATAGTGTAGAAAAAACATTAAAAGAACATGGAGATAAACTTTCCCAGGATGAAAGAAACAATATCCAGGAAAAGATTTCTGAATTAAGAAAATATATAGAAAGTAAAGATGAAGAAAATATAAAGAGACTTATGCAGGAAGTGGAACAAAGTTCACATAAACTTGCTGAAATTTTATATAAACAAACCTCTCAGCAACAACAATCCCAGGGTGGACAATCAACACAAGGAGAACAACCAACAGAAGAAAAAACTTCTGAAGAAAAAAAAGATAAAAAAGTAGTGGATGCAGAATATAAAGAAGTTGATGAAGACAAAAAAAATAATAACTAAATCTACTATTAATAAAGGGAACTCTATTGAAACTGACTTACAAAAAAGCAGGGGTTAATGAAAAAAAAGCAGGCAGTCTTATAAAATATATTACCAAATCTGCCAGGATAACATTTAATAAGTCTGTTATTACAGATATAGGATTTTTTGGAGGGTTATATAAATATCCCTTTAATAGTTTAAAAGAGCCTATTCTTGTTTCATCATGCGATGGTGTTGGAACAAAAATATTAGTTGCTTATGAGATGGAAAAATTTGAACCTGTTGGGATAGACCTTGTGGCAATGAATGTAAATGATGTTGCTGTATGTGGAGCAAAGCCGCTTTTTTTTCTTGATTATCTTGCAGTAGGAAGAATTGATTTTAATAGAGAGGAAAAAGTAATAGATGGAATTATAAAAGGTTGTAAAATAGCTGATTGTGCCCTTATTGGCGGTGAGTTAGCGCAAATGAGTACAATCTACAAAGAAAAAGGTTATGACCTTGCAGGTTTTTGTGTGGGCATTGTTGAAAAAGATAAAATTCTTAAACCTGAAAATGTAAAAGAAAAGGATATTTTAATTGGGGTGGAGTCCAATGGTATCCATAGTAATGGATTTTCACTTATTCATAAAATATTTCTTTCAACAAAAAGAAAAAGGAGTTATCTTTTTGACTACAATGAATTTCTTGGAAAATCTCTTGGTGAAGAATTATTAAGACCCACCTATATTTATTCCCCGCTTATTGTTGAGTTAAATAAAAAAGGTTTTATTCATGCATCAGCCCATATAACAGGAGGAGGTATACCTGGAAATTTTGAAAGAGTGTTGCCAGATGGGCTTCAAGCAAATATAAAATTAAATTCATGGCATATTTCAAGAATTTTTAAACTTATTCAAAATGCAGGTAAAATTTCAGATTCGGAGATGTTTAATGTTTTTAATATGGGTGTAGGTCTTATATTAGCTGCAGAAGAAAAAAATAAAGATGCAGTTATGGGGATATTAAAAAAGAATAATTTTCAGGGATATGTAATTGGTAATATAACTACTGGTTATAGATGTGTTAAATTTGTTAAATAATACAAATTCAATATTTAGTCCTTGGTGGTTCTACTACTAATGGAATTCCGAATGATCAATTCCGGTTTTAAAAGAACAGTTTTTGATTGTTTTCGTTTCCCTTCTATTTTATCCAGAAGAAGATTTAAGGCGATTGTACTTATTTTTTCAGTGGGTTGTCTGATTGTGGTAAGCCCAAGAGAGCAATATCCAATAAATTCACTATCATCAAATCCAATAATAGAAATATCTTCAGGAATTTTTATGTTTTTTTCTTTAGCTGCTTTAATAAGCAAGGACGCAATTCTGTCATTACTGGCAAATATACTATCAATATTTTGATGTTTTCCACTTATAAATTTAATACAATCTGTAAGTATTTTTTCTTTGCTATCGTTCTGATTAATAGATACACTGATTATATTTTTATTAAATGTTAATCCATATTTTTTTAAAGCTTTTTGATAACCTATAAATCTTTCCCTGATAGTAAAATATTTAACTACTCCTCCATAAAAACCTATATTTTTATGTCCTGTTTTAATCAGATATTCTGTGGCAATATACCCACCTTTTTTATAGTCTGTTGAAACAACATCTATATTGAAGCCTTTTATTTTTGTAAGTGATACAATAGGAAAAGATTCATTTAATAATCTTTTTAAGAAATTGTTTTCTCCATTTAATCCTGTAGGAATAATAATAATTCCATCCACCTGCCGGCTGTAAAGTTCTTTTAGATTTGTTTCTTCTTTTTCATTGTCTCCATATGAATATCCAATTAAAAGACGATAACCTTTTTCCCATAATATTTTATCAATTGTTTCAATATCCAGAATGGATGTATCTATAGTTGGAAATGGTGCCACAAAGCCTATGGTATTTGTTTTCTGTTTTTTCAGACTTCTTGCAATAAGATTGGGTGTGTATCCTATTTTTTGAATGAATTCAAGAACTTTTTGTTTGGTTTTTTTACTGGCAAAACATGAAGGGTTGTTATTTATAATCGCCGAGATTGTAGAAGGAGACAAATATAATTTTTTTGCAATTTCCTTTAGTGTTAGTCTATTTTGCATTGTTTTACCTTCTTTTATATGTATTATTTTAGTTGATTGTATTATCCATCATTTTTATTTTTATGTCAATTTTATGTACGAGTTGAGTACATCGGTAACACTTTTTTATCTAAAATTTGAGTTAAAAATTTTATAGGAGAAAAAAGAAAATATTTTTGTATAGATTTTTGATGTCTCAACGAATTTCATTTCATATAGATTTTCCCATGACGCAACAGGAGGATTAAAAACATCCACATCATCTATATAGTTTCCCATCTGTAAAAACTCTTCCTGCAATGTTCTATTAAATCTTT
Source organism: bacterium (assembly GCA_021800535.1). GTDB lineage: Bacteria > Ratteibacteria > UBA8468 > B48-G9 > DTJG01 > JAMDAS01. Next base: position 18 of record JAJYYV010000013.1, on the reverse strand, counting down.
CTACGCATGCATTATCTT
>JAJYYV010000040.1 GCA_021800535.1 bacterium | reverse complement strand
TCCAACAGATATCCCGGAAATTAAAATTTCCAGGTTTGCACTTGAAAATGGAAAAATCAGTATTTTATCTGTTCTTGTATTGGGTTTTAATTACTCAAACTCTGAAGTAAAACGTCTTATTACACAAAAAGCCGTTAAAATTGACGGAAAACTTGTGGAAAATTTTAATGAATATGTTTCTGAGGGACAAATTATAAAATACGGAAAAGGTAAATTTGGAAAGATAAAAATATTATAAAATATTTATATTGATGAAGGAGGATAATTTTATGATAAAAGAATTTAAAGAGTTTGCCATGAAGGGAAATGTTGTTGATATGGCTATAGGAATAATAATTGGTGCAGCCTTTGGCTCAATAGTAAAATCTTTAGTTTCTGATATTATAATGCCCCCAATGAGTTTTTTACTCAAAAATGTTAATTTTTCAAACTTTTTTATTGTACTGAAAAAAGGGTCAACACCTGGTCCTTACGCTTCACTTATTCAGGCTCAAACCGCAGGAGCAATTACACTAAATTATGGTTTGTTCCTGAACACAATAATAAGTTTTTTTATCATTGCTTTTGTAGTTTTTTTTATTGTCAGGGCTATAAATAGATTGAAACGTGCTGATGCGGCGGCTGCAGTTTCAAATACAAAAGAATGTCCATTCTGCATGTCAACTATTCCAATAAAGGCAATTCGTTGTCCATATTGTACAACAGAACTTAACCCTATTGAAAAATAATTTCTGTTCTTAAATTTGACTGTTTTTATATTATGTTATACTATAGAGTATAACCTGGAAGGAAATAAAAAATATATGCTTACCAAAATATTTAACAAAGGGCAGGTTGTAATTCCTGCTTTTTTAAGAAAGAAATATGGTCTTCAAATAGGTGAAAAAGTACAGATATATGAAGAAAAAAACAGACTTGTACTTGTTCCTGTAAAAGAAAAAGATATTAGAAAAATACAAGGGGCATTAAGTAAATATAATAAAAATAAAATACTTACCAAAAAAGAAATTGAAAAAGCAACTGTGAAAGAATTTACAAAAAAATATATATGAAATTTTTAGATACAAATGTAATTGTAAGATATCTTGTTGAAGAAAAAGAAAAACAACCGGAAGATTTAGAAAAATTTTTTTTACAATTGGATAATGGAAATCTTAATGTGGAATTATTAGACATAGTTTTTTTACAAGTAATATTCGTATTAAAAAGTTTTTATAAAATAAAAAAAATAGAAATTATTGAAAATTTAAAAAGAATTCTTTTCTTAAATGGCATTTACATGAAAAACAAAAAAATTATGGAACGAACTTTGGAAATATGGCAAATCCATTCAGGAGATATTGTTGATTGTTATATTGCTGCTTATATGGAAAATTCAGGAGATAAAGAAATTTTCACTTATGATAAAGGTATTCAAAATTTAGGTATCAAAGTAATAAAACCTTAATAAATATAGAAAGGAAGAAAAATGGAAAAAGAAATAAGAGAACATCTAAGTTTGTATGGTAAAAAAATTATTGAAAAAGGTTTGGCTGTGGGACCGGGTGGTAATATAAGCGCAAGAGATGGAGAGTTTATTTATCTTTCCCCCACAGGATTTGCTCTTGATGAAATAGCCCCTGAACAATGGGTTAAATTGAATATTAAAACAGGTGCTGTAGAGGGACTAAAACCAACCTGTGAAGTTTCTATGCATCTTGGATGTTATCTTCAGCGTTCAGAAATAAAAGCAGTAATACATACACATCCCCCGTTAACTATTGGTTTAATATCTGCTGGTATAGATTTTAAACCATTTTGTCCGGATTTTGTGGCATTACTTGGCAAGAAAGTTCCAATTGTTTCTTATGTGGTTCCTGGAGGCCAGGAACTTAGAGAAGTAGTCGTTGAACAAATAAAAATATATAATGTGGTTCTTTTGATAAACCATGGAGTGGTTTGTGTAGGAGAAAGTTTGAAGGAGGCTTTTTCCAGAAGCTGGGTAGTAGAAGATAGCGCTAAAACAATTTTGGCAGGAACACTTGCTGGTAAGATGAGATATTTTACAGAACAGGAAGCAGATGCAATTGATAATCTGCCGGCTGAAGATTTTCGTAGGACCTTATTAAAAAAATTATAAAATGAATTTAGAGACAATTAAAATATCAATAACTAATAAGCCTTTGGTAATGGGTATTGTTAATATTACCAAAGATTCATTTTTTAATGGTGGCAAATATTTTGATTTTGATAAAGCCTATAATCGTGTTATAGAAATACAATCTGAAGGTGCAGATATAGTGGATATTGGAGCAGAATCAACAAGACCTGGTTCTTTACCTTTAAAAGAAGAAGATGAAATAGATAGACTGGTTCCTTTAATTTCTTCGTTAAAAAAAGAGATAAAAATTCCAATTTCATGTGATACCTATAAAAGTAAAGTTGCAGAAAAAGTACTTGAAAACGGAGTTGGTATTATTAATGATATCTATGCAATGAGATATGATAATAGGATGGCAGAAGTGATTAAAAATGCCGGATGTTCTGTAGTTTTAATGCATATGCAGGGAACACCTGAAACTATGCAAAAAAATCCATTTTACAAGGATGTTATAAAAGAAGTTAAGGATTTTTTTAAAGAAAGAATTGATTTTGCAGAAAAAAGAGGAATAAATCCTGAAAATATTATAATAGACCCTGGTATTGGTTTTGGGAAAAGAGTGGAAGATAATCTTTTAATTTTAAACAGGCTGAAAGAATTTACTTTTTTAGAGAAACCAATACTTATTGGAACATCAAGAAAATCTTTTTTAGGGAAAATACAGGGGGATAATGGACCTGTGGAGGAAAGGTTAGAAAGTAGCATTGCCAGCTGTGTAGTTGCTTATATTAATGGAGCAAAAATATTTCGTGTTCATGATGTAAAAGAAATCAAAAGAGCACTTAATACTGTATATAAAATAAATTATGAAAATTCTTGGACTTGATTTGGGAGAAAAAAGAATAGGAGCTGCTTTGGCGGATGAAGATATTTTAATTGCAAATGCATTTGATGTAATTGAATGTAATGGAAAAGAAATAGAAAAAATTATTGAAATTGTAAATCAGTATGGGGTCTGTAAAATCATTTATGGTATGCCTTTAAAGATGGACGGTTCTTTAAGTCCTAAAGGTGAAAAAATTATTTCAATTATAGAAAAATTAAAAGAAAAAATTAATATAGAATTTATTCCATGGGATGAGAGACTTACAAGTAAAGAAGCAGAAAATTTTCTTCTTTCTGCTAATCTTAGTAGAAAAAAAAGAAAAAAAATTATAGATAAACTTTCTGCCCAGATAATTCTTCAGTCCTATCTTGATTCCCAGATACTTAAAAATACGCCTGAAGAAAGCTTTTAAAATCGTAAATTTCTTATTCTATCAAGATAATATTTATAATTTTCAAGTGGTGTATCCGGAGTCATTAAATGGTCAGGTAAAATAATAAATCCACCATCCTTCATGATAGGTATTCTTCTTTCTATTTCTTCATCTATTTCTTTATGGGTTTTTTCAAGCACCAGTTTATTAAATCCTCCAATTACCCTGAATTCTCTACCGTATTTTTTTCTATATTCCATTGAGTCTGCATTCCATGTTCCTATTTCCACAGGAAAGAAAACATTAACTCCTGAATCTAACCATTCTCCAATTAATGCTTTTATATCTCCATCACTGTCTATTCCAAGAAGATGAACTCCATAACTTTCCAGTTTATTTCTTATTTTTCTATATCCAGGTGCAACACATTTCCTAAAGATAGACGGACTAACAAATGGACCACTTCTTCCACAGATATCCTCCCAGCCAAAACCTATATCAGGTTTTATTTTCATTTTTGGGAATATCTGGTCAATTGCCCAGCATGTAAGGTCGGAAAAAGTATCAACTATATCAGTAAAAACATCCTGATGGTCATACATAAAATAAGCTAAATTTTCAACCCCAAGCCAATCTCTTGTCCAACCCATCATTGAACTTGTTCCAAAAACAATAGGAAGTCCAGAACTTTCTGTATTTTTTATTATTTCATCAATATTATGTGGAATTCTATTAGAGTCCGGCTGAAGTTTTTTCTTATATATATCCCAGTCTTTAGCTGTTTTGAAAGTAAAATCAATATAGTGTGGAATATTACTTCGTTTTTTCCAGGATTTTTGTATTACACCTTCTCCATCTTTGAATATTTTATATTCTTCAGTTTCTTCAATTATTTCCTCAGAAAACGCAGGATATAACCCAACATTTGCTCCAATCCATGACCACATAGGAATTGTTTGGAAATATTTATGTATAGTTTCATCCACATCATCAGGTGTTTTAGCAGGCAAACCTTCTTTTATCCATCTTTTTTTGGTTTCTGTCCATTCTGTCCAGTGCATTACCGGCATTCTGTCATGTCCTTTATAGAACATGATATTTTGCCATAATTCTCTATTTGTCATTTTATTTTATCCTTTCTTGGTTATTGTATATAAGATTTTTTTACTGCCTGGGCAACTTTTTTTGCTACTTCCTTGTTAAGCGGTGAAGGAATAATATTTTCAGGATTAAGGTTTTTTTCTGACACCATATCAGCAATTGCTTTTGCAGATTCTAATTTCATTTTTTCAGTAATTTTTTTTGCTCTTATGTCAAGTGCTCCTCTGAATATTCCAGGGAAAGCAAGCAGATTATTAATCTGGTTGGGAAAATCACTTCTTCCTGTTCCAATTATAAAAGCCCCTGCCCTTTTTGCTTCATCAGGCATAATTTCCGGAATAGGATTTGCCATTGCAAAAATTATGGGTTTTTTATCCATAGTTTTTATCATTTCTTTTGTAATCATATTAGGTCCTGAGACACCTATAAAAACATTTGCTTTTTCTATAGCATCTTTTAGAGAACCTGGTTTGCTATCTTTTAAAAGATATTTTGTCACTTCTTTTTTGGCAAAATTTATTCTTTTTTTCCGTCCTTTATAGATAATTCCTGATTTATCACAGAGGACTATTTTTTTTGCTCCGGCTTTATAAAGAAATTTTGTAATAGCAATTCCTGCAGCTCCTGCCCCATTTATTACTATTTTTACTTCTGATATTTTTTGTTCTGAAATTTTCAATGCATTTATCAGCGCCGCCAGGACTACTATTGCTGTTCCATGCTGGTCATCATGAAACACAGGTATATCAATCTTTTTTTTTAGACTTTCTTCAATTAAAAAACATCTTGGACTTGAAATATCTTCAAGATTAATTCCTCCAAAACCCACAGATATAAGTGATATAATTTCTATTATTTTTTCAGGATTTTTTGTGCTAAGACATATTGGATAAGCATCTACATTACCGAATTCTTTGAAAAGTATTGCTTTTCCTTCCATAACAGGAAGCGCTGCTGCAGGTCCAATATCACCAAGCCCTAAAACAGCAGAACCATCTGTAATAATTGCTACTGAATTATTTTTTATTGTGTAGTCATAAGATTTATATGGATTGTTTTTAATCTCCAGACATACCTCAGCAACACCCGGGGTATATGCAATTGAGAGATCAGTTTTGGTTTTTAAAGGAACAGTGGGTTTTATTTCCATTTTTCCGGATTTATGTAATTTTAATATGTTGTTTTTATCCATTGTATTTTGCCATTGCTTTATCTATTCCCTGTTTTATAATATCTTCTATTGCCATTGCAGTTTTTTCTATGATTGCTGGAATATAAGGTTTTTCTTCTTTTGTAAATTCTGAAAGGACATAATTAACAAGGTCAGAAATATTTTCATTTCCTGTCCCAATTTTTATTCTTGGGAAAGTAGTTGTTTTTAATTCCTCTATAATTGAGTTTATTCCATTATGGCCACCACTACTGCCATTTTTTCTTATTCTGATTTTTCCAAATGGAATATGTATATCATCGTAAACAATAAATAATTCTTCTGATTTTATATGGAAATCCTCTAAAATTTTTTTTACAGGTATACCGCTTTCATTCATAAAAACCCGGGTTTTTATAATATATATTTTAGAATTATTAATTTCTATTTCCAGGGTGTAATATGTTTTTCTTTTTTGAGTGGATATAACAGAATACTTACTTTGTAAAAAATCAATTACACGAAATCCTATATTATGTCTGGTATTAAAATATTTTTTCCCGGGATTACCAAGTCCTACTACAACATACATTTATTTATAATGATAATAGTTTGTTATTTTTTTGTTTCAGTTTCTGTTTGTTCAGATTTCTTTGCTTCTTTTTCTTTTCTTCTTTCTTCAGCCACTTCCTGTGTTATTACCTCCGGTTGTTTGATTTCTTCAGCTGTTGGTGCAGCAGCTGTAACTTCTTCTTCTTTAGGAGCAACAACAGTGACAAGAGCATGGTCTAAATCTGTTAAAATTTTTATTTCTTCAGAAATAATTATATCTTTTACAAATAAACTTTTGCTAATAGCAAGTGTTGAAATATCTACATTAATACTATCCGGTATTCTATCAGGTAAAGCCTCAACTTTTAATTCCCATAGATGATGTTCCAAAATTCCTCCTTCTTTGACTCCCGGACATTCTCCTGTAAAATTGAGTGGAACCTGCATAACAATAGGTTTATCACTGCGTATAAGATTAAAATCAATATGAAGAATATCTTTTGTTATTGGATTATACTGGATTTCTTTGACTATTGTTTTATATGTTTGTGAATTGCCATTATCTTCAAGAATAAGGTTAGCGATTACACTGTGGCCTTTTAATTCTTTTAGATTTTTTTCAGTGGGTTTTTTTTCCAGAAGAATTACCCAATTTTCTTTAGAGGTTCCATATAAAATCCCGGGAATCAAACCTGATTGTCGTATTTTATAACATGCCCCCTTCCCTGTTTGTTTTCTTGGTTTTGCTTTAAATTCTATTTTTTCCATGTATATATCTCCTTATAGATATTATTCATTAACAAATTGAAATACTGACAAAATTGTAATATATTATAACCTAATTGTCAAAAATTGATTTTGACCCGCCATCTTTTTATATTAAAATATTAGAAAGACATTATTTTTAAATTTATGATAGCGGATTAGTTAAAAAAAAGGAGAACAAAAAATGATAAATATAGAAAAAGTATATGATGTTCATACTCATTTAAATCCGGAATATCTTGGAGCAGAAAAACTGAGAAATATTATTGGTTATCATTTTTTATTTTCTGAAATGCTTACTGTTGGTCTGTCATTTGAGAAATTTAGTCATGATATTTCAGATAAAGAATGGTTTTCTTTAGTGTTAGACTACCTACCAAAGATAAAAAATACATCAAGCTATTGGATGGCTAATAAAATATTAGAGGATATTTATGAATTAACCCTTGATGAACTTAATTCAAAAACACTTGAAAAATTTGAAGAAAAAATAGCAAAGAAATATAAAGACCCTTTATGGCCATGGGAAATATTAAAAAAATATTGTAAAACAGAAATATTATTTACATCAACCCCATATAGTGAAAGTTTTAAAGAACCAAAAGATACAGTTAGATTTAAAAGAGTTTGTGAAAAATTTAATTTTGGTATTGATATAAATAAGTCTGTATTAGAATATTTAAAAAGTAAAATTGAGAAAGAAAATATTACTTCTACAGATATAAAAAATTATGTAAGAAATGTTGTGAAAGAGTCATTAAATCAATCAGTAGTATCCTTTATGTGCTGGCTTGGTCGTTATCCCTATAGAAACATAACTGATGAAGAATTAGACCATACAATAAAAATTAGTAAAGATATTGAAATAATTAATTCAACTATTGGATGTTATCAGTTTAAAAATATTTTAGAATACCTTAAAGAAACAAACTCTAAAGCAGTAGTTCAAATGATTATAGGGGCGCATACTACTTCAGGAGTAAACTGGCCGGGAAGAATATTTGAGATAGTAAATTCAGATATTATTTTTTCATATCAAAAACTTTTTATGGCATTTCCTGAAATAAAATTTAATATTCTTGTTTCAAGCAGTTTACGTTCAAGAGAAATAGATAATTTAGTAAGACTTCTTCCAAATGTAACTATTTCAGGAACATGGTTGCATACAATGTTTCCTAATCAAATTATAAAAATTATTTCAGACAGACTTGAATTTATACCTGTTGGGAAAATAACAGCATTTTTTTCAGATGCCTATAATGCTGAATGGGTTTACGGTAAACTGGTTCTTGTGAAAAAATGTGTGGAAATAGTTTTAGAAGAAAAAATAAAACAAGGCTGGATGAAGAAAAAGGATACAAAACCTTTAATTGAAGAATTATTTTGGAAGTCTTCTAAAAACATTTTTAATCTTGAGTAAGTTTTAGAATAAACTACCTGATATTTTTAAGCATTTGTTCCACTTTTATAGAAAGGTATTTATCTGCATTTTTTAATGCGGTTTCAAGAGAAATAATTCCCGGCAGAATACTAACCATACTTATATAAGGGCTGTTTATGTTTTTATATACAGATTCTTCCACACTGCCTGCAAATGCAATAACATGTTTTTTATATTTTTCTGAGAGATTAAAAATAGCACTAAGGGCTTTTCCATATTTTATCTGACTATCAATTTTACCTTCTCCTGTAAGAATAATATCTACATTTTTTATTTTTTTTTCAAAACGGCCAATTTTAAGAATTGTTTCAATCCCTGATAAAATGTCTGCGTTAAAAAAAGATAAAAATCCTGTTGGAAATCCCCCTGCTGCCCCTGTGCCAGGAATATTACTTATATCCTTATTTATTGTTTTTTTTAGGACTTTTGCATAGTTTTTCATTCCATTATCAAGAAGTTTTATCATTCTGTCATCCGCACCTTTTTGTTTTCCGTATATATATGAAGCTCCTTGTTTTCCATAAAGAGTGTTTTTCACATCTGAAAGAATAAAAAATTTACATGAAAATATTTCAGAAGGTATTTCAGAAATATTTATTTTTTTTATTCTGATTAAATCCTTACCTTTCCCAGGGTATATTAATCTGTTATTTTTATCATAAAATTTTATACCTAAAGCAGTTAAAGCTCCTATACCTCCGTCATTGGTTGCACTTCCTCCAATACAGATATAGATTGTACGACATCCTTTATTTATAGCTTTTTTTATGAGCTGACCGGTACCAAAACTTGTTGTTTTTAAAGGATTTTTATCTTTTTCATTTAAAAGAATTAATCCTGAAGCTTTTGCCATTTCAATATATGCAGTGTTTTGGATTTTCAACCATTTTGTTGTTATATTTTTCCCTACAGGATTTAAGACTTTTTCTTTTATAAGCCTGCCACCAATTATTTTTTTTATAATATCAATTGTTCCTTCTCCACCATCAGCAATTGGAAAAAATATTATTTCAGCAGATGGGAAAATTTTTAAACAAGATGATTTCATAATATCTGCTGCTTTAATTGAGGATAAACTTCCTTTAAAAGAATCAGGACATATAAGAATTTTCATTTAGGCATTATAGAATAAATCATTTGTTTTTCTTCATCTGAAATTGGCAAAAGTGGAGGTTTTACAACTGAATTTTTAAAAATTCCCTGTTTAACCAGAACTTCTTTCATTCTTACTCTATAATTTCTTACAGGAGAACTAAAACATAACCTGCATATATTTTCTATTTTTTTATATATTAGAAAACCTTCCTGGTAATTTCTTTTTTTAATGTTTTTTATCATTTGAACCTGCATGTCTGTAAAAATAGACCCAAAACCAATAAGAGCTCCATCTGCACCGAGAATAAATGATTCAGGAATGAAATTATCATTTCCTGTAAGAATTATAATTTTTTTCTCTAAAGAATTTAAAAATTCAACCGTTTCTTTGAATTTTAATGCATCAAAGCTTGCCTCTTTTATGGCAATTACATTTTTAATCTCTACCAGGCCTTTCAAAGTTTCAGGGTTATATTCCACCCCCCCTAATTCCTGTTGAAGCTGAAAAATAATTATAGGCAGACCTATTTTTGATATTTCTGAATGATATTGAATTATTGCATTATCTTTATTTTTTTCACCCCTTAGCAATGGATGAGAAAAAACAAGAAAAGCATCTACTCCAAGATCTTTCAGCTCTTTACCAAACTCAACTACATCTTTTGTATTTGTTCCGGAAATCCCGCATACTAAAGGAATATTTCCTTTTAGTTTTTCAGATACAATTGATACTATTCTTTTTTTTTCATTATTTGATAAAAGATGAGATTCTCCAGCATCAGTGTTAATGGCTAAAGCCTTAATATCAGATTTGCTTATATGATTAATATATTTTCTTAATACCTCTTCATCTATTGAAAAATCACTTTTAAAAGGAATTACTATTGCAGGAATAAGTCCATTGCAATCAAATGTTTTCATGATAAACCAACCTCCTTTATATTATTATATCCATCTTTAAGCATACAGGGAATCAGACCATCCTTAATGTCAAACAAAATTTTATAAAATACCTGTTCAAATTTATTTCCTTTTTTAATAAAAGGTTTTTTTACTTTTCCCATTATATAACTTAAAAGTTGGACGTTTGCTGCGCCCGCCTTTAAATATTCAAGAACATGTTTCCCAGAATATATTCCACCAGTTGCAGAAATTTCTATGTCAGGAAAAAGTTCTTTTATTTTTTTTATTTGCTGAAGATTTGTAAGTCTTAATTCTTCTCCACCGTGCCCGGAATTATATTCTTCTTTATATATTCTGTTTCCTATTACAAGTCCATCTGAACCACCTTTTATTGTTTCTTTTGCCATTTCAATCTGAAAGTCCATTCCAAAATTTATATTGATAATTTTAGGATATATTTTGATTTTTGGGAAATAAGTTTTTATTATTTCAGGAATTTTCCTATACCATCTTAAAATGTCTTCCTTGGTACTCCAGTAATTATCCTGTCTTAAATATGGACAAAAATCTATTTCAAGTATTTTATAACCTGCATCATCAAATTTCTTTAATGTATAAAGCCATTCTTTTTCATTAAAATCTTCTTCATATTTAGGCAAATGACATACAAAGGAGCCGATGATGGCAAAATTTGATAAATTTAGATTGTTTACTTCTTTTATAAATTGCATATATTCATTTAGGTTTCTTGTATCTAATCTTCCATTCCAGTGAATAATGGGGTATTCACCTTCTTTATCTTCTTTTTCATAAAAAGTTTTTATGAAATCTTCTTTTTTTCTTAAACCTGTCATAGAACATTGGCTATTTTCACTTTCACCAACAACTGATTTTAAAACACATCCAGAATAACCGGCTTTGTATATCTTTTGTATTTGGGATGAATTAACAGTTAGTTGTCCTGGAGCCACAAGAATAGGATTTTTTAATGAAAAATCCGCATAATGTGTTGTTAAATCTATACCTATATTTTCTTTGATAATTTCTTGAATATTAATAGGTAATGGATTTTCCAAATAAAATTGATTTAATTCAATTAATGTTTTCATTTTTTTATTATAACATTATTATTAGTTTTTATGGAACACCAATAAGTATAGGATTCACTGCCTGTCCAGCAAAAACGCTTATCAATATCCAAACTCCCATTGCCCCTATACTTCCTAAAATCAAACCGATAAAAAAGGGAATAGTCTTATAGTATATTTTTGCGCCTCCATACCTTAATATAATTATTTTTATAATCCATGCAAGAAATATAGAAAACCATGCCCAGCGGATTGCCCATGAATCAGCAATTGGAAGTCCTATATAATTTAAAGGCCACCAGAGAAAGGTTTGGTGCATAAATATCAAAAACAACATGCATATAGCTCCAATACCTACAAATATTAATCTTGATATTATAATTTGTTTACTCAAGGGATTTGTTATTTTGGAACTGATAAATGTTCCTACTGCTGATGGAAATCCTGACCCATAAAACCAACCATTAGGCGCGTTTAAAGCTCCATGGATATATCCAAGATGTATTGTTGTCCATGCAGAAAAAAAGTAAGAAAGTCCAATTGCAACAATTATTGAAAAGAAAAAAATCTTTGGTTTGATTTTTGCCTCTTCATTCATTTTTAAACCATCTATTGTAGAAGTTAAAACCTGTGTTCTGATATCTGCTGCCCAGACATATTGTAGTCCAAGAGCGGTATATCCATTTGCTGTAACTACAGATGGAGGCAGGGAATAAGCTGTAAAATCCGGTGGAATAACTGTAGCCCTTGCAAATCCTATTCCTGCCTGAGCTATAATTCTTGTTAATCCAATAAATATCACTAAAACAAAAAATATAAAAAGAATTGAAACAAAAAATGGCATTCCAAACAAATGAAAAACAAAAAGTAAAAGACATATGGAAATCAGTCCTCCAAAAACCGCTGT
>JAJYYV010000039.1 GCA_021800535.1 bacterium | reverse complement strand
CCATCAAATTCCCTTTCCTTCAAGAAGTTTGAAAATTACAGTAAAAAACAGTTCCCAAAAAACAAAAACTGCAGAAAACAAAAATAATCTATAAAACATTTTTTTAATTTTTGATTCTTTCATTTTTCCCACCTAATGCCATAATAACTGCTTTTTTTAATTTTATAATTTTGTCTTTCATTCTTTCCTCCTGTAAAAATTTAAATCATTTTGGTAAATTTTGTTTTGGGTGGTTTAATACTTGTTACCTTCTTTGATCTCATTCTATTCTCCTTTCTTTGAGGTCACAAACTGTGACCTCCCGTTTTTTTTATTATAACATATATTCAAAAAAATTACAAGCTTTATTACTTATTTGATTTTATTTCTTCTAATTGTTTTTTGAAACTAGAAATAAATTCATTATATTGACTTCTATCTTCAGATATTGGAATTAAACTTATTAGTCTGTCGGCAATAGGTTTTAGACATTTTTCATCTACTGCAGGATTGCCTCCAATACTTCCACTTTTCTTCATATAAAGTTCAAGTGCTCCCCAAAGATATCCCAACTCAAAAGGATCAAGTGGAAGCATATATTCTTTTTTCTCGTTCATAATGGACTCCTTTCATTTTTTTTTATTATAACATAAAAAAATAAAATTTGCAATATCTTTTTATAAATTTCTTTAAAAATAAGTTCTTATAAACCTCTTTGTAAACAATAAATTATAATTTATAAAAATAATAAAAAGAATTATAAATTTAACCCAAAAAATATAATATTACTTATTGTATTTAAAATATTAAATTTAAAAGAAAATAAATTAATTTATACAAAGATTATAATGGTTTATAGTTTATTATTCTCTGCTTTATATTATTATTATATAGTTATTATTGTTTGTTTTATATTTATTTGTTTTTATATTTTTATTTGTTTTTATGTTTTATTATTGGTTTTGATATTATTATTGGTTTTTTATTGTTGGTTTTGGAAGCAAAAAACCGTATAAACCACGGTAAAACCATATATTTTTTCATAATTTTATATTTTTTTTATAATTTTAAAAACAATTTTATATTTTTATTTTTATATATAGAAGAGTTGAAAACCATTTATTTTGTTTATTTTTTTTGAATTTATATTTTTTAAAAAACATCATTTTTATTGGGAAAATAAAAGATTACGTACCGTAAAAATAGAATTTAATTTTGCAAATTTATAATTTTGAATTTAAAATATTAAAGAGAAGAATTTTTTAAAATCATAATTTTGAAAATAAATATTATGAAGTGTTTTCAGGCAGTGTCTAGAAGAAAAAGGTAGGAGATAGCTGTACCAAAGCACTTTTATATGTAGTCGATATAAGTTTGTTTTATCTATTGTAAATATTTTATCAATAAAGGAAGTTCTCTTGTTGTGAATTTCACCGTACATTTCTTTTATTCTTTTCATTTTTCTATTTTAGAAATATAAAAATTTATTATTTTCTTGGGTTTTTGTATATAAATTCCATAGAATACCATTACAATACCAGCGATTAAACAAAAATTTTTTAATAATTCCAATATCCTTTGAATACCATTGACTGTAGAGTCTGTCAAGAAAAGGAAGAACAGCATTTTCATATTGAAGATTATAAAGTATAAAAATGCTGTACATTTTTTTTATTTTGTTCATATATTTTATAAATATAAAAAATTATTTTTATTTTTAATTATACAATATATATCCAAGAGTATTCTAAAAATTAGACAGTCAAACCAAATTTTTTTAACAATTCCAATCTTGAAACCACTTTTACAGTACAGACTATCTAAAAATGAAGGTTTAATATTTTCTTGTTTAAAATTATAAAATATAAAAATAGTATATATTTCGTTTATTTTTTTCATATTATTATTATAACATATTATTTAAAAATATTCAAGCGATAAAAATATATTTTATTATCATTTTTGTTTATAACAATCTAAATAGAGAAAAAAACCAATCTAGAACATAAATCATAAAGCGTTTCAAAAAGCCAGTGTTTAAACCAAAATTTGTCAATAATTTCAATATGTTTTGAAGTGCATTGACTGTGTATCTTATCAAGGAAGGGTGATTCGACACATTTATAACGATAGCCGTGATACATAAAAACAATATTTATTTCTTTTATTTTATTCATATTTCTATTATAACCTATCTTTTAAAAATATTCAATACAGGAGAAACAATTTAAATAAACATTATAAAGTGCACTCCAAATGGCGTATCGTGAATGCCTTCTGCAGTAGATAAACCAAATTTTATCAACATATTCCGTATATTCAATTCTACTTTTTAAATTATTTTTTTTATATATAAGATAAAGAAACGGTTCGGTATAATAATTTTTATTTAATGTATATATAGTGTACATTTCGTTTATTTTTTTCATATTATGTTAAAAATATAAAAATTTATTATTATATTTATTTTCCAAATATAAATCCCAAAGCATCCAATCATTGTAATTTAAACAGCTAAAAAAACGACAGTCCCAATGCTCAAACCAAAATTTATCAATAATTCTAATATCCTTTGAACTACACTGGATGTATATCCAATCAAGAAATGGAAACTCAATGCTTTCATGATAACTATCGCGATATATAAAAATACTGTTCAATTCTTTTATTTTATTCATTTTTTATTTTTAAAAATATAATAATTTATTAAATTTTATATTAATATAAAAAATGCCCTGCAGCATATTACAGCAGGTATAACTTAAACAAGATTTGTAATAGTAAAACCAAATTTTATCAATAATTCCAATATTATTTGTACTGGCTAAGAGGTATATCCTGTTGAGGAAAGGAAGTTCAACATCTTCATAATGAAAGGTATGATGTGCATAAATAATGTACATTTCTTTTATTTTATTCATTTTTTATTTTGAAAACATAAAAATTTATTATATTTTTTATTTACAGAATATAAATCCCATAACATCCAAAGACAATTAGAAAAATGGCAACACCGTTGATCAAACCAAATTTTTTCAATAATTTTAATATTTTTTGTACTGGCTACGAGGTATATCCTGTTGAGAAAAGGTAGTTCGGCATCTTCATAATAAGAAAGATGATGTGTATAAATATCATACATTTCTTTTATTTTATTCATATTCTTATATATATATTTATAAAATATTGTTTTTGCTGTTAAAATAACAAAATATAATTTTTATTTTCTCATCAAAAAAAGATATTTAAATCCCCTTAAATAGAAATTAAACCTAACAGCACGATTATGCCACATCCCCGTATTAGAAGTTTGATTTCTCCTGGTTACACAAATGATATCCACAGTCTCAAAATATTTACATAATCTTTGGTAAATAAGAAATCCAACAGGAGTAAATTTCTTTTTTATCCACTGATCACCAATGAGCCAACCCAACACTTTACCCTGTTTTAAAATTCGATGACACTCCTGCATTACCTTCTCAAGCTCATTGTAAAACTCATCAGACTCAGCAGAAATTTTTCCAATATTCCCTGGATGTGAATTGTAATCAATGTTGTTGCTGTAAGGAGGATCAATAAAAACCATATCTACACTGCTGTCATCTAATGGAATGTGCCGCGCATCATTTTGAATAATATCTGATCTTACAGGTACAATGTCATACCCAATACATTTTCTATTTTCCTCTCTGCATACATCAAGCGTTGTTCCACTGCCTGCCATAGGATCAATAACTAAATCGTTTATGTTAGTATATCTCTTTATCATATTGTAGAGAATAAAAGCAGGTGTAACACCACGGTAATGATTGTTTCCCTTTGGTGTTTTGCCATAACTTTGTCTTGGATAATCCCATAATGTCGTAGATTCAATTACAGGCTTGTCAGAAACAGCTTTTTGCAAGTTTTTTGCTTTTTTTGGAAAGATAATTTGTAAATTTAAAGGATCATCGATATGATTTTGTTCATATTTCATAAATTCAACTAGAACATTGGCTAATTCTTTATTAAACGGTTCCCTCCAGTCAATACCAAGACGCTTTAAAATCTTTCCTGAAGTTCTGCTGATTGATTCAGCTGTCTTACCATCTGTTGATACTTTTACTTGATAAGGATATTTACCTCCCCATGCTTCTGGGATAATATCTTTTTTGCCACTTGATTCGGCGGTAAATGGACCATATAGAACATTTGACTGTAAATTCAATAGAAAAAGAATATCGTTCTTTTTTACCTGCAGCATCTTTTCGGAATAAACTTTATTTGTGGAAAAAAGCATTCGATCAAAACATTCTTTCTCTGTTTTGTTTGTGCAGGCAAAAATATATCCAGTAACCTCTGCAGGTGTGTCAATTATATGTTCCGCAAGGTTTTTTTCTTCCCGGGTTAATTCAATGGGGGAAGATTTATAAAAAAACATTTCTTAAACTGGCTCTAAAGTAAGATAATAATCTTTTGGAACTTCTTTAATTGGTGAAGACTGTTCTTCTTTGAAAACCCTGCAAGCTTCTTTTATATTTTTTGATAAAACTCTTACATGCTCTTCTGCTTCTTCCACTGTATTAAAAACAAGATTTCTGTTTAAACGGCCATTCCCATCGAAAGTAACAACACCACCACTGTTTATCCCTATATCTTTATATAGGGAATTAGAATCCCTAATTAATTCAATTTGCTGCAGAATTTTCTTCCCATAAGGCTTATATCGAACATATAATTTCATATTTTTTCTCCTTTTAATTTAAAATATAATATCCTGTAATTTTATTTTACCATATTTTTAAAATATTGTCAAGTTCTAAAATAATTGGATATAATTCTAATCTCATTATAGGGTGTCTTTAAGTAGCTACGGCATCCGGCTAGAGCTTTAAAAAGATGAGCGGTACTTTTAGGAAAATCCATCACGTTCTCTCCGCTATCTAGACTGTGCAGTATTTCTATAAACTCATCTGGAGAAACGATTACAGTTTTCATTATTTTTCCTCCCTTGCACTGCCTTACCTATGGATATAGTAGAACCTATAAGAAGAGGTTACCATTCTCTTTTTGTTCGCAAGATTAAGCGTGCCTCTCCATCTTCGATAAGTATGGTTCTTTTAGTAACCCCTATCTTGAAGGGAATATTTCTTGGGAAATCAGGACTGTCGGGAAGTATCCACTTTAGGTATCTTCTCCATCTAGAAGATACCTCCTCGTCATGAGAATAAAAAAAAGTTAAAAGCATTTCTCTTTCTTCTTCCGATATTTTTCGTAACATTTTTTCCTCCTTTATATAAAATTCAATCATTTTTTACTTTTTATTTTTTACCATCATGTCTTTCGAATAAAGCGCGTTCAGCAGAGAAAGGATGGCAGGATCTTCAATATTTTTATTTATAAGCCTTAACATTCCATTATAAGTTAAAATGGTAGTAACAACAGTTTGTGTTCTTGTATCAAACACAAGAAGCTGTGATTTCTGTATATCTTTTTCGCATTGTTCTAAATTATACATATTTTATCCCTCAAAATTAAATATAATTATTTTTCAACAATTTTATAAAAATCAGATTCAAGTCTTCGATTAGATTTATCATTTTTTGAAACAATGAAACGCTGTGCCTCTTCTTTTGTATTAAAAACTTTCATAACCCTTTCTGGTAAAACTTTTCCTTCTGGAAATTTATAAACATAAAATTTTATCATTTTTTATTTTCCTCCTTTTTTATTTTGGTTATTCTTTTATAAATATTTCCTTTGAAATGGGTAACCTATTTCTTTTTATATAATTTTCGTTCTTCATTTTTAATATTTCCACTATATCCTCTACCCATTTCTCTGCTCTATCAAGTGTTGCAAAATCTTTTTCTATAGTAGAAGTATGAGAATAAATTTCAACAGTCATGCAGTCTTTAGCAGAATCTTTTAAACACACTTCTTTGCTAGCTTCATGAAAAGGAATAGGATTACCTCCAACCCAACCTTCCACTAATTCAATATGAGCAGCAACATAATTTTCCTTATTTATAAAATAATCAATTTTAATCTTAGCCATTTATTTTTTCCCCTTTTTTATTTTTAATATTATTCTTTTTATTGAAAATCAATCTTAAAGAATGATTTAAATATAAATTTTTACTAAAATATCCAGAATCAATTATATCAATATAATCCCTGCTTCGTTCAATATACATAAGTTCTCCTGCTAGACCAACCCAATTTAAGTTCTTTGTGCAGTAATCCAGTAATTCTTCTATTTCAAAATTAGAAATTTGTTTAAATTCTTTTCTTGAAATTTCTTTAATATTTTCTGTGGGTAACATCTTTTTTCTCCTTTCTGTTTTATATTCTTAGTATATAACATATTTTCTTTATTTGCAAGCCTATACTTTTTAATGAGAAAGCACTAAAGGGTCACGTTTTACTGCTTTTATTTCTTCCATATCTTTCTTTGATAAAGAACGTTTCTTTTTATTATACTTTTCAAACAGTTTTTTCTTATTTAAAAAAAACTGTTTTCGGCTTACTTCTTTATCTCCCCATGTATAATAAGTATAATCAGAATCTGGTTTGTAAACTTCTGCTCTTCCCATTTCGCGGACGCCAAGAAACACCTCATAATAAGTACTGGTTTTGGAAGAAAATCCACATATATAAGCAGAATCTGAAAAAATTGGTTTCTCACCATATATGGCAATATCGCGAAGATGGGTTTCTCTTCCCCCTATAGTATTGACCGAACTGTACCATTTGTATCCAATGTATTCATTCGGTTTAAGAATCCTTAAAGTTCCTATTAGCTTTGACATTTTTCCTCCTTTGCCCAGTTTGAAAACTGGTTTATGCTTTGCTTTATGTTTTCATTATAATATATATTTTCTTTATTTACAAGCCTATATTTTTCAACGAGAAAGCTCTAAAAGATCACGTTTTATTGTTTTTACTTCTTCCAGATCTCTCTTTGATAAAGAATGTTTCTTGTTATTATACCTTTCAAACAATTTTTTCTTGTTTAAAAAAAACTGATTTCGACTTACATATTTACCTTTCCATTCATAATAATTATAATCAGGATAATGTTTGAAAGTTTCTAGTGTTCCCATTTCACGTTTACCAAGCATCACGTCATAGTGTGTTCTGTCTTTTAACCCAAATCCACATATATAAACAGAATCTGAAAAAATTGGTTTCTCTCCATTGGCAATATTGTGAAGATGATCTTCTCTTTCCCCTATAAGATTCATTCCTCTGTCCCACTTCCACCCACGGTGTTTACAAACCTTTAAAGTTCCTATTAACTTTGACATTTTTCCTCCTTTGCCCAGTTTGAAAACTGGTTTGTGATTTGCTTTATGTTTTCATTATAATATATTTTCTTTGTAATTACAAGCCAAACTATTTTTTCAAAAAAGCTTGCAATTTATCCACTTTATTCCCCTCCTATAATTTCTATTTCATCATCCTCAAAATCAGTATATTCTTCATCATATTCCTCTTTTATCATTGCTGTATGATATCTAGTTCCTTCCTGTATATCATAAAGAGAAAAGAATTTAATAATTTCTTTTTTTGTGTTGAAATACGGAAGATTAACAGTCCATCCTCCATAAAAATTTCGATTAACCACACAGTATTTTTTCATGCTTTCTCCTCCTTTATATATTTTTAAATTAAACTAGACGAGTGTAATCTTCCCTCAGAACTGCTACAGCAGTTTGAAGGTCTTCTGATATTTCATCCTTATAATTTTCTTTTGTAAGAATGAGATAAATATACAAATGACAGTCAATTGGGATATTGTTAAATTCTTTGAGAATTTCAACCGCTTTTTCCTCGTCCTCGATTAAATCATTAGAATATATCTTAAATTGTGAAGAAAATAAATAAGGATTCGATGAAGCATTATCAAGTGTAAGAACAACAGTTTTATATCTTTCTAATTCCCTAGAAACTTTGTCGGTAGCACTATCTACAATCTTTTCTTCAAATTTTTCTTGAAGAAAAGAAGAAATTTCTTCAGTTTCATCTTCTTCTTCAAATAATTCAATTTCTTCTTCTGTTAATTCAGAAGAAATTTGCTCAAAAAGATCCTCCGCAGAAATTGAATAGTCATCAACACTCCACCACAAAGAATTATCGTTCGAAATAAAATCAACCTCATTATCTATCCATTCCTCAATATGATTTGAAAATTTTTCTAGAATATTGTTCATCTTATTCCTCCTTTTGTGTTTTAGATTAAAACAAAAACCCTTGGAATGAAACTTATGAATCTTTTCCAACAGTAATTTCTTCGTCTTCTGGAAGTGATTTTGACATCTTCTGAAGTGTTTTAACCCTTTCATCCGCTAGTGCATAAAACTCTTGTTTAATCCTATTAACGAGAGTTTTAAGTTCGGATATATTATGATTTGTAGTAAACCAAGAAGGACTTTTCCCATATAATTCTATTCTTACATCTCGCCCCATGCCTTTAGAAAAAATATCGGTTGTTGGAAGTAAACCCTTCTGAGTACAGGAAATATTAACGAGGTAACACATTAGGGAATATTCAGTAAGAATACTCCATTTGATTTCGAGTTTTGCTTCTTCGATTTCCATTTTTTTTCTCCTTTAACTTTTTTTATTTTTTATATTTTCAGTATAACATACTTTCTCTGCAATTACAAGCCAAACTATTTTTTCAAAAAGGCTTGCAATTTATCCACTGCGGCGTTATAATAGAAACATAAGTGATTTGTAATAAAAGTTTTGTACAGGTTTTTTTTATATAGATTTAAAAAAAAAGTGCAGACTTCCTGTAATTATATTATAACATTTTTTGATAAAAAATACAAGCTGTTTTTATAATTTTTCAAGCTTGTATTTATTGTTATAATATGTTATAATAATGTTGTGAAAATAATAAATAAATTTTATGAAGTAATAAAAATAAAATATAATGGACTTATTACAAAGCATTATAATTTTGATGAATATATTTTTTTTGATTTAGAAAATATTGGATTTGAAAAAGGATCTATTATAAAAAAGTATTTAATGAATATTGATTATGGTTTTAATTATTTTGATTATTATGAGTATAACAATCATGATTTATATATTTAGGAGATAAATTATGCATGAGATAATTCAGCTTTATGAAGTATCAAAAACATATTTTTTTGATTATAGGGAGCATATTTTAAAGCGTTATAATTTCAATGAATATATTTTATGTAGAATACACGAAAGTACAGAGGTAAAAGGATCTATGATAGCACAATATTTAGAGGATATTGCTCCTTATTATAATTATTTTGGTTATGATACTTATCGTAATCATAATTTATATATTTAGGAGATAAATTATAAATACAATAATTCAGTTTTATACAGAAGCAAAAATAAAAGACCACAAAAATCATATTAGAATTTGCGACTGCGGCGAAAATATTTTATTTAATTTATATTACGGAAACTCTAACTCTCTCTGCTCTTTATTAGAAAAATTATTTTATGATAGCGAACAAGAATTTGTTTTTGAAAATCATGATTTATATATTTAGAAGATAAATTATGAATATAATATTTAAATTTTATACAGAGTTAAAAATAAAAGATCATAACAACAATATTAGAATTTGTACTTGTCTTGAAAGTGTTTTATTTAATTTATATTACAGCAAATCTAAATCTCTCTACCTTTTATTAGAAAAATGGTTTTATGGTCGTACAGAAGAGTTTGATTTTGATAATCAAGATTTATATGTTTGAATAATATATAATGAAAAAAATAAATAAACTTTATATACGTAAGAATAGAAGTAGAACACATTGGACTAGATATGGTTGGCTTGAGTATAATCCCAAGGTGTTTGTGTATTCGTTGTATAATAAAACCTATGATCTTTCCTCTGAAAATATTCTGTTAGATGTTTGGTGGAGTTCGAATAGAGCACATTCTGAATATTTAATTAGGCATATATTGAGAGAAGATTTTACTTTGAGTAGTTTTTATTTTTAATAATTTTAATCTTGCAGTACTAAGCCCACATGTTGGAGCTCAAATTACTTTCATCAATTACTACTGTTTTTTCAGCAGGAACTTCTCCTAAATCTTTTAATTTTTTAAAGTGGTCTCTAACTTTTGAGAAGACTACAGCATCTATAGAATCATCAAGAGCTTTCCAAGTCTCTCTGTTAAAATGTAGAACAGAAGAATAATTTTCACTTTTACCAATTGGATTATAAACTCCTCTTTTAATTCCTTCGTCATGAATAAATTTATCAGCACATCCTTCTGCTTTTTTAATTTCCACTTCAGCATGGCAAGGATCGACTATATCTCCCTCAAGTGAATATTTTATAACTACTTCGAATTTCATTTTTTTTCTCCTTCCGCCAGTTTGATAAATGGTATTTAATTTATTTTATATTTTTACTCCAGTCCATATTTCTTCCTAATTTCGGCAGATCTTTGTTGAAATTCTTCAGAATCTTCCATTCTAATCACCATAAGCCAGGCGTTTACTGTTCCATGAAGATTTTTTCTGGAGCTTGAATAAAATATTGCAGTATTTACATGAGTTTTACTTGGATCTGTACACCTTTTTTGATCGTAGCAAATATCCCCTTGTTCATCGTGAAAAATAGGTTTTTCTGTTTGTATTATTGCATAGAATATTGATGGATTAGCACGAAGTGCTTTATAATTTATTTTTATTTCCAACTTATTCACCTTCTGGCATCTGCTTAATATATTAATATTAACATATATTTTTTATTTTGTCAAGCTTTTTATTTTTAAAATAATAACAATTTATTAAATATTACAAATTTCAAACTTTTGTAATCTTGGAAGTTTTTTCTGCAACGACCAAACCTCATGAGTTTCTTTTAATCCTTTTAATAAAAGGATAATCTTTGATATTCTTATAACTGCTTCAGGAAGAGTTTCGTATTCAAATTCTACTTCGTTAGAATGTATAAGCGAACACCAATCGTTTACACATACGGGAATTTCTTCGCTGGTGTAATATACCGTATGAAATGGCTTTGAAATATCCCCAATCGTTCCTTCTAACTTAAGAGATAAAATATATTTTTTATTTTCTTTATTTTTATAATATTTATAAATTAGTTGTGCCATTTTAACCTCCTTTTTTTAATTTGACAATTTAATTTTTATATTTATATTATAATATATTTTTATTTTATTTGCAAGTCTTTCAGGTAAATAGAATAAACAGCATATATCCAATTAGGTTATTTCGATTTCATGAGGCCGTGGGAGCTGATCCAGTTTTCTTTTATATTCTATATCAAGCATTTGATCTTTTGTAACTTGAAGAACCTTTGTTTTTACTAAATTTTTCACATCATTAATTGTTTTTTCAACATCTTTTTTAAGATCGTCTAAATTTTTATTTTTAATAAACATTCTATAAAATCTACCTTTACCCGGACTAACCCCTTCATTCCCAAATGCATCTATTACATCAAAAATATCCCTTGGGACAATCGAAGATCCTTCATTATAGAAAACCAATTCTGCTTGGTATTTAAAAAAGTCTTCATCCCAAATTAGTGAATATTCTGTTCTTAATTTTGCCATATATTTTCTCCTTTAGTACTTTGAAGATGTTAAAGTGTTTTAAAACACAAAGTGCAGTAAGCTTCTATTTCTTTTTCTTTATCTCTTCTTACGCCATATCCATATCCAAAAAAGTTAACATATTCTAATCTTTCTCCATCAAGCCTGCACCCAGTTTTTGGATGAAGAATAATCCTTTTGGGTTTAAGCAGAAAAGAACACTTAGGGCATTCAGGGTAAATTTTATATTCTTCAGCATTTTCCGGTTCAATTTCTACCCATTTATTAGGTCCCTCATAATAAACCTGATCATATTTTAAAACTCTTGGACTGCATTTACTGCCGTTAGGATGATGAAAATTAAAATTTTTATTTTTCATATTTTATATTTTCCTTTTTATATTTGCAAGTCTTTTGGAAGATGTTAAAGTGTTTTAAAACACAGGGTACAGTAAGCTTCTATTTCTTTTTCTTTATCTCTTCTTACGCCATATCCATATCCAAGGAAGTCAATATACTCTAATCTTTCTCCATCAAGCCTGCATCCAGTTTTTGGATGAAGAATAATCCTTTTGGGTTTAAGTGTAAGATAACACTTGGGGCATTCAGGGTAAATTTTATATTCTCCAGCATTTTCCGGTTCAATTTCTGACAATTTATTAGGTTCATAATAATAAACTTGATCATATTTTAAAACTCTTGGACTGCATTTACTACCGTTGGGATGATGAAAATTAAAATTTTTATTTTTCATATTTTATATTTTCCTTTTTATTTTAATATTTTTCCATTATTCTATCATAATTCGCCATCAAGACCGACAGCAAATTATTTTCTTTCTCGATGTCCCCAATCATTTCATAATATTGGTCATCAAGATCCTCCCAATACTCATCATCCAATACATCATACCGTTCAGAATCTTTGACCTTTTCTAATCTATAAGAAACTTCATTAAGCCATTTTAAAAACTTTTCAGCTTTGGGAACAACTTCAACCGCCTTTCTAACATATCTAAGAATATGATTCAATGTATTTTCAGCGTATCCATTGCTAATCCACTGAGAGATACCTCCATTTTCAACCTGATAATTCAGGTTGCCAAGCATGGTAGCAATTGCCACATCGTATCTCCCTTCACATTTAAAGTGAGAAAC
>JAJYYV010000085.1 GCA_021800535.1 bacterium | reverse complement strand
ATGTATCTTCAATGTTATCAAACCCGGAAGTCCATTCAATATTTTTATGGACAAGAGAGCCTGATGGGAAATCAAAAATAAGATTTTATAATCCCAATAAAACCAATGGAATAAGTCTTACAGGGACAGATTGGCAGGCAGCATTTGATAAAAATTTATCACTTTATTTTGTAAGTGGTAAAAATATAAAAGGAGTTAGATATATAGAAGTTTGGAAAATGCCGGTAGTAAGGTGGAACAAGGCAAAAGCACCAGTATATAGTGTAAAATCAGAAAAGATAATAGCAAGTATTCCATCAACAAATTTTCATGGTTCTAGTTGTTTCTGGTCAACAAACAAAGGAAAAATTCTTCTTGGAGAAAATCCAATGATGATGGTATCTTCAAAAGGAAAGATTTTATGGACATATCCAAACAAATGTCCTGGAGTTCATGGGACATATAGTGGGGCATTACAATCACCAAAGCGAGGAAGATTAATAGGCACATTATTTGTATGTGGAGAACAGCCGGTGAAAAATATAGGTAATGTAATATGTATAGCAGGGAATCTTGGAGAAAGGTATTTAATGACAACAAATGGATTATTTATAGCAAATCTTTTTAAAGATGTTCGGCAGGTTCCATCAGAATTGCCCAATGAACCAGAAAGGGGAATGAATCTTGACAATGATTCAGCAGGAGGAGAACCATTCAATGGAAACTTTTTCATGAGGAATGGAAAGTATTATTTGGAAGGACCTGTTGATAGTTGTAGGGAGGCATCCTTAATAGCAAAACTCACAGGATTAAGTACAATCCGACTCATGCCTGCGCAGGATATAACATATACACCATCAGAATACCAAAAAGCAGAAATCCTGTTTAATAAAAAATCCATAAGATTAGCACAAAAAAAAGTATTAATAATAAAACCAATAGAAAACAATATAACAGGTATTCCTAATTATAGTATATTCAACTGGTCAGATAGTACTTCAGCAAAATGGAGCTTTGATGTATTCCATAGTGCGCAGGCAACCTGGACATATAACAACAAAAATCTATATATAGCGTTTATGAATGTACAGGATAATATTCCGTTTCTCAATAGTGGGCAAGACTGGAGATTATTATTTAAAACAGGAGCAGCAGCAATATTTGATATAAGGACAGTGCCTGATAATAATTCATCTGATGTTATACAAGGGGACCAAAGAATATTATTTAGTATATTTCATGGAAAACCCATAGCAGTTTTATACAACTATAAGATGCCAGGGGTAAAACATCCTGTAAAATTTTCCATGACAATGACCACAATAGTAGACCAGGTAAAGATTTTAAAGAATGCAAAGATGGTATTCAACAGTTATTCAGGTGGTTATAATGTAATAATAGTAATACCATTAAAAGATATCCATTTTAAACCAGAATCAGGAAAAACATACAGAGGAGATTTCGGAGTAATATATTCAGATAAAAATGGAGAGATAGATGTATTAAGAATGGATTGGTCAAATAAAAACACAGGATTAGTAGATGATGTAGGAGGAGAAGCAGCAATACAACCAGAAAACTGGGGAAAATTTATTATAAAATAAATAATATTGGGAGGAAAAAATGATTAAAAAACAGACAATATATGTACTTATCAGTTTAGGATTATTTTTGTATGGGACATTATCTTATGCCCAGGGTATATGGGAAGGTAAGACATATCCAGGGATAAAATCAACTACTTTATCATTTTCTCCGTCTCATTTTTTTCTAACAAATACAGGAGGGACATGGACACATCCACATAACGGATTAAGTTTTGTATCTTTTATAAATTCTAAAATAGGGATTGCTGGTGGAGGAGAAGGAGTATTTATAACTAAAGATGGTGGATTTACATGGAAAAGATTAAAGCCAAGGGGAAATTGGCCATACGGAAAAATAATAGGAGAAAAAAATATTTGGTTAGTAGAGGGATATCAACATCATTATCTCTGGCACACAACAAATGGTGGAAAAACATGGAGTCAGCCGGAAGATTTAAAAGGGAAAATAACTAATTATATAGCAGATTTTTATTTTAAAGGAAATGTAGGTTGGATTTTAACCAGTGGTTGGGGACCATGTTTTTACACAATAGATGGAGGAAAAACATGGCAGGTTACAGATGTTTTTAATCATTTAAATATACCTGGTCAAACAAGTATTTCAATACCATATAGACAAATAATTAGTATCCCATCTGATACATCTTTAAATAATTTAAAAAAAGGCAATTATACAATTTATATGTTAGGAATAAATACAAATACAAATCCATGGAATGAGGTACTTATTAAAAGTAAAAATGGAGGAATTTCCTGGGAAAAAGTCAATATAGGAAAAATATCCCAGTCAAATGTGGCAATGTATTTTGCTACAAACCAGATAGGATGGATTGGATTAAATAATGGGAAAATATTATTCACAAGAAATGGAGGAAAAACCTGGGAGCAAGAACATCTGCCAATAAATCGTAATATCGTCGCAATGTGGTTTAATAAAGAAGGACATGGTTTTGTTTCTATAGAAAATTGGATTTACAATACTGCAAATAGAGCAGTATTTGAGACACATGATTATGGTAAAAGCTGGGCAGTTGTAATAAAAGCAGTACAAATAAATGCATTTGCAGGATTAAAAAATGGGGACCTTTGGGCAGTAGGGAATACTCCCTCGGTTGTTCCACAGGATGTAGTGGCAATTCTTCAAAAACCCAATATTAATATTAGCCAATATGAACAAACCAGATACAGCACTCAAGGACCGGTACCAATAAAATATTATATGCCATATACAGGAGATGCAACTCTTGTAATAGAAAAGCCGGATGGACAGGTAGTAAAAGACCTGATAGGGAATTATCCCCGTAAGA
>JAJYYV010000012.1 GCA_021800535.1 bacterium | reverse complement strand
TTCCGATCTGGATACAATCAGTTTTAAATTTGATATGTCTGTAAGAATGATAATAGCGCATCCTGATGTAAGACAGGATATGGGATATAGTTCTTTACAGAGAGGACCTCTTATATATTGTATGGAAGAAATAGATAATAAAATCCCTCTGCATAGAATTACTTTAAGTAAAAAAAATAAATATTCTTCTATTTTAAAATCAGATTTATTATCTGGTATTATTATAATTGAAGGAAAAGCTAAATTTGTAGATGATAATGGATGGGATGAAATACTTTATGCTTCCATATCAAAAGAAAAATTTAAATCTATAAAAATAACTGCTATTCCATATTATGCATGGGATAATCGTAAATCAGGTCAGATGCGTGTGTGGTTTAGATATATATAAAAATAATCTTATATTTATCCTCTATTTTTTCAACTTTTCTATCGGTAAAATAGCATTTCTATTTAAAAATTATAAAAAATGATAAAATAATATGATAATATAATTGTTTTTAAAAATAGGGGAGGAAGAAAATGTTAACTTTGGAATGGAGACATAGAATAGAAGTATTTCGTAGAGAATTAAAAAAATGTATTTATACCCCAATTGAAAAAATTAGTTGGAATGGTTTTGTTACAAAAGAATTTCTTACACCAAAACAGGCATTATCTAAAAAATTTAAACCGATGTCTACAGGAACAAAATGGGGTGATTATTGGGAATATGGATGGTTTAAGTCAACTATTATCTTGCCTAAAATTGTTCAGAATAAACGAATACATCTTGAAATTAATCTTGGAGGAGAAACTCTTATTTATATTGATAATAAATTAATAGGTAGTTCAATGTTTATGGACCGGTCATTATTAACTTTAAGTGGAAAACCAGACAGCCGGTATGAAATATTAACAGAAGTATATGCAGGTCATGGACCAACTCCTGGAGGTGGTGGTCCGGTTGCTGAGGGGCGTTTTTATGAAAAAATGCCAGAGGCTCCTCTTTCTATCATTGGTGAATCTACTTATGGAATATGGGAAGAAGATTTATATCAACTCTGGATTGATGTAGAAACTCTCTGGAGTTTAAGGGAAAATATAGACCAGCAGTCTCTTAGGATGGCAAAAATAGATGAAGGATTAATGAATTTCACTTATATATTTGACCCGGAATTACCATCTAACCAACGGATTCAATCATCTATTGATGCAAGAAAATATTTAGAGCCTTTGCTTGAGTGTAAAAATGGGTCAACCATGCCTACTATGTATGCTTTTGGTCATGCTCATATTGATGTTGCCTGGCTTTGGCCATTTACCCAGACTTTTCGTAAGACTGCGGCTACTTTTGCCAATCAGTTAACATTGATGTCCCAATATCCGGAATATAAATTTTTGCAGTCTCAGCCTCAACTTTTTTTATGGCTTAAAAATTTATATCCGGAAGTTTATGAAGAAGTAAAAAAAGCTATAAAAAAAGGACAAATCCTTCCAGAAGGGGGGATGTGGATAGAGTCAGATACCAATTTGCCTTCAGGCGAAAGTTTAATCAGACAATTTATTTATGGCAAACAATTTTTTAAAGAGGAATTTGGTATAGATAATGAATTGCTATGGCTTCCTGATGTTTTTGGTTATTCAGGTTCTTTACCTCAAATAATGCGGGGTTGTGGTATAAAATATTTTTCTACTGCTAAAATATTTTGGAATTATAATGGCGGAGAAACTTTCCCATATAATACCTTTGTATGGGAAGGAATAGATGGTTCTACTATACTTGTTCATTTATGCAATGATTATAATTCTCAAACTTTACCTGCTAATACTATTCTTCGTTGGAATGAACGGGTACAAAAAAATAATATTTCTTCAAGATTATATCCTTTTGGTTATGGGGATGGCGGAGGAGGTCCTGTTCGTGACCATATTGAATATTTAAGGCGCCAGGAAAATCTTGAAGGATGTCCAAAAGTAAAAATCGCTTCACCTGTTCAGTTTTTTAAAGAATTGGAAAAACAGGGAATACCTGAAAATAAATATATTGGGGAGCTGTATTTCCAAGCCCATAGAGGGACCTATACATCACAAGCTCATACAAAAAAAGATAATCGTAAAAGTGAATTATTATTAAGAGAGGCTGAGTTCTGGTCTGCAATATCTGCTGCTACCAATAAATATGCTTATCCATTAGAACAATTTAAGAAATTGTGGCAGAAGGTGCTTTTACATCAATTTCATGATATTTTGCCGGGTTCATCTATTACCCGTGTGTACCAGGAAGCAGAAAAAACCTATGAAGAGATTATTTCTACAGCATATAATCTTATTGAAAAGTCTGTTTCCATTATGACAAAGTCAAAAAATGGTTTAAGTATTTTTAATTCTTTATCATGGACACATCCAGAAGTTATTGCTTTGCCAAAAGGAATTAGGTATGTTGAGAACCAAAAAGGAGAACAATTTCCCTTCCAAAAGGATAATGAAATTACTTATATAGAAATACAATTACCTTCCTGTGGAGTTACATCTTTAGTTCCTACAGATGAAAATAAAATTACAAAAATAGACAATGAATTTGTTATAAATGAAAAAGAAAAATCTATATCTATAGAAAACAGTAAATTGAAATTAACCTTAAACAACAATGGAGAAATCATATCTATTATTGATAAAGAAACCAATTTTCAAATTACCAATGGAATTTGTAATGAATTGCATATGTATAAAGATGTTCCTTCTAGTAATGATGCCTGGGATATAGATAGTATGTATGAGCATACTCCTGTCAATTTAGAAAAATCAGCAAAAATAAGTATTTTAACCCGGGGCCCCTTGTTTGTTAAAATACATATTACAAAAAAGATTTTAAATTCAGATTTGAATCAGGATATTATTTTATATAAAGGAAAACGCCGTATTGATTTTAAAACTCAGATTGACTGGCATGAAAAGCATAAAATGTTAAAATCTTGTTTCCCTGTAAATATTTATTCAAATGAGGCAATTCATGAAATTCAATTCGGATATTTATCAAGGCCAAATCATAAATCCCGACAGTTTGATGCTGATAGATTTGAAGTCAGCAATCATAAATGGACAGCGTTGACTGAAGAAAATCGTGGTTGTGCGATATTAAATGATTGTAAATATGGAATAAATGTATCTGGAAATTCTATGAATCTGACTTTACTCAAATCAGCAATAGCTCCTGACCCACAAGCTGATCAGGGAGCTCATGAATTTACATATTCTTTTTATTTTTGGAATGGGCCTTTTATCCAAAGTAATGTGGTTCAGGAAGCTTACCGGATTAACTGCCCCGCAACAATAACAGAGGGAATATGTGAAGAAAAATCATTTTTTGAGCTGAATAAAAACAATATTATTATTGAGACAGTAAAATATGCTGAAGATAATAGTGGTAATATTATCTTAAGGCTATATGAATCTATGAGAACCAAAACATCTGTCACGCTTAATATTAATTTACCTGTAAAAAAATTATTTTTAACAGATATGCTGGAAAATAATATTAAAGAGATAGTATTAAAAGAAAATTCTGTAAAATTAGATTTTCATCCTTTTGAAATTAAAACATTACGATTAATTAAAGGATAAAAAAATGACAAATATACTTGTAGAAGCATGGAGACATTCTGACTGGATTGGTAAGGCAGATTTAATTATTCTGTTAATTTTATCTATTTATTCCTGGGCGATAATAATAGAAAAATATCTTCTTTATAAAAAAACAGAAAAAGGTAATAGGGTTTTTTTAAAAAACTATTACAATGGCAAAATTTCCAATATAAAATATTCTGTTTGGGGCCAGATTTTTTCAAAAAGTTTAAAAGAAAAACAAAATATCAATCCTAACCCTGAAAAAATCTTAAATCTGTTAAAAAGAATAAGCAGAGAGGAATTTTATTCATTTGAAAGGGGTATGTCTTTTTTAATTTTGACAGCTGCTGTTTCTCCATTTTTAGGACTTTTGGGTACTGTGTGGGGACTTCTTCTTTCTTTTCATGCTATTGGCATGACAGGTTCTGCTTCAATGTCTGTTGTGGCTTCAGGTGTAGGTGAAGCGCTTATTTCTACAGTTGCGGGTCTTGTTGTAGCAATTCCAGCTGCCGCAGGCCATAACCTTTTTAATGAAAAACTAAGATTATTACAAAAAGAAGGTGAAGATATTCTTGAATCTTTTTATCTTTTTCTAAAATGAACACTCAAAAATTTTTCAATCAATCAGGAAATAATGATAATGCATTTTCAAAGATAAATATTACAAATCTTGTGGATATTGCTCTTACTCTTGTTGTTATACTTCTTATGATATCTCCTTTTATAGAACAGGGTTTTTCTGTTAAACTTCCTAAATCAGGACCAAGTAAAATGGCTCTGGAAAAAAGTATTATTCTGACGATTACCAAAAACAATGAAGTTTTTATAGTAAATAAACCAGTTAACTTGTTTGACCTTAAAAATATTCTTGAAAAAGAAGCAGAAACAAATCCTAATAGTGGGGTGGTGATAAAAGGAGAAAAAAATATTTCTTACCAGGACCTGATAAATGTTCTCAATATAGTAAAAGACTCTCACATAAAAAAAGTAGGTCTTGCAACAGACATAAATAAAAACAATGAATAAAGGATTAACTATTTCTTTTTTAAGTCATGCTGTATTATTAACATTAGTAATAACCGTATCTTTTTCTCATTCTAATCTTATGAAAAATATATATGTTGTTAATCTTGTAAGTCTTCCTTCTCCGCCAAATCAAAGTATTCCTCTGTTAAAAGAAGAAACTATCTCACCAGTAACAAATCTAAAGCAAACTTCACAACCAAATAAAATTAATACAACTACAGGACAAACCTTTGTAAAAAAATCATTTTCTTCGGAAAATTATATGCAAAGTATAGAAAAAAAATTGGCAGAAATTGAGAAGGCTTTTAAAAATAAAAAAAATCAAAATGTTTCACCTAAAAAATTAATTTTCTCTTCAACTTCTTCTAATAAATTTTCAAAAACGGTTGTTCCTGCAGTTCCTTTTGGGCAACAAATAAATTCAGGGTATTTTTCCCAGATAAAAAATATTATTCAACAGCACTGGCTTATTCCTCAGGGGAATATGTATTCAAATCCATCTGTTATTTCTTTTAGATTATGGAATGATGGAACAATTTCTGATATAATTCTTCAAACAGGTTCTGGTAGTCAAAGATTTGATAATAGTGCTATAGAAGCAATAAAATCAGTTGGTAAATTTCCTCAATTTCCTGGCAGTATGAATGAAAGATATGTGGATATTACAATTACTTTTACAGAAGGGGGTATAGAATGAGAAAAATAATAATATTATTGTTTTTTTGTTTTTTAAATATTTCTATTGGCTATAGCCGTGTTTTTATTCAAATTACAGGCAATCCTGCAGAAAAAATTTCTACTGAAATAATTATTCAGGGAACTGATAATTATTCAAAAGTTTTTACTCACATTTTAAAGCAGGACCTTCTATATTCTGATTCGTTCAGTGTATTAAAAGCACAAACAAAAGCAGATGTTAACTCTGAATCTCTTTTTAAAAAATTGGCTCCTGATATAAAAATTTTAATAACTGGAAAAATTTTACAAAAATATGCAGATATAAAAATTTATAAATCTACAGGGCAGAAATATGTTTATAATCTTACATTTACTCCTGTTGTTAATAATCCTGTACGAATGGCTCATATTGTAAGTGATTCTATTATTTATCATCTTACAGGTTTTCCTGGTATCGCTCTTACAAAAATTCTTTATATCTCAAAAAATTCAGGTAAAAAATCAATTAATGTCTGTGATTATGATGGAAGAAATGACAGAACAATTTTTGCTCCTGATTTTCTTGTAAATTTTCCTCGCTGGATATCTAACAATAAAATAATATATCTTTCTTATAGAACAGGTTTCCCATTTCTTGAAACAATGAATTTAATGACAGGCACCACAAAAACAGTTCTTGCCCAGCCTGGTATTAATGCCGAGCCATCTATATTCCCAAATAAAAAAGAAATGGCTGTAGTATTAAGTAGAACAGGTAATTCTGAAATTTATATAGTGGGAATTAATGGAAAAATAATAAGAAGAATTACAAATTTTTCTTCATATGTTGTGGCTTCTCCGACTGTGTCTCCGAATGGTAAAGAAATAGTTTTTGTTTTAACTAAAGATGGGGTGACAAAGTTATGGGAAATAGACCCTTACGGTTTTGGATTACACCAGCTTCCTATAAGTGGATACTATGTGACTTCTCCTGTATGGTCTCCAAATGGTGATTATCTGGCTTATGTTACTGGAATTTCAGATGGAATGGCAATCCAGATTTATGATTTTAAAACAGGTTATATCAAAACACTTACCAATTCATTTTCATGGTCAGAAAGTCCTTCGTGGGCCCCTGATAGCAGGCATATTGTTTTTACAAGGAGAAATAGAAATTATCAGGATTCTTTATGGATAGTAGATATTTATACAGAGGATATGAGACTTCTTAAAAATAATGCTGATGAACCCTGCTGGTCTAAGTAATTTTTTCAATTTCTTCAAGAAGATTGAAGATAGTATCTACATTTTTAAGAGGAACATCTTGTTCAATTTCAGTATAAATCATTAGTCCGCCTTCAGGTAGATAAAGAGTATCTATAACCTCTTTAAAATGGTCTTTTAATTGTGAAGTCGTTGCAAATGGAAATAGCTGTCTGTCCATATCCTGATTAATACAAATCTTTCCTTTAAATTTTGCAAGATTTTTTAGTCCATTTGCGCGAAATTGTGGATTTATGACATTTAGTCCACATTCTATAAGGTCATCAATAATATCTATTATGCAACCATCTGAATGTAAATAGCTTATAACTCCCGCATCTTTGCATGTACCGAGTATTTTTTTATAAGCAGGTTTAATATAATGTCTCCAATCATTCAGGCTGATAGGTAAAGACCTTTGTAGTCCCATATCATCTCCAAAATACATGGATTCTACACCTATCTCTATCCATTTATTCACTAAAGTTGTATTATAATCAATAATCATTTTATTTATTATATCCAGCCTTGGGTCCCTATCAGCAACATCCAGCATAAAATTAGAAAAACCTCTTAAGTAATAATGCCACATGTAAATAAATCCATGAGGTAATCCTCCTCCAGCAAGGTTTCCTTTTGTTTTTATCTCTTCTAATGTCTTTTTTCTTATTTCCCAATTTATCTTTTCATTGGGGTTTCCCCAATCATCTGTTAATGGATTAGGAGGTGTATAATTATCTAAGAATTCCCATTTTCTTAAAGGTGCGAGTTCTTCTACAGGCTGAGAGTCTAAACCTTCTTCTATATTATTCCAGACTATACCCCAGGTATCTGTATGCTGTCCTTTTTCATAAGCCCAAAAATATGTATAATTTTTAAAATCACCTTTTTTATAGTCCGGAAAAAGTGTCGGATGATCTAAAACAATTTTTTCTATTGTTTCACCATATTTTTTCCATGTTGCCGGCATTATACTTACACTTAAGGGAATTTTTTTAGGATGGCGGAATTCAATAGTTCTTATATAATTATCTGTTTTTTCATTCAAAAAATGTGTTTGGTATCTCATTTTTAAGTCTCCTGTTTTTTTATAGATAATTTTATTATAAATAAATTATATGATAACTTTTCATGGTTATCAATTTAATTTTTTTATATAGGCTTATAGATAAAAATGATATAATAAAAAAAGATAATTTATCACTATAATATAGAATATGGAACTTATAAAAGCTTGGAAAAAACTTTTGGAAGAATCAACATATCCGCCAGAAGAACCATTTAATACCGAATGGGTTTCTCTGGGAAAAGGTTTTAACAGAAAAGCTTTGGGTAATTGGGATACACCTTTAATTTCTCATGAAATTACTTTTTTAAACCTGGAAATGGCAAAATCCTTAATGGAAGTTTATCTTTTTTCTTCTTTTAAACAGGATGATGGAATGATGGCATATAGGGTTATTGCAGAATCTGATGTTTATAGCAAGCCTGAAGAAAAAGGCCCTTCTTTTATATGTAGCCATCCTCCTGTCTGGATGTTTACAGTTAAAAAAATTCTTGATAAACAATGGGATGAAAGATTTGCTAAACTTTGCTTTGAAATAGGTGAAAAAAATCTTTTGTGGTGGGAAAACAATAGAATGGATAGGTATAATCTTTTTTGGTATATGGATAGTTTTCCTGATGCTAAAATTCCTGAATCAGGCTATGAAAATTCCCCCCGTTGGGATTTTACAGACATAGGACCGTTTCCTTGTGTTGATTTAAATTGTCAGATTTTATTACATCTTAGAACCTTAAAATTTATTGGTGAAAAAATAGGAGTAAAGAAACAACAAATAGGCCTATTAAATAAAAAAATAAATTCTTTACAAATAATTTTAGAGAGATATTTGTGGGATGAAAAAGAAGAGTTTTATTGCGATTATGAATTAACAGGAAGAAATACAAAAAAGACAATTTCTTCTTACTGGGCATTAATTTGTGAAATAACTCCAGGAGAGGATATAGAAAGATTTATAAAACCTCTTGAAAGCAAAAACAATTTTATTGGTAATTGCGGACTTACAAGTGTTTCTTTATCTGAACCATGTTTTAGTCTTGATTTCTGGAGAGGTCCCATGTGGCTTTCCCAGGTATTCTGGATATGTGTAGGACTTCAAAAATATGGTTTTACTGATATGGCGAAAAAAATTGCCGGTGTAAGCCTTGATAATATAAATAAAGTATACAAAGAAACAGGTAAATTATGGGAGTTTTATAATCCGATAGATGGAGATATTTCAAAGCTAAAAAGAAATGGAAATAAAACAGGTCCGTTTCCTGATTATTTAGGTCATAATCCAATAATATCTCTGGAAAAAATTAGAGAGGGGGAAATAATATGATAGAGAATATTAAATTTTATTTACCAACAAAAGTTTTTTTTCAGGAAAACTGTATTGAGGAACACTTACCTGATATTTCTTCATATGGTAAAAAGGTTCTTATTGTTTCAGGAAAACATTTTGTCTTTGAGTCAGGATTAATGACAAAAATAAAAAATATTCTTGAAAAATCCAATATAAAATATTCTGTTTTTTCAGAGGTATCTCCTGAACCTACAACAATAGATTGTGAAAGAGGAGTAGAAGTGGCAAAAAAAGAGAATGTTGATGTAATACTTTCTATAGGCGGAGGTAGTGCGATGGATGTTGGGAAAGTGATTGCTATTCTTTTAAGAAATCAAGGAAGTATAACCAATTTTTATGGAAATGTTGAGATAACTAATGAACCTCTTGCTGTATTTGCAATTCCCACCACATGCGGGACAGGTAGTGAAGTTACAAAAAATGCTATTGTTATTGATACAAAAGAAAGAGTAAAAAAAACAATAGCTTCTGATAAAATAATACCAAGAGTTGCTTTATTAGACCCATTACTGCTTTTAACTCTTTCCGAAAAGCTTGTTGGTGGAACTGGAATAGATGCTTTATGTCATTCTATAGAAAGCTATCTTTCTTTAACAGCAACAGGTATGACAAAAATATTTTGCAATGAAAGTATAAAAATTATTACTGAATTTTTACAATTTGCTGTGAAAGAAAAAGAAAAAGCAGAGTATAGGTCCAAAATTTTATTTGCTTCTCTCCTTGCTGGTTTTGCCATTAATC
The DNA here is from genome assembly GCA_021800535.1 of bacterium. Classification (GTDB taxonomy): domain Bacteria; phylum Ratteibacteria; class UBA8468; order B48-G9; family DTJG01; genus JAMDAS01. Next base: position 42,747 of record JAJYYV010000012.1, on the reverse strand, counting down.
ATACAGGAACAATTCTTATCCATGGGATGGCATATCCGCTTACAATAAAATATAATCTTCATCATGGAACAGCAAATGCTCTATGTCTTCCCTATGCGCTTAAATATCTTCAACAGCATGGATATGAAAAAGAGATAAAAGAAATGGAAAGGTTCTTTACCCCTGAATCTCTTTTACATTTATTAAAAAATATTGGATTGCCTATTACAGGGAAGGATATTGGTATGAAAGAAGAGGAGATAAATTATATCTCAGAAGAATCTATAAAAAATTGTGAAAGAGCTTTTAAAAAGATGAAAATAAGTCTTAATCAGCAGGATTTTCAAGAACTATTTAAAAACATATATTCGGGTATATTATGAACTTTGTATATTATTAACTTAAGAACTTAATAACTATGGAAATTATTCATTTTCAGGATAAACCTGTAAAACCAATTTTTAAAAATATAGTAATTGGTATAGGAAAATTTGATGGTTTTCATCTGGGGCACCAAAAAATTGTCCAGACAATTCTTGATATTGCACGAAATAAAAATATTATTCCTGCAGTTTTTACATTTAAAAATTTCCCATGCGAGTTTTATCTTTATCCATGGGATGAAAAAATGAACTTTTTTGAAAATGCAGGTATTCAGTTATGTATATGGTCAGAGTTTGAGGAAATTAAAATATGGGAGCCGGACAAATTTCTTGAATTTTTAAAAAATTTCTATAAGGTTTCGGAGATAGTTGTTGGTAAAGACTTTAAATTTGGTAAACATAGAAAAGCAGATGGGCAGTTTTTATTATCATGGGGTAGAAAAAATAATATGGGAATTACACTTGTTTCTCATGTAATTATGCATAATAAACCTATAAGTAGTAGTATTATTCGTTCGCTTATAAAAGAGGGTTCTGTACATACTGTTTATGAAATGACAGGAAGATATTTTTCAATTTCTGGTAAAGTTATAAAGGGTATTGGTCTGGGAAGAAAATTGGGAGTGCCTACAGCAAATGTTTATTTAACAGATAACATACCTTTTTCAGAAGGAGTATATGTTGCTCTTACAGAATATAAAAATGAATTATTAAGAAGTATTGCATATTATGGAACAGCTCCTACTGTTTCAATAAATCAAAAAAGGTTTGAAGTTCATATTTTTGACTTTTTAAAAGATATTTATGATGAAACATTAAAAGTTTATCTAATAAAAAAAATCAGGCCGGAAAAAATATTTTCATCTACAGATTCTTTAAAGAAACAGATAGAAAAAGATATTCATACAGCCAGAAACTATCCAATTATAACTTCCGGTATTTGGTAAATTTATGGCAGAGTTATCTTTTTTGCGTTATATAAGTGTAAATAAAAATTTTTTAGATATACCTGAGCAAGAGATTTTGATGGAATAATAAGCATGTTTTCTGCATTGTAGTGCTCTGCCGAATAGGTAAAATTAAAACTGCCTGTAATTATTTCTTTATCATCAATAATTATTATTTTATCATGAAAAATTTTATATTTATATGCTATATAAACCGGAATACCTTCTTTAAGAAAAAAATTTTTCATTGACCATTTATCTTTTAATTCTGATTTATCTAAAATAATTATAACTTTTACTCCCCGGTTAAATGCATTTACTAAAGCCTGGGCAATATGTTTTGAAGTGAAAATATAAGATTGCACATAAATTTCTTTTTTGGCTTTTTTAATCTGTTTTATAATAGCATTTGTTGCTCCGCCATCTGGACTAAAGTATACAGAAATTATACTATGGATATATGCTTTTTTAGAATATAATGTTGAAGGAATAATTAAAAATATTGTAAATAATAAAGCTATTATAATTTTTTTCATTGAAAGATTATAAAATAATATATAAAACACTTCAAAAAATTTGACTGTTTTTTAATTTCTGATAGAATTAATTATATAATTAAACAAAACAATATTAAAATATAAATCTTTCTGAAGTTCTAGAAAAAATCCTTTTAATTTATATAGATTTGGAGGAAAACAATGAAGAAATATGTTTATTCTTTTGGTGGTGGGAAGGCTGATGGTAATGAAAGTATGAAGAATCTTCTTGGAGGTAAGGGTGCAAATCTTGCTGAAATGGCAGGCCATAAGGATTTAAAATTACCTGTCCCTCCAGGCTTTACACTTACAACTGAAGTATGTACCTACTATTTTAAAAATAAAGGAAAATATCCGTCAGGTCTTATAAATGAAGTTGAAAATGCACTTAAAAAAGTTGAAAAACTTATGAAGAGAAAATTTGGAGACCCTGAAAATCCGCTTCTTGTTTCTGTTCGTTCCGGAGCAAGAAAATCAATGCCAGGGATGATGGATACAATTCTTAATGTCGGGCTTACAGAAAAAACAATTCCAGGTCTTATAAATCAATCAGGTGGAAATGAAAGATTTGTTTATGATGCATATAGAAGACTTATTATGATGTATGCGGATGTAGTTATGGAAAAGGCAGAAGGAATTGAGCCTGAGAAAGAAGACATGGCTATAAGAAAACAGCTTGAAAAAATTATGGATGGAATCAAAAAGGAAAAAGGATATTCAAGTGATACAGACCTTAAAGCAGAAGATTTAAAAATTCTTGCTGATAAATTTAAGGAAAAAATCAAGGAAGTTCTTGGAAAAGAGTTTCCTGATAAACCAGAAGACCAGCTATGGGGCAGTATTGGCGCAGTTTTTAATTCCTGGAATGGGAAAAGAGCCGTCAGCTATAGAAGAATTGAAAATATACCTGATGAATGGGGTACTGCCTGTAATGTTCAAACAATGGTTTTTGGAAATATGGGAAATGATTCGGCTACAGGGGTGGCTTTTACAAGGAATCCTGGAAATGGGGAAAATGATTTTTATGGGGAATATCTTATTAATGCCCAGGGAGAGGATGTTGTAGCCGGGATTAGAACTCCTGCTCCTATAAATCAATATTCCCAATCAGAACATAATAAAGATTTATCCACACTTCAACAGATTATGCCGGATGTTTATAATCAACTTGTGGATATAAGAAACAGACTGGAAAAACATTATAAAGATATGCAGGATATTGAATTTACTATTGAAAAAGGCAGTCTTTTTATGCTTCAATGCAGAACAGGAAAAAGAAATGGTGTTGCAGCAGTAAAAATGGCTGTTGATATGGTTGAAGAAGTCCTGATTAAAAAAGAAGATGCTGTGATAAGAGTTTCTTCTTCTCAGTTGAATGAACTTCTTCATCCTGAAATAGATCCTAAAACAGAAATTCATTTAAAACCTATAGCAAAGGGGCTTCCTGCGGGTCCCGGAGCTGCGACAGGGCAGATTGTATTTACAGCTGAGCAGGCAGTGGAATCTGTAAAACAGGGTAAACAGGTAATTCTTGTTAGAGAAGAAACCAGTCCTGAGGATGTAGAAGGAATGAGAGCCGCTTCGGCTATATTAACTGCCAGAGGTGGTATGACATCACATGCTGCATTGGTTGCACGGGGATGGGGAAAATGCTGTATTGTTGGCTGTGGAGCTCTAAGTATTGATATTGATAAAAAAGAAGTATATATAGATGGGAAAATATTAAAAGAGGGAGATTGGCTTACTCTTAATGGCACCAAAGGAAATGTATATGAAGGAAAATTGCCAATGATGAACGCAAGTGAAAGCAATCTTTTACTTAATGAATACTTAAAAATATGCGGTGCTATAAAAAAACTTGGTGTCAGAACAAATGCTGATACTCCTGAAGATGCTTATAAAGCAAAGCAGTTTGGAGCAGAAGGCATAGGGCTTTTTAGAACAGAACATATGTTTTATGGAAAAGGTTCTGATGAACCGCTTTTTATATTACGGCAGATGATTATTTCAAGTACTCCAGAAGAAAGAAAAAAAGCCATTGATAAATTATTCCCTTATGTAAAAAAAGATATTAAAGAAACTATTGCTGCAATGGATGGATTTCCTGTGGTTATAAGACTTTTAGACCCTCCTCTTCATGAATTTGTTCCTAAAGAAGAAGAAAAACTTGTTCAACTTGCAAAAGAGTTAAATATTACTATGGAAGAATTAAAAGAAAGAGCAGAATCTATTCATGAGTCCAACCCGATGATGGGCCATAGAGGGGTAAGACTTGGGATTACATATCCGGAAGTAACAGAAATGCAGGTCAGGGCAATATTTGAATCTTCTGCAGAATTATTAAAAGAAGGGAAAAAACCATATCCGGAAATTATGATTCCTGTAGTATGTGATGTTAAAGAATTGCTTAATCAGAAAGAGATAGTGGATAGGGTATATAAAGAAACTTTACAAAAATATGATTTAAAGGAAATTAAGTATATGTATGGAACAATGATTGAGATTCCAAGGGCTGCTTTTGTTGCTGACCAGCTTGCAACAGTGTCTGAATTCTTTTCTTATGGAACAAATGATATGACCCAGATGGGTTTTGGTTTTTCAAGGGATGATATAGGAGCATTCTTGCCGGATTATATTGAAAAAGGAATTCTTAAAAATGACCCATTCCAGACAATTGATATAATTGGAGTTGGAGAAATTATAAAACTTGGTATAGAAAAAGGAAGAAAAACCAGAAAAAATCTTGAGGTAGGAATATGCGGAGAACATGGTGGAGACTCTGACTCTGTTAAGTTTTGTAATAAAGTGGGAATGAATTATGTGTCCTGTTCTCCTTATAGAGTTCCTATTGCAATTCATGCTGCGGCTCAAGCAATTGTAGAAGAAAAGCAGCAGATTAATATAAAACCTAAAAAGGTAAGAAAAATCAGAAAATAGAATCCGCAAGGAGAAATTAAAATGGTAGAAGATATTAAAAAAAGTATAATTGAACCTTTAAAACCTGCTATGACTTATAGAGAAAGATTTAGGCGTGTTATGCATTTTCAATCAGTTGATAAAATTACACACTGGGAATTTGGTTATCTTGATGAGACTATAGAAAGATGGCATCAGGAAGGGCTTCCCCAGTGGCTTGTAAGAGGGGAGGGGGAGTTTTCAGTTGAAAAATATTTTGGTGTTGAACCTGTATTTTATATTCCTGTAGAGGGGGGCATATATCCACATTTTGAAGGAGAAGTAAAAATTCTTGAAACTAAAGAAAATATAAGAATAGAACAATTACCTGATGGAACCATTCAGGAAGTTCAAATAAAGGGAGTAAAAACTATCCCCCACTATATAAAAATGCCCATAAGCAATAAAGAAGACTGGAAAAGATTTAAAGAAAGACTTAATCCTGATACTCCAGGTAGAAATGTTTATGATTATAAAGCATTGAATGAAAAACTCAGGCATTTAGATATTCCTGTTGGCGTTTATTTTGGGTCTTTTTATGGGATACCAAGAAACTGGATTGGATTTGAACATATTTCTGTGATGCTTTATGACCAACCTGATTTAGTAGAAGATATTATAGAAACTCTGACTCAATTATATGAAGCCCAATTGGAAAAAGCGCTTTCAGAGATAGAAGTTGATTTTGCTGCTGGATGGGAAGATATTGCATTTAGAAATGGTCCAATGATAAGTCCTTCAATGTTTAAAAGCCTGGTGGCTCCAAGAATTAAAAGAGTTTGTGATTTATGTAGAAGACATGGAATTGATGTAATATGGACAGATTGTGATGGAAATATTAATGACCTTGTTCCTGTATGGCTTGAATCTGGTCTTAATTGTATGTTCCCTATAGAAGTACATTCAGGTTCTGACCCTGTTAAATTAAGAGAAAAATATGGGAAACAGATTTTATTAAGAGGAGGATTGGCAAAGCATCAGTTTTCTTATGGTAAAAAAGAAATAATGGAAGAACTTAAAAGAGTGGAAAAAATTGTTGAAGAAGGTGGATATATTCCTCATATGGACCACAGAGTTCCTGAAGATATTCCTTATGAAAATTATAAATATTATATTAAAGAAAAACTTACAATGCTTGGTTGGAAACATGATGAAATAAAACAAATTGAACCTCTTTCTCAAATTTCAGACACCCAGGATTATATCCATATGATGGAATCCTTGCATAATCAGTAAATCATTTCCTTCTAAGGATATCTAAATTAATAATATTAAAATAAATCTCAGTGATTTTTGAAGGTATTGACATGTTTAATAAAATAATTTATAATGCATAAAAATAGATACTTTTGTGCATTATAAAAAAAATTCACTAAGATGATAAGAGATATATTATTGATACAAAAAAGGGAATTGGAAAATAAATCCGGTGAAGTCTTTATAGAACGGATAGTGGATTATAAAAAATTTAATAATGATTTAATAAAAATAATAACAGGACCCAGAAGGGCAGGTAAATCTTTTTTAGGGATTCATGTGCTTAATAAGATTGGTAATTTTGGTTATGTAAATTTTGATGATGAAAATCTAATAGAATTAAAAGATTACAATGAGATAATTACTATGGTAAATTCTATTTATAACAATCCAAAATATTTATTATTTGATGAAATTCAAAATCTTCCCAAATGGGAATTATTTGTAAATCGTCTCAAAAGACAAGGGTTTAACTTGATAATAACAGGAAGTAATTCTAATCTATTAAGTAAAGAATTATCTACACATTTAACAGGAAGATATTTGTCCATTAATGTATTTCCATTTTCTTTTAAGGAATATTTAAAATTAGAAACAAAAGAATTAACTGATAACGAAATTCAGGAAAAGCTATTTATGTATCTTACTTTTGGAGGATATCCAGAACCTGCAATAAAAAAAATAGACTATAAAGAATACTTAAACACGCTTTTTAATTCTATTGTGTATAAGGATATAGTTAAAAGATATAACATTAGATTTATTTCAGGAATGGATAATCTGGCGAGTTATTTGATATCTAATATTGCAAAGGAATTTTCTTATAATACATTAGCTCAAATAACAAAATGTAAAAGTGTTCATACAATAGAAAAGTATTTAAGTTATTTAGAAGAAGCCTTTATCTTTTTTAAGATAAACAGATTCTCATTTAAATTAAAAGAACAAATCTGTTCCTGTAAAAAAATATATTGTATTGATAATGGTTTTATTTATGCTAAAGCATTTAAATTAAGTATGGATATTGGACGTCTTTATGAAAATATAGTTGCAATAAATCTTAAAATTGATGAATTAAATGATAAATACAAAATATATTATTGGAAAAACTTACAGCAGGAAGAAGTGGATTTTATAATAAAACATGGGATTGAAATTATTCAATTAGTTCAAGTATGTTATGATATTACTTCCATTAAGACTAAAGAAAGAGAGGAAAGAGCATTAATTAAGGCAAGCCAGGAGTTAAAATGTGATAATCTATTGATAATCACTGAAAATTATGAAAATGAAGAAGATTTTGAATGGTTTAACATAAAAAGAAAGATTAAATTTATTCCTTTATGGAAATGGTTATTAAATAAAAAATAATCTATTAGAAGAAATTTATGACATTAATAAAAGAGAGTGGCAGGACATTGATGAAAGAAAAAAAGACAGGTGAAAAAGAATACCTACAGGTTTTTACGACTGTAGAGAAAAAAAGTGATGCAGTAAAAATAGCGGATACCCTGGTCAAAAAGAGGGTAGCAGGGTGCGTTCAGATTTTAGGACCCATAAAAAGCACATACTGGTGGAAAGGAAGCATAGAAAAAACACAAGAATGGTTATGTATTATCAAAACCCAAAAATTCCATTATAATGAAGTTGAAAATATAATCAAAAAAATCCATCCCTATGAAGTTCCGGAAATACTTGCCATACCGGTAGTCGCCGGCAGTAAAGATTATCTCAAATGGCTGGATAATGAACTTATAATTTGAGAAATTTTCCTCTGATATAATCCCGAGTATTATGTTTTCTCATCTTTACTTTGCAATTGATATTTAATATGGTATATAATAAAAATGTAAGTAAACCATATTAAGGAAATTTATGAGTTATTTAGATATTAAAATCAAAAATAGATTGGAGGATAAATTAAAAAGATTGAAATCTTATCGTCCTTTACCGGCATCCGCCGTGAGAAAAATCAGGGAACAGTTTGAAATAGAAATGACATATAATTCAAACGCCATAGAAGGAAACAGTTTGACACTGAAAGAAACTTTTTTAGTAATAAATGAAGGACTAACCATAAAGGGAAAACCTCTGAAAGATCACTTGGAAGCCAGAAATCACAAAGAAGCGTTGGACTATTTATACGATTTTGTATCAAAAGGCAAAAGTAATACTTTTTCTGAATCCGTGATAAGGTCTTTTAATCAAATGGTTATTCAGGATATTGATAAAGAATGGGCTGGTAAATACCGTAACAGCGAGGTTATAATTACCGGTTCCAAGCATAATCCACCGTCGGCAATTGATATTCCAATACTAATGGAGAATTTTATTGAATGGTTTAAGCAGAACAACAACAATTTTCATCCGGTTGAATTAGCGGCAATAATACATTATAAATTGGTTGCTATCCATCCGTTTTTCGATGGGAATGGAAGAACTGGCCGTTTATTGATGAATTTTATTTTAATGGGCAATGGCTATCCGTTATCCATAATTCTTAAAAACGATAGAAAAAGGTACTATAATGATTTAGCCAAGGCGGACGGAGGGGATTTAATTCCTTTTGTCCGTTTTGTTGCAAGAGCAGTTGAAAGATCGCTGGATATTTATCTTAAAATATTAACACCAGTGGATAAAATAAACGAAAAATTCATTTCATTAACCGAATTGAGTAAAGAAACTGATTTTTCACCGAAATATCTTAATCTTCTTGCCGGAGCCGGGAAGTTGGAAGCACATAAAGAAGGCAGAAACTGGGTTTCTTCTAAAGAAGCCTTAAAAAGATATCTTGAAGGCAGAGAAAGAAAAAGATAATTATATAGTGAGTGCCAATGAGTGGCGATTATAAATTACTTTAAACAATATTATATAAGTAGTTAATAACCAACAACTTACTTCTACAAAATCCGTATCATATTCTATATATTCCACCATAAACATAAAATATTATAGATAAAAAACTACGATATAAAACTACTAAAAATTTATCTCCATGTATTTTTAAATTTATAACTTTAAGTAATTGAAAATGAAATAGATATATCATATTATATAAAAATAATTTCTAAGTTAGTTTTATACAAAAATTTCTTGTAAAATTTGTATAGAAAGTTAACATTTTCACAATGTTGCCTAAAACAGTTTTATTCAGACCTAAAAATAATTGACTTGAAAATTTTGGAAAATTCATTCTGCCGCCCATAAGTTAACATAATATATATTATCCGACATAATATTTTAAATCGCTTGATATATAAGGGACTAACTTAGAATTGTGAATAAATAAAAATCTGTGAATAATTTTGTGGATAAATATGAATTATTCAGAAATTGTTTTCATCTTTATTTCTTTCCTGGGATAAACTTTACTTATAAGATGGATTGAAAAAAGACCATCAAAAAAAAGAATAAAGCCTGAGAGTAAAAAGCCTACAATATGATTTAATACCAAAAAAATAATTCCAATAGAGACCGCATAAAGTAATAAAATTATTCCAAATACTTTAATATAATCCTGAATAACAAGCAGTATTCTTTCCATAATTTTAGGTATATTAAATCCTTTACTTAAATATATTGACCAACTATTTTCTTGAACAGCTTCACAAATAGCAAAAGGTAGAAAAAATAATGCTACAATAAACAAACTATCTGATAAAAATGATAAAACCTGCCCTCTAAAGAAAAATAAAGACATTATTTTGCCTTTAGACAATATAGTTGTAAATAAACCGCTTAAAAACATAATTAAAAACGGGATAAAGAGGTATCCTATTAAAATTACAGCCAGCATCACCCCTTTTTTAAAGAATAATTTCCAATTCTGATCCCATTTTGGGCTTTTCATGTCAAGAGATATAAGATTTTCCATTTTCTGGGAAAGAAATCCTAAAGAAATCAATTGTAAAGGAGGGATTAGAAAAAAAACTCCTCCAAGAAGGATATTGTAAGATTTTTTTTCATCTTTCCATATTGTATTAAGAATAGATACTATATATTTTTTCATTTTTTTATGATATTCACCATTTCTTGGACTGCATTATAAAGTCCGGTAAATATGGCTGAGCAGATTATACTATAACCTATATTAAATTCTTCAATATCCTGAAAGTTAAGTAAAGGTATTATACTTTGATAATCAAGTCCATGGCCGCAATGAATTTTGAGATTTAAAGATTTTGCATATTCAATAGATTTTTCTATCTTACTCAATTCTTCGTTAAATTCTTTTTCAGCCCCTTTTTCATAATAATTAGCATATTTTCCTGTATGAATTTCAATAGCATCTGCTCCTGCCTGCCTGGATTTTTCTATATGTTCTATATCGGGTTCTATAAATATACTTACCACTATATTATTGTTATGAAAAGATTTAATAGATTGCTGTAGTTTTTTAAAATTATTTTCAACATTTAGTCCCCCTTCTGTAGTTAGTTCTTCCCTTTTTTCCGGGACTATTGTAACCTGATGAGGTTTAATATTTAATGCGATTTCAATTATATCTTTACTTAAAGACATTTCCAGATTTAATTTTTTTCTGACTGTTTCCTTAAGAATTCGGACATCTCTTTCCTGAATATGTCTTCTATCTTCTCTTAAATGGCATACAATTGAATCACAACCTGCTAATTCACATATACCAGCGGCAATAACAGGGTCAGGGAAATTACCTTTTCTTGCCTGTCTTAATGTTGCTATATGGTCAATATTTACACCTAATTTTTTCATTTTCCGCCCTCCCCTTTATCTTCTATTTTTTATCAGATAACTTCTTTTAACTTATCTATAAAAAACCTATTCTCCTGTTTTGTTCCTATTGTGATTCTTGCATAATCAGTAAGTCCAAAAGATGTCATTTTTCTTATTATAATACCTTTATGTAAAAGTTTATTGCATATTTCTTCTGTTTTTTTACCAAATTTTACAAGTATAAAATTTGCTTCTGTTTCTGTATAATTTATTCCCAGATTTTTCAATTTGGAATATAAAAATTGTTTTCCTTCATTATTGATTTTCTTTGTTTTTTCTATAAAATCTGTATCTTTTAACGCGGCATTTGCTGCTTCTTGCGAAATTAATGTTGTATTAAAAGGAGGTCTTATTCTTTCCAGTATTTCTATTATTTCTTTTTTTGCTATTCCATATCCTATACGAAGGCCTGCAAGTCCAAAAAGTTTTGAAAAGGTTCTTGCGATAATAATATTTTTTTTATTGATATAAGGCAGCATACTTCCATAATCTTTGTTTTCTGCATATTCACAATATGCTTCATCTGAAATAATTATAATACTATCTGGAATTTTTCTTAAAAAGTAATTAATCTGGTCTTTGTATATTATTGTTCCTGTGGGATTATTAGGATTACATAAAATAATTACTTTTGTTTTGGAAGTAATACTTTTTAATATTTTATCTATATTATAATAAAATTTTTCATCTAAATTTACCTTTATAGATTTTCCTCCTACAGTATAGGTAAGAATTTCATAAATAAGAAAAGAAGGAAAAGGATATATAACAGAATCATAATTAGATGATATGAAACATTGTAAAACAAGATATATTATTTCACTGGAGCCGTTTCCTATAATAATGTTTTCCGGTTTTACAGAAATAAATTCAGAGAGAGAATTTTTAAGGCTATAAGAAGAACTTTCAGGATATCTATTAATTTTATAAAGATTTTCTTTTATTGCTTCTATAGCCTTTGGTGATGCTCCCAATGGATTTTCATTAGAAGCCAGTTTAATAATTTTATCTAATTTAAGTTCCCTAAATAATTCTTCTATGGGTTTTCCAGGTGTATAAGGTTTAATAAGTCCAATACTTTTTTTTATTGATTTTTCATATTTTTTCATAATTTATACCAATTATATTTTTTATTTCTTTTAAGGTTTTTTCTGCGACAATAGAGGCTTTTTCTGTCCCTTGTTTTAATATTTTCCATACCTTTTCAGGGTCTTTTTCCAATTCTTTCCGTTTTTCCTGTATGGATTTTAAAAATTCAACAATGATTTCAGAAAGAATTCTTTTACATTCCACACATCCTATTTCAGATGATAAACACATATTTTTCATTTTTTGATGGTCTTTGTTAAAAAGTGTATGATATGCAAAAACCGGACATTCATCAGGATGTCCAGGGTCTTTTTTATAAATTCTTTTGGGGTCTGTAAACATAGATAGTATTTTCTTTTTTATATCTTTTGGATTTTCTTTTAGGTATATACAATTCCCATAAGATTTACTCATTTTTCTTCCATCCGTTCCAGGCAATTTAGGGGTTTCAGTTAAAAGGGATTCCGGTACATTAAAATAATCTTTATAAAAGAAATTAAACCTTCTAACAATTTCTCTTGTTAATTCAATATGCGGTAGTTGGTCTATTCCGACAGGTATATGAGTCGCCTTATAAACCATAATATCTGATGCCATTAACACAGGATATCCTAAAAATCCATATGTATGAAGTTCTTTTTCTTGTAGCTCTGCTATTTGTTCTTTATAAACAGGATTTCTTTCAAGCCATGGAACAGGTACAATCATTGAAAATATCATATGAAGTTCTATATGCTGCTGGACAAGAGATTGAATGAAAATTGTGGATTTTTCCGGGTCAAGTCCGCAGGAGAGATAATCTATGGCAATTTCAAAAGTATTATTCCTTATCATTTGTGGCTTTTCATATTCTGTACTTAATGCGTGCCAATCAGCAATCATATAAAAACAAATGTTTCCCTCATCCTGGAGTTTTTTCCAGTTTTTAAGCGCACCTAAAAGATGTCCTAAGTGTAAAGGTCCTGTAGGCCTCATTCCGCTTAAGATTACTTTTGTTTGTAATTCCTTTGCCGCCGTTGTTGTTTCTGCCGTTGTTGCTGTTTTGCTATTCATTTAAATCTCCAGAGTTAATAAGTTCATAAGTTAATAAATTATAAACTTCTGAAATATTCAGATAATATATCCCTGTGGTCAAAAGCAATATCATCAGGAAGATTTTGTTGAGTATATATACCAATTTTATCTGCATCATCCCCTGCTTTTGGAATTCCTGTTGCTTTTGCAGTAAAAACAGTGGATATCGTATGAAATCTTGGGTCTCTTCCTGGTTTTGAATATGTATGAAATTGTTTTAAATCTATAATATCTATATTGGTTTCTTCTTTTGCTTCCCTTATGGCAGCATTTTCTAATGATTCCTCATAATCTACAAAACCTCCTGGAATTGCCCAGCCATAAGGTGGATTTTTTCTTTTTATTAGTAATATCCCTTTTTCAGTTTCAATAATTATATCAACTGTTGGAATAGGATTTCTGAATGTTTTTTTACTTAAATTTATTAGATATATTTCTGCAGACTCAATAAATTTTTTATAATCATCTTTATTAAAAAGAACAAAAGAAATTTTTTTTATAGTGGTTTTTTCCATTAAATGAGACCAGATTTCATCTATCATTATTTTTGCTGCCTGTTCAATGTTAAAGCCCCCTACTCCACAACCAAGAGCAGGAAAAGATATGGAGTCAATTTTAAGTTCTCTGGCTCTGATAAGAGAATTTTTTGTTGAATTTCTTATTTTTTCTTCATTAGTTATAAAATCCATACCCATTGTTGCTGCATGGATAACATAATTGCATGATAAACTTCCTGCTTTTGTTATAATTGCTTCTCCAATAGGTATTGGTCCCTTTTTTATTGCTTCTTCTTCTATTTCTTTTCCGCCTTTTTTCCTGATTGCTCCTGCAACTCCTCCTCCCATAATAAGGTGATTATTTGCCGCATTTACAATTGCATCTGTTTTTTCTTCAGTAATATCCCCTGTTTTTACTTCAATTTTTACTCCATTAATAAAAAATATCTCTTTATCCATATCTAATAGATTGTAATCTGTGAACGGTTTTTTTTCAAATAAAGATTTATAGTGTAAATTAATCCAGAATACAGGACTTACCAGTAAATTGATTACTTTTTTCAGTATATTGATGAAATTCTATTTTTACATTATCCGGTCCAGTCAGCCATAATTGCCAGGTATTATCCGCTCCTAAAATTTTTGTTGTCATCTCAAAATGAAAATTTTTAAGTTGTAGAATTATTTTATCAATATCCTCAACTTCAAAACAAATATGTTGTATATTACAATTTTTTGTATTTTTTACATCAGATTTGAAAATTTCCATAAAAGTTTTTTCTGCAATTTCCAGATAAAAACCTATTACTTCGCCTGCTTTTATAAAATCAAACTTTTTTTTAAAACCAAGAATATCACAATAAAATTTTTCGGCTGCGGCAAGGTCAGTTGAACCAAGACATATATGTGCCAAACGTTTAATTTTCAATAAGTTAGATGGAGCCATTGTTTTCTTCCTATTTTATAAGTATATATACATATAAAAATTTTGATAAATTATACCAAAATTAAATTATAACAGAAGTTTCATAGTTTTTTCAATTTTTGCATTGACTTACATTTACTCCAGAGGTATAATTGTAAATATTCAGTGAAGTTTGTAGTAATAAAGCAGGCACAAAGTAAATACTTTACAAAGAAGAATGCAATACTCAGGCACAAAGGCACAGCCACGACGTTTGTTTTTACCATACAGATAGTTGCTTTACAAAGAAGACGGAGTATATGTGTAGGTAGTGAATGTTCTGCGCATAGTTATAATTTCCTAAGTAAAAATACTTTGTGCCTAAGATTTATTATCTTCTTAGACAAGTTTGAACTTCGTGCCTTTATGCCTGTCCATATGCTTGTCCGCCAATTCGTAAGTCCGCCGATTTTTATGGTGGATTGTAGGTGGAAACGTAGTTGAGTGAATATTTACAAAATCTCATTCAAAATTTAAATATACAATGATTAATATAAAAGGGAAATTAATTGTTTTTGAAGGCCTTGATGGAGCTGGTAAATCAACCCAGGTAATTCTCCTTAAAAAATTTTTGGAATCCAAGAGAGTAAAGATTTTTTTAAGTCAATGGAATTCATCTCCCTTGGTAAAAAGCGGAACAAAAAGAGGAAAAAAACAAAAGATTTTTACTCCGACAACTTTTAGTCTTATCCATTGTACAGATTTTTCTAACAGATATGAAAGAGAAATTTTACCTTTGTTGAAGGCAGGTTTTATAGTTCTTTGTGATAGGTATATATATACTGCTTTTGCCAGGGATGCTGTGAGAGGATGTAATAAGCAATGGGTAAAAAATTTATACTCTTTTGCCATAGAACCTGATATTTCTTTATTTTTTCATATTTCTCAAGAGGTGGCCATTTCAAGAGTTTTGGAGGGAAGAACAAAAATAAAATATTTTGAGGCAGGTATGGATATGGGTTTCTCACAGGATACAAATGAAAGTTTTCGCATTTTTCAAAGTAAAATTTTTAATGAATATGAAAATATTATTAAAGAATATAATTTTGATGTAATAGATGCGTCACTATCCATAAAAGAACAGCAGGAAAAAGTGAGAAGTATTGTAACAAAAAATATAGATATATCATATTTTAAATGGAAAGCAAGATATGAGACTAAAACCATTAACTTTATATAGTAGTAAAAATTTACCGGGACTTAATATAGATGATCTTACAGGTTGGCTTTTTGTTATAGAAGGGCCTGATGGTTCGGGTCGTTCAACATATATCCGGATTTTAACAGACTGGCTTTCAGCAAAAGGATATGCGACTATTAATGTAGGACTCAGACGTTCTACACTTGTAAGTGCAGAAATAGAAAAAGCTAAGCAGGGTCATACTCTTGATGAGAGAACATTTACACTTTTTTATATTACTGATTTTTTTGACCAGCTGGAAAATATTGTAATTCCTAATCTTAAGGCAGGCTATGTCATACTTGCAGATAGATATATTTATACTTTGATTGCAAGAGGAGCCGTAAGAGGTCTTAGTAGTAAATGGATTGAAGATATTTGCGAAATATCTATAGTTCCTGATATCGTTTTTTATCTCAATGTAAATCAGACAATACTAATAGAAAGAAATTTGTTAAAACATACAACTTTTGATTTTTGGGAATCTGGAATGGATATGGAGTTATCAGTTGATATCTTTCAGAGTTTTAAAAAATATCAGAGTCTGATAAAAAGAGAATTCAAAAAAATGGATAAAAAATATAATTTTGTTAATATTAATGCTAATCGTTCTTTAAATGTAGTTTGTAATGAATTAAAAAGATATATAGAAAATTGCTTAGATAACAATATTAATAAAAAATGATAAAAATAGAGAGTTTGGAGAATTATTATAAAAAATTAACAGATAAATTTATTTTAGAATTTGAAAAAACAAAAAAAGAAATTACTGCTGATAATTTACATGACCTTCGTGTTTCTATAAGACGTCTTTCCTCAATGATTTCCCTTATAAAGATGCTACCCAATATAAAAATAAAAAAATCTATTCTTAAAAATCTTAACTTATTAATGAAACCTTTGGGTTTATTAAGAGATATATTACTTGAAATTGATATTTTAAATTCAATATTTGAAAAACAAAATTCTTTTGTTCAGCATCTTGTAGAAAATTTAAAAATTGATGCTGAAAAACTTGAAAATAAAATAAAAAACAGAATGAATAAATTTCCTATGGGGTTTTTATCGGAAATAAATATTTCTAAGATTCTTGAGCAGGCAATTGATATAAATATTGATTATGAATTTAATCTTATAATTGCCAATATATTTAAAGAATTTTGTTCCTATAAAAAAGAGGCTGAAAATAAAGATATAAAATCGTTTCATCACATGAGAATTATATTAAAAAAATTAAGATATACATCAGAAATTTTAAAAGATATATTTCCATGGCTTACTCAGGAAAAACTTGATGATATGCATTCGCTTCAACAGATAATGGGAGAAATACATGATATAGATGTGTTACTTGATAAAGTACAAAAGTTTAAAAAACAAAAAAATAGAGGTGTTCAATTTAAATACTCAGATTTAAAAAATACCTATAATAAATTAAATGAAAAGAAATCTTTATTATTTGAAGAATTTAAAAAAAATACAGAAAAAGTTTTTTCCTATGAAAAAGATTTTATATCTGCTTCCGGGATTGGAGATGAACAATCTTTGCAAAAAGAATTTGTTTTTTTACTTAATGATATAGAAGGAAATAAACAAAAAACCCTGGTGCATGAGGCACTGGATTATGCAAAAAGCATTTATGTGCTTCATCCTTTAAGAACAGCAATTATAATAGCTGAAGAGATGAAAATCAAGGATATAAAAATTATTATTTCGGCACTTCTTCATGATACACTAGAAAGTAAGGGTTCATCTGCGACAAAAGAAAAAATAGAGAATAAATTTGGGAAAGATATTGCTGATATTGTTTGGAATTTAACAAAAGAGGAAAATGAAAACTCTTATGAAAAATATCTTAATAAAATAAAAAATGCTGATGAGGAAACCCGTATATTAAAATTAGCTGACCGATTAGATTCTACAAGGTTTATAAAGTCCAAAAGTTTAAAAAAACAAAGAGCTTATTGGAAATCAAATTTTGAAGATATTTTTCCTATATGCAGAAATATTAATGCTCTTTATTGGAACTTTTTTTACCTTGAATTTAAAAAAATATGGGATAAATCCCCTTCTGTAGTAAAAGAGGGTCTTTCTTTTCCTAAAAAATAAAAAGATGAATATATTAGACAAAAAGAAAAAAGACGTAGAAGAAAAAATGGAAAAACTTTCTCCTGATATTACACATAGCTTACAGGTTTGCAGACTTGCTTTGATGATATTTAATGATTTAAAGCATATTCATAAATTGGGAGAACAGGGAAAATTTTTACTTATTAGTGCATCTTTACTTCATGATATAGGTATTTCAAAATCTTTCATTAAACACCATAAGATATCAGAGAAAATGATAAATAAAATACCTTTTAAATTTCTTAATTCAAGGGAAGTAAAAATTATAGGGAATATTTCCCGTTATCATAGAAAGGCTTTACCCAAAGAAACCCATAAGATTTATAATTCTATGAATGCAAGGGATAAAAATATTATAAGAAAGATTTCTGCTATTTTAAGAATTGCAGATGGATTGGATAGAGCGCATTTTAGTAATGTTGAAAATATTAAGATGGAAAATAAAAACAGTAAATTAACATTAATTATTAAATGGAAAAATCAGCCTTCAAATGTAGATTTATCTGGTCTTGACAGGAAGAAAAAACTTTTTGAACAGGAGTTTGGAAATTTATTATTGATTAATAAATAATTATCAGGAGAATAAAAATGGATAATAAAGAAAAATATGTCTATAAAAAGGAGATTTATAATTTATATGTGGAACTTGTAAAATTTCAGAGTAAACTGATAAAGAAAGAGAATAAAATTTTATTGATTTTGGAAGGCAGGGACAGCGCCGGCAAGGATGGAATGATAAGAACCATTACCAGGCATTTAAGTCCTCGGGAGACAAAAGTTTTTGCAATTCAAAAACCCACTGATAAAGAAGCTAAAGAATGGTATTTTCAAAGATTTGTTCCTCATTTACCTGGCCCTTCAGAGTTTGTATTATTTAATAGAAGCTGGTACAACAGAGCCGGGGTTGAAAGAGTGATGGGTTTTTGTACCAAAAATGAATATGAACAATTTTTTTCTGATGTGGTTTATTTTGAAAATTTACTTATAAATTCAAACATAAAAATGTTTAAATATTATCTTGATATAGACAAAGAAGAACAGGAAAAACGTTTAAAACAAAGAGAAAAAGATATATTAAAGCAATGGAAAGAAAGTCCGGTGGATGATGCCGCTCTTAAACATTTTGATGATTATACAAAAGCAAGGGATGAAATATTTGCCAGAACACATACTCCACAATCCCCATGGGTAATTGTAAAAGCAAATAATAAGTATAAAGCCCGTATTAATTTAATTAAACACTTTTTATTGAATGTTTCATATAAAGATAAAAATGAAAAGATATTAAATGTTGATCCTGAGATAGTCTTTCAATATAGTGAAAATTTTATAAATAAAAGACCAAAATAGATTTGCTTTATTTTTTATTGGCTAAATACATTGCAAAGATATTTGAAATTGAAATATACCTTTTAAATGCAAAATTTGAGTTTTTAAGATAATTTTTTACTTGTTCTAAGGAGAGTCGTGCTTTAACAGGTGGATTTGAGCCTGTATCCTTTTTTTTAAATTCAATAATACATAATGTACCATCTAGTTTTAAAATTCTATATATTTCCTTTAAAAAACGGGGTTTATTATCTATTTCATGAAGAACATTAGAAATTAAAGTAAAAGAAATTTCCTGATTTGATATAGGGAATTTATAGGGTAAGGATTTTTTTATATCTATATTTTCTATATTTTTTTCTTTTATTTTTTTTCTTAAATCTTTAAGCATTTCTTCTGAGGTATCTATGGCGATAATTTTACCTTTTTTCCCAACTATTTTGGCAGCAGGAATAGAAAAATATCCAATACCGCAACCTATATCTGCTAAAATATCTCCTTTTTGCAATCCGGACTTTTTTAAGGTTTTATATGGAGGTAAAATCTTCCTTCTTTGAGGAGTATCTAATTTATATTTATGTTCCGGCTGAATTTTTTTGGGGTCAGGTTTCATTTTTTTATAGTTTCTATCCAGACCTGTCTATTTCTAGGACCATCAAATTCGCATAAGTATATACCCTGCCATGTGCCCAGTTTAAGGTCTGCGTTTTCAATTATTAATGTCAGACTATGGCCTAAAAGACTTGAGGATATATGAGCGTCTGAGTTCCCTTCTATATGGGAATAGTTTGTATTTTCAGGAATTAATTCTTTTAATTTTAAAAGAATATCTTCTCTTACAGATGGGTCAGCATTTTCATTTATAGTGAGTCCGCAGGTTGTATGTGGAACAAAAACAATGCATATCCCATTTTTTATATTTGATGTTTTAATTAATTTTTTTATTTCATTTGTAATATCAAGAAATTCCCGTCTTTTTTTAGTATTTATATTAAAAGATTCCATAGAAATTATTTTCCTGTTTTTTTAAGCAGCCATGCCATATTTTCGCCCAGTATATGCATTGTATTGATACCTTCCTGGTCTTTGGCTACTTCCCCTTTTTCTCTGCCTATGCCAATATTCCAGTAGACAGAACCTGGAATAATCATGGATTGAATAAGAAAAAAATGGTTTAAAGAATCAAAAGCATGAAGAGCACCTGCTCTTCTCATTGTTATAATTCCCGCACCAATTTTTCGTGCCAACATATTATTATTAGCGCGTGCTACAAAACCCGCACGGTCAATTAATGCTTTTATTTCTGAACTTATATCTCCAAAATATGTTGGGGAAGCAAGAATAATTCCATCTGATTCTTCCATTTTTGCAATGCATGTATTGATAATATCGTCATCAAAAAAACATTTTTTATTTTTCAGATTAAAACATTTATAACATGCCCGGCAGCCATGAATTTTTTGTTCTGCCAATTGTATCATTTCTGTATGAATATTTTCTTTTTGTAATTCTTCAAATACATGGCTGATTAATAATGCAGTATTTCCATCTTTACGAGCACTGCCATTAAATGCAATTACTTTCATTTTTTATCCTTACTTAAAGTGAGTTATAAAAAGCCCTATAGGCTAAATATCCACTATAAATATCCGCCTTGCTTGTAACTTCATAAGGAGAATGCATTGAAAGA
The DNA here is from genome assembly GCA_021800535.1 of bacterium. Taxonomy (GTDB): domain Bacteria; phylum Ratteibacteria; class UBA8468; order B48-G9; family DTJG01; genus JAMDAS01. The sequence goes on along the minus strand of JAJYYV010000012.1, from coordinate 21,985 downwards.
ACCCCTATTCCGGAGTCAATTGTATCAATTCCAAATTTGGCTAAATATGTTGCTACAGTTCCTCCTCCACCCTGCTCTACTTTTCCTATTTCTGCAGTTTGCCAGATTATATCATTTTCATCAAATATTTTTCTTATATTGGCAATATATTCTGCTGTGGGTTCAATACTACCATATTTTCCTCTTGCTCCTGTTGTTTTTTCAATGCATATTCCACATCCCATTCTTGCTGCATTTCTAAGGTCATGAACTTCTTTATAATTTGGGTCTAATAAAGAGGCAACATCTGCGGAAATAGCTTTTGATTTTTCATAAACCCTTTTTACCTCAGATAAAGAATAGCCTGTTTTTTCCAAAATTTCTTCTATAAAATATTGAAAAAATAAAGAATATGCAGAGGTTCCTCCATGGCTTCCAATTTCTTCCTGGTCAGCCAGAATGCATATACAGGTTTCAGAAGGTTTTTGTATAGATACAATTGCACTAAAACTGGTATAAGCACATGCTCTATCATCCTGTCCATATCCAATCAACATACTTTTATCTATTCCAAGGTCTCTCATTTTTCCTGCAGGGACTGCCTGGCATTCACTGCTTAAAAAATCTTCTTCTTCTATACCGTAGTTTTCTTTAAAAATTTTTAAAAGATTAGATTTTGTTTTTTCTTTATCTTTTGATATATCCGGCATACTACTGGCCAAAATATTTAAATTCTCTCCGGGAAAGCCCTCTTCTATGGTTTTTTTCATCTGGTCTTTTGATAGATGGGGAAGAAGGTCTGTTATAGTAAAAACAGGGTCATCAGGAGTGTCTCCAACTTCAATTGACTTTTTTTCCCCATTTTTTAATATAACAGTTCCATAAAGAGAAAGAGGAATTGTTAGCCATTGGTATTTTTTTATTCCTCCATAATATATCGTTTTAAAAAATGCAAGAGATTCATCTTCATAAACAGGTGATGGTTTAAAATCTATTCTGGGACTATCTATATGAGAAATAATAATTCTTACTCCCTCTGTTAAAGGTTTTTCACCAATAACAGCAAAAACAGCCTGTTTATTTTTGTTTATTTTATATATACGGGCGCCTGAATGTAGTTTTTTTAATGTATCTATATTGGTAAATCCATTTTTTTCTCCTGTTTTAATAGAAGCAGAAACAAATTTTCTTTCTGTTTTGTTTACAGAAAGAAAGTCTTTATATTTTTCACAAAAAGAAAAAGCATCTTTTTTTGTTTTTTCGTTCCATATTTCCCATGCATTTTTTCTTTCCATTTGTTATTTCCTCCATAAGAGTGAAAAAATTAGTGTAAGGATAATGCTAATAACTATAGATGTGGTTAAAGGAAAATAAAAGGTAAAATGTTCTTTTTTTATCATTATATCCCCAGGAAGTCTTCCCAAAGGAATTTTTATTTTCTTTTCAATCAAAAAACCGCTAATTATAAAAAGCCCTCCTATCAGAAAAAGAATCTTTGCTAATTTATCCATTATATTTTATATTTTTTTTGAAATTTTTATCAATTTTTCTTTTTACTTCCTCAAAGTTTTCACCTGCAATTGTGGTTTCTTTTACTTTGGTTATTATATCATTAATATTGATTGGTTCTGCCATAACAAATGTTTCATTATTATTATGTATTACCTGAAACAGTTTGAATCCTTTATATTTTAATTCTTTAAAAATTTTTTTATCTTCCATAGTTCGGAACTTAATAACTTATTAATTTAATAAGTTAAAGATTTAAATCCTCCTCAACCATAGCAAAATAATTTTTTACAGGGACATAATTAGTTACAGTATTCCCGGAACCCAAGGCAAATCTTCCTCCGGGTAAACATTTTTCTATAATATTTCTTACATGTTTTCTTAAATCTTTTTCTGATAAACGGGATAATTTATCAACATCAATTCCTCCAAGAATAGCGATTTTATCTCCGTATTTTTCTTTGGCTTTTATTACAGAATTCCCTTCATCTTCAAATGAGTGCCTTCCATCAATTTTTACATCATTTATCAAAATATCCATTATTTCATCAATCTGGCCACATACATGAAGAAGATATATAAGACCGTTTTTATGGGCCAATGAACAAAGTTTTTTATGCCATGGGAGCACTAAATTTTTTATATCTTTGGGAGAAATTAATGTTCCTGTTTTAAAACCCATATCATCTCCTTGAAAAAATCCAGCCAGTTTAGGTAGTCCAATGATTTTTTGATAGAATCCATAAATGGATTCTCCAACTTTTTGAAAAACAGATTCAACAAGTGAAGGGTTATCAAAAAGAAGAAAACAAAGATTTTCGTACCCCAGAAGACTGTCTAATGGAATTTCCAAAAATCCACTTGTGGGGCAAACAAAAAGGCCCATACCTTCAGGAAGATTTTTAGCGACAAATTCATATTGCCATAAGTCTATTTTTTCCAGATTTGGCCATGGATATTTTTCAAAATCCTCCCAGGTTGAAATTGGACCTTTTCCTTCTTCTGCCCAATTCCTGTTTCCTCTTGATAACAGAGCGGTATCATTTCCTTTTCTTGATATTCCCAGAGGAAAATCTAAGCCCCCACTCATTCTTATGTAGTCATATCCCATTTTCCAGTATACCTCTATCCAGTTTTTTAAGTATTGTTTTATTGTTTCTTTTTCTGAAGATGGTTCAACCCAGTTTCTATTAAGATGATTTATTGAAATTTCTCTGACGATTTCATAATCAAGAAAAAGTTCTATTAAAGGAGGTTTATCAGGGATTATTTCTCCTTTAATAACTTTTAAAAAATTGTTAATATCAGGTGTTGGCTTTTGTAAAGGGACTTTTATCATTTTATTTTTTCTTCTTTCTGTTTTTATGTATTATTTAGCGGTATATAAGCTCCTGTTCCTTTTATTTTTCTTGCTTCTCCTGAAAAAAACATTCTTGAAGGTCTCAAGATACTATCTTCATAATAAGAACTTACATATGTACCCGGGGGTACAATTTCATCAACTTTTTTTAATTCTTCTTCTGTGAGATTAATGTCACATGCTTTTAATCCGGATTTTAAATAATCTAATGTTCTTGCTCCGTGGATTGCAGATGTTATTCCTGGTTTTTGCATAAGCCATGCCAAGGAAAATTCTGCAAGGGTTATCCCTTTGGTTTGTGCAAGTGGAAGTAATTTTTCGACAGCTGTCAGCGCCTTAGTTGTAAAAATATTTCCTTCATCAATATTTGCCTTTGCATATCTTCCCTGGTCTATTTTTTGTCCTATTTTGTATTTCCCTGAAAGAAGTCCTGATGCCAGAGGGAAAAAAGGAGTAATTCCTACACCATATTTTATAGCCATTGGTATAAGTTCATTTTCTATACTTCTGTCTAAAATATTATATGGTGGCTGTTCACTTATAAATTGAGGCCAACCATATTTTTTACTTGTAAAAATACCTTCTAAAATTAGATATGTAGGATGTTTTGATGTTCCAATATATCGTACTTTTCCATCTTTTATAAGCTTATTTAATGCATATAATGTTTCTTCCATGGGAGTATTTGGGTCAACTACATGGATTATATAAAGGTCTATATAATCAGTTTTTAATCTTTTTAAACTTGCTTCACAATTTTCTATAATATGTTTTAGGCTTGCTCCATAATCATTTGGTCCTTGGCCCATATACCAACCAAATTTTGTGGCAAGAACAACTTTGTTTCTTTTACCAACTTCAAAAAGGGCTTTTCCTACCGTTTCTTCTGATGGACCATAACAGTCAGCCGTATCTATGAAGTTTATACCTGAATCTATTGCATAATCTATTATTTTTTTTACTTCTGAATAATTTGTTTCTGTGAAACCAACCATTGTACCAAGACATAATTTTGAAACTCTTAGCCCGCTTTTTCCTAATTGTCTATATTCCATTTTGTTCTCCTATTATAATATTTTTCTGCTTTTTTAAAATCTTCAAATGTATTTATTCCTATGGCTTCTTTTGGTTTATCTGTAATATATGTTATAACCTTTTTCCCTGATTTATAAAATAATTCAATTATATCAGTTAAAAGATACTCGTTTTTTACTGGATTTAAAGGGATAAGGTATAGATTTTCAAAAAGGTCCTTTTTATCAAAAATATATACCCCGGTATTTATTTCTTTTATTTTTTTCTCTTTACTATCTGCATTGGCTTCTTCTACAATTTTTATTACATTGTTTTCAGAATTTCTTTTTATTCTTCCATATCCTGTAGGATTTTCAAATTTTGCTGTTAATATCGTACAGGCAGCGGAACTCTTAATATTTTTGGAAATAATCATGTTAAGTGTTTTAAGAGAAATAAAAGGAGTATCTCCACATAAAATAATAACTTTACCATTAAAGTTTTGCAAATTTTTTTCTGCCTGAAGAACAGCATTTGCTGTACCTAAAAGTTGTTTTTGTTCAACAAATTCAACTTCTTCATTTCCAACAGCATTTATAACATCTTTTTTTTTAAACCCCACTACAATAATTATTTTTGCAGGGTTAATTTTTTTTATGGTTTCAATAATATATTTAATAATAGATTTTCCCAAAAGGGTTTTTATTGTTTTTTGCTCTTTTCCACCAAGTCGTTTTCCTTGTCCTGCAGCAAGTATAATAAATGCTATATTTTTTTTCATAGTAAAAGTATAAAAAATTCAAGTCCTTTTAAAATAGATTGTTCTGCCCGGCGAGGACTTGGCGCCCCTCGTTCCCACTACACTCGGGGTCGGCCATTCGCTGGGATTGTTGCGCCTGCTCACAATCCCTTACTTCGCTCTCTTCAAGTCCTTTTAAAATAGATTGTTCTGCCCGGCGAGGACTTGAACCTCGAACCTCAGCTCCAAAGGCTGGTGTGTTACCGTTACACCACCGGGCATTTTAACATAAGGTATTATTCTATACCTGAATGCAAAATATTATCTGAAATCTATAAAAATGGAACTATTCTGCAGGCATATTTGCTTTTTGATGTTCATATGCTTCAAGAATTTTTTTCTGAAGATATTCTCTAAATTGCGCATTTATAGGGTGCGCTAAATCTTTATGTTTTATTTCCTCAGAATTCTTTGATGTTTCCATTTTAGGAGTAGGAATTACTGCCCCACATTGGCCACAAAACTTATAATTTATAGGATTTTTAAAACCGCATTTTTCACAGGGATGTTGAAGCTTTCTGCTTGGCATTGCTACAAACAAGCCATTTTTACCCTCAATTACTCTGATTTCCCGGACAACAAATGAATTATCAAAAGTAACCGATGCATATGCGCGAAGCCTGCTGTTGGGCTTATTAACCAATGATATTTTTGTCTCTGTTATTTCCATATAATTCCTCCTTGTTGCAATAAAACCATTTTGCTTTTCAGCATATAGAATGAGTTGTCAAATTGATTATAAACCTCATACCTTATGCATAAATTCAAAATGATTTACAATTTTAAATACTATCCGTTATGATTTTTTGCCAGTTTTTTAACTTGTTAACAGGAAGAAAATTATTAATAATGGTATTCTTTGAAAATATAGAATATAAAGCCCCTCCTGTTCCAGTCAAAAAAAACTTTTTATTATAAAATTTTTCAAGAAAGATTTTGGTTTTTTTTATTTCTTCTTGAAAAGATAAGCTCACCTCCTCTAATCTATTAAAAATTTTTTTTTCTATATTTTCAATATCATTATTATACATAAAATTCAATAAAATTTTAATATCAGCCTTAGCAGATGTCAAATTCTTATAATTAAAAGATTTTAATTTCTCATAAATAATTTTTGTTGAAATTTCAAAGTTAGGTACATATATAATATACTTAAATTTTTTATTAAGGTTAATAATAGGTTTAACTTTTTCTCCTTTTCCCCGGATTATACATCTTTTTCCTTTGAGAAAAAGTGGAACATCTGCGCCAATAGATGTTCCAATATCAATGAGGGTTTTTTCATCAAGATTTAGATTACTGAGTTTGTTAATAACTTTTAAAATTGCTGCTGCATCACTGCTGGCTCCACCCAGTCCACTGCCTGGTGGAATTTTTTTATTGATTTTAATAAAAAAGGGAAAAGACTTAAAAGAGAATTTGGTTTTAAGTATGTCTAAAGTTTTTATCACAGTATTATTTTCTGGTATTTTCCATTTTCCATAGAATTTAACTTTTGTGTTTTTTGAAGGATGAACTTCTATTTCATCATAAAGTCCAATTAAATCTATAAGAGAATAGATATTATGATATCCATCTTTTCTTTTATCAATAACTTCAAGATAAAGATTAATTTTTGCCGGTGTTAGAATTTTTTTTGTTTCCACTGGACACTTTTACCTGGGCAGGTCTTAAAAGCTTATTTTCTAATATATAACCTGGCCTGACTTCTTCTATAATTGTTCCTTCAGGATAATTATTATCATTAATACTTGCAACCGCTTCATGAAAATTAGGATCAAAAACCTTTCCTACTGTTTCAATTTTTTTTACTCCAAGAGAAAGTAAGAAATTTGTAAATTCTTTTTTTAACATTTGTAAACCAGATACAATATTTTCATGAGATGAAATATTTTTTTCAATTCCATCTACTGCTTTTTCAAAAATTTCATCAAAAAAAAGTAATTGCATAATAATAGTTCCTTGTGAAAATTTTTTTATATCTTCTTTTTCTTTTTCTACTCTTTTTCTAAAATTATCAAATTCAGCAGCAAGTCTTAAAGATTTTTCTTTCCATTCATTTTGTTCTTTTTCTTTTTGTGAAAAAATATTTTTCAAATTTGAATACATCTCTCTATATTTTTTTAGATTTTGTAAATCTTCCAATTTTATTTGAATATATTCTTTTTTTTCCATTTTTATAAAATCGTTCTTTGATGTTTTTAATGAATTACACCCATTCTCCATGGTGGCCAATAGATAAACCATGCTTTTGCTATTAAATCTTTTTCTGGAACCACGCCAAAAAATCTGCTGTCTTTACTAACGAAACTATTATCTCCTAAAACAAAATATGATTTTGGAGGAATTAAAAAAGGTTTATCCACCCCATATTTCCCTATACTATAATAATATCTTTTTGTAATACTATGAGGTTTTGTTAATTTTTTACCATTGATATATACATTCCCATTATTTATAAAAACAGTTTCTCCAGGTAATCCAATTAATCTTTTTACAAAATCTATTGAAGGATTTTTAGGATATTTAAAAATAATAACCTCTCCCCTTTCAGGTTTTCGTATTTTATAAATTATTTTATTGGCAAGAAGTCTGTCTCCAACTTTTAATGTTGGAACCATAGATGTACTCGGTATTTGAAATGCCTGGATAAAAAACATTCTAAGAATTATAACCGCAGCAATAATCCAAATCCATGAGAGTATTTCTTTTTTTATTTTTTGTTTTTTGGTTGTATTTTTTTTATCCATTTTTATATTTAAATATAATATTTTAATCCTATATTTTACTCTTTTTTTATTTTTTTATCAAAAATTTTTATATATTTCTGCGTATTTTTGAACCATTTTATCAAGAGTATATTCTTTAATTATTTTTTTATAACCATTTTCTCCCATGTTTTGTCTTATTTGAGGGTTATTTAATAAATATATTATTGCATTTGCCATAGAAGAAGGATCTTTTGGTTCAACAATTAGACCATTTGATCCATTGTTAATAATAATAGGTATATCCCCGGAGTTTGTAGCCACTATGGGTTTTTTCATTGCCATTGCTTCTAAAGCAATTACCGGAAAGCCTTCCCATAAAGAAGGTATAACAAGAATATCAAAAAATGAAATATAAGAGTAAATTTCTTTAATAAATCCTACAAATTTTACATATTCTGAAATATTTAAATTGTTAGACATATTGAGAAGGTTTTGATATTCTTTTCCTTTGCCTGCTATGATAAACATGATGTTTTTATACTTTTCTGTAATAATTTTTATGCTTTTTAAAAGATATTCGTATCCCTTTGCTTTTCTTAAATTCCCAATACTTCCTATTATTATTTTATTTTCAAAGAATTTTGGTTTTTCAAAAATAGCCTTAGCCGGAATTTTATTAATATCTATTCCATTTGGAATAACTATGATTTTATCAGAGTTTATTTTTCCTTTTTCAACGAGAACATTTTTTCCTGCAAGAGAATTAGATATAATGATTTTACATAAAAAAGAAGTAAAGTGTTCTATATACCAGTGTATGGGCTTTTTCCAATCATCCGTGCTTCTTTGAGAGCAAATAACAGGAATAAAGAAAAGACTTCCTGTGCATTTTGCAAACAAATTCCCCCAGAATAAAAAGGAATGCAGAATAGAAGGTTTTTCCTTGAAAATTATAAATACAAACTTTATAAACCCCCGGAAGATATTTTTTTTTAAATTCAAAGTGTAACTTTTAATATTATTTTCAGAAAGCAGATGGGTAAATTCTCCTTTTGATTGTAGTGTTATTACAAAACAATCAAATCCATATTTTTTTATGTTTTTTGCCAAAGAAACAGTCATTTTTTCTGTTCCACCTATTTCTTTACTTGGCAGAATATAAGCGATTTTTTTATACATAGTATGGATTTATTGTTGATGGAATATTTTTTATAATTCTTTCTTTTGCAAGAAGTCCATTTAAAGAGGCTTTTGGAAAAATTTCAACTGTATATTTTTTTAGTAAAGCAAATTTTTCACAAACTTTTTTATCCGGGCCTGCGATAATTTTAGATTTTTTAAAATTTTGTATCATTTCTTCTAATGTTCCTGTTTTAAAAACTCCATGGGAATTTATAATTTCATCAATAGAAGAAAAAGAAATATAGTGATAAGTATTGGAATTAGATGGAATGAATATCCCTTCCATTGTATTTTGTAAATAATAAGCAATACTATCAAGACTGGATACACCATAAATCTTTGAAAGAATACCTTTGGAAAGTCCATAAGAAAGGCTGATAGCCAATCTAATTCCTGTCCATGAACCAGGCCCAAGAGAAACAACAAAATAATCAAATTTATCAATTTCTATGTTGTTAGCTTTTAAAAAAAATTCTGTATAAGGGAGAAAATCTTTTCCTATATCCAAACTTTGCCATATATATTCAAAAAGAATTTGATCATCCTGTAAACATGCAATACTGGCACTTTTATAAGAAGTTTCTATTGAAAAAATAAGCATAAAAATTAGGAAGAAGAGTTTAAAATATTTGTTAGATATTCGCTATTGGTAGGGAAATTATTTCCAAGAGAAAGCCGTTCTATTAAATTAACATAACCTGTTCCCAGTGGTACACTTCCTTTTAAAAACAAGGGTATCCTTGATTTATTTGCAGTTATTCCCATATATAACTTTCCTTTTCTGAATATTCCCTCATTATAATTAGTTTGGGCAAATGTATCAAAATATTTTTTTTCTCCAAAACCAGGGAATTTTTGTGTCTTTTGTCCCAGTACATACATATAAAGGTTACAGGTTTTTATTGTCCCTACAGGAATAACAAAGAAATTTTTATCCCACATATTTTCTGATCTTAGAACATAAAAAGCAGAAAGGCTATCGTATATAATTCCTTTAAATCTTGTAGTTTTTTTTACATCACTATAAATTGAATTATTTTTAAGTATTTCTTTTTTTATTGTCGTAGAAATAATCCCTTTGTTTTGATCAATTTTACTATTTATTATTTCTGCCCTTGATGCAGAGGCAGAATAATCATAAAAATAATATGGAAGATTTGTTGCCGCATCTATATAAGAATCAAATCTGTTATATCCATAGCCAAACCGTGTCCATATTCCCTGAGGGAGTGTTATAGCCATAATGTGATAAATTTTTTGAGAGTCTATTGTATCTTCTTTGCACGCAAAAATAATTTTTCCAACATTTAAAAAATTCCATTTTAGCTGATATACAAGCACTTCTCCTGGAATTATTGTTAAAGGTTGGGAAATAAGTTGGGTTGATGGAGATTGATTAGATTGAATTGAATTTGTTACAGTTGATTTTATTTCAGTTTTAGAGGTTGATTCTTTTTGTTGTGGGGATTTAATGATGCCAATAGATTTTGGAGAAGTTATAACAGAATTTTCTCCTGGTATATTATTAGATATAAAAGATGTTTCAGGTAAAGTACTTTCTAATTTCATTACCGGAAGACCTTTTGATTTTTGAATTACTACAGCTTTTTTTTCTGCGCAACCTGAAAGAATTAATAACATTAATCCAATCAGGGGAATAATTTTTAGTTTCATAATAATCACATCGCTTTCTTATTTCTTATATATAACTATAGTATAATTATATAGTTTTTATGTCAAATTTTCGCATTGCGTAATCAAAAATCTATATGAAAAGAAATAGGTGGCTTTTAATTCTTTTTTTGCCTAAACTTTTTATATCTTAGATTTGTCTAACTTATCAAAATACCAATATTTTAAGTTTCTACTATTCTGGTTTCAACCAACCAGAAAAAGGAGGAAAATGAAACGGTTAATTTTTCTTGGAATTAGTGGAATATGCCTATTATTAACAACTTCCTATGGACAAATGATAGGGGGAAACAAAAATATTTCTGAATCAGGAATACATAAAATAAAGCATATTATTATTATTTTTCAGGAAAACAGGTCTTTTGACTCATATTTTGGAACATTTCCCGGAGCATATGGTATTCCAATGAAAGATGGTTTCCCGGCAGTTTCCGTGTGGGACCCATATACAAAAAAATATGTTATGCCATATGTAGACCATTATGATAGTAACAGAGGTGGTCCTCATGGATATACAGCTTTTTTAGCAGATGTTGACCATGGTAAAATGGATGGATTTATCAAAGAAGCCCATCAACCTGATGTAATGGGATACCATACAGAAAGTGATATACCCAATTACTGGGCTTATGCCAAAAATTTTGTTCTTCAGGACCATATGTTTGAATCAATTCATTCATGGAGTTTTCCTTCACATCTTTTTCTTGTATCTTTATGGTCAGCAAATTCCAAAACACCTAATAATCCTATGTCTTTTACTTCTACAGATAATCCAAGGAATAGGAATAAAAAAAATCCTGAGCCTTTTGGGTGGACAGACCTGACATACCTACTTCATAAAAATCATGTTTCATGGAGATGCTATCTGGATGGGAAAGTACCGGTAATCTGGAATATTTTACCTGGATTTGTTGATGTTCATCAGGATTTTCAAATTCATAATATTGTAGGTATAAAAAATTATTTTATTGCTGCTAAAAAAGGAACACTACCTTCTGTTTGTTGGATATTTCCTGACTGGAAAGATAGTGAACATCCACCTGCTTTGGTTAGTACAGGACAATCCTATGTAACAAGAATTATCAATGCAGCTATGAAGAGTCCGGATTGGAAAAGCACTGCTATATTTTTGACATGGGATGACTGGGGTGGATTTTATGATAATGTAGTACCTCCTGAAGTTGATAAATTGGGTTATGGAATCCGTGTTCCCGGATTGGTAATCAGCCCTTATGCCAAAAAAGGGTATATAGACCATCAGATATTAAGTTTTGATGCCTATGCAAAATTCATAGAAGATGATTTTTGCCATGGAGAAAGACTGAATCCCAAAACAGATGGCAGGCCCGATAGCAGACCTGATGTCAGGGAAGATATGCCTCTTTTGGGTAATTTTATAAAAGATTTTAATTTCGCACAAAAACCATGGTCTCCACTTATTTTACCTGTACATCCCAAAACAACACTTATTAAGGGACCTATGCATTATGGAAGAGTAAAAAATGGAAAAACAATAGAAATGATAAAAAAACTTGGCAAAGAGATAGAAGGACTTAAAAGAGAAATTAAAAAATTAGAAAAACTGATAATATCTCAGGCAAAACAGTAAATTTAAGAAGTTTTATTTTTTTTAATTTCTGTGTATTCATTATTCACAATCTTCTTTATACCAAAGATTTTTGTTCAGAGAGTTGGTCATATTTTTCATAAGTTCAATTACTCGTAAGAGTCCCCGTTTGTCAGATTTTGAACCCATAAGGTGTCTATAAAGTGTTCCTCTCCAGGATTTACCAAACCTGAGTAAAGGTTTATTAAATAATTTTTGAATTTTATCATCAATTTTTGCATGTTCAATAAGTAATTTAAATGTGTTGTCTATTTGTTCTTTTTGAATAGTGTTTTCTATTTCTTTTTCAATTCTGCGTGTTTCCCAAAACAATCTGCCGAATTCCAGTAGGTTTTCCTGATCTCTAATTCGCATTTTTATCTTTGAAGAAATATCACAAGATTTTGCCATAGAAAGAAATTGGTTACATTTTTTATAAGTTTCAGGATCAAAAACCTGAAGAATTTCAGGAATACCCATACCAAACCGTACATTATAGGCAGAATCTTCCAGAGTACGAAAATATTGTATCATTGGTTCAGCGGCATTTTCATAAAATCCTTTACAGTATTCTGCTGCAAGAGTATCCCAGGAAGCGTTTTTATCCCACATTGCTCTTGAAGTGACATAAAGGGATAAACCATATGATGCCCAGTGAAGTGGTGAATTGAACCATTGGGAACCATATCCGACAAATCCAAGAGTTTTTAAATATCGTATAGTTCTTACAGCTCCTTTGCTTACAGGGAAAAGCATGCCCATAGAACCAAATGTACTTGTAAGATAATCATAATAACGAAAATCACCTTTTATATATTTACGCCAGTGGTTAAAAAGTTCTGAATACTTTGTATATTTCCATGCATCATTTTCATAAGAACCTATTGGAGACAAAGGTAATGTACGGTGTAATTCTTCATCACTTGGTGGGTCATCAAGAGCTCTGTCCCATTTCCGTTCAAAAATACAAAATAAAACATCAAGATTTTCAGGAATCTCTTCATTGAAATCTTTTGGTAGTTCTGAATGACTTGCATAACTACCTATTTCAAAACGTACTCCGGGAAATGATTCTGCAATAGTACGAGCTATTTCTGCAGAAAACAGTACATAATTTTTTGTGTATTGAATAAAAGTAGTTCCCTGCCATGGTTTTTCAGTTTTACAACAATTTTCACAGAAACAAGGAGGTTGTCCATCGTTTGGAAAAAATGTAAAACGGGTTACAAAAGGATATTTTTTTAAAAAATTGTAAATATATTCTTTAAATATTCTTTTTACTTCAGGATTTGTCCAGCAGATACCAAAAGAATCCCTGCCATTTTTTATTTTTCTTAATGCATCTGGTTTTTGTTTGGGATTATAGGCAAAATATTCCGGATGTTTATCAAAATATATAGAAGGAGGCATAATAGATTCGCACAGATGTCCTCCTATAGAAAGACCTGGTTCCCCACGTAATAAAACAGATTCTTTATACCATCTTTTTGCATGTTCTTCAGTAAGTAATGATTTTTCTCCTGCATATTCCGGAGTTTTATCAGAAGGTGAAGTAACTCCAAAAGATGGAGTACCTGCAAAACTCATCCCTACTTTTGCACACCAGTCAAGAGTATGAATATCTCCTCCGCCTATTAAATAACGTATTGGCAGAAATGGTTCATGATAGTATTCTACTTCAGATATTTTAATATTGGTTTGTTTAGGAATATATTCATCTGATGGATATGGTTGGGCAAATATACATCCTAGATTATCACGTAGAAAAGCATATATACCAATAAGTGTTGCTCTTTCAGTTCCTCCTACAAGAAAAAACCTTTTCTTATCAAAAAATCTCATAATTGATTCATTTTTTATATCTTTAGATGGTTTAAAAGGTAAATTATTTACATTTGCAATTATAATCGCAGGACCTTCTTCTGGAATATTTTTTATTATAGAAAAATTTGCCCCGCTTATTTTTTTAAGATATTTTTTCAATTCAGCGGCAGAATGCAATTCAACTTGTGTTGGTTTTTTGGGAATATATATAGAACATTTTGCTGTTCCATTTTCTACAATTAACATAATATTATGGATACCTCCTTTATCTTTTTTATATATCGTTTTATATTCATAAAAACTATCTTATATCTAAATAATATTTGTTGTCAATTTTTTTACATTATATTAATAGTTACGGAGCCGAAAAGTCCAGATGGTTTTGGAATTCCTTCAAGCATGTTATAAATAGAATTAGTAACTTTAAGTTTTAAATTGTTTTTTCCATTTTTTATAAATTTTGTTATTTCAGATTCATATGGAGGCCATAAAAGGACAGATAATATTTTCCCATTAAGTTCAATTTCTAAAATATCTTTTATGTCATGACATTTTAACCAATATCTTTTATTTTTTTCATAATTAAGAATAAAAGTTTGTTCATAACTTGCAGTTCCTGAATAAAAAGGATATCCATAATCTGTCCAGCTTCCGGAAAATATATTATTGTATTCTTTTTTTTCTTTGATAACAGAGCCCATCCCTTTGTCTCCGATATTGTCTACAAGAAAATTACCAAATAAACGTATTGGTTCTGTAAGTCCATCATCAGGTTCAATTATATCTATGAAAACAAAAATAGTATGTAAAGAAGGAGTATAAAAAGATTTGGTCATTTTTAAATGCTTGCTTATATCATAACTTAAATTAAAACAATCATACTTTCTAATATTTTTTATTTCTTCTTTTTTTATTTCAGTTTTATCAATAAAAATACGATATTTACCTTTTATACCTGAAAGTTCCCAGACAAGGGCAATTCTATCAATATTCCCTTTTACAAAGAAATTAAGTTTATAACATATAGTGGAGGGATAACATAAATTTATATTGGAATTAGATATAGTACATGGTTCTATAACAGGATTTTCAATAACTTGTGAAGATTCCAATGTTAAAATATCTTCAGGTTTTCCTTTTAATATTTGCCACTTACCAAGAAAAAGAACATTATCTTTTTCTATTTTAAAATTCCATATAGAAGACAATTCTTTTAAAAGTGTTTTTTCTTTTAAAAGAAATAAGTTTGAAATTTTGGATTGGGATTTTTTTGATGAAATCATACAGAGAGATTGAAATTCTGAAAGAGACAAAGAAAATATATTGGAAGATAAAACAGGTAATTGTTTTTTTTCTCCATTAAATGCATCCCAGATTTCCCATGAGCGATTTTTATCTATATGAATATCAAGATTGGCTGTTTGTTTTCCTATATTTGCCAGAAAATATATTTTTTTTCCATCTTCAGTTTTTCTTTTATGAAGAAAGACTTCAGAACATTCTTTTCCTTCTATATGGATTTCAGATTCAGAATAAGTAAAAAATTTTAAAGATTTTGTAATTTCTGCTTTTAAAAATTCTTTGTCTTTTTTATCAAGAGATAATATATCAACAGGACATTCTATAAATTTTATATTTTCATTTTTTAATGGGTTATAAATAGAACTAAGAAATTTTGGAGTGGGTCCCATAAACAAAATTTTTCCACCACCTGAAATAAATTCCTCTAATTTTTTTACAATTTCAGGGATTAATGAAATAATTGGGGGAATAATAATAGAAGTATACTTTTGTTTACCAATTTTTATCATACCATTATGGATTTTTGTATCTAAAAGAGAAATATCATCTAAAAAGTCAAATTCTTTATGAATTCGTAAAAGTGTATCAACAAGAAAAACAAAAGAGTTTCCAATTTTTTCTGCATCCTGTTTATTCCCGGGAAGACAACGCCACAAAGAGCTTGTAGGATATAAAACAGCAAATTCTGTGTCCGGATTTCCTCTTGTTAAAATATATTCTAATCTGCCGATGTATTTGCTGAAAAAATGATAGTATTCCCAATATGTTGTTTGATAAAATTGGGAAGGACATGCTTCTTTTTTTCTTAAACCATCTATTGAATAATAAAATCCATGAGGGACAATAAAATTAACTCCAAGAACAGAAAGATAGTCTGTTATAGATTTCATTGTTTGAAAATTAAAATCCCAGTCAGCAAGAGCAAATGCTTCTGCAATAACCCGTTTTTTCCCCTGTTGATGAGCAACAGAACTGATAAGTTTAGGGCCGATATTAATAATTGGAAACTCTGATGTCCCTATCCGTGAAGTAATAATATCAGTACCTGGTATATGAAAAGATTTTGCCAATTTCATTAAGTCTCCAAGATAAAATACACCATAAACAGGTTCTTCTTCAGGACTTACATGTCCTGTAAATTGAAGATTATTTTTTTCACACCAGTTATGTATTTTATCAAAAAAAGATTTTTTCAAAAGAGAAGTTAAAACATCCCAGTAATCATATCTAATTTGTTCTATATTTTTTGTTGTATTATAGACTAAAGCGTGCAGTTGCAGTCTTAAATCATATTTTTTTGTCTT
Source organism: bacterium (assembly GCA_021800535.1). Taxonomy (GTDB): domain Bacteria; phylum Ratteibacteria; class UBA8468; order B48-G9; family DTJG01; genus JAMDAS01. Next base: position 5,703 of record JAJYYV010000012.1, on the reverse strand, counting down.
ATAAAAAGTATTTAAAAAATCAGATGTCCAGGGTAGAAATCCGATCCATTTTGGTTCATCTGTAAAAATTCCAGGTATAGTATTTCCAAAAAATTGTTTTAAGTCTTTTTTGTATATGTCATGTGTTTTAGAAATAAAATCATCAACAGCTTTGGAATTTAATAAATCTACATATCCTCCCCATGGCCCCCATGTTTTTTCTTCTTTTTCTACAAAAGCAATAATCTGCCATGTTCCTTTTGGAGATTCCCAGTATATCTGTCCATGAATATTTGCTGTTTCTGAACGCCAATGGGGATAAGTATCTTTTGGCATGGAAATATAATATGTATTATATTTACGAAAAAAAGACCACTTATTTCTTAAAGGGCCTATAGTTTCTGTAATATCAATAATTTTTGCTTCTGGAAATATTTCCCAATTAGAATTTGTTTGAATAGCAAAAGCTGAAATAAACTTTCCCATTGGGATGTCCATTTTTATAGTAGATCCTCCATGAAATCTGCCTTCAGTTATGGAGAGTGTTCGGGAACGATATTCAGGATGTTCATAAATAACCCTGCCGCCTGCTGCACCGCTTGGGTATGGATCTTCATCATAAAGCCATGATTCTATTCCATTCTTTTTTGCTTGAGAGACGATATATTTTACTATATCCCTAAATGATTTAGACATATATGGCGTTAAAAGTCCATCTCTTGGATGCATAAAAAATCCACGTAATCCCTGTTTTTTTATTTGGGATATTTGCCACTTAAGCTCTTCTTTAAATAATTGATGATTTAGAAAAAGAAATGCAACCGGACGATATTCAAAAGGAGAATTTTTAAATTCTTTAAAAGAAACTGATTTATTATATTTTTTTTCCATTGATTTTAATTAAAAGCTATTCCAGATATTTCTTAAATATTCTAAACTTTTAGGTAATTCTTTAGATATATTATTAAAAGAACTTTCAATAGAAATATAACCATTATAATTTATTGATTTCAAAATAGAAAACATTTTTTTAAAATCATAATCATTTTCACCAGGAGCAGTTCTGTTTCTATTTGATAAATGAATATGATAAAGTTTATTGCCAATTTTTTCTATATTTGAAATTGGTTCTTTTTCTATTTCCGCATGATAATTATCTATTAAAACTCCAATATAAGGATTGTTTAATATTTGAGCAATTTCCAGTGTTTCTAAAGTGGTATTTAATATATTACATTCTTTTTTATTTAATGGTTCTATAGCGATTTTAATATTAAATTTTTGTGCATATTGTGATGCTAAATCTAAAAAATTGATTATATCTTGTTTCCCTTTTTCTAATGGATAATTTTCAGGAATATTTCTTGCTTTACCACTTCCAAATACAATTATTTTACCTCCTAAATTGTTTATTTTTTCCATTACTGTTTTTAAATATACTTCTACTTTTTCTTTGTCTACAGATGGTCCTGTAATTTTTAAATCTCCCGGCAGAAAAATATTGAAAGAATAAGGAACGATTGATATCTCTTTTAGATTTGTTTTTAAAGAAAAAATATTCATATTAGCAATAGCTACAACAGGAAATTCTATAAAATCTGCGTGTGCATTTTTTATATCTTTTATTCCATCTATGCCACTACAACATCCAAATTTCATAGATTCTCCTTTTCTGTTAAAAAAAATTTAATAAAATATTTCTTAATTTGACAAAAATAATTATTTTAAGTATAACCTATTTATAGATAATATCAAACGATGAGTAAATTATAATATAAATTCAAATCAAATAAAAATATGAAAAAAAAATTAGTAGCAGGATATATTATATGTTTATTTTTTATTTTTATAACAAAATCTTTTTCCTCCACTTATGGTGAAAATTTTTCTTTTCGTATAAAATGTGAATCTCCTTCCAAAATTGCTGAAAAACAAACAATTTTTACTGCAACAATTCCCAATACAAAAATAGCCATTAAATCTTATGATTACAAATGGAGCAATTGGGAACAGGTAACATCTCAGGATATATCTGGAATTAAAAAATTATATCCTAATTTATATCTTAACAGATATCCTCTTGTTATTCCTGTTTCTATCACCTCTATTTCTCCTTCATTATCAGGAACAAAAGTTTTTGTAGAATATAGAATCCTAAATAATATATATTCTTCAAAAGCCCTGCTTTTTGGAAAAGGTCCTTTATCTCTAGGAATTCTACAATGGGCTGAATCTTCAAATAAAATTAAGATGGGAACAGAAGCACAATATAACAAAAGTCATTATTGGAAATATATACAAAAATTTGCTTCCAAAATACATCCTGAAAGTTTAAAAAAACTTATTCTTGCTGATAGATTTATAGGTGGTGATAGTGATTATTATGATTGGACAGAAGGCTTTAATAACATGGCTCTTATTGGTTTCAACACATTAGAAATTCCCCCCGGGAAAGAATTAAGGGCAATTTTATTAAAAAACAGGATAAAAAAAATAGGATGGGCGGTTTATTGTCCACCAGGATATGTTTTTGATTTTGATAAACAAATAACATCAAATACAGCATTGAAAAAATGGGTTGATGGTATTATGGACCCATATATTAATTCGGGTTATAAAAAAACTGATTTTGTTTTGTTTAATCTTTCCGATGAACCAGGATGGTACTACCCATCAATGTTTAAATCTATAACAGATAATTTTTCACAGATGGGTAGATTTCATAGATATTTAAGGGAAAAAGGATTTAGCAGTCCAAAGGATTTTGGATTTAAAAATTGGAATGAAGTTATTCCTTTGGGAAGAAGTGTTGCTGATGGGCCTTTATCAAAAAGAGATCTTTATTACTGGACATGCAGATATTTCCCACATGTTTCTGATGAATATTTTGCCCGTGTTACCAAAATTCTTGAAGGAAAACTTTATAATGGATTACCTATTACTGTTAACTGGAATTTCTTTTCAGGAAGGTATTTCGTGCCCGGTCCAGTAGCAAATAATTCTGATAAACAAAGTCCTGATGCGGCAATGGGTGGACAGGACTGGTTAAGATTTGGTGAAGTCAAAGGAAGTACCTGTCTATGGACTGAAGACTGGTTTGGAGATAATCAGTCATATCAGTGGTCATATTATGCAAGTAAATTTGCGGGTGTTGCCAGAAGAAATAATTTTGAATTTGGAGGATATGTTGTTGGCAGATCTGCAGGTAAAGGAATAGAACAAAAAATTCTTGCTCTTTTTGGTCATGGAGCAAAAGTAGTATATACCTATGTATTTGGGCCTGAGTATAATTTCCCGGGAAATTGCTGGTCAGATAATATTAATGTAGCAAAAGACATAATGAAAACATCCACAATGTTATCAAAAGCTGAAAATTTAATGTATCCTGGTAAATTTCCTATTCCAAAAGTTGCAATACTTACTCCTGAAAGCAGTCAGGTATGGGATCTGCGTTCAGAGAAGATAGCACATGGAATATCTGATGCAACAAATACAGGTCTTAATAATGCAAATGTTTCTTATATGGCAGAAGTATATGACCTTTTTCTTGCATTAATGCATGCAAATATTCCGGTTGATTTTGTGGATGAAAAAGATATTAAAAATTCATCTATAATGAAAAATTATTCTTGTATTTATATTACAGAACCGGATATTCCTTCCGGATGTATAGGTCCGTTAAAAAAATGGATAGAAAAAGGTGGAATTCTTACAACAACATATGGAACAGGAGATGCAGACAGATATGATACCCCTTATAAATTTCCTTACTATTTTTCTACATTTCATCAGTTATATGGAGCAGAGGTAAAAGAACCGGAACATCCAAGAATCCTTATAAATTGGAATGGATGGAAAACTTCTGCAAAAGATGTAATAAGCGGTAAATATGGTGATTTTTCTTGTGCATGGACAAAAGGTAAAATTACGATAGTAGATAAAAAAAATGTTAAAGTATTAGCGTATTTTAAAAACGGAGGTCCTGCGATTATTTATAGAAAATTTGGTCAAGGTGGGGTTATTCATTATGCTTTTAACCCGGGACTTTCATATTTTTACAGTCAGGTTATTTCAGGGAAAACAGGGATGTTGGGATTGCCAGATGGTTTTTCTGCAATAGTAAGAGATTACATTCTTTATCCGGTAAAAATAGCACATATAAAACCATTTGTATCTGTTAATAAACCAATGATTGAAGCACTTCCTCTTGTTTCAAAAAAAGGTATTGCCATTACAATTTTAAACTGGTCCGGGGAAAAACAAAAAGATATAAAAATAACTGTTAATCTGCCGGGTAAATTTTTAAACGCAAAAAGTGTACTAATAGGGAAATTAAAAATGATAAAAAATTCAAAAGGGATTTCTTTTAATATCCCATTAAATAAAGCAGATATTATTTTATTATATAAATAAAAAAAGGAGGAGATATGAATTTAATGAGTAATATTAAAGATTCAATGTTAAAAAATTTTTTTCCTGAAGGATGGGATTTAAATAAAATAGATAAATGCTGCAATTTTCCACCCGATAAAATTTTTGAAAAACAGAAATGGTGGGATAAAAATTTTAATTTGATTTCCTGTGATACACTGGAAGAATTTAATATAAAAATGGGGCATGAAATAGCATCAGAAATTTATAAAACAAAAAGAGAAAAAAGAAAAATAATTCTTATTTTGCCTGTAGGTCCAATGGGAATGTATAAATGGATTGTTTATTTTTTAAAAGAATGGAGCATTGATTGTAAACATGTATATGGATTTAATATGGATGAATGGAGTGATAAAGATGGGAATACTCTTGCAGCAGAAACTTCCGGTTCATTTCAAAATGCTATGGAGATTGCTTTTTATGGTCCTTTAGCAAATTTAACAATACCTAAAAATCAACGAAATTTTGCAACAAAAAAATTATTACCGGAATATCCTGAAAAAATAAGAGATTTAAAAAAACAGGGGGCAAAACTTGTAACCATTTTTGGTATAGGCAGGGTTTTTCATATTGCTTTTTGGGAACCACATTTTGCTGCTGAATTTAAATCTGAAGAAGAATGGAAAAAACAGCAATATAGACTTGGGGCTCATCTTCATCCATTAACTGTTGAACAGAATGCGATTACAAGTTTTAAAAGCAGGACTACCCTTGTTTCATGTTTTGCAAATACAATTGGACCAGGCATATTTTTAAACTCTGATAAAATTATAGGTGGAGCAGATGGTTTTTTGGGAAGAGGTATGATGTGGCAGGGAATGAGTTTGTGGGTCACATTAAGATATGGTCCGAATATGTGGGTTCCCAGTAGTTTTATGCCAACATTACAGGGTAAATTATTTTTCTTAAAAGAATTAGCAGGACCTTTAATGCCTGAATGCAACTAATAAATGGAGATAATATGAGAATTTTAGCAATAGGAGCGCATCCTGACGATTTAGAAATTTTATGTGGAGGAACATTATCTAAATATTCGCAAAAAGGTCATAAAATATTTATGGCGCATCTTTGTAATGGAAATATGGGAGGTAGAAAAATTTCATCAAAACAGCTTGTAAAAATTAGAGATAAAGAAGCAAAAGAATCTGCAAGTCTTATAAAAGCAGAAACTTTAGGTCCTATTGCAGGAGATCTTGATTTATATCCCACCAAAGAAATGAGAATGAAAGTTGTTGATATTATAAGATATGCAAAACCTGATATAATAATTACACATAGTATAAATGATTATAT
>JAJYYV010000011.1 GCA_021800535.1 bacterium | reverse complement strand
ATTATCCCACCATGTTCCATTAAATGGAACATCTTTAAGTAATTTATAGTAATACCATATAAACGCTTCCTGAAAAGAAGAAACCCAGTTCACTCCAACAGTTGTTAATTGCCGTGGAGTTTTCCATCTTGTAGACCCTTCCATATTTGTTCTTTCTGTATACTCTGTTTGAGGCTGCGGTTTCCAATTTGTTTGTCCAAGCCATTCACCGCCAAATGTTTTAAATCCGGGTAAACCCAATCCGGTTAAGTCTGCGGAACCATATAAAACATACATTTCATGATGCACACCAACATCATTATATGCCTGGTCTCTGAAATAACCATATCCTTGACCTTTTTTATTTGTTAATTCCGGTTTCCAATCAGGGTCTAAAAATTCTTCTCTTAATGCCACCCTGTCTTTATGTGTTGTTTCAAATCCATCAACGCTATCTCCATACAATCTATATCCATCTGTGTTATGCCCATATTTTAAAACACCCCATTCCCATTTCCTTATGTTAGGCACTGGTTTTACAGGATCAACAAGAAATGCAAAATGTATATTAATAGATTTATCTATTTTATCTTTTTCTGAAATTATATTTATTCTTAATTTGATTGTCCCATTTTTATTTCTGTATACTTCAACACATCCTATGTGTTTTGATTGTTTCCAGTTTAAATCCTTGTCTGCAAACCACCATAATCCTTTGTCTCCATTACCAAGAAATACTATTGGAGCAAAACTTCCCCAGTTATTTCCATATTCATCAATATATGGTAAAAGATCTAAACTACTCCATATAAGTCCATAACCTTTTGGTAAATTGCCAAATTTATTTCCCACTCTTATATCTCCACTTCTTTGGATATATATTGTATCAACCTTATTCCATAGAGGTATTGATAAATACAATTTATTTATATATGTTGTTTTGTTTGTAGGTATCAGTCTAAGATTAAAATCATACCAGCCATCATAAGATATATGACTTTTTACCCTATATTTTACACTTCCTAACATTCCGGTTGATTCAAGTTTTATTTTTCCGGGTTTTTCCTGTCTAAGGGTAAGCTGAGAATTGGTAACCTTAACAGGTTGATTATTGACTTCCCCTTTAAAAGACATTTTTCCTGATAGAATATTCTGTATTCCTGTTCCACCTCCAGAATATATAGAGGAAAATAGTCCATCATTTCTTAATATATATTTTCTGTCCCAGACAGTAAATGTGTTCTTATTTATTTGTTTTATTGCTGTATAGGGAGGTATTACCCTATCAGATATTCCAAGTTTGTTGTGTTCCCAGGGATATGTTTTTTTTACAAATTGAATTTCTCTTGTACTTACAGGTTGTCCTTCTTTATTATAAAGGGTTAGTTTGGCTATATAATTTCCTATTGGCAGATTAAGGCCTTTTATAATCCCAGATGCTTGCTTATCTGATATATTTCCTTTTAAGATACCATAAAATTTTCCATCTTTTTTCCCCTGGACAATAACTTCAAAATTTCTTGCACTTTCTATTTTCTTAGGGAGCCCAAAAACATTAAAATTCAGACTTGTTTCTGCTACATTATAACCTGGCCAGTATGCAAAATCCCAGTTATAATTTCCTTTTGGTCTTGTTTTTAACCATGGGACTATATGTGCATCCCAGAATGTTTTTGTATAATCTATTACAGGAGCCTGAAATCTATAGAGAGGTTTTGCTTTTCCTTTTTCCAAATAATAAGCATAAATTTTTAATTTGTTTCGTCCTTGAATACTCAAAGGCAGTTTTGATATAAAATTTATTGTTTGAATCTGTGATTTTACAGCTATACATTTTTTTGTTTCACTAAATATTTTTTTGTTTGCAGCATTATAAACATTAACTTTAATCCCCACTGGAACCTTTTTATTTGTTTGGCCCATAACTTCAAACTGTAAATTCATATTACCATGAACTAAATGGCCCATACTTAAAAATCTGAAAACAGGTGCTTTATTACTAAATTTTACTTCTCCAAATTTACTCCATTCCATCCATGAACTGCCTACCCAACCAGCAAAATCAAGTCCTCCAGGTTGATCAGCACGTAAAAGTTGTATTACCCATTTTTTATTAGTTAAATCTTTTTCTCCAAATGACCTTATATCTACTGCTATTTCCATATACCATGCTTTTTTATCTACAAAACATTTTATTTTTCCGGCAAATGGCCATGCACTTCCTGTTCCGGGTGTTCCATCAAAATACCAATGTTTTGCATAATATCCTTTTGGATTTACGTTTATTTTATAAAAACCTATTCCTGGATATGTAGCTTTTTTTCTGCTTTTTGCTAATTGAATTTCTACATGGTCTTCAAAAAGTATAAGATTTTGCCTTCCATTTGTAGTAATAGCCGGATTAACATAAGGCCATATCCCGGGAGGATTTGGTGATTTCATCATAATATATAAATATTTATTATTATATCCAAGATACCAGACTACCTGCTGTATATTTGGGACTATTGTTTTTAAAGATTTTACCCAATCCCCAAAACTTACCATACCTGTAATTGCAAGAAAATTTTTAAGGCTTCCCTTCTGTATTTTTCCATTTATAACAGGGGGTTGTGTAATATATGGTACAATAGCATAAGGATATTTATAGGTATTTTGTGTTTCTTGTGAAAATACTAATCCTGTTGATATAAATAAAAGCAAAAATATACAAATTATAAATTTTTTCATTATTCCCCCTATGTAATATAATTATTCTATTTTTATTAGTTTTACTCCATACGGAGCAGATAGATTTATATTTAATTGACCTGTATTATTTTCAACCTGTTTTCCTGTTAAAACATTAATAACTGTTTTATTATCTACATTAAATCCAATATTTTTATTATTTAGTTTAACAGTAATATTAACTGTTTTTGGGTCCCAACTTGAAAATACCAGAAGTACTTCTTTTTTACTTTTATTTATCATCCCTATCCACTTGACTTTTCTATTATTTACCTGTAATATTGGATTGCTTTTCCAATAATCATCAACTTTTATATCCTTTTTTCCATATCCAAAATCAAATACTATTTTATTGAGTTTTTGATTTGTTTGTTCCCAGATAGGACCTCCGGACATAAAAGGAACTTCTATTTTTATTCCATGAGTCATCCTCATTCCCCATTCTATTTTTGCTTTTTCTTCTTCCGGCAAATTTTTCACAAGCGGATTAACCGCTCCATAAATAGGATAAAGGTCCATAGGATAATTTCCTACTTGTTTTCCAATTGATTCTGTTCTTAAAAAGGCGGGTGAAAATGGAACATTATTGCTATATTCAAGATCAAGGTCTGCTGTTCCAAAAGTTTCAAGAGGTAAAATCATTGTGTTTGTCATATGTAAAACCCACTGCAATATCCATGGATGTTTCATTCTTTCTCTATACTCACTTAATAAGTTCCATACACGTCTCATATATTTCCTACGATTCCAGATTATTACAGCAGGTTGAATTGCTCCATATTTTGTTATATAAGCGGCTGTTGTTCTATAATTGTATGAATCTTGTAAAAATTGATTATCCCAATATAATCCAATTCCTCGTTTTAGCCATTTATTTGCTTCATATACACCATAATCCCTATAACTTTTTACATATGTTATAGCTGCATTAGGACTAACCTGTATACCTTTTCTAAAGATATTGTATGTTGGCCACTTTCTATTATTTAAAGCAGCATCCGGTGTCCATTCATCCTGATATGTTTTCCATGGGGCTCTTACATCACATGTTGCCATTTCTTCTTCATATACAGTTATAGGTTTATCAGGACCTATTTCTGCTGCCTGTTCTGCAAAAGAAAGAACACTATTTAGCCATGGGTCTATTCCAAAAACAGGTGGAGGATTATATTTCTTTGCAAATGCTGCAAACCATTGTTTTATTTCTTTGGTTACTTTTTCTTTATTTCTTGCTTCAACTATTTTGTCTATTATTTTCCAATGATTTTTATATGGAGTTTTATATGAACAGTCTAATCCCCCCCATGGAACTACAGAACCTGACCAGGATATATAAGGTAATCTTTTTCTCCAGTTTTTAGGCATTGGTTTTGTTGGGGACACATCTAATCCAAATACTAAATTATGATTCTGTTTTATTATTGTTTTTTTATTTATTAAGTATATCCTTAAAATAACTTGCCCCGGTATTTTTATTATTTCCTGTAGAGGTCTTTTACTTCCATGCTTTTTGGTTATCCATCCTTTATCATTCTCTCCAAACCATGCCAGACCTCTTGTTTCTGTGCCAAGCCATATATAAGCGACAAAACTATTCTGCCATGTTTCAATACTTGATATATTAGTCCATCTATTAGCATCTGCGCTAGTCCAGATTACTCCATTGCCAAGAGGTAATCTTCCAGCATAATTCCCTCTGGCCGCATCCACAATATTAGTAAATAATTTTGCATATTTTTCTTTTATTGGAATATCAACATATAGTCTGTCTATTTCCTGTGGAATATTGCCTGGAGACATCTGCATTTTAACTTTCATTGTTCCATCAAACTCCACTTTTGATGTTGTTTTTATTTGTATGGGGTTTGCTACTGCTCTTGAACTGTATATTACATATGCAGGTTTACTTTTTATAAGTTTAGGCTGGGTTATGTTTTCCCATTTTCCCTGCCCATTTTGGGTTGTATATTTTATTACAATAGGACCAGATAAAATATTTTTCCCCTGACTTATTACTTTATTCCACAGTCCAAATCCATTCATCTGGTATTTTCTTAATACCACACTAACATCTTTCCCCTGTGCTTTTACTGGCGTATATGGAGGAAATACCTGGTCTGTTTTACCCAAAGTATTATTTTCCCAGATAAAAGTTTTTCTTATAAAAGATTTTGTTTCGCTTTTTTCAAACCTTTTATTATTTACTTGAATCCAAAGAGATATTGAATAAATACCTGTGTTTAAATCAGGAATAATGAAAAAATTATTTTCTTCTTTATTCTTTTTAGTATATATAATATTTTTGTTAATTTCTTTTTCAAATATAATATTATCTTTTTTCTCAATGGTAAATTTTAATTTATTAATCTTTTTTGGATTTATATTGGGACTGATTTTGTAATAAATTTTATTAAAACCTGGCATATATTGGAAATCAAAAGAAGCCATCGGGAGTTTGATTTTTTTCATTTTTGATGGAGAGATATATCTGTAATAAGCGTTTTTAACTTCTTGTTCTGTTAAACTTTTATGATATAAATAAAGGTCGTTAATACGGAAAAATTTACCTCCCCATGGATTTATAGTTATCTGGTCGGATTTATTTTTTATTGCCTCCATACTAACCTGTTGGTTTTCCCCCATTTTTTTGCCATTTATATATATAGTTATATTTGTATCCTTCCATGTTATTACTGCGTAATACCATTTTCCCTGATAAATATCCAAAGGAGATGTTGTTGTAAATACAAATGGACTGAAAGATGTAGGGAACCAAAAAGAAAGAGGTTGTCCACCAACGCCTCCATTAAGAATATAAAAAGTGCCTCCTCCCATTAAAAGAATATCCACATTATAATCAGAATAATTATTTACCCCAACAGGATAAAACCAAAAAGCTATACTGCCTTCTTTATAATTTATTAAATTCTTCCCTGATATTTTTACATCTCCTAAAACACTTTTTCCCCAGATTCCTTTCTGAAATGTTATATTTTGGCCTTTAATTTTAAGATTTTCTATTTTATTTATTTTTGGTTTTAAGTTACCATTAAAAGGGATATATAAAACAGGCTGATGCTGTTTAGCAAAATAAGGAGGGCCTATTGGAATTTTCTTTTTATTTGATGGTGATGTCCAGGATAAATTTTCTTCAGGCCAAAATTTATAAATATTTTCCTGTATTCTTACTTCATCTATTAATCCTGTAAAACCTCTATCAGCCTTAGAATTATTGCCTATGTATATTGGAGAAGGTTTTTGTTCTTCATCTCTTATAGTAAGAAGATTATCCATCCAACCTTTCATAGGAACACGGACAATTTGTTTTCCATTTAAATACAATATCTTATTTGTAATTGGCCAATCTGCAATTACACCTGCTATCCAAACCCATTTATTTAATGGAATTATTCCTTCAGGAGAAGATGTTATTGTCTTATATCCTAAAGCATTTCTAATTGCGATCTTAAATCCGCCTTTAGGGTCAATATACAAGGAAAATCCTTTTGTTGCGGTTGCTAATTCTGATGGTCTATAGACAATGTATGCATTGTGCGTTGGATATTTGTTTATCTTTATCCATGCTTCTATTGAAACAGTTCCACCTGGATATATCTTTGAAGGAATATATTCTATAGCCCCATTTCCAGTAAATCTTGCACATCCTCTAAATTTTCCCTTGCTATAATAATTTACATTCCCTATGATTTTTACCCCTTTTATGTCACCTGAATAATCAGAGAAATCTGGTCTGTTAAAAGGAAATAATCCATAAGTATGAGACCCTGCTGTATATGGTTTCCAAAATGCTGTCTGGGTTGCAAAACTTAATGAGGTAAAAATCAAACTTACTAATATTAAAATACTAAAAACAACAAAAACCTTTCTCATTATATATATCCCTTTTAATTATAATAAATATTTACAAATTAATAATATTCTACAGGATAAAAATAAGAAACTCCTTGTTGATTCCAAGCGTGAAACTCTGTTTCTAAAGTTTGCATATCATTAAATTGTATAGTAGAAGCATGTCCATCTATAAACAAAACATTTATGCCATTATTTTGATAATTGTCCCAGGTAGGACCATTACATGCATAAAAATTAGCAGAATTGCCTGGGTAAGGTCCATTATAAGGCATTACAACATTTCCACTATTCCCGTCATATGGATTATAATATGTATTATCTCTTCCTACAGCATCCCCTACATAAATCAGTGTAGAAACATTACTTATTTGTGCTAATTTTATAGGGTCAAATTCATTTGCATTCCATGGAGGCGGTGTCATATATCCAAATGCATCCAGATTGATACCTATTGTTTGGTACCAATATGAATCATTATTCCAATTTGTCCAGTTTCCATTTTTAGCTTCTGCAGCATCCTGATTTAGTTGATTAGCATGTACTATGTCAGGAGAATTTGGTCCTATCCATAAACTTCCTCTCCAGCCGAGATATGGTAAAAGAACGGCAGTAAAATTTGTTCCAGGCATATACCATTCTGGAATCCATTCATTATAATCATTTTCATACATTGCTACAGCAAGTCCTATCTGTTTTAAATTGCTTAATCCCACTGCCTCTCTTGCTTTTGCCCTTGCTGCTGCCAGAGCCGGTAGTAACATAGCTGCTAAGATAGCTATGATGGCTATTACTACCAATAACTCTATAAGGGTAAAACCTTTTTTACTTTTCTCTTGTTTTTGCATATTTTTTTCCTCCTTTTCTGTATTATTATTTATTTTTTCTTTTATAATTTTACTGATAATTTATTTCATCCTTTTTTCACCTCCCCTTTATTTTTTTCTGTTCTATTATAATTTATACAACATTATTTAAATTATTGCAATAATTTATAGTCTCATTTAATATCTTATAGTCTCAATTTGTATAATGATGGGAAAATGTTGGTCTCTCTTTTAGGTTGATTAGAGAAAAAAGTTTATTCTAAAAAATACATATGATCTATAGGCAGATATTTTTCGGAAGTTGAAATTTTAAAAAAAAATGATAAAATGTAGAATTATATTTTATGCCACCTTAGCTCAGGGGTAGAGCGGGGCACTTGTAATGCTCAGGTCATCCGTTCAAATCGGATAGGTGGCTTTGCATTCTTCTTTAAGATGTTTTATTTTTTAATTTTAGCCATTCGTCTTTAAGTGTGACTATTCGATTGAATATAATATTTTTATCTGTTGTATCCGGGTCCACATAAAAATACCCAAGCCGTTCGAATTGAAATCTTTCCCCTTGTTTTACGCTTTTAAGAGATGGTTCAACCATACTATTTTTTAAAACCTGTAAAGATTGCTGATTTAAATTAACTGTAAAATCGGAACCCTCAGGAAAATCCATAGGGTTTTTTTTTATAAACAATTTATCATAAATTCTTATTTCTGCATTGATTGCATGTTGTGCGGAAACCCAGTGAAGTGTTGTTTTTGATTTTCTTCCATCCGGAGCATCTCCACCTCTGGTAGCAGGGTCATATACACAATGAATTTCTTTTATTTCTCCTGTTTTTTCGTCTTTCACTATTGATGTACATGTTACAAAATATGCATAACGAAGTCTTACTTCTCTTCCTGGTGCAAGTCTATAAAATTTTGGAGATGGATTTTCCATAAAATCATCTTTCTCTATGTATAAAATTTTGAAAAAAGGAATTTTTTTTGTACCTTCAGATAAATCTTCAGGATTATTTATTGCTTCAAGTTCTTCTGTTTTTCCTTCAGGATAATTATCTATAATTAGTTTAAGTGGATTTAAAACAGCCATTACTCTTAATGTGTTTTTATTTAGATATTCTCTGACACAGTGTTCTAAAAGTTCTATATCAACTGTACTTTCTGTTTTTGAAACTCCTATTATATTACAGAAATTTCTTATTGCTTCTGCAGGATATCCTCTTCTTCTCATTCCAGAAATTGTTGGCATTCTAGGATCATCCCACCCTTTTACATATTCTTCCTGAACAAGTTTTAAAAGAAATCTTTTACTTAAAACTGTATATGTAAGATTAAGCCGGGCAAATTCAATCTGTTGTGGATGATGTACCCCAAGATTTTCAAGAAACCAGTCATATAAAGGTCTATGGTCTTCAAATTCAAGTGTACATATTGAATAGGTTACCCCCTCAATGGAATCTTCTAATCCATGTGCCCAGTCGTATGTTGGATATATGCACCATTTGTTTCCTCTTCTATAATGAGAAGATTTAATAATACGATAAATTATAGGGTCACGCATATTAAGATTTGGTGATGCCATATCAATTTTTGCCCTTAAAACTTTGCTGCCTTCTTCAAATTCTTCATTTTTCATCTGTTCAAAAATCTTAAGATTTTCTTCTATTGTTCTGTTTCTGTAAGGGCTTTCTTTCCCTGGAGTAGTTAATGTTCCTCTATACTCTTTTATTTGTTCAGGGCTTAAATCATCAACATATGCCTTACCTGATTTTATTAAAAAAATTGCATATTCATACATTTTTTCAAAATAATCCGAGGAAAAAAATAATCTTTCTTCCCAATCAAAACCAAGCCATTGGACATCTTTTTTTATAGATTCAACATATTCATTACTTTCTGTAATAGGATTGGTATCATCAAATCTTAGGTTGCATAAACCATTAAAATCTTTTGCTATACCAAAATTTAGGCATATAGATTTTGCATGGCCAATATGAAGATATCCATTTGGTTCAGGAGGAAAACGGGTCCATACTTTTTTCCCAAATCTGCCGTTCTGGATATCTCTGGTTATTATATTTCTTATAAAATCCTGGGATTTTAGTTCTTTATTTTCCATAATACAATAATTATAATCAGAATTATTTATTTGGCAATTGAGAGGAAAAATACTTTTATTATTTTAAGCGAAATTCAACATGACTGGCTTTTTCTCCATTATTATATTTTTTCATTTTAACTATTTGTGGTTCAAGAAGAAAAATTCTGTTTGCTTTAATTCCGGATTTAAGTAGGTTATCTTTTACTATTTCTGCTCTGTCCATTGCCAGTAAATGAAGATTGTTATTGGTTATAATTATATGTTCTATTATAAGTTTTTTCATTTCAGAGTCAGGTAGTTTTTTTACAAATATAAAAAACTTACGTTGTTTAGGGAATTTTTCATTTTTATAAGCAAGCCATAGATATTTTTTATATTCCTCTGGTGTTAAAGAAATATTATTGATTGAAATATTTTTAGCTCCTTTGTTAAGCATTTCTTTGAGTTTTTGCATTTTTACTTTATCCATAAATATAATATTTTTTAAAGCTTCTGTGTCTTGTATGGAATCTGCATATCCTTTGATTTCTATATTTAAAGCAGGTCTATTTTTCAATATTTTTACAATGGAATTTATTTTCTTTTGACTGTTAGGAGAAATTATAGAACTTCCATAATCAAAATTTATATAACTTAATTTTTCTCCTCCGCCAAAGATTGCACCTAAAAGAGAAAAAGGAGAAGTTGCAGCTTTTATAATAAGATTTTCAAGTATTTGAATTATAATAGGACCAACTCTGAATTTTGGATTGGTAAGAGAACCTGAAACAGGAAAATTAAGATTTATATTCCCTGATGGGTCTGTAAGTAATGCAATTGCAAATTTTACTGGAAGTTTGGTGGCACTGGGGCTATATACACTTTTACCTAATGTGAATTGATTAAACCTGATAATATTCTGCGATTTAAGATTTTTGTTTTTAATGAGATACTTAAGATTGAGTGTAAGTTTTCCTTTCCGGGTCATATATCCAAGATATTTTTCTGTATAAGTAGATTCTGGAACCAAATCCAGTTCATGTAATTTTAAATTCATATTTAGATATATATTTTTAACAAGGGGTTGTATCTGTCCATTAATTGAAAGTTTACTATTACCTGATAAATCTACATTGAAATTGACATCTGCAGGTTTTGTTTTATAAGAGGAAAGTCCTGAAATATTTCCATTAAAATTTCTTAGATTCATTGAATAATTTGGTTCTATACTTCTATCCAAAAATTTAATATGTCCATTCTGTACAATGATTTTACCAATATATGTTTGCTCCTGTGATTTTGCTGTTGTTGTTTTGGGTAAAGAACTAATGCTTTTACCTACTGTTTTATTAACTTTTTCTATTGTAAGAAGATTTATTTTTTTGTTAGGATATACTACAACATTTAAATACAGATTTTTCAGAGAAGCTTCTTCTACGGATGTATGATTGGGATTTATGCCGATATTCATTTGTTTTAACGAAAGATTTTTCCATGCAAGAAACTGATTGCCGTAGTGTTTGTTTATAGAATTAAAATTATTAATAGATGCATTTCCTGCATAGATTATAGAAGGTTTTTTATTTTTTAATGTTAAAAATGTCAGCATCCCCCTGGATGAAAAAGTTCCATCAGTAATTATAATATTTAAGTGTTCAGCAAGATATGGCTGTAGTGACATAATAGAGAGATTTCCTGTATTTATTTGAAGTATAGAGGAAAGAGGTTTTTCTGTAAAATAACCGTTGGCAGAAACTGTACCTTTACCATTTAACAGAAAAGAACATGAGATAAGACTTTTTGTGTTTGTATCAGGTTTTAAATTGGAAATTTTAATTGATAGATTGTCTACATTAATATTTGCAGGAGTTTTAGGGACATTATCTGTTATATGAAGAGAACATTTATTTAGTCCTATATTGTTAACAGCAATTGTCCATTTTTTTGTATTTTGTGTTTTTTGCGGAATCTTTTTATTTGATGTTGTAGGTATAAGCGGCAAAAAATTAAATTTGCCATTTTTTAATCGGAAACTTTTAAAAATAATATTTTTCAAGGTACAATTTTCAATCATAATATTTTTGTTAATCATATTTATATTTGCATTGAAAACATTCATATCCGGCATTACTAAAAAAGTGTTTCCATTATTTGTCTTGAGTTTTAATCCTTTTATTGCCAATAATACATTTGAAAAAGCAAATGTATGGTTTTTAGTTGTAATTGAGTATGCATATTTCCCTGTAAGAAATATTTGTCCATCTGCGATATGGAAAAGGATATTATTTGCATAGTAAGGATAATACTTTGTCAGGATTAATTTACCAATATTAAAATTCCCCTGCAAATTTAATGGGTTGAGACAAACTGCTCCGTTTATATTAAAGGTTTCTTTGGAATTTGTTTGTGAAGAGAAATTCATTTGTGCTGTCTTTCCTTTTTGATTGGAAAGATTTGTTATATTAAGATTAATTTTTTGTATCTGTGTATTAAAAGGTATTTTTAAAGATTTATCTGTAAAGAAAATTGTGCCGTTAGATATATTAATATTGCCAATACCAAAAATAAATGGCGATATTGTTTTTTCTTTTTTTTGAATTTTATTGTTTACAGGGAAAAATATATTTGTGTTCAAAATTCCATTGGGTTCTTTTACTAACATAATTTTTGGGGAAACAATTTTAACTCTGGATAGGTATATATGTTTGGAAAATGGATTTAGAGAAGATATTCCCATATAAAATTGTGGAACTTCAAGCAAAGGAGATTTGTTTAAACTGGTAATTTTAAGATTGTTTAAAAATAATCCTCCACTTACTATAAGAAGAGGTTTTTCTCTAACAGATTGAGAAAATGAAATTTGTATATTTCCTGATAGATATCCGGAACTCAGACGAAAATTTAATGGTACTGGGACATATGTTATATATTCCTGCAAATTTAGTTTTTTAATGGTGATGTTAAAATAGGTTTTAATTATATTTGAAAAAGGTTTTGTTTTTCCTTTTAAAGTAAAAGGAGAGCCATTTATATCAGCTGAAAATGAGGGAGTTAAATATCTGTTGACAAACAATGGGAAGTTGGAAATAAAAGGCAGGGAAAGATTTATGTTTTTTACAACATCCTTTTTTTTCTTTGGTATATCTTTGAAAAAAATTCTTCCATTTTTAATGGAGATATCAGCGATAAGAAAATGAAACAAAGTTTTATTGGAGGATGATTTTTTCATGAGTATATCTGAAAAGTTATAAAGAAAATTTTTTTCTCTCACAATATGAAAATATGGGCGATTAATTTTGAGTTCGCTGACAATCGGTGATAACCTGAATAAAGAAAAAAGATTAAGGTTTAATGCAATATCATTACAATGAAAAAAAACAGTTGGACTTTTTGGTTCATAAATAAAAATATCCTGGAGTTTTATCATAAACTTATATGGATTTATTAATACATTATTAATGGTGATTTTTCTATTGAGTTGTTTACTCAATTTTTGTATTGCAATTGTTTTGATAATTGGAGGGAATATAAAAAAGAATAATAGATTAAGAATAATAAATATAGTGAAAATAATACCCAGTAATTTCCGTTTACGAATAAAAAATTTTATCATTATTTATTTTCTATTTAAAACTGAAGCCACATATCGGAAATTTCCTGACTTGATAAGACAAAAGATAATTGTTGAATATTTTCTAAAGAACGGAAATGAGCCTCTTTATTACTGGAAGAGACAGCATCTCTTGCGATTATCGTATAAAATCCTCTGTTTAAGGCATCTCTGGTACTTGATTCAACTCCATATTCTGTTGCGATTCCTGTAAAAATTAAAGTATCAATTCCTGCATTTCGTACCATTAATTCAAAATTTGTACCAATAAATATACTGGCAGTATTTTTTTCAATAATAATATCATTTTCCTGAGGTTTTATTGCCAATTCAAGACCTTCTGGTGTAAACTGAAAATTTCTTATTCTTTGTTTCATCATTAGACGTCTTACAGGTGATTCAAATTTTTCAGGAAGAGGTGTAATCTTTGTAAAAAATATTGGAATATTATGCTTTCTTGCATGTTCTATAAGAAAATTAGTATTATTTAGAAATTCATTTTTATTGAAAATATGTTCTACAAGAATTTTTTGTACATCCCAGATAATAAGAGCTGTCTTTGAGGGGTTTCCAATAAATTTTATTATTTCTTTATCCATTTTTTTATACCTTCTAAAAAGTATTATACACCATTTATAAAATTTATAAAAAATTTTTCAATCTAATTTTTTAGACTAAACCAAAGTAATAATTTTTTAGTCTTAATATATATGAAAAAAATATATGCCTTCACATTAATAGAATTATTAGTAGTAATAGCAATTATATCAATACTTGCTGGACTTCTTCTTCCTGCATTATCAGCTGCACGTGAACGAGGAAGAAGTATTAGTTGTATGAATAATTTACACCAGATTTATTTGGCAGTAGAAATGTATAGAATGGATAATAACGAGATTTATCCTGTTGCAATTAATATGCCTTCATTAAATTTAGAGCCGGGATTATTTGGAATAAATGTTGTATTAAAATCTTATGTTCAAAATCCTCTTGTTTTTCACTGCCCGGATGATAATGGAGAAAGTGGATATTCTGATGATGGAGAATCATTTTTTACAAAAGAAGGTTCAAGTTATGAATACAATCAATTCGTTTCAGGTAAATCAGCCGTCCAATTTTCTCGTTTTCCTGGAGGATTAGATTATATTCCTTTATTATGGGATTATGAAAATTGGCATGGTGGTGGTAGAAGAAATTTTGTTTTTGCCGATGGTCATCTTAAACAATTAGAGGCTTCAGAAGTAGAAACACAAATTCAAGAGTAAGAACATAAATTCAAGGAGGAATTTAATTATGAATAAAAAAAAGAAATTGATTCTTTTAGCAGGTGTTTTATGCGCAGCTATTATATCTGGAGTGATAATTTTTATGATAAAAAGAACTCCCAATTTAAATAAACTTTCCAATCAACAGGTTTTAAAATATCTTACAAATAAAAAAATACCAAATTCACAAGTAGTTCCTCTTCTTAATAAAATGAAAAACATTCCAAGAAAAGACATATTTCAAACTATAAGAACTCTTCCTGCTAAAAAACAGGTTGTTTTTAGGGAAAATATGCGAACAATTGGGCAAACAAGATTCCAAGAAATGCTTCATCATTTTTTTTCACTTCCTTTAGACCAAAGAAATAAATTTTTAGATAAACAGATTGCTCAAATGCAACAAAGAATGGCAAGATTCCGGGCTCATATACAGACAGAAACAGGTAATCAAAATGGGAATCAAGGAAGATGGAGACATAGAAATTTTAATCCGAATGTTATGCTTCAACATAGAGTAAATATGTTGGCAAATACAACCCCTGAAGAAAGAGCTGAAATGACAGCATATTTCCAGGCATTGAGACAAAGAATGCAACAACGTGGAATAACGCCACATTTTGGAAGATAAAAATGTATATAAATTCATATAGAAAAAAAGCTGTTGTTATTTTAGGTATGCATAGAAGTGGTACTTCTGCTTTAAGGTGGTGTTTTGCACAATTTAGGTGTTTCAATTGGAAAAACGCTAATGCCTTCTTCTCAATATAATCCTAAGGGTTATTTTGAAAATCAAAAAATTACCCTATATAATGATTCCATACTTTTGCCATTTTTAAAAAGTTCATATGATGATATTCGATATTTAAATATAGAGAAAAAATTACCTTATTTGTCGCAAAAAATTAGTGATAATGCTTTAAAAATTATAGAAGAAGAGTACCAAAATAGTAATATTTTTGGCATAAAGGATCCAAGGATGTGCATTTTAATGCCTTTTTGGGAAAAAATTCTAAAAGATTTAAATATTGAAATAAACTATATATTAATATACAGAAATTCATTAGAGGTGGCACATTCGCTAAAAAAAAGAGACAATTTCAATTTAGAAAAAGGTTTACTCCTATGGGCAAAATATGTTCTTTTTGCAGAATATTACAGCCGGAATTATAAAAGAATATTTATTAGTTATGAAGAACTATTAAAAAATCCTGTAAAAGCTGTAAAAAAAATTGATAAAAATCTTAATATTTTTGACCAAATTCCAATTGAATATTCCATATCATCAATAAATAGATTTTTAGATAATTCACTAAAACATCACAATTTCCAACACTTTCAATTATCAGATTCGTATGCCATTCTTTCAGAATTTATCATAAAAATAAATAAGCTATATAACAGTATAATAGATTATGAAACATTGCGATTAAATCAAAAAATGATTGATGAATTTAACTTACTAAGAAAAGTATATAAAAATTATACAAGAAAAATTTACTATTTGAGACCAAGAATGTTTCTAAATATATTTAGAAAGGGTGATTTGATAGAACAATTAATTAATTGATAGAATAAAAAGGATATATTTATAAAAAATTATAGGGTAATTTATTTTCAAAATATATAACTTCTAATTTATTTTTAAATTTTTCTGCTAATTTTTGAGAAAAAATTTGTATTCCCATGTTTTCACTTATCATATGGGATGTAATAATCGCAGAAATTCCGCTATCTTTTATATATTGCATTGCATATTCATCTGATTCTCCTCCAATTAATACATCGCATCCTAAAGAAATCATTGTTTCAATAAAATCTATGTTACAGAAAAGACCAAGTCCTCCCCATATAAATCCGGCTATTGATACTTTTATATTTTTATTTCCGACAATAAGAACTTTTTTCAATCCAAGTGTGGTTTTTATTTTTAAAGAGAGTTTTTCTAATTTTATTGGAGAAAATTTAACAATTCTATGAAATTTTTCATCATTTTTGTATACAATTTTTCCTAATTTTATCTGGTTGATATATGCATCTAAAATTATAAATTTATCCATGCTGCCATGGACTCTGATTACCCCTATATTATTTTTAACAAGTAATTCAATCCTTTTTGCATTGGTGCTCCATGATAAAAAATCTTTTGGAATATCCTGAAAAGATTTTAGAGGTGCATTATATGGAAGAAACAGACTTTCATGGCATATAATTACGTCTGCTTTATTTTTAACAGCAAATTCAATTGCTTCTACTGTTGCCATCCAGCAGACAATAACCTTTTCAAACCTTTTTTTTGATAAACCAAAAACTCTTCCTTCATCTATGTTAAATTCTTTATTCCCAATTTTTTCTGTAATAAATTTTTCTAAATCTATTATGTTTATCATTTTTTTATTTAACCATTACTTATAATTTAATGTCAAAAATTTATATTAATCAGGATAAGAAAGCAGATATTATTCCTACAAGAAATATTCCATCATATACCCCTGCACCGCCAATACTCATTATTCCCGGATAATTTCCAAGATGTGGGATATTAAGAAGGTCTGCGCCTATAAGAACCCCAAGAACCCCAGAAATAAAAGCAACCGGCACCCTGTTTTTAAATGAAAACATAAAAGCAAGAATTACAGAAATAATCGGTGGAATAAAAGCAGGTAGTACTACTCCCATGCCTGGAACAACTCTGGCAAGTTTGTTACATGCTATAACCGATATGGCTGTAGCAAAAATAGTTGGCCATACAGGAGCTTTTCTTAGAACATATAAACATAACAATAGAGGGATTATACATCCTCCAACATTTACAGCAATTATTTGTTTTTCTTCTATAGGTGGGGTTTTCCAGGGGGCAAAAAAAGAAAACGGCTGGACCTGTTTAATATGTGTATGAACTTCTTTTGAATGGATGGGAATATTTATACTGCTTCCTATGATACTTATTATAAGAATAAGAATTGCTATAAGAGGAGGAAGTCCAAGTTTAGTTAAAGCTATTTTTACAACTTCAAACTGAATAAAGAAAATCAAAAATATAAGGAGGAAAACAAAAAGTAATACTAAAAATAAAATTGATATTGGAAGAAAAACCATTATATTTTTGCTCCAGGAATATCTTTGAAGATACCTAAAGGATAATATTTCTCCATTTTTTCACTTACCCATTTTAAAGAGTCTGCTGGTGAAAGTTTCCAGTTTGTGGGACAGGTGGTAAGTATTTCTACAAGGCTAAAGCCTTTATTGTCTATTTGATACTGGAATGCTTTTTTTATGGAATGTTTTGTTTTGTTTATACCTGCGATTGATGAAGTTGTTGTTCTTTCAATATATGCCACTCCATCAATTGTAGAAAGAAGTTCACATACTTTTAAAGGATTTCCATGTGATTTTTTATTTCTTCCCTCTGTTGTGGTAGTTGTTTTTTGGTCAGGTAAAGTTGTTGGCGCCATTTGTCCCTTCGTCATTCCATAGACTGCATTATTTACAAAGAATACAGAAATATTTTCTCCCCTGGTGGCGGCATGGATGATTTCTGCTGTTCCTATTGCGGCAAGGTCTCCATCACCTTGATAGGTAAAAACAATTTTCCCGGGTAAAAGTCTTTTCATAGCAGTTGCTAATGCAGGAGCTCTGCCATGGGCTGCTTCTGTTACATCAAAATTAAAATAATCATAAGAAAGAACAGCACAACCAACAGGAGCAATCCCTATTGTGATTTTTCTGATTTCCAGCTCATCAATAACTTCTGCAATAAGTTTTTGTATAATTCCATGTCCGCATCCAGGACAGTAAATAGAAATATTGGATGTTAAACTTTCAGGTGTTTTATATATTGTTTTCATTTTTTCTTTATTTCTTTATATATTTCTTCAGGGTCAGGAACTCCTCCGCCAGGTCTGCCATAAAAGAATATCTTTCCATTCCATTTTGATGCTGAGATTTTAACATCTTCTAACATTTGTCCCAAATTCATTTCTACAACAAGAATTTTTTTAACCTTTTTTATTTGTTCTGAAAGTTCTTTATAAGGAAATGGCCATAAAGTAACAGGACGGAAAAGACCTATTTTTATTCCTTCTTTTCTGGCTTTTTCTACAGCTTCCTTTGCAATTCTTGCACATGTTCCAAAGCTTACAAGAAGATAATTCATATCATTACAATAATAGGTTTCATATTTGGATTCCTTATTTATAATTTTTTCATATTTTTTGGCAAGTTTCCAGTTATGGGCTTCAAGTACCCCGGGAGTAAGAAAAAGAGATTTAATAGAATTTGGACTTCTTCCATCACATCCATTTACTGCCCATGATTTTTTAATAAATCTTTTTTTTGCGGCCCTGAGTTTTACTGATTCATAAAGTTGGGCAAGTAGACCATCTGAATGAATGAGGACAGGATTTCTATATCTATCTGCCAGGTCAAAAGCCAAAAATGTGAAATCATAAATTTCCTGTACTGTCCATGGAGATAAAGATATAGTTCTATAATCGCCATGTCCTCCTCCTCTTGTTGTTTGAAAATAGTCTGATTGACTTGGGGTAACATCCCCTAATCCGGGACCTCCTCTGTTAAAATTTATAATAACAGATGGTAATTCACATCCTGCCAAATATGAAATTCCTTCCTGCATAAGAGATATTCCAGGACTGGAAGAAGATGTTAATGTCCTAAAACCAGCAGCTGCAGCACCAAAGACCATATTGATTGAAGATACCTCACTTTCTGCCTGGATAAAAACTCTTCCTTCTTCTTCCATTCTCATACTCATATATTCAGGGAAACGATTTTGAGGTGTAATGGGATATCCGGCATAAAACCAACAGCCTGCAGCAATTGCAGCTTCTCCGCATGCTTCACAGCCAGTTAATAGAATAGATTTTTTTATTTTTTTCATGTTTTATATAATCTGATGTTATAATTTTACTACTTTTTTTAAAAAACAAAAAATTATATAATAGAAAAAAAAGATTATTTATGGAATTTCAAAAAATAATAAAAAAATTAGAGGATTACTGGATTAAAAAAGGATGCTTTTGGTGGCATCCTTATAATATAGAGGTTGGCGCAGGAACATTAAACCCTGCAACTTTTTTTGGTATTCTTAGTTCAAAAAAATGGAATGTTGTTTATTTGGAACCTTCACAAAGACCTCAGGATGCTCGATATGGAGATAATCCTGTCAGACTTTATCAGCATCATCAGCTTCAGGTAATATTAAAACCTCCTCCAGCCAATATACAGGATATATATCTTGAGAGTTTTAAGAGTATTGGTATTGATATATATAAACATGACTTAAGATTTATTGAGGATAACTGGGAGGCCCCAACATTGGGGGCATGGGGGGTGGGATGGGAAGTTTGGATTGATGGTCTTGAGATTACCCAGTTCACATATATGCAACAGGCAGGAGGTATTGATCTTAATCCTGTGTCTGTGGAGATAACTTATGGATTAGATAGAATTGCTGTTTTTCTTCAGAATAAATCTTCTGTTTTTGATATTAATTGGGGTTCAGGTGTTAGTTTTGAAGTATTACAAAAAGAAAGAGAAAAACAATATTCAATATTTGGATTTGAAAAAGCCAGTATAGATACCTTAAATCTGTGTCTGGAAAAATTTGAAGAGGAAGCGGATTCTCTTTTAAAAGAAAATCTTTTTTACCCGGCATACGATTATATCCTTAAACTTTCACATATTTTTAATCTTCTTGAGGCAAGAGGTTTTATAACTGTTACAGAAAGAACAAGAATAATAGGGAAAATAAGAGCTCTTGCCAATAGATGTGCCAAATTGTATTTAAAATTTCAGGGTGAAGGATAATTCAGAAGAAGGTATCCTTTTGTTTTTTCTTGTGGTTTTAACACTTCATTATTTACAGATATTGCTACAAGTCCGGGTAAAGAAATCTGCTGAATTGGAATAATAACCAAATCTTTGGTGATATTTATTATTTGGACAATATAGCCGGTAAAATGTCCCTGCCATGTCAGTTGTTTTGTGATAACAATAGATATTCCATTTCCCTGAAAAACTTGCTTATTTACTTTTATTATGTCAGGACATTCCTGAAGAAATAATTTTTTGAGGTATTTTGTAATTAAAGAATTTGTTGTTATAAAAGTTCCTTGTATATTCTGATATTGTTGCCCTGCCCCATCTATTTGGACTTGGACATCTACATTGTCGGATTGTATAATTGAAAGTGGATAAGAAATTCCTCCTGCAATTACAAAAATTATTCCCTGATAAGAATCCAGACAGTGAATAAAAAGTCTGTTTTTTACTACTTCTAAACTAATATCATTTTCAGCATTACTGACAATTCTTTTAATATTTGTAGGAAAATCCACTTGAGTTGTGTCTTGTGGATTTGTAAAGATACTAATGGGTTGTCCATTAGTGAAATTTATTATTTTTTCAGGATTTAAAGAAATCTGTTGCTGCTGTGAAACCTGTTGTTGTATTATTGGTGGTAATAAATTTTGTAAATTGGCATTGGTATTTGAAGAAAAAGATTCTAAACATTCAAGTAAAACCAAAAATATAATTATTTTATATTTAAACATTATTGATTATTTCCTGTGGATATAAATTTTCCATAAATGTTATTTATCATCAATCCTAAGGGATGACTTACTGTGGGAGTGGTTTTTATAATTTCCAAAGTATACTGATACACACCATTTTTTATTTGCTGGCCTGCTTGATATATAGAATGTTGACCTTCAACTTTTACTTTCCAGTTTTTATCTTTTTTTTTAATTTTTATTTTTGTTATGGCAAATGTAGAGGTTACATCATTATCTGTTATTGTTTCTTTTTCTTTTAATAAATATCCTTTGATATTTGCCATACATGCGGGAGAAACCATATCAGATATTTCTGTATATGTCTGGGATATTGTTGAAGGTGTATAATTTGCAAGATTTAAAACAAAACTTTTTGCGAAATCTTCCACCAGATTATTATTGGCTCTAACAGGATATGCTAAACCATTAGAGGCATTTATATAGTAGATGGGTTTTGGTTTTATCAGATAAAACACAAAAGAAACCGTTTCTATGGACAATAGAATTCCAAGAAAAACAGAAAGAAACTGAAGGTTTTTTGCCCTTAATTCTGAACCCGCCCAGATTTCCCATAATTTTCGTCTTTTTTCCATATAGTATATGCCTTTTGTTTTTTAGGAGAAGGTAATAAGCCTTTAAATTTTATCCCTGTATGATAGTATAGCCAATGTTTGAAAAAACCAGGATATCTTCCTTTTTTTGTTTTTTTAAGTATTAATCCTGCTAAAATGCTTCCTGATAAAGCAATAATAATATTAAATATAACCACTAAAATTCCTGTAAACATAAGGATTATTGCTAATTCTTCAATATCAAGTCCTAACAATGTAATAGGTTTATTTAAAGAACGAAAACATTGTTTCATAAAATTTTACCAGTTAGAAGAAGTGGTATTGGAAGTTGTATTAAATACTGCCTGCGCTATATTGTTTGCAAAACCAAGAAGTATACCTGCTATTATGCAGGAAATGGCTGCTTTCCATTTACCTGAGAGCATAAAAAATGCTGCTGAAATAAAAGAAGCTACACAGAGGGTTTTAGCTACCGGACCTACAAGAATCGCCCGGATTGTGTCTGTAAAATTTGTGACTGCTCCATTTACATTTGTCTGGGCATATGCTATAGTTGTTAAAAATTGAAATGTCAGTATTATTGCTACAGTGATACATATAGCCGCAAAAATATTTCTTAATGTATGCTGATTTTCAGGATTCATAATCCATGCAGTAAATCCTGTTAATATTTTTATCTGCTTTTCTTCAAATTTATTCATTTTTTCCTCCTATGTTATGGTTTATAAAATTTTTATATGATAAGGATTTATCTAATGCTTTTGTAATTTCTTCTTTTACGATTTCTTTACATTGTTTTAGAATTTGATATGTTTTTTGTTGTGCAGACTTGTTTTTTACAGGTTCTATTATTACAGGAATAAGCCCTTTTCTTGGATTCGCTATTTTGGAAAAGGCTTCTTTGGTCAGGTCTATTTTTCTATCTGAAAGCCAGTCAGCAGGTCCTCTGTCATCAACTACTACAATTACACTTTTTCCATTATCAAGATTTATAACTTTTAGTTTTGTTCCAAATGGATAATGTCTTGTTGCACAGGTTAAACTATAGGGATTGAAAATATTACCATTTGCTGTAAAGAAATTTAATCCTTCATCAGGATTTCCGCTTCCATACCAGGATGCAAGTCCAATTTTTACCCGTCTTCGCAGAAAGTTACGGCTGTGAAGTCGTAAAGGGTATCCGCCAATGTTTTGTGGTGGATATTTTCCTGCAAAACATAGTGTTATAAAAAATAAAGAAATTGATAAAATTTTTATTTTAAATAATGTATTATTCATAATATTTCTCTAAATTAAATTCTTATTGCCGGGTCAATTATTTTTCCACCTGCTGATATGTTTGTAAAATTAGACATTATTGCAGCTCTTCCTTTGGATAATAATTCCCATTCAATTGCCGGCATTATAAAGATTAATATTAAAGTAACAAGTGGAATTGTAATAAAAGTTGTATTGTTAATAAAAGGCATTCCCCCAGAAACAAACGAGGGGTATATTTTAATAAATATTTGTTTAAAAAATGCCCATTGAAGATTTTGAAAAACATTAAGAATTGCCCAACCAATAGACCATGATTGGACCCAGAAAAATATAAGAAAATACCATGAAATCCAGCTAAAAGATGAAGGAAATAAAGAAATTAAAAAAACAATAGGAAAAAACGAGAGAACTATAAAAGATATTGCACCCTGAAAAACAGGTAGTGCTGGAATTATAGCTCCTGCCAAGAGTTGTAAAATTAATTTTGAAATAAAACGGATTATTCTGCCTAACATATTTGTCATTACTGTTGAAGATTCTCCGGTTCCAAGATTTTTTGTAAGCTGTCCTATGGTTCCTTGACTATCATCCCGTATTTCATTGTTTGTAACCCATCCTATATAGGCATTATCAAAATTTTTGGTATCATCATAACAACTAACATATTTTAAAAGAAACTTTCCCCACCAGTTGAATTTCCCATATTTTTGTTGCCCTTCCTTGATTATTTCTTTTTTTATTGATTCCCATTGTTTTAATTTTTTAGGTCCATATTTTTTATCCCATGTTCCAGGATACCAAAGAGGAGAATGTATTGGAGGTGGAGCTCCTGAATTTTTCCACTGGGTTATTGCTCGGGTAAAAGGGCCTTTTAAAAAATTTATAAAGGCTATTTTTGTTTTAAGGCTGGTTATATGTGCTGTAAGAATCATATCATCTGTATAGATAGCGGAAAATGGACTTCCTCCAATATATTTATCTGATTTTGCAAGATTACCAGCATCTTCAATTCCTTGTACTGTCCATGTGGTAATATTATTGATTGCCATACCTATTAATCCGAGGCCTGATGGAATTGGTTGTGATTGGTTATATCCTAAAGAAGAGGCTATTGTTTCTGAGTGTACTATAAGAGGCGCTCCTGCCTGTCCTGCTGCAGAGGAACATGATACTGTTTGAGTTGGAATAAAAAATGCAGAAAGAATTCCTACTGTAATAAGATATATAATGACAGGTTTTAAAGATTGTTCCAAGAGTCCTTTATAAATTATCCATATGGTGGCAGATGCCACAACACCAATATATACAGGTAAAAGTTTTTTCATTAACTGACCTGCGACCACATATCCCGCGTAAGAATACGCACTATCAAGAGGGGTTATTCCTGTTATCATTTTTTCCGTAAAAATCTATTGTAATGGTTATATTATTTTTATTGGCATTTAATTTTTTTAATACAACAGGAAATGCAAAAAATAATGTTTTTATAATAGGGTTTGTTTGTTCAATTGGCCCGAAAAAAGAAATAATGTATTGTTTTTTTATAATTTTTTGATTATTTTGTTGTTGGATTTGTGGTTGTTTTTTATTTTGCTGTTGAATAGAAAATTTTATTCCTTCCAGAGATGTTTTGATATATAAATACCTTATCATTTTTTCTATGTTTGGCGTATAAGAAGCAAGAGTATGAAATGGATAAGATATATCATAATTTTTTGATTGTTGTTTTAACATTAATATTTGATTTTTTATATCGACTTTTTGCCGGTTTAATGAATAATCCTTATAAAAAAGAAATATCATAAACAAAAATAAAATAATAACAATTTCTTTTATAATATTATTTTTCATAATTTTCTTATTGTTGTATTCCTCCAAATTCAAAAGGATTATAAAAAGTTTTTTGTTCTTGATTGTTTTCTAATTGATTATTTATTTCTTCAAGACTTTCTGCCTTTTCCTGATTTTCTTTTTGTATGATTCCATTGGCTATTTGTATTGCTACCTGGTCTTGTATTTTATTTTCCTGTGTTAGTCCTGATATAACATTATTTAGATAGGTTTGTTTTCCCAGTATAATATTTTTTTCTCCTGATGTAAGTGTAGGGTCTCCTGACATTTTTTCAAGGTTAGTGTTTATATCATTGATGTCATTTGTCATTTTTATCAAGGCAAGACCAGAAGCAAGTTTGCTTACTGCAAGGTCTCTATCTGGTTGTGGTAGTGTTGCTATACTTCTTATCAGTTTAGGGGTTACAGGAAAAGTAGGTAAAGAAATTTCTGATAGGTCAGGAACTTCATTTGAAGCAAGATATTCATCTACCACATTTTGTATATTATTGTAATAACTTGTCATTTCATTATCGTAAATTTCATTAGGAGTTGATCTTGGTCCGATGTAATTAAAAGAACCATTGCTATTTACTTCTACATCGCCTATCAATTCATTAGAGAGATTGATTGTGCTTTTTTTAGCACCTGTCCACTGATAGCCATCTTTAAATACCTGTAATTGGTCTGTTTGTGCCCCACTATATCCTGTTAATTGTAGATTAGTATTCTGTGCTATCTGATTGATACTTCCAAGATTACCTGATTGTTGTAATTGGTTATATTCGCTTTGTGCCCTTAATTGTTTTACCCAGTTTATTCCTTCTTTTTGTAAGTCTTCACAGCTTTTATACTGGAGAAGTTGAATACTTTGTGCCCTATTTTCAAGATTTTTAAGTGTATCTGCAAGTGTAGGACTTACCATTTCAAGTAAAACCATAGGAGAAGCGGCAAGAGCATTTTCTCCTATTGATTCTGCATAGTTTGTTAGTGCCTGTGCACTTAAAAGATTACTAAAATCAGCATTCAAATTCAATCCACTACAGCCAAGGCCTATATTATAAGAATATCCAATAGAAGGTGTTTGATAATATGGTGGATTGAAATTTACACCACCCTGATAAGTATAACCGCTATTATCAGAATTAAGGTCTGATTGTGGAACAATACCATTTTCCTGCCATATATCAGCAAAAGCAAAAGAAGTAATCATAAAAATAGACAAAATCATTATTATTTTTTTCATAGTTTGCCTCCTATTTTTTGATAGAATTGAATAAGTTGATTACCTGTAACGAAACCTTCAAGTTTTACAGGTTCAGGTTTATTAGGTAAATAAAATATCATTGCGGGATACAGCCCTATTTTGAATTTCTTTTCAAGACCATTAGATACCTGAAAAGGAAAATGTTGTTTTGGTATAGAATTTTTACTGCCTACCCATAGACCTATAATATGGACATAATTATGATATTCTTTATAAAATAAGTGCATAACAAATTCTTCAGCCATACAGAATTTACAGCCCTGTTTGGCAAAATATAAAATTGTAGGAGTAGAAAACGGACTTTTATAAGTATTATTATTTTGTGTAGCCTGTTGAGGTTGAATTTGTTGTTGAGATTGTGGTATTGTAGTTTGTGAATTAACAGGCATTATATTTGATGTATTGTTTTTTTCTGCTATTTGTTGAAGCATAGCCGAAGCCTTTGCTATCTTGGCAATTCTTTCTTTTTCCCAGTTAAAGTATGCTTGTGCGTTTTGTGGAGTAGGATTATTAAGAAAATTTACCACCTGTGGCGGAGGAACATAAACCTGTATTGTCCCATTTGGCATAACAATAGGTTGTGCCCAAATAGATACCACAGGTTTTTTCTTCATTGCCTTGCTATGCATAAGTTTTGTTTCTGACTGTGTGCTTCCAAAAAAATTCACAGGACTACTAAAAAACTGATTGCCCGCATAACAAAAAGCACTCACAATCAAAATAAAAAGTAATACTCTCTTCATTTTTATTTAACTCCTCTGTCCTACAAAAAACCAGTTATACATTTCAGTCTGGCTATTCCCATAAGGAAGATTATTAGAATAACTTATCTCCCATAAATTCCCATCAGGAGTTTTTGTTATCTCTGGCGGGAAATCAGGAGATACTTCATTTTGCGGCACATCGGTTGTAATTGTGATTATATAGTTATCATAAGAAAGCGTATAAGGATAACCAAACATATTATTAACCAACTTAATCAGACCACTGGAAACTAAATTTTGTATAGTAGGGTCAGTCATAGAACTTTTATTTTCTTGGACAGCACACCAATATATTTGTTCTATCTGTTGAGTAATCATTTGTGTCCTTCCAAGTCTTATTCTCCTTGTATGTAATGGCAGTAAAACAGAAGCTATTGCTCCGACAATTCCAATTACTGCTATCATCTCTATAAAAGTCCAACCTTTTTTCATCTCTAAAAAGTAAATGAGGCAGTGCCACCTCCGAAATTACTGCTGACTAAAATTGCTCCTAAAGAACTTTGAATTTCAGTATAAGTATTCTGGTCTGGAACATCTGTTGTAGAAATAGTAACCTGTGAATCATCTGCCCCGGGTGCAACCGAATATGTTCCACCCCAGGAATTATTTATAGTATTTGCTGGTAATAGTCCTGCTGTTTGTAAATCGGTTAAACTGATATTTGCATAATTGGTTCTACCATCACCAAGCCATGCCTGACAAGCAGAATATATTGTCTGAACTTCTCTGGAAGTGGCTGATATTTCTGACGCCTTTCTTGCTCCTGCTGCACCGAGTAATATTATTGCCAATAAAATACCGGCAATTCCTATTACAGCAATTAATTCTACGAGGGTAAAACCCCTCTTTGTTTCTTTTTTTACTACATTTACAATTTTTCTTATTCTTTCTTTTATTCTTTCCATAAAATTCCTCCTATTTTTTTGTTATATATTAAATACTATTGTTGTATCAAATGGATAAGTTACTTCTGTCCCATATCCTACAATAGGATTATCAACTATTACTTCGTTTCCGTTATTCATAATTGATTGTCCTACCACAGCGTCCATTACTACACCCGGTTCAAAAGAATCACCATTATATTCTGCAAAATATGTTGTAGCACTTACAACACTTGCCGGCGAATTAAATGTTATTGTCGCACAAGGATTTGTTTCCCAACCGTTAATGCTTGCGGTGAAAGAAACAGACTGACCTTCAAGTGTTCCTGTGCAATAAATAGTAGGGTCCCAAGGGCCACCCCCTGTCCAATAAGTCCAATAAGGTTTAGATATACTATACAGATTCATTCCTTGCATATTACTGGGCTCTTCTGTATAACCTGTGGTATATGTTCCGTAATAACCATTCAAAGCGTCTGCAACTGTTACTACCGCGTATAAAGAAGAAATTTGAAAATCAGCAGGAAGATAAATTTCAGTCATTCCGAAAATTCTTATTTCTCTTGTATTTAAATTTGTCGGGAAACTTGCCTGTGATAGCCAGCCTGATTTACTAATACCTGCTATTTTAAGAGCAGGGTCATAAATATCAGGTATAGTTTCTGCATTAGTTCCATCATTTGTGTTATCAATTGGGTCTGGATTTTCCGCTATTGTTTTATCTACATTATCCTGTGAAGGTGAAACACCAATAACTAAACTTCCTGTTGTTCCGATAGATTGTGTTGCTGTTCTACTTTCACCGCTTCCATATCTATGGACAAGTCCTGATAATGCTGGTTCTGCGGCAGGCACAGGAATTGTTGAATCTACTTCTATATTAGATAAAGTGGTATCAGAAGTGGTTACATCAATATTATCTGACTGGATTACTCCCTGTAATCCCAAAGGTAGAGTTGTTGCTACGGTCATAGTGCTTCCATTATCAGTAATTGTATAAGGATTTCCAAAGATACTATTTCCGCCCCAGGTGGAAGGAATATAACCGCCCTGTTGTAATTGCTGTATAGTATCTGCCCATGAGCCTGCACCATTATTTAGGTTCATCTGATTAACATAATAACTTCTTTCTGCTTCCTGTATTCCAGTGATTTCTTTTGCTACACTTTTTGCCTGATTAAGATTTATCATTTTTATAGTCGCAGGGATTAGTGTTGCGGCCATAAAAGATAAAATACCAACTACAAGCATAGTTTCAAGTAGAGTAAAACCTTTCTTATTCATAATATTTACCTCCTATATTTTCTCTTAACATAAACCAAAGCCAATATTGGAATTATTAAAACAGGGTCTACTGCACCACCCCCACCGCCACCACCTCCACCAGTAGGGAAAACAGGTGTAGGAATTGGTGTATCTTTGTAAGCATAATATACATATCCATCATTTTCTATATCAGCAAGCCCTGAATTTGTCAGATTGCCTACATAACCATAAGATTGAGCACTATTATCACCAGAAGTTATTATCTGTGTTTCAAAAGTAATGGCATTATCAAGTGGGGCAGTATACCATACTTCAAGAGTTGAATAATTATAAGGTTCATAGCCTCTATCAATCACAAAATTAGGATTACCATCTCCATTTATATCTGCTGACGAACCCATCAGTGATATTCCCTCTTGTGGGGTATTATTATCAGTCCATACAGGAAGAAGCGTAAACCCACTTCCATTTTGTATCCAGTTATTAGAGAATAAAACTATTTCATTTGCGGCTGTGCCTGAACTAACAGGATTAAATTGAACTGCTAAAAATGACGGATATTTACCAGTAAAATTCCCAATAACTATTGGAGCGTCAGTTGGAGTGCCACCATACCCAGTAAATCCCGCATAACCATATCCGTTAATACCTGAAAAAGTATAAGTGGGAGAAGAAGGAAAAACACCTTTGGAAGTCTGCATATATATTTCAATAGGATTTCCATTTCCCGAAGAAGAAGATTGACTTGAAAACATAATTAAATCTTTTAGCCCATTACCAGTCCAATCTGCTGCACCTTCATAATAAGCATTGGGAATTATAGTGGAATCACTTGCGGAAAAAGTGCCATCATTATTCCAGTATATTATTGTTTCATATTCCAAAGTTGTTCCTACATAATATAGACCTCTACAAATAATATCAGGATACCCATTTCCTTCAAGGTCTACGACTGCTTGTAAAGTATAGCCATACCAATTACTCGGATATGTTCCAGAAAAAAGTAATTGTTGTTGACCAAATTTTCTATTACCAAGATATTGAAATACATAAAAATCAGGAGCACTACTATTTTGTTGAAGCACTACAACATCTATTGTGCCATTATTATAAATATCAGCAAATTGAGCCCCACCATCATTGCTTAAATTTGATACCAAAGTAGTATCAGTAAAATCAGAATCAGAAGTAATCTGCCCGAATGAGTTAATATTTACAGGTCCACCCCATGCAACATAAAGGTAGCCATTATTTGATGTTGATGGACTAAATAAAGCGTCCTGATAAGCACTTGTTTCTACATTGGCGAAATCCTGGGTATCAATAAGAAAATTATTATTACCTGGATTTGTTTGTGCAAAAGAAATGCTTTGTGCGTGAGCGAATTGAACAGCAAAGAAAATGCTGGCAACAACCAACCATAATAATATACTTACTTTTTTGACTGGGACTTTTTCCATAATTCCTTATATTTTTAGTAATATTACTTATAAATTGATTTATTTTTTTCAATAATATTATTTCATAGATTAATATGTTTTGTCAATAGCCTCCACCAAAAATTTGAACATTGCTTAAATTTGCGTATATAGGCATTAGAAACGCAAATACGAAGAAAACCACAAAAACCGCCACAAGACTAATTAAAATTGGTTCTATTATTGTAAGAAACATTTCATAATTTCTATCAGTCTTTTCTATATAATACAGGGCTATTCTGTCTATGTATTCGTATAGGTTTGCGCCTTTTTCTCCTTTGGCTATGGATTGAATTATAAATATAGGGAAAATCTTTTCTTCTCTTAATGCCTCTGAAAATGAAAATCCCTGTGTTAGTTTTTCTTTAACATTTTTAAAACTTTTTTTAAATACATTATTCTGAACATCTACCATTTCTATTGCTTCTATTAAAGGCACACCATTTTTTGTAAGCATAGCAAGAGAAGAAAAAAAGTTGGCAAATACTCTTTCCTTAATAGGCAAATATACTTTTACATTTGAAAATTTTTCAAGTATTTTAATCCCTGTTTCTGTTGATACCAAAAATCTTAATAAAAATCCAAGTCCTATAAGAACACCAGGAAATAACCACCAAAAGTGAGATAATACACCGGCCATAAGTAAAAATATTTTTGTTAAAGGTGGTAGATTAGGCAGTTTTGAAAAAAATCCTATCATTTTAGGAATAACAAAAATAGAAACAGCGGTTGACACAACAAATATAGCACCTATAACAAAACCTGGATAAATAAGTGCCATTTTAAGTTTTGAATTAAATTTGGCTTTCTTGGAATAAAATTCTGCCAGTCTTTCAAAAGTATCTTTTAATACTGCTCCTTTTTCACCTGCTTTTACAGAAGATATTACCTCTTGTGGAAATCCGCCAATCTGACTTAATGCTTCATAAAAGAAAAATCCCTGTTGTAGTTTTATATATATCTCATCAAGTATCCCGGATATTTGTTTGCTTGTAGAAACAGATAGTTCCTTTATAGAATCTGTTAGGGAAATTCCTACTTCCAGTAATCCAGCAAGGTCTCTAAACAATTCTGCCAACTGCATAGGTTTTAAGGCATTTATTCTTTTCAAAGAAAAAGTTTTTTTCTGTGAAAGAATAAAAAATCCCTGTTTTTTCAAAACCTCAATCTCTGATTTATCTGCCACATCTAACATTTTTGTCTGACCAAATCTATTTAATACCTCAATCTTCACGACCCACCACCCTTTCTATTTCTTCAATAGAAGTTATCCCTTGTTCTATCAAAGAATATCCGTCTTGCAGTAAAGAAACAAATCCATTGTTTTGAATTTCAGATATTTTTTCTTTTACTTTTTTATAATTCCCTTCTTTCATTACTTCTTTTAATTCTCCTTTTATTTCAAGTATTTCCACTACTACGGTTCTTCCTTTATATCCATTATTACAATAACTACAACCAACAGGCTTATATATAGTTTTTGTTTTTATTTTATTTTCATAAGATTGTGGCACACCAATTTCTTTTTTACAAAATCCGCATAGTTTTCTTATTAATCTTTGGCTGATAACTGCTTCCAGTGAAGTTCCAAGATATGATAAAGAAACTCCAATGTCCATAAGCCTTGTAATACTTGTAAAAGTATCCTGTGTGTGTAGTGTTGAGAAAGTAAGATGTCCTGTAAGAGAAGCCCTTATTGCTTCCATAGCAGTTTCTCTATCTCTTATTTCTCCTACAAGTATTATATCAGGGTCGTGTCTTAAAAATGCCCGTAAAGCAGAAGAAAAAGTTATTTCTGCCTGTTCATTGACTTCTACCTGTTGAGTTAATGGCAGTTCCACTTCTACTGGGTCTTCTATTGTAATCACTTTTACTTCTTCTGTGCGAAGCATAGAAAGAATTGAGTATAGCGATGTTGTTTTTCCGCTTCCAGTTGGTCCTGTAAAAAGAAAAAGCCCCTGTGGTTTTGATGTTAAATTTTGAATTGTATCTATCTGGTGTTTTCTATATCCGAGGTATTTCAGAGGCATAATTGTTTTGTATCTATCAAGCAATCTTAAAACAATCGTTGCTCTGTATTTTGTTGTAGGAATAGAAGAAACACGAATATCTATTGTTCTGTTATAATACGGGAAAGAAAAGTTTGCGTCGTGAAATCTTGAAAATTCTGATTGTGTAATTGAAGATAGCGAATAAATAACATTTAATAAATTCTCATGAGAATGATATGGCAAAGAAACAATAGGAGTTAGTATGCCATCTATTCTAAATCTTATATCAGAGGTCAAAGCATTTGGTTCTATGTGTATATCAGAAGCATTTGTTATTACTGCTTCTTCAAGGATAGTATTTAAAAATTCTTTCATTTTATTACCGGATAATCCTGAATGCTCTATTTCCTGAATAATAGAATTAAGATGTGAAATCCTTGCTGAAATAGGGACAAGTTCTTCAAGATGTTTTTTAATAAGAGAAGGAGAAACAATATATCTTGGATAAACCAAGCCATGCTGAACGAGAAAACTTATTGTTAAACTATTTGTCGGGTCTTGAAGTAATATTATTGGAGTATTCCCACCATTTAATACAGGAAGTATCCCTCTATTTTGTGCCTGTGGCAAGCCTATTTTTTCAATAATAGAGTGGTCTATTTTTGATACAGGTTTATCCCAGATAGGAATATTTATTTGTTGTGAAAGTGCTTCTACTAGGTCTTCTTCTGAAATAAAATGATATTTGGAGAGAATTTGTCCTATTAATTCTCCTGTGCGTTTTTGAATATTTAAAGCATGTGATAATTGAGATTGTGAAATCTTTTTTTTATTTAATAGTATTTGACCTATTTGCACCATTTTGTAAAATTGGTAATTGTTTGTTATTATCCGGGATAATAATAGATAAAGGATAAAAAGTCCTTGTTCCGTTTTTATCCAGTGTAATACCATATCCGGATATTCTTATTACTCTTGCCCTATTTAATCTATCTCCTATCTTAACAAAATAAAAAGACCCATTTTGTTTAACAAGAGCATTAATATCTTTTTCCACCATCATTACCTGAAAAGTTTTTTTCTTTTTTAAGATAGAAGTAAAAGGTTCCTGAAATCCTGGTGAAGGAGCAAAATACCCTTTTGTAGGGAATTGATAAGAAGGAGCAGTAGTAGGTAATGTGGGTTGACTTGGAGCAGAAGCATTCCGAATTTCCTTTTGTAGTTTAATTGCTTCTTCTTTAAGTTTAAGCAATTCATTCTGTTTTTTCTGCTGGCTTATTTGTATTTCAAGATTATATAATGCCTGACCCTGTGGAGAATTAATTAATTGTTCCACCTGACTATTAGCATTGCTTGTTTCTGAAGCAAAAGATATTCCAGAGATATAAATTGAAACGAAAAAAAGAATTATTATTTTTTTACATTGCATAGTCTTTTTCTCCTTTTTTGTTATTATCTATTTACAAAAATATTATAAATAAGTATAATAATATTAATAAAATATATACTTTAAGTATTATTTAAAAACAAAGACTGGAAGCTTTCACTTGGTTCAGTTCTTGACTGGGACTTGACGACCAAGCTGACTTCCAGTCTTTTTATTTTTATATTGTAAAAAAAATA
Source organism: bacterium (assembly GCA_021800535.1). GTDB lineage: Bacteria > Ratteibacteria > UBA8468 > B48-G9 > DTJG01 > JAMDAS01. The sequence continues at coordinate 18,673 of JAJYYV010000011.1, read as the reverse complement.
CACAAATTTATAACATAACATATTTTTTTTGTCAAAATTTTATAATATGTTATTATACTAATAGATTTAAAAAATGAGGAATAAAATATGATAAAAGGTAAAATGGTAAAAGTAAGATTTAAAAGATTTTTTCCTGAACAGAGAATGTGGGTTTTTATTGGGAAAGTTATAGAATTTACTGAGAATTGGTTAATGATAGATGGACGGGGTATTGTTACTCTTAAAGGACAGGTAAAACCAGCAGACATAGATGAAAAATCAAGAATTATTCTTGTCCCAAGAGATAATATTGCTCATATAAGAATATTGCCGGATACTTTTGATGTTAATAAAATTGAAATTATTACAAAAGGAACAAGAGAATATGTAATAGTAAAAGATGGACCTGACACAAGCATAGGTGATGCCCTATAAGGAGGGGAATTAATGGCAAAGAAAAAAACAAGTGTTTTAAAAAGACAAAGACAGGAAATAAAAAAAAGAAATAGAAATAAAATAAAAAAGACTAAAATAAAAGAATTAATTAAAAAAACCAGGATATCTGTTAGAGAAAATAAACCTGAACATCAAGAACTTTTAAAAAAAGCTATAAAGGAGATAGACAGGTCGGTATCAAAAAAGGTTTTACATAAAAATACGGCTTCAAGGAAAAAAAGCAGACTTCAAAAATTTGTTAATAAGCTTATAACCAAAGTTCCTTGATTAAAAGAATAAAGAATAAAGAACTGGCAGAGGTCATAAAATTATACTCTACAGGAACCCATCAAAAATTTTACTGAATTTAATTTTTATAAAAATCGTTGTTTGGGTTTAGCAGGTTGTCCTGTTCTTTGAGATTCATAAAAACATTCCATCAATTGACTTTGAACAACACCATTTTTCACGGTTGTTAAAGCTTCAACCCGTCCTAAAATTGCATCAATAAAATTATGGTCTGGAGAGATTGCCCCCATTTCTGGAGTAATCAATGGATATTTTAATTTGTCTGGACCTTTCCACACATTTATGAAACTACCACCCCATCCATCTATTTCTACATGACCTTCATCAAAAAAGAATCCCATAAAAGAACTTCCTCCCGGGCAATTACCACCTATAGTAATATTTGCTAATACACCATTGGTAAATTTAATACTACTAACCGAATTAATATCCACAGGTGTTCCATGATTGTCAACATAAGAGAAAACCTCTTCAATATCTGATTCTACTGACCAGCATAAACTATTAAAAATATGAGCACCAGAATCATAAGCTTGACCTCCGCCTGATAAAACTGGATTTTGTCTCCATGTTCCAATAGTAAATCTTAACCAATCCTGGGAAAGATGCCCTGACACTAATTCTAATTTTCCTAATGTTTTATTTCTAATTATGTTGCGTAAATAATTAAATTCCGGAGAACAGGAACTATTATAACCAACAACTAAAATCTTACCTGTATTTTTTACTTTTTCATCTAATTTATAAGCTTCTTCTAATTTTGTTACCATAGGTTTTTCCATAAATACATGACAACCGGCATCAAGAGCTTGTATACCCTGCTGATAATGTTGTGTATGGGGAGTACTGATAAATACAGCATCAGGTTTGCAAACATTGTACATCTCTAAAGCATTAGTAAAAAGTTTGGGTTTATAGGATGTATTAATTATATTATGCTCTACAAATTTTTTAAGAATTTCCATATTTACATCACAAAGGCCGATAATTTCTACTTCTGACATTTGTTTGAGCCTGTTTACATGAGCACCCATCATACCACCGCAACCTAATAAAACAATTTTAAGTTTCTTTTTATTATTTTTTTCCATTGAAATTTTCTCCTTTTAAATGTTTTAGTAAGCATAAATCTTATTTTTAAATATTAATTATACAATATAGGATAAACAATAATAACAAAAAGTCAAATTGCAACAAAAATTTTTATAGATATAAATAAAAAAGAAAAATCTATACCATTAAATTGATGAATTATAAAGGGATAAGACGGAAAAGTAAAACCTCCCAGCCTGGTGTAGAATTAATTTTCCCGCTTTTTAGTTTATAGTCTATATCATTTAAATATTCTATTTTATTTTTAAACTCTTCAAAAGAGATTATCTTGTTAAGAAAAAGCTGCTGTATATATTGCTCAAAAGCAGATATAATAAGGGTTTGTTTATATGGATTTTCTTTTATAAAAAGAGTGATTTTTTCCATAATTTCAGAAGGTTTTAAATATCTTCTTCTGAAAAATTGATAAATCTGTTTTTCCGGACTTTCTTCTTTTTCTTCTAAAATCTCTACTGAATATTTGTTGCCTGGATTTTTTTTAAAAGATTCCCCTGCTATTATTATAAATATTTCTTCAGAAATATTTATCAATATCTCTAAAAGTTTTTCCCATGTTTTTTTATCAAATAATTCTGCATAATGTATAATAATTATTTTATTTTCTGCAAAAAGTGATGGATTTAACAAATTATTTTTAATATCCTTTAAATCCACTTCCGGAGCATAATAATTTATTATATTGATTGACTGGTGTTTTTCCTGAAAGTTGTTTTTTATTTCTTCAATTCTTTTTTTTAGTTGTTCTTCGTTCCCAATAAGAAATTTTATATTGTCAGTCATAATTTTTTAGTAATAAAAAATAGATATTATTTGCCACTTTTTTACTTATCTGGGTAAGTAATAATTCTAAATTGAAATTTTGGATTAAAGGGAGATGAAAGTCTGTAGTAATAAGTTGTCTTGTTATTTTATGATTTTTTTCAATTATAAGATTTATTTTAACAGTATAAGAAGCCATTTCTATTTCACCACTGCTTGAAAAAAAATCAGGATTTGTGGTAAATTTGATAATTGTTCCGCCTATGATAATATCTGCTTTTTGGGGATTATTTACAAGATTAAAACCTTCTCTTTCAACTAAAACCTGTTTTGTTTCTGCATAAACATAAGATTCTATTTTGGGCTGAAGAGTATTATTTGTAAAAATTTTTACATAGACATTCTGTGATGAAGGCTTTACCAATGTGTAAGAACAACCTGAAAGTAAAATAAGACTAAATAGAAGAAGGAACCATTTTGGCATATTTTGTATCCGGAAATTCTTTTTTAACGAGTTTATAATAGAAATAGGCACTTTGTTTCTCCCCTGCTTTTTCATAATATCTCGCAATTGAATAAAGTTGGGCTGCAGAACGATTTACCATGTTGCTTTTTTCTTTTAAAAGAATAGATTTATATTTTGTATGGGGATATCTTGATAAAAATTTGTTAATCTGGATTTCTAAATCTTTAAATTTTTCTGTATCTGTTGTAACCTTTGGTAAAGATTTTATATTTTCCTGAAGAAGTTTATATCTTGCTTTTTCTTCCCATTTTGTACCTGAAAAATTGGTTATTATGCTATTTAAGATTTCTTTGGATTTTTTAATATTTCCATTTTCTTTGTATTGAGATGCCAGATTAATAGAAATTTCTGCACTGGAATTGCTATATGGATTAGTATTAATAATTTGAGATATTTCTTTTAATTTTGAACTTCTATTTGAAAAGAGTTTTGTAATTTTGCCTAAAGGGCCTTTGGCCGGATGATTTTTAAGTAATATTTGAGCTATTGTTTTTTCTCTTTCTAAAACAAGAGGAAGCCCGGGGTATTGTGGATATTTATCTATTATTTCCTGATATTCCTTAAGAGCGCTTCTATAATAAGTTTTTTTAAAATAAATTTCCCCAATTTCAAACAGAGCTTTTGGTGCATATTTTGAATTTGGAAAATGTGTTAAAATTTTTTTGTATTCATAAATAGCTTTTTTGTTTCTTTTTGCTTTTTGAAAATGCTGTGCCCATTCAAATTGTTTTTTAGCAGTGCTTTTGGTGGCATACAATGGATTAATCCATCTGTTTGTCTGTGGAGTCCATTCCCAATAAGCAAATACTGATGATGTAAAAAATAATAAACCAATTATAATAATTAATTTTTTCATAAATTATTCACACTTATTTTATCCTATTATTATTCTGGTGTCTACCATTACAAGTCCCCTGCCCTTTTCTTTTACTATTAAAGGATTCAGGTCTATTTCTGATATTTCCGGATGATTTTCACAAAGATGAGAAACTTTTAATATTGTTTCAACGATTTCTTCTATATCAGCTTCGGGGGTGTTTCTATAACCTGTAAGTAGTTTTGCTTCTTTTATACCTGATACCATTTGAAAAGCTTCATCTTGTGTTACAGGTATAATTTTAAATATTACATCTTTTAACAGTTCAACAAAAATACCTCCAAGTCCAAACATTATAAGATGTCCAAACTGAGGGTCTTTTTTTGCTCCGATTATTACTTCCTGAACTCCTTTTACCATCTCCTGTATTTCTATGCCTTCTATATTGGCTTTTGGATTATACTTTTTTATGGATTGGATAATTTCATTATAGGATTTCTCAAGGTCTTCTTTATTTTTTATATTTACTTTTACTCCTCCTGCTTCAGTTTTATGTAGAATATCCGGGCTGACAATTTTGGCAACCATTGGAAATCCAATACTATCAGAATTTTTTATAGCATCTTCTAAGGTCTTGGCAAGGTATGTATTGGGTTTTTTTATATTATAAAGAGTAAAAATTTCTCTTGCCTGAAAATCTGTGAGATATTTATTATCACTTTTTGCTGCGATAGAAAGTATTTCATTTATCCGTTGACTGTCAACAGTAAAATCTTTTTTTACTGATGTTTTTCTGTTTTTTATATTATTAAACATTACCATGGATTTTAATGAATTAACAGCGGTCTCCGGAAAACTATAGTTTGGAATATTATTTTTTTGAAGAAATGAGAGGGTTTTTTCCATAACTGTTCCGCCAATAAAACTTGAAACTACTGTTTTATTAAATTTTTTAGATAATTCAATTAATTTTTCTGCAGTTTCATAATGTTTTGTCATGACCTGTGGAGTTAAAATAGTTAGTAAACCGTTTACATTTTCATCTTTTAAAACATTTTCAATAGCAATAGCATATCTTTTTTCGTCAGCATCTCCAATTACATCAACAGGATTGTGTATATTGGCTGATGAAGGAAGATTTTCTTTAAGGATTGTTTTTGTGGATTCGGATAATTGAGCCATTTTAAGTCCTAACTTTTCTGTGGTGTCAGTTGCAAGGACAGATGCTCCACCGGCATTTGTAACTATTGCGATATTATTTCCTTTAATTATTGGCTGTGAAATTAATAAAAGAGCCGAATCAAAAAGTTCTGACAATGTTTCCACCTGAATTACTCCTGCTTTTTCAAAAGCGGCTTTATATGCAGAAGCAGATCCTGCAAGACTTCCTGTATGAGAAGAAACTGCTTTTGACCCTGAGACAGTAAGCCCTGATTTTATTGCCAAAACAGGTTTTTTATTTGTTATTTTTGATACTCTTTGAATAAAATCTTTTCCGTTTTTTACTCCTTCCATATATAAAAGAATTACTTTTGTGTTTTCATCGTTTCCACAATCTTCTATTAATTCTGCTTCAGAAACATCTGCCATATTTCCAATACTTATAACCCTGGAAAAACCAATTTTTTCTTGCTTTGCCCAATCAATAACAGCACAGATTATGGCTCCTGATTGAGAAATAAAAGCAATTTTTCCTTTGTCTGGCATAAACGGGCCAAATGAAGCATTAAGATTTGAATATGTATCTGTAATTCCAAGACAATTTGGGCCTATAATTCTACTATTATATTTATTTGCAATTTTTAATAGTTCTTTTTCTCTTTCTTCCCCTTCTTTTCCTGTTTCTTTAAAACCTGCGCTTATGACAACCAAAGATTTTATTCCTTTTTGACAGCACTCTTCTACAGTTTGACTTACAATTTTGGCAGGAAGAACAATTACAGCAAGTGAAGGTGTCTCAGAAACATTTTTTATGGAATCAAAACATTTAATTTCTAATATTTCATCTGCTTTTGGGTTAACAGGATATATTTTTCCTTTGAAATTTCCCTCAATTAAATTTTTTACAATTGCATATCCTACTTTTTGAGGTTCTCTTGATGCTCCAATAACAACAATAGATGATGGATTAAAAAAATCCTGAAACATTTGTCTCTTTCTCCTTTTTGATTGTTTTTAACTAATATGCTGATAGTGTATTTTTGATTTTATCATGTATGAATTCTTAAATCAAATTTAGCCCGCCTTTTTCTAACCAGTATTCATCCATTTTTCTATGTAAATTACAAATTTTTGATTTGTCTTTTGTTTTCCATTCCATTAAAGTATATCCAAATAGAAGGTGGTGGTTTTTTTCATAAAGATCAAAATCTTTTTTAATAATTGTTTCAGGATTTTCTGTGTTATAAATTTCCTGACCAATATTTAAAACAATTGGACGGTCATTAATAGTTTTTAATGCTTCATCTATAGGTGTCCAGCCAGCAACAGCATTTTTAATAAATCCGGCTTCAGTAAAAAGTATATTCGGGATATTATCCATAGTTTCATGAAAAACATGTGGGCCACTGCATGTATGAATATTTAAAGGTAAATTCATTTGTTCAGCATAGTTAGCAATTTTTAAATCATATGGAAGAATAAATTTTTCATATATATTTCTTGACACAAGATTTGTAGAACATTCTGCAATTCTAACAGTTTGTTTTTCAACAGGATATAACCATTCTGAACCTATCCATTGTCTTAACATTTTTTCAGCAGAAATCCAGAAATTTGTAATTTTATCCATAACCCTGTGAAATTTTTCCGGATCAATATAAGGACCGGATAAAACATCTTCACCGCCAATCATATGAGCAATATTAAAGGGTCCTTGCATATCAGGTAAATGAATATAGATTCCATCTTTAATTGATATTTTGCTTTTGATAAAATCTATTTTTTCATGTATTTCAGACATTAATCCAGATATAGCAGGGTCAGGTTCTGGTAAAGAAAGAATCTGGTCAAGGGTTAAGGTATAAGATGGTGCATCATTAAGTCTGGGATTGAGCGGAATTCCAAATGAAGGAATTAAAGTCCCAGTTCCTCTACCTAAATCAAGTGCAGGAGTAATAGGATTTAGCATTTTAAGAGGAGCAAGTAATTGAATAATTTCATTAGCCAAATCTTGTTCTTTAGGGTTTTTTATTTTTATTTTCTGTAATATCAATGCATCTTCTCCAGTAGTTTTATCATCAGGGTTATTGATATATCCAAGATAAAATACAGGATTTTTTCTTGATTTTCCATTCATTGCCGACAATGTTGCTTCTAAAGAATTTCGATGAGGATTGCTTTTTATCATAAATTTAAAATATTCTGCTGTTTCTTCAAGACTCTGAATGTATTTTTTTTCCATTTGTTTGTGCCTTTTTTCTATGTGCTCCACTAAATATTTACATTTATACTATAACATTATATACCGAAAGGAAATAAAATATTTATTTCTATCAATGCGTTATATAATTTATAATTTGGGTATATTGATGATATTTTTTATTTTATAGGTTCTATTTTGAATATTTTCATTTGATGGTTTTCATATACTTCTGCGTTAAACCCTGAAGCCAGTTGAGTATGTGTAAATATCCCTATAAAATTTTCATGATTCCATATTTTGGTCACCTTATATTTTCCCTTAGGCAGTTTTTTAAGAAATTTTAATTTGATATTTTTAGATTGCAAAGGACCCACAACTCCAGTCATTGGGTCATCAACTCTATAAGTTGTCACAAGATAATAAGTATTTCCTTTTTTAAGAACATGCATCATTGTAAATTCATTATTAGAATCAAACAGTCTTTCATTTTCATTAAAATTTGCCCACTTCATGATTACTGGTATTATTTTTATCCAGTCATAACAAAAGTTCTTCACATGAAAAATCTGTCCTTTTCCATAATTATATATGGCATAAGGAATATCTACTCCTTTAAGATGTTCTCCGCTTGGGTTTTTATAATTTATTCCAAGAGCATTAAACAGATAATAAGTATAATTACCATCCGGATTTTCAAGGCTGTATTTTGCCGCATTGTTCTGTAGAACCACTTTTCCCCCTTTCTGTAGAAAGTTTTTAATATCTTCCAACTCTTGATTATCAATTATGGCTCCAGCTACAAAAACAATTTTTGCTTTTTTCATATAATTTAAAGGAAAACCAGGCCAAACCACATAGGGTTCATAATGAAGCCTGTTATACAAAGCAAAAAACATTGGCCATGTATTCCATTGAAATGGTCCATCAAAATAGTCACAGCTATTATATAAATTCATCAATACCACAGGGTCAGTCAGTTTTCTGGCATCTCTAAGTTCCTTGAAAATTGGAAGATATTGGACTATTTTATCTATGCCTGTCCCATGGTCAGGTTTTAGGGCATCTTTATAAATAAAATGAGAAGGCGACATAAATATATGAAAGTTTAGTCCTCTTCCTCCTACTGTAATCTGACCAAATATCATTGAGTCAAAACCTGCCTGTGGATAATTGCTTACAGATGATCTGGAATTGTAGTACCACATACTAATGGGTTCCATCCTGTAAAAAAGTCCCTTTACATCATAGTATTTATCATTATTAAATATTGACATAGAACTTGAATTAACTCCGCCATTGGCAATCATACAGTCATGAGTGGCAAGATATTTGAGAAATTTATAATATGGATATGCGATTAGATAAAATATAATGGGTCTTTTGGGGTCAATATCCCGTACTACTTTTACCTGGTCTGTATATATGAATTTATTAACCTGCCATACCTGATAACTCATCCAGTCAACAAACATAATTTTTTTGGGAAACATAGGGTTTCCGCTTATTGGAATCTTAACTTCTGAAAAATTTTTGTAATTTGTATTATAAACAGTATTCAGTTTGCTGATATTCTTATATTTTCTTTTAAGATAATTACAAAAACGGGTATGGTTGGCACTATCATAGGATGCCGGCCATGGCGGTATCCATCTTGTATCAATATGCTCGTCTTCAAAATAGTATCCTCCAAGACCAGGGTTATTTAAATATCTTCTTGCAAATTGTTGATTGAATTGTTTTACATTACCAGGATTGTATTTGCCATTGAAAAACAACTCTCTTCCCACACCATATCCCCATAATATAGTACTTCTGCTTACACATCCATCACTTCTTTGCCAGAATTCCACAGGTTCCCATTTAAATGGATATTTTTCCGCCATATAAGGAATAATTCTGCATCCATATTTTGCTGCAAGGTTAAATATAGGTGTTAAACTGGACCAGTTATATACCCCGGGTAATGGCTCAAATTCAGTTATGGGAAAAGATATTCCTATATTGGGAGTTAATTTTTTTAACTGGTCAATGTTTTCTGCAAGTTCTTTATATAGTTCTGAAGAAAATCTGGTATATGGCCAACATGTAGTGTTTATCCAAATTGTATTTTTTGTAAGGTTTTTCAATGATGGTATTTTATTTTTTTCAGTAAACTTAGGATTAGTGTTTATACTATTTTTTATGCCTATGGGTCTATCTTCTCTGTCAATCACTTTATTTCCATCCCATAATTCAGCAGCAACAATCTCCACATCCATTTTCGGTTTATACGGAACCGTTATATTCCCGGATTTATTAACTGTAATAGTTTTATTTAGTATTACAGGTCTATTTGTTTCATTAAAACCAGGAAACCATACTGAATAAGGAATTAGTGTATAGTGTATAGTAAAAGGCCCTTTTTCTTTTGGCAATTCTGAAATTCGTATATGAAAATGTATCTGTTTTTTATCATGTCTGGTCAAAACATCCCATGGCTTTTCTGGGTTAATAGTTAACAGGTCTTTATTTTCAGTTTTTGCAGGTTTAGGTCCATTTCCTTTGATAATGACAAGTCTTACCCTGTCTGTTGTGAAATATGTATCATTTATCGCATTATAACTTCTGCCTGTTATCCAGTATGTACCGGGTGCTGTTATTGGTATTAGTATTTTTTTAAAAAAATCCGGGGCACAATTTTCTGGTGAATTATTTATTCTGATATTTTTGTATATAGATGAATAAACACACGTGTCTGAAGCATTGTAAACAGAAACACAAAGATTTATTATGCTGGGTCTCTCACAGAATTTTATCTGATTTGGGTCAGTTCCTTTTATCGGATCAATAAGGTCATTCAGTAATACATAAGGAATATTACTTCCACCACTTTGTTCTGTCAAAGCATAGGATGTACTGCTGGTTGCTTGTGGTCCCAATACAACATAATACAGTTTTGTTTTTGAATAATTAATCCTGTCAAACGCTATATCCTTAATAAATAAACTCTTTTTTTCTGTCAGAACAGGAACATTTTCTATATAAAAAATATTAATATTGAATCCGATGAATTTTACAGCATTTTTAGGGGGTTTACACCAAAGATATTTCCAGATATCAGATTCTCTCACATTTGGAGGTCCTATATGGCTGGCTATAAATGTATTATCCCATTGAAAACCTGAGATTATTTTTTTACCAGTCTTATCCAAAAAAATTGCATTAAGTGAAAAACCTGTGTCTTGATTAATTTCTGTAGCAGGATGATATGCCCACAGGTCAATTGATTTTACTTTTGTATCAAGTGGAAGAGGTTTTTTAAGATAAAAATTAAGGTTTGTATTTACTCTGACTCCTGTAAAAGATATTTTTAATATGTTTTTTTCTGCAATATGATTAAGACTTATATATTTTGCAGGTTTCCAATTATCAGGAATGCTTAAGCGATGCAAAATCTGGTACTGAGAAAAAGAAAAAGCCATACAATTAATAGAAACTGTTAAAACAGTAATTATAAAGACCTGCAATATTTTTTTCATATTTCCCTCTATTGTATTTTTTCTATTTTTAACAGAAATGCCTGACCTTTAAAAAGATTGATTGGAATTCCTTTTTTCTTTATTTTTTCAGAACTGAAAATCCCATATTCTTTTTTGTTCAGGATATCTGTGATTTTATAATTGCCTTCTGGAAGGTTGGATGTTTTTACATACAAAACACGAGGACCAGCAGATTTTACCATATTCTGGTTCCCGTTTTCTAATTGGGAAATAATATTATATGAAGCAAACCTTCTGCCCATTGCGAAATAAATGCCGTCTTTCTTATAAAAATTAACTATGAGTCCTCCGGCAAAACTTCTATTGCTTGTACTTCCGTATACTAATTTATTTATTGCCGGTAAAAGATTAGATGATGCCGCCCAATCTATTACTCCCCAGAAAATTATAACTCTGCCTTTACCTATTTTAGAATAGGTTATTGCTGGAGACCCGTTTGATAGTGTGCCGATAGTTTTATAATTTCCTGGTAAAGGATAAAAAATCTTAAAAAAACTTCTATTGGTAGTAAATATCCATGGGGTAATCTCTTTTTCTATTGGAGGATTCCAGCCGTTTGTCCTGAAATAAATATCTGTTTTTTTAGGAAAGAATTTACTTCCGGTTAGGTATACAGGCACATTATTTTTACTCCAGTCAGTAGATTCATTGGCTATACCCGGAAGTCCGAGTTCTTTTAGGAAAATATTTTTCTGCCCGGGTTTATTTATGTCATATCTGCCAAATGTTGCTTCCATGAAAAGTGTTCCTCCATCTTTTACATACTTTATTATTCTTTTTCTCGTTTGACTTCCAACGACTGTAGAAAAATAAGGAAGTATTATGTAAGGTGCACGGTATATATGCATAAATGGCAATTCTTTTGTTGATACAATTTCAATGTTAAGATTGTTTTTATTTATCATAAAATCCAGAGGACTCCAGTAATCATAAAGGCGTGGGACAAATGTACTTTGGAAAACATAAAGCAGAACATCAGGAGAATATAAAAAAATTGGATTGTTTGAACCTGAGGCAACAATCTGTTTTACTCCTGCAATCTGGTCACAAACAGAGTTCCAGTCTTTTATCCTAAGCTCAGCGGCTTTTATATCAGCAGTGACATTGTTTAATGTCCAGTGAAGAAACCAGTAATTTCCAAAAGCATTCCATCCTGGTTTGTTGAAAAGCAGATTGGAATATCCAATATCCACAAGTTCTTTTGTTCTGGCAACTTTACCTATGGGTTCATATCTTGTTCTTACAATATTAGCACGATATGGAAAAGGTTTTTCCATACCACCTCCTGCCAGGAAAATATTATTTTTTACAAATCTGCTGCTTTGAAATTCCCATATTTCAGGAACAGCATATACATATATTAGACAGGAATTATCTCCTTTTCTCAAAGATTTCAACATATTCATGTAATAGTCACCGATAACTTTGATTTTATAATTTATGAATTCCTTCCATTGTTGACTATAATTAGGAAGAAGATTTCCCTGTGAAGAAAAATGAAACGAAGGTATTGGCAAAGACATATCAGCCCATGTTTTGTAATCTTTGTGGAAAAGTCTGTTGACTTTATTTAGTGTATAACCTTTTGCTTTCAGGTATCTGACAAATGCATTTTTGCTGGTTTGTGAATAATCTACATATTGATTTAACCATGGCATATCAAGGTATCCATGGTCAAAAAATAATCCTTCCACTGAATAACCTAAAACTGTAGAATTCCCTGCATAATGTCGGGAAATCTCCAGGCAAAATCTGTCAATTGCATGATTATAATTTTTATTAGTTGGTCCGAAAATCAGATTTGAACTGCCAGACCATAAACCCTGTGCACAACCATACTGATTTTCCTGGAATGAGCCATAATCCCAGATTGGAGTATTTTCTGCAAGAGCATGAATACGCCATATAACTTTCAATCCATATTTTGAAACCATATTAGTAATCCTATCAAGACATGAAAAATCATATATTCCAGGCATAGGTTCCATTTCAACCCATGGTGCAGATAATTCTACTGCATTATAATCATCTTCCTTAGCTTCTTTTAGCCACACTTTTAAGTCTTTTGAATATTTGGAAAAATCAGAATAAAATGGTGTGGTTCCTTCATTCCAGTCCTGTTTATCACGTAATATGGAATTTTTTAAAAATCCCTGTTTTGATACTGCAGGACCAAAAACAGGTTCTACAGATTTAATTCCAAACATACGGTCACTTTCGTCCAGCAGCCTACCAGAGGAAGTTTTTAATTCTACAAGCATTCTTATTGCGGGACTCATGTTAAAACAAGAATTTAATGGAATAATAACCTGTTTGTTGGTATTAACGAAAATTTGTCCGGATTTCAGTAGATTTTCAGAAGTGGAATAAACTTTGTATATTAAAACAACATTTTTGTACTGTTTAATACCAGAGATTCTGATTTTTGCCATAGCATTTTTGGAATTTGGAAATATATTGATACCTGAGAAATTTATAAGTTTTCCTGAGAGATTTGTTCTGATAAATTTTTTAATGTTAGTACGAATGATTTTATAATAACAAAACTTTTCTATTGGATTTCCTCCATTTTCAGGGATTGCAATTATTCTTAAATGATAAATTCCTCTTGGTAAAAGTGGAAAAGAAATAACCTTTTCTGTGGATGGAGAAATTGGAATTTTTTCTGATACATTTATAATGTTTTTACCAGTTGTTATTATCTTCCAGTCATCAACTGCAAGTATTTCCCATCTTATCATATATTTGCCAGGTGGCAGACCCATATCTGATATTAGTATATGAGGCCTGTTTAATTGCATGGATTGGCTCATACCATTCCAGCCGTAAGCGGATAATCCCACGCTATTGGTTCTGTTGCACCATGCAGTATCAGGGTTTATAACCCAATAATTCCCTGGCTTTTTATTCAATTTTAAAAATGAAACATCGGAAATATCTGTTTGCAAATTACCTGTATGAGTAAGAATGAATCGGAATCCTACAAGAAAGATTTTTCCATGCGGAATAGAATAATAATCCTTTTTATCCAGTCTTATCATTACCCATGGGTCAACCCTGCCCATTTCAGTATCATTAAAATGAAAACTTTCACCGTAACACCAGGTGGAAGTGTCAGGAATAGAACTTAGACCGCTAAACTTTGTGCCAAGAGCATATAATGCACCGGTCTTATCCTTTATTAAAAAACGAAATATTCCACCGTAGTTGTTTGACCTTATCCAGTATGAAAATCCAGTAACATCAGAAGGTAATTTCACAGGATTTTTAAGAATGAAATCTACAATACCTGCTTTCATTTCAGTATCTTCAGAATAATTACTGACACTGTTTATGAAAACATTAAATTCCAATGTGTTATTCCCAAGTTTTTTAACTGTTCCTTTTCCCTGTCCAAGACTTATTTTTGCTTTCCATAAATTAGAACCGACAGGCAGGCTTTTAGCGGCAAAACAGACAACAGTAAACAAAAAAATTCCACATATCACACCACCAATATTTTTCATCTTTTTCCTTTTGACAATTATCAAAACCAGTTTTTTAATCTTCCCATTCTACGGGATAGATTTCAGTTTATACTAAGTCTTAATATTTATCATAATATATTACCAACCAAAGTCATATGGTCCTTTCCATGGGTAAAAAGATTGAGCTGTATCAGCAAAATTATGAGCAACTGCACTATTAGAATTGAACCATGTCGGTGAAATTTTACTATATGGCACATATTCTACATGCCCATCAAGAAATGATAAATTTACTCCTCCACCCATATTTGGATTTGTTACAGAATACGGTCCTCTTTCTGTTCCCCCATCCCAATTCCATAATGTCTGGTATATGCCAGCATTTGCTTCTTCATCTTTTCTTGCAAATATATTATCATCTCCATAAGTGGCCATAGGTGCGCCCCAAAGAAAAATTTGAGAGGGTGGAGAAATAAGATCTAATTTAGCAAATGGATAATTACCTACTTGTGAATAAAGGTATCCATTTAGTTCATAATCTCCAAAAGCATAATTCCAATAAACGTTGCTATACCATACGGGTTCATAAGGATTTGGATTAAATACGGTCGGATCCATTACTAAACAATTTTGAGTGGCATTTCCCGGTGCAGGCCATACTCCACCTCCCCAATTAAAACTTGGTATATATCCTTGTACCGCAAGTATTTGAGCTGTACCTTGAATGGTATATAAAGGAGCATTGGCATAATTGATAGGAAACCATCCATTATAGTCCTGTGTATAAAGAAGTGATGCAAGAGTTAATTGATATAAATTATTCATAGATACTGTTTTTTCTGCATCAAGTCTTGCTTTTGCTAAAGCTGGTAGCAACATTGCCGCAAGTATAGCAATGATGGCTATTACTACCAATAGCTCTATGAGGGTAAAACCTTTTTTATTTTTCTTTTGTTTTTGCATGATTTCTTCCTCCTTTTCTGTTTTATTATTTGTTTTTTCTTTTAAAATTTCTTCTTTTTCTTTCATATCTTTTTCACCTCCTTTTTGTGCTTTCTCTTTCCACTAAACTGACAGGAATTATTGTATTTATAGGATTCGGTTCTGTTCCATTTATAAGATTTGTGATAATTTCTATCATCTTTTTTGCAGATTCCGCTTTATTTGTATCTATACTGGTAATAGAAGGGTTTAAGTACAAACATATCTGGGTATTATCACAACCTATAATTGCAATATCCCTGGGAATTTTTATACCTCTTTTTTGTGCTTCAGAAATAAGACCTAATGCATATAAATCATTATAACAAAATATGCCTTCAGGTATGTTTTTTGTAGTTTCAAAAAATTTACTTGCAAGTTTACCTTCTTCTTCCCAATTGCCTATAAATTGAGACTGAAAGAAATTTTTTACTTTTGCTCCATCTTTTTCTGCTTCCTTACAAAAAGAATCAATTCTACTATTCTCTTGACTTCCGCCAAAACCTGCAAATGTTTTACATCCTATTTCTTTTAAATGCTGATAAGCAAGAATCCCTGCTTGTTTTTCATCAAAAGAGATTGTGGGTAAACCTTCTACAAATACAGCACCATAATTTAAAATTTTTATGTTATAAGGATATTCAAAATATTTTTTATATCTTTCCGGGCTTTCTTTATTTACCCAACCAAGTATAATCAGACCATCCACTCTTCCATCCCTGCTTTGTTCTAAAAATTGTTCTTCTAAATCAGCTCTATGGCTTGTAAAGTATATGGATATGTCAAGATTTTTTTTGAATGCTTTTTTCTGAATTTCTGTTAGAACTTCTCCAAAAAATGGAGTAAACATATGAAACATAATTCCGATTGTATCACTCCGTCCTGATACAAGTTCTTTTCCGCTTTTTGGTAATATATAATTATATTGTTGGGCAATATTGAGAATTTTTTCTTTTGTTTTATCGCTTACAAATATCTTTTTATTTTCCTGTTTTGATAGAACCGCTGAAACAACACTTTTTGAAACCCTTGCTTCTTTGGCTATTAAAGATAATGATATTTTTTTCATACTTTTTCTTTAATAATATTTATAATTATGAACTATTTCTATAAACTGTTTATAAAATATTATACTTATATTTTTTTGCCAAGTCAATACCTGATAGAAATTATTTACAATTTTAGTAATTTTTAAAATTATAGTAAAATAAATAAAAATATTATAGTAAATAAATATGATTTTATAAGGTTCACTATTTTATATATGGAAAAAGATATTGAAAAGCAAATAGAAATTATTAAAAGGGGAACAGTTGATATTATTGATGAAAATCAATTAAAACTTAAAATTACAGATTCTCTTAAAATCGGAAAACCTTTACGAATAAAATATGGTATTGACCCAACAAGTCCGGAAATACATCTTGGTCATACAGTGGTTATAAAAAAACTAAAAGATTTTCAGGAATTAGGACATAAAATTCTTTTTCTAATAGGTGATTTTACTGCAAGAATTGGGGACCCGACAGGGAGAAATGAAACCAGACCTATCCTTTCTGAAAAAGAAATAAAAAATAATTTAGAGACATATAAGGAACAGATTTCAAATATACTTTCTATTGAAAAAACCGAATTTGTTTATAATTCAGACTGGTTAAAAAAAATTTCTCTTGAGAATTTTATAAAGGTTGCTTCTGTTTTTACTGTTGCCCAGATTCTTGAAAGAGATGATTTTTCCGCACGATACAAATCAGGTAAACCAATATTTTTGCATGAATTTTTTTATCCGCTTTTACAGGGATATGATTCTGTTGCATTAAATTCAGATATTGAAATCGGTGCGACAGAACAAAAATTCAATCTTCTTGCAGGCAGGTCTTTACAGGAGTTTTTTGGACAGGAAAAACAGATTGTTATAACCATGCCAATACTTGTTGGAACAGATGGTAAAATGAAAATGAGCAAAAGTTATAAAAACTATATACCTGTAAATACAACACCACAGGATATGTTTGGTAAGATTATGTCTATACCTGATAATATAATGGAGCATTACTTTACTCTTCTTACCAAAATCCCTATAGATGATTTTAAAAAGGTTATAGAAACAAATCCAAGAGATGGTAAATTTTTTTTAGCAAAGACTATTGTAGAAGAATTTTTTGGGAAACAGGAAGCAGAAACGGCTGGAATTGAGTTTGATAAAATTTTTAAAAATAAAGAAAATCCAACAGATATACCCGAGATTAAAATCTCTAAAGAAGCCTTAATAAATGGTAGAATTCATATTATTTCTGTTCTTGTTTTGGGATTTAATTATTCAAACTCTGAAGCAAAAAGATTAATTAAACAAAAGGCAGTTAAAATCAATGATAAATTAGTTGAGAATTTTAATGAATATGTTTCTGACGGTTCAGTTATAAAATATGGCAAAGGCAAATTCGCAAAAATAAAAATATTATAATTTTTCCAAAATGCACACAATGTGATAATGTGATATAATCAAATAAATGAAACACATAAACTGGAATTCTGATAAAAGTACACGTCTTAAGAAAACCAGAGGAATTTGTTTTGAAGATATAATTTTGCATATAGAAAATGGGAATATACTGGATGATTATGAACATCCTAATAAAAATAAATATACCGGGCAACGGATATTGGTAATCGGAATAAATAAATATGCATATCTTGTTCCTTATATTGAAAATGATGAAGAAATATTTTTAAAAACAATAATACCGAGTAGAAAAGCAACAAAAATTTATTTTGGAGAAAAATCATGAAAATAAGATTGTCAAAAGAAGAAAAACGAATACTGGATAGTTTTGAAAAAGGAGAATGGGTTACCGTTAAAAACCCATCAAAAAGAAAATCCGACTTGATACGATATGCAAGAACTACTTTAAAGAAAGATAAAAGATTAAACATTAGAATTTCAGAAAGGGATTTACTTGAATTGCAGAAGAAAGCGATAATTGAGGGTTTACCATATCAGACATATATTTCCAGTATAATTCATAAGTTTGTTAATGGAAAATTCAAAGAAATGAGAAATGGATTTAGAGATAATCAAAATACAAATAACTAATAAGCCTTTGGTAAAAAAGTAGAAGATAATCTTTTAATTTAAAAAAAACTCATTAAACAAAAAGCCGTTAAAATCATATGATAAAAGAATTTAAAGAGTTCGCAATGAAAGGAAATGTTGTTGATATGGCCATTGGAATAATTATTGGAGCGGCTTTCGGTTCAATAGTTAAATCTTTGGTTTCTGATATTGTAATGCCGCCTATAAGTCTTTTACTAAAAAAGGTTAATTTTTCAAACTTTTTTATAGTACTTAAACAGGGGGTAGTACCTGGACCTTATGCCTCCCTT
>JAJYYV010000038.1 GCA_021800535.1 bacterium | reverse complement strand
TTTATTTCCTGTTATTGCATATAGACTTAAACTGTATTTATATCCTTGTTTTCCTTCTAAATACGGAACCTTCATCTTTTGTTCTTCTGGTTTGAATTGGACCTGCTTTCTGAATAATTCCTTTCCTTTTTCATCCCTTAATATAAATTGAAATCTTATTCCTTTTAGTTTGTTTATCTGTTCATTCGGCACTATCCTGTAATATATTAGATTATTTGACGGGAAATATTGTGCTTCTAAATCTACAGGATAAAATTTGACCGGCTTTAATTTGTATTGCCTCCGGAATGCTGTCCTTGCAGAAAAACTTATTGTCGCAAAAATAAAACAACATATTATTATTATTTTTTTTGACATTACATTCCACCTTTTTTTCTGAAAGGATTAACTAAAATCCCGGTTTATAAATACCGACACAGAAGGCACAGAATAAAAATTAAAGGGCCTTAAACATTCTGTGCCTTCATTCCATTGGTCATTCAATATTTTGGAATAATATGTTTTACAATCAATAAGACAAAGCGAACCAATATTTACTATAAGCACCACTCCATGCGTTTATAACCATATTCTGCACATCAGCAAACGGCATAGAAGATGCATGTCCATCTATAAATAGAAAATTTGTTTGATTATTTTCATAATCATTCCATACAGGACCTTCACAACCGAACCAATTCCATGAATTTTGAGGATAGGGTGTAGTATTTTGAGGGTCAACATATAACCATCCATTTGGATTGTGAGGCTGATAATAAGTGGAATTACCCCCGACAGCATCCCCTGCATAAACTAATGTTGATTGGTTGGATATCTGACTTAAATTTACAGGTCCGCTTGTTGAATACATCCAGCGAGGAGTAATTGAATAAAAAGCAGCCCCATTTATTCCAATCGTCATATCCCAAGGTTCATTATTGTTAAAATTTGTCCAGTTTCCTTGTTTGGCTTGCATAGCATATTGGTCCATTAAATTATCAAATCTTGTACACGGCGTATTTGGCCCTATCCATAAGCTCCCTCTCCATCCAGTGTAAGGAAGAAGAACACTAACCCACATTCCTGCTCCAGCCATACTCCAGTCAGGAATAAATCCATTATAATCATTCTCATACATTGCCACAGCAAGCCCTATCTGTTTTAAATTGCTTATACCTACTGCCTGTCTTGCTTTTGCCCTTGCTGCTGCCAACGCTGGCAGTAACATTGCTGCTAAAATAGCTATGATGGCTATTACCACCAATAGCTCTATAAGGGTAAAACCTTTTTTATTTTTTCTCATCTTTTTTCACCCCCTTTTTTTATTCTATTTTTATTATTTTTACTCCATACGGAGCAGACAAAGTTAGATTAAATTCTCCCTGGTTATTTCCAATGGTTTCCCCTGTAAGAATATTCATTATTTTTTTATTATCTATATTAAATCCTAATCTTTCTGGATTTATATTAACTTTTATTTCTACCTTTTTTGGGTTCCAACTGGAAAACACTAACAGCATTTGTTTTGTATCTCTATTAACAAGAACCACCCATTTCACATCATTATTATTACATCTAAGTATTGGTTTTGTAGCCCAATACTCATACACCTTAATATCTTTTTTCCCATATCCAAAACCATATACTATTTTATTTAGGTCAGCATATGTTTTTTCATATGTATCAGGTGCGGCTATTCCATTAACAAATCTCATTGCCCATTCAATTGTCTCCCTATGATTGGTAGGCAAATCTGTTACTATTTTATTAACATCTCCTGCTATATTATGTAGACATAACGGATAATTACCTACCTGACTGCCAATGGATTCAGTTCTTAAAAATGCAGGAACAGCTGGTTTACTATTTACCAGTTCAAAATCAAGTTCCACAGTTCCCCAGGTAATCAAAGGAATAAACATTTCATTTGTCATATGAATAGTCCATTGAAGTTTCCATCCATTAGTAGGAGGTTTTCTATGCTCTCTCCAATAAGCAAGAACATTCCATACTCTTCTCATATATTTTCTTTCATTCCAGATTGTTATACATGGCTGGATTGCACCATAGCTTGTTTTATATGCAGCTGTGGTTCTAAAATTATATGATATATGAGGGAAATTATTATCCCAATATATGCTTACACCTCGTTTTAACCACTGGTTTGCCACATAAACTCCATAATCTCTATAACTTTTGATAAAAGTGGTCCCGGCACTTTCATCTACACTTATTCCCTGTCTGTATACATTATAATTGGGCCAATTATACATTGTTGGCGGATATGCTTCAGATGACCATTCATACTGATATGTTTTCCAGTTTTTTCGTACAGTACTTGCTCCCATTTCTTCTATATATACTGCCATAGGTCTATCAGGCCCTGTATTTGCCGCCACTCCTGCAAAATATAAAACACTGGTTAACCATGGCCATGTTCCATACGCAGGCGGTGGATTATATTTTTTATCAAATGCCTTAAACCAGTTGACTATTCCTTTTGTTACTTTCATTTTATTTCTTGCTTCTACTATTTTATCTACTACACTCCAGTGATTTTTATATGGAGTTTTATAGGAACAATCTAATCCTCCCCATGGATTAACAGCTAATCCTCCAGGCATATAAGGAAGCCTAAGCCTCCAATCTTTAGGCATAGGTTTTGTTGGAGATACATCTAATCCAAACACTAATTTATGGATTTGCTTTATTACTGTTTTTTTATTTATAAGATATATTCTTAAAATCACTTCTCCAGGAACCCTGATTATTTCCTGTATAGGTCTTTTGCTTCCATGCTTTTTGGTTATCCATCCCTTATCATTTTCTCCAAACCATGCCAGACCTCTTGTTTCTGTACCAAGCCATACATAAGGGACAAAACTGTTCTGCCATACATTTTGTCTTTTTGCCATTGCACCGGTCCATACAACTCCATTACCTTTCATAAGTCTACCTGCATAATTAACACGTATTGTATCAACATATTCTGTAAATAATTTCGCATATTTTTCTTTTATTGGAATATCAATATACATCTGGTCTATTTCCTGTGGAATATTGCCTGGAGACATCTGCATCTTAACTTTCATTGTTCCATCAAACTCCACTTTTGATATTGTTTTTATTTGGACAGGGCTTGCTACTGCTCTTGAACTGTATATTGCATATATCGGTTTACTTTTTATAAGTTTAGGCTGTGATATGTTTTCCCATTTCCCCTGCCCATTTTGGGTTGTATATTTTATTACAATAGGACCAGATAAAATATTTTTCCCCTGACTTATTACTTTATTCCAGAGTCCAAATCCATTCATCTGGTATTTTCTTAATACCACACTGACATTACTTCCATCTGTTTTTATTGGTAGATATGGTGGATATATAATATCTGTTTTCCCTAATGTATTATTCTCCCAAATAAAATGTTTTCTTACAAATAAAAATGGTTTGCTGACTATAGATAAGTGACCATTAAGAAACCCATAAAATTCCAATTCATATTTACCATTATTTAATGAAGGAATATTTATATCCTGTTCTTTTTTGTTAAAAATAACATCTTTCTGAAAGATTTGAATTTTATTATTTTTCCATAATTCTAATTTTAATTGATTTATTTGTTCTTTTCCCTGTGGTACTAATTTATAATAAATTTCATTATAACTGGGCAAATATCCTGCATAAGAAAGTTGTAATGGCAATTCTTTTATATTTGTATTTAACTTTTTGGGGTCTCTATATCTATAATATGCATTATGCACTTCTCCCGGGGTTAATACTTTATTGTATAAGTAGATTTCATCAAATTGATTAGGGGCGCCAAAATGGACATTATTTATCCATTTATCCCCTGGTATTCTGTGGTTTTGATTCTCTCCTTTTAATTTACCATTAATATATATTCTTATGTCTTTGTCTTTCCATGTTATTATAACCTGCTGCCATTTCCCATCATGCACTATCCAGTCATTAGCAAAAACATACTCTATGCCACCTTTATTTTTGGGCAGGTAAAAATATAGAGCAAGGGATTTGTTGCCAGGGCCACCTGTATACTGAATATAAAAATGTGCAGGTCCAAAATCCATGTTTCCAACACCCCAGTCTGACAAAGTATTATATCCCCTGGGTTGAAACCAGTACTCAATACTACCCTGTTTTTCGCTTAAAAGATGTGAATTATATAAATTTATCCCATTTTCACTGGCAATAAAAGATTCTCCCTTTATTCCTTTATCTGAAAATCTTCCCTGGGAAGTAATCTGCACATTGCCTATTTTATTTATTGCTGGTGTGAAATTTCCATCTAATGGCAAATAAAATATCGGCTCATTATTCTTTAAAAAATAGGGAGGACCTGCGGGTATTTTTCTTCCATTGTTTTTAAGCGCCCAGCTCATGTTCTCTTTGGGCCAGAATTTGTATACATTATTATCTATCCTTACCTGGTCTATCTCTCCAATAAAACCTTCATCATCTTTTTCATTATTACCTATATATATAGGACCTGGAACTGTCTCTATTCCCATAAGCCCCTGTCCCCATGATACTCCTTTCTGTGTTACCAGTTTTCCATTTACATATAAATCCCTGAATGTTCCACTTATTCCTGCTACCCAGACCCACTTGTTTAATGGGATTACTCCTGCAGGGGATGAGGTTGTTATTGTATATCCATAAAAAATATTTGTGACTGAAAGATTTAATCTTCCCTGTGAATCTATATATAATGAAAATCCACAGGTCTTGTTTAATTTATAATTTGTTCCTCCAGGTACTACTGGTTCTCTGTATACTATATAACCTTTATCTTCTGGATATTGTTTTACTTTTATCCATGCCTCTATGGATATTTGTGTGGAAGGATAGACTTTGGAAGTGATATATTTGATTGCTCCTTTTCCATTAAATACTGCACACCCTCCTTTAAATCTTCCCTGACTGCTATAAGATACTTCCCCTATTTTCTCTACTCCACTAATGAATCCTGTATAATCTGAAAAATTAGGGCTGTTTAATGGAAATAATCCATAGGGACCATAATACGCCCCTTTTGGACCATAAGGATAATAACCTTTTACCGGTTTTAATTTGTATTGCCTCCAGAATGCTGTACTTGTTGCAAAACTTATTGATACAAATACAATACTGATTAAAAATAAAAATATAATCCGTTTTAACATTTTATAATCCCCTTTTGTATATTGTTAAAATAGTAAATTCTAATTATATTTTAAAATCTGGAAATACCAAGTAACATACCTGTATGCGGCAATAATCTTGGTATTGTTAATATTCTTTTATAATAATGTAAAACCGGGGGTGGATTTCTATATAGCCGCTGTGCCAAATGCGGAATTCCAAGATTCTTATAACCATTCATATTATATACCCGTATAAATTCCTGATGTGGAAGTTTCTGAATTAGACCCAATTTTTGAAGGTCTATTTTTATTTCTATGTTATTATAGGTATTTTCTTTGTTGTCATTAAATATCTCAAGCATTACCTTATGCGGTAATCTCCACATAGAAATCAATATATCCTTATTCTTACAGGCCACATAAGAATTGCTCCAGAAAGGTATGTATTGTGTTTGTTGTTTATCTATACCCCAAAGTAAAGCTTTCAAAGGAATAGAAGAATTCCAGACATGCCATCTCCAGGTATCAAAAAGTCTAAGATAATCAGTTGCTCCTCTATGACTAAGAGCTGCTTCAGGCTGTCTCTTAAGTTTTGCCTCATATAACCAGGAAAAAGGAACTCCAAAATTATGTGGATTGCTCATGGCACGCATACGGGCAACAGGATATACATCCACCCAATCCAATCCCTGGTTATCTGTAATCCACGCCCATTCCCCATCAAGAGCTGCATCTATCCATGGCCAATCAATAAATTGATAGTCGTTTGTTGTATGAACAACCTGACCACCTGGTTCAAGACCATAACTACTTAACAAGGAATAACATCTCATTAAAAACATACGTGTATTAAAACCATTATACCCAGGTTGTATTCTTCCATCTGGAAGTTTATATCCTATTCCAGTTTGAATTGAACTACCAAGAGTCGGGAAATCTATATCCCAGTATAGACTGCGAAGCCCTCCTCTGGATATATCCATATTTATTAAATAAAGAGCATAATCAATCTCTGATGTATCGTAAGTATCTGAAGAATTACTATTCCATGCCGGAGCGAAATAATTAACTACTTTGGTTTCTCCACTCATACTGCCCCAGCTATAACTCTCTAAAGGTAAAGATGTTCCTACATAGTCACCATGTGAGGCACCTGCAGGGTTAAATGGTTGTAAAGGATGCCATCTTTCATATGCACGTTTTTTATATACAGCCAATATTGAAGGCCATTCCTTAGGATTATGTGAAGGTGGTGATAACCAATCCCAGCCACTAACAATTTCTCCATTTTTTTTAAGTCGTATTTTATATTTTAATGGCTGGTTCACCGTTGGTTGAGTACCCCGAAAAGACCCATCTAATGCCGCCATTGTAGAACGCCATCCCTTTGGAAGAGGACGAAATGGAGATGCATTATAACTAAATATTATTGTCCTGCTATTATTAAGAATAACCGGTGTGCCAATAATATTATTAATAAGTATTACTGCATTGCCTCTTCTTACAACCTGATGAGCCGGTATTTTGTTTTCAGGAACCCAGCCTTTATCATTATCTGCCCACCATAAAAATCCCCGCTTTTCCCTGCCCAGCCATACTTCAGGGAAAAAACTACCAACTGTCATTCCTGAAGCTGTTCTACCAAGTACTAATGTTGACCATAATTCACCCTGCCTGTCTGGTAAAACTTCTGCTGTATAAGGAGCAAAATTTGCTCCTGTGCCCATAGATGTTAAACATTCTGCTGTGTTAGAATTAACAGGATATTCTATCCTTAAACTGTCTATGGTAATATTTTTATTCATTGGAGAATACTTAAGTTTTACATATACCAACCCATCCTGTTCCACCCAACCACTACTTTGAAATTTTAATCCGTCTATCTGGGCATGACCTTTAAATCCAATCTGCCAGATTTTATTTTCAGTCCATTCAGGATGACCTGATAATGAAACATCCTGCTTTTTCCCATTGATTACTACAACAATTTTCGCTGGCTCTGCTAATATCTGTTTACCCTGTGAAATTATTCCCTCTGGCAGTCCAAGCATATCCAAATCATACTTTCTACCCCATACACTTACAACATTGTTTGTTAATCTTACTCCGGTAAATGGTGGAATTATTTTATTTATAGGCCCTAAATCATTGTTCCACCAGACAGAAAATATCTTTGCATCATCTAATTTCTTAAATGTTTTTTTAACCGGACCGACAATCTTTCCATCTACCATTTGAATTTCTGCCTCTAATGTATAACTACCTGGAGAAATATCTGGAACCTGTATTAATTTCTTAAAATAATATGTGACTTTTTTATTAATACTTCCTGTTAAAACAGTTCTATTGAAATTAGTGTTATTTCTAATTATTTTATATAATAATTTTTTTGCCTGATTAGGATTTTTTAAAAAATAACTGTCTGCTTTAATAAGAATATTTTTTCTTATTGGGTTAAAAGAAATACTAAGAGAAAATGGGGTTTTAGCTGGTATTGCTGTCATTTCTGCTTTTGGATATCCCACCTTAAAGTATGTAAAATACCTGAATAGAATACTATTGCCCTGATGAACCTGATAATATATAGTTCCCTGATTTTTAGGTTGTCTAACTAATTTTTCATTGAGAATGAATTGTGATGTTTTGCCTGGCTGGATTATTATATCTTTGTTATCGTTTATAATGTCCCCTGTTTTATCTTTTACCCGGACAATAAGAGAAAGATTTACTGTTTGAGTTGTAGAATTATATATATTGAATTGGACTGCGGCTGTTCCATCACAAAAACCTGGCAGTTTGTCCATTGTAACATGAACTGCAGGAATATTTCGTGCAAGTACTGCTGATATCCATCCACTTGGGTCAAAATATGAAGTATTACATGGAATACGTGCCTGTAGCCACGATAATGGGTCAAGCTGGTCAAATCCAAGCATTATATTCCATCTGTCTCCTGTTCTATTGGGTCCATTCAGTTGAAAATCTCTGGTTGTAGCTGACATTGTTATCTCCAGCCATCTTCCACCTTCCGGCGCACTTCCTACCGGACTTAAATAGGCTGCTGTTTTAAATTTTGGAGACCAATTGGAAAATATCTGTCCTACTGCTACTTTAGCATAATTGCCGCTATATCCAAATCCATTCACACTGAATTTATATTCCGGTAATAAACTACCTACCGGCACATTTTTACCAAGTGGCTGAAATCCAAGTTCTTCTGAATCATCAAATACATCTGCAGTCCCAGGTCTTCGTCCATATACATGAAGAATATAATCAGGCATTACCCAGGTTTTACAAGCAATATAAATATGATTGGAATTCCATCCAAGATACCATGTTGTCGGCCTGGGATAAAGAAAATTATCTGCCTGATTGGCTATACCACTTATCGCAACAGCCTCTTTCCACTGATTTTTATAAATTTTTCCGTTTATAACAGGAGGTTTTGACATCTCAGGAATTTGTAAAATTGGCAGTCTATTTGCTGGAATTTGTTCTGCATAAATTGTTCCTGTTATTCCCAAAAATATTCCTGCGATTAATAATACATATATCCATATCTTTACTATTTTATTATACATCTGTGAGCCTCCATTAATTTTTAATTTCCAAAAGATAATGTTTCTTTTAAGCCTTTCATCATATTATAATATTCTTCAACTTCTTCAGAGGAAATGTTTTTATTAAAAATCACTATCTGACTTAATACTTCATCTGAAAATCCAAATTGTAATGTTTTAATTCCATCATTTTTATTGAAAGGACTATTTAGCCCCCATTCCCCCACCTTTTTCCCATCCTGATATAACCTTATATACATCCCATTTGAAAAAGTTATTATTGTATTATGCCATTGTAATCTTTTTAAATTTAGTAGTTTAACTGCATCCGTATTATAAATTCCATTTATATCATTTATTCTTTTAAAATTCTGGACCTGAAAAACACCTGCAGGCTCTTTTAATCCACACCAGCCTCCTTTTCCACCACTTCTTATAAAACAAGAGATATACCCTTTTCCTATAAAAGAAAATATCCCAAATCCAAAAGATTTGCTTTCACTTGTTTTATAAGGATTTTTTAATTTCCACCATACAGAAATTGTAATTGGTTCATCAGGAGAGAGAGCAGAGGATTTAAGGACAATTCCATTTTTAGAGTTTGAAAGAAAACCTTTTCCTATAAGTCCATTATTTGTGATTAAAAATGGGTTTATTTCTTCTTTGATATTCCATTTATTTATTTCTGCTTTTCCAGATGAGTTATCAAAATTATTATAATAGTATACATATCCCTTGATACTTGATGGTACAAGCGGAACAGGTATATTCTCAGCAAAAATATAAGAAGTAAATACCATCAAAAAACAAAATATAATTTTAAAATATTTAAAAGACATTGTTTTTATAAATTACATTTTTCACTAAGGTTCAATTTTAAATACTTCCAAGTCATGTTTTTTTATAAAAATATTAAAGGTATTATTCTCAACAGGAACTTCTTTCCCTGTTGCTGCATTTATAACCTTATAATGTGTAAAACCTAAAATATCAGGAATCACATGAATGGTTGTTTCTAAATTTATGTTAGCATAAGAACACACACCATAAAGTGCTTCTTTCCCAAAAACAGAATAAACAATTCCAGGTAAATCATAATTCTTTGAATATACAGGCTGTTGCTTGCTATCCCAATATCTATAAGCAATCATATTTTTATTATCCTGCGCCATTTTTACAAAAGGCTCTCTATATGTTTTCCATAACCTGCCTATGGCTGGAACCCAAATAGGATATTGTCCAATCAAATCATGAATAAGTGTAACTCCCATATATGTCTTTGCCGTCCATGGATTATTTGCAAGAGGTCCTTCATCTCCAAGTAACACAGGCCATGTTCCTGCAAGTTCTCCGTCTGAAACAATCCGTATATATTTTCTTTGAAATCTGTTTTGAACATCTCCCTGACTATAATGCCACTCCCAATCATATTGAAAGGTCGCAAATGAAAGTATTGGTAAAATGGAAGTGCTTGTCATATGAGGCATTACTATTGGCAGCTTCATACCTAATTCATTTTCATCTTCAAATATTCTTCTGATAAAGTGCCTCATTTTCCAAATCCCAACAGAAGGCATTATATTTCCATCTTTTTCTCTATATGCAGATGTCATCATTGTGTTATAGGATGATTGTAAAAACCAGTTATCCAGATAAACACCTTGATTCCCTGCTATTTTAAATGATTTATTAAACCAGTATATCGCATAATCATCATACGATTTACTGGGTATACAATCTATTTCATTTACTGCATTCTCTCCTCTGTATGGAACAAAATTCTGTTCACACCATTCATTCATAAATGTCTGAAATTCCGGAGATGCGGCATAACCTGTAGCACGGTCATAGTAAAAAATCATTCTAAGATGATAATTACTTAAATCGTGCCAGGTGAATATTTTAAGAAGATTAAGATAATCTTTATATGTGTTTCTTCCATACGCTTCTTCCATAGGTTTTTCATAAGGAGCATAATCTTTTAAAACACGTTTATATATTTTTTCTATTAGTGCATTTGAAAGATGTTTCTCTGTTCCTTCTTTCATCATTTTCCATAAATATAAATCTTTTGCAACCGGGTATACACTAGAACAATCACCTAATGCAAACCAGTTTATATCTGTTCCAATCACAGAATAATGGTCTGTATACCATTTATACCTCCATCCTTTAAATCGTGGTTTGACAGGAGCTGCTAATATCCCAAATATTATTGTTCTTGGTTTTGTAACTATAATAGGTTTATTAACTAAATTTATCTGCAATGTTAATGTTTTCCCCTCTCTGGCAATCTGTAAATTGGCTTTATCATGGTTCCAGCTCCATCCTTTATCATTAGAGGCAAACCAGCAAAGTCCCCTTCTGGAATTTCCAAGAAATATATATGTGCAGAAATTCTTTGGAAATTCTGCAGGAACTATTTTAGTGGCATTCCATACTACTCCCTGACCGGATGGAACAGAAGCAGTAAGTATTACTCCTCTTATTCCATCTGCCATTGCATGCATATACTTTGCAATTCTATTTTTTAATGGAATATTTAAAATTAGAGAATCTATTCGTTTGGGAGATGGCAGAAGTGTTACTTCAACTTTTAATGTCCCATCATAATCAAGTTTTGAAACTGAAGAAATAGGAGCACCGCCAATATTAAATTTACTGCTCATTATAACCCTGTATCCTGATACTTTCTTATATTGTAGTTTTGCTTTTTCCGGAGTATATTCCTTTCCATTGATTGTTGCAATATATCCCATATTGCCATTAAGTATTTCTTTTTTATCTGGTTCCTGGTCATTTTCCTGTGTTATTACTGATGATAAAAGACCAAGATTGTTTATTGTGTATTGTTTTAAAATTGTATATAAATTATTACCTTCTTTTTTTATTGGTATAAATGGAGGATATACTTTATGGGATTCACCAAGATGGGCATGTTCCCATGGGAAAACCTGATTTTCAAATGTTTTTACTATTTCCCCTGATGGAACATTTTTCCCTTTTGCTTTTAATATAATCTCATAATTCCCATCTAAAGGAGGCAGGTTTATTACCTTTTCACATTTCCCGTTCTTAAATTCATTTATTCCCATATCAAATTCTTTTACAAGTTCTTTTGTTTTTACATTTACAATTTTAAAATTTAATTGTTTAACCTGTGAATTTTTCCCAAGTCTGGATATATCTGCAAGAATTTTCATCTTGTGTAAATATGGATAATTGGCAAATAAAAAATTAATGGGAGGCAATGGTTTTATTTTTCCTGTCTGCCATAATACCTCTTTTGGGCTGCCTGGTTTTCCCCAATTTTGCCAGGCATAATTTCTGGAAAAATACATCTTTTTCCCTGAAGAGGAAGAAATTACAGTGCTTAATTCAAATTTGTTTGTTACCTGGTCAAAAACTTTCATCGTGATTTCTTTTTCTTCCCCTGGATTTAAAATAAAATTTGATTGCTTTGAAAGGTTTGGCATAGTATCCCTTTTAAGTAATACTTTTGCATTAATTCCTATCTGTTTTTCAAGCGGATTATAAATACTTACTACATAATTAATATTTCCATAAATAGGATTTGTTAAATTTTTCTGCTGAACAACAACTCCATTTTCTTTGGAAAATTTGAATATTATCTGATTTACCGGCGTAAAATTAAAACTTCCATTACCAATACATGCAAATGCCCATGGCTGTTTGAAATCCCTGCATATATTTATTTGC
This sequence comes from bacterium, assembly GCA_021800535.1. GTDB lineage: Bacteria > Ratteibacteria > UBA8468 > B48-G9 > DTJG01 > JAMDAS01. Next base: position 874 of record JAJYYV010000038.1, on the reverse strand, counting down.
CATTGTCCATCAGTTGTTTTTCTTCCCTTAACCAGGTTTTTTACTGGAATCTTTATCTCACAATCCCACCACCCATTATGAAATCCATTAACTATCCTGTAATGTCCATCCCAACCATAATATTTTTCTATATTAATATGCCCCCTTGGATGGATTTGATAATATCTGTATCCAAGAGAATTACATAACATCTGATATGTCACTCCATTTTCTTTGCCTGGATTAGGGTCTATCCATACTTCAACCGCATCATCAAAAACTATATTTATTGTATTAGATTTTACAGCCGCAAGGATTTTGCCTTGTTTTGGAAGTTCTGAATCTATAGCTATATAAATATCATTTTCTGTGGCACCTACATATCCAATAACCCGCCGCGGTTGAAGAACTCCAGACATAGAAAATCCATCAAATCTGTCTGCACCTTTCCATTCTTGTGGATTAACATACCCATTCATTGGTGGAGCCTTCTTCATTAAAGGTATATTGTAAAAATCATCTGCTGCCTTTGCTGATTTTGCTGATAATATAAATAAGCATTGAAATACCAATATTATTGATATAAAAAAGAATTTTGAACGAATAAACATTTTATATAACCCTCCTTTGGTTATTGTAAAATTTTCATGTTAAGTATTTATATATGTTTTAATACTGCACTTTTAATATATCCACTCCATAAGGAGCAGACAGAATTATATTGTTTATATTTTCCTGTTTACCTGTTAAAACATTTGTTGCTGTTATGTTTGTAAAATTGTTTATACCAAGGACATTGTAATTTATTTTTATTTGGGTAGTTATTGTCCCCTTTGAATAACTGGATAGGATTATCATCATACTTCTGTCTTTCGGCTTTGATAAAATTATCCAT
>JAJYYV010000010.1 GCA_021800535.1 bacterium | reverse complement strand
AAAGAGCTTCTGGCTCCTGGTGAATATTCCGATAGATGTATTTACAAATATTATCAAGAGCAAGAATAATTTTTGGGACTTGTCTCATATTTTACCTTTTTCTTCGTAATACAGAATAAGTGTAAAATTGTCTTTTTTTATTATTTTTATTGCAACCCTTGTTATAATTTCTGCAAATTTTTTTAGTTTACAAATGATTACATAAAATTAAATAAAATATAATTATATTTTTTTATAGAGGGCGTAGTCAAATTTTTTATTTCCGTCCATTTTTTTGATTTTGTGATTCCCTTTTCGGTGAAATAAGTTTCAACACTTTTTGTAATCAGCAATTCAATTTGAGAATTTTTCAAACAATTTTTAAAAAAATAAGATGGAGCGGTGAACCCATGGTTCAAACCCGTTATTTCAAAGAAGAAAAACTATGGGGTGGCTAACGGGATTGTGCTGGAATTCCAGGATGTATTACTGACGCACACTCTCCATCTTCTTTGGAAAGTAATCTGTATGGCAAAAACAGATGGAGTGGTGAACCCATGGTTCAAACCCGTTATTTCAAAGAAGAAAAACTATGGGGTGGCTAACGGGATTTGAACCCGCTCTAAGAGAGCCACAGTCTCTCGTGCTGCCATTACACCATAGCCACCATAATTATCATAATATATAATTATAACATAAAACTTCTCCCAAAAAATATTTGAAAAGGAAAATATATAATGTAAAATTAAAATAATATTAAAAATATTTTATAGGAGGAAAATGTTTGAACAATATAAAGAATCTATGAAAGAAATAGAAACATGGTGGAAAAGAGAAAATGAAAAACCCTGTTTAATACATGGAAAAAGAAAGCCTGATATCCCTATTAAAAATATTAATGGCAATTTCTTTTGGCCGGAAGACAGCAGAAATCCAGATATTGACGGATTAATAAACTATTGGATTTCTGAAATTGAATCCGCCGAATATTATGATACGACATTACCTGCTATTCCACATCTCTATGGAAGCAGAGGAACACCTATGACTATGGCTTTTTATTTAGGTGGAAAAGTTATTTTGAAAGAAGATACAGTATGGGTTGACCCAATAATTACAAAATGGGAAAATTTTGAAATTAAATTTGATGAAAATAATTATTGGTGGAAACAAAGTTTAATTCTTTTAAAAAAATCATTAGAAAAAGCAAATGGAAAATATTTTGTATGGCTGCCTGACTTTGGAGATGCTTTAACCTGTTTTTCGCTTCTAAGAGGCACAGAAAAACTGCTATGGGATATTATAGAAAATAAAGAAGCAATAATAGAAGCAAGAGATAAATTTATAAACCTATGGAAAACATACCATAGTGAATGCTGGAATTTATATAAAAATTATTGTCCGGGAGATATGAGCTGGTTAGTATGGGCACCTGGGAAAACATATGCCTGCCAGTGCGATTTTTCCACAATGCTTTCTCCTTCTTTATTTACTGAACTTGTTGTTCCGGAAATTGAACAAATTGGAAAATATTTAGATTTTATAATATGGCATCTTGATGGACAGGATGAGATAAAACATTTAGAAACACTTCTTTCTTTGCCTGAAGTAAAAGCAATACAGTGGGTCCCCGGAGCAGGAAAACCAACAGCAGTTAATAATATTCCCATGTTAAAAAGAATTCAGGAAAGAAAAAAGTCTTTAGTTGTTTATGCAGCTGATGAGAAAGAAAGAGATATTCTGATAAATGAATTACAACCTAATGGTCTTTTAATTTGCTATTAATTATTCCATTGCCTGCCAGATTTAAAATCTTTAGATTTTGTGCTATACTTTATAAATAAAATAATTTAATGGAGGATATATGACACTTAGGGAAAAGGTTGAAAATGCATTAAAAGATGTAAAAGTTTTTCTTCAAATGGAAGGCGGAGACTGTGAAATAGTTGATGTTACAAATGATGGAATTGTAAAAGTACAGCTTCAAGGAGCATGTGGTTCCTGTCCATTTTCAGAAATAACACTTAAAATGCGGGTAGAAAAAATTATTAAGGAGAGTGTCCCGGAGGTAAAAGAAGTCATAAATGTCCAAACTGTTGAAGAAAAAGATTGAAAATTTAGAAAAAATTCTAAAAGAAATAAAAAAAACTGCTGTGGCTTTCTCTGGAGGAGTTGACAGCACTTTTCTATTAAAGTATTCATGTGATATCCTTGGGAGGAAAAATGTTATAGCAGTTATTGAAAAAGGGATACTTTATCCCAAAGAAGAAACTTCTTCTGCTATAAATCTTGCTAAAAAATTCGGCATAAAATATTTTACGATTCATTCCCATCAACTAAAAGATAGATATTTTATTCAAAATCCTGTTGATAGATGTTTTCATTGTAAAAAGGACCTCTTTGAAAGTATTAAAAAAATGATTCCTCTGGATTTTTGTATTGTTGATGGTTCTAATGCAGATGATACAAAAGATTTTAGACCCGGCGAAAAAGCAAAAAAATTGCTCAATGTCAGGTCACCTCTTCAAGAAGCAAATCTTACAAAAGAAGATATAAGGAATGTTTCAAAAAAATTAGGGCTTCCCACCTGGAATAAACCATCTTTTGCCTGTTTTTCTTCAAGAATACCTTATGGAGAAAAAATCACCAAAGAAAATTTATTAAGAATTGAAAAATCAGAAAGATATTTAAAAAGCAAAGGATTTTGGCAGGTCAGAATAAGAGATTATGGCAATATCTGCAGAATAGAAGTTCTTCCTGAAGAATTTGAAAAAATTTTAAAAGAAAGAGAACAAATTTTAAAGAAATTTAAAAAAATAGGTTATTTATATATCACCCTTGACCTTGCAGGCTACAGAACCGGAAGTATGAATGAAGTTTTTAAAACAGCAAAAGTATAGATAAATAAATGAAAAAAAGAGTTGTTGTGGCAATGAGTGGAGGAGTGGATTCTTCAGTTGCCGCTTATATTTTAAAACAACAGGGATATGATGTAATAGGTATAACCTTAAAAATCTGGGATTCTGATTGTGAAAAAAATGATGTATGCTGTGGTTTTTCTGGAATAGAAGATGCAAAAAGGGTATCCAGAAAAATAGGGATTAAACATTATGTGCTGAATGCAAAAAAAATATTTAAAGAAAAAGTAATAACATATTTTGTTGATGAATACATCAATGGAAAAACTCCAAATCCCTGCGCCTATTGTAATAATTTTATTAAATTTGATTATCTGCTTGAAAAATCAAAAGAAATCTCATCAAATTTTGTTGCAACAGGACATTATGCAAATATATTTTTTGATAAGCATAAAAAGAGATACATTTTAAAAAAAGGTTTTGATGAACAAAAGGATCAGTCATACTTTTTAGCATTGTTAAAACAAAAACAGATTTCTTCTATAATCTTGCCTTTGGGTAATTATACAAAGCCGCAGGTAAGAAATATTGCCAGAAATATAGGTCTTTCTGTCGCAGAAAAACCTCAAAGTCAGGAAATATGTTTTATACAGGATAATGATTATGTTAATTTTATAAAAAATTTCAAAAAAATAAAGATTATTCCAGGGCCCATAAAAGATTTAAAAAATATATCCATCGGGATACATAATGGTTTAATAGCTTATACAATCGGACAAAGAAAAGGTCTTGGAATTTCATCCAAACATCCACTCTATGTAAAAAAAATTATTCCCCAGGAAAATACAATATATGTAGCAGAAAAAAATTTTCTTTATCAAAAAACAATTTATGTAAATAATATTAATCCTATTTTCTGGAAAAATTTCCCTAAAAATTTTACCTGTAATGTGAAAATAAGATATAAAAACCCGGAAAGTCCATGCAGGTGTAAAATTATTGATAATAATAAAATAAAGATTATAATGAAACACTCTCAATGGGCACCAACTCCCGGGCAATTAGCAGTGTTTTATAGACAGGATGTTGTATTAGGAGCAGGAATAATAGAAAAATCAGAAGAAAAATATTTGACATCATAAAAAAAAACTATAAAATATTTTCTTAAAAAATGATAAATAAAGCACTTGATGGAGAAATAGAAGATCTACGGTTTGATAAACTACCAAGACATGATTCTACCTGGGGACTATGTACAGGAATAGATGGAAATATTTACATAGCTGCCTGTGGAGAAATGACAGGGGGATTAAGTGTTTTTATTCTACGATATATCCCGGAAACAAAAAAGATTGAATATCTTATTGAAATTGGCCCTGAATTAGGGGAACCACCAGATAATGGACATGCAACTCAATCTAAAATACATTATTGCCTTATACCGGGAAGTGATGGACTTTTATATTGTGCAACACATGCTTCAGGTCCTCCGTTAGGAGATCCTATATGGAGACCCTGGAATTCCTGGGATGACACTAAAAGATATTTTCCAGGTTCTTACATTTTTACATATAACCCCTTAACAAATAAAATTGAAAATTTTGGAATAGGACCCAAAAAAGAAGGAAGTAGAGCCCTTGCTTTTGATGAAAAAAGAATGAAACTTTATGGAATCACCTGGCCAAGAAATCACTTTTATGTTTTTTATATAAATTCCCGTACCTATATAGACCTTGGAAGAATAGGAGAAATAAATCCTCAGGCCATTTTCCTTGATAAGTATGGAAATGCCTATACCACAGATGATTATGGATATATTCTTAAATGTAATGCTGATAATAATGAAATAAAGCAACTTGGCGTAAAATGTCCACATGAATCCTATAGACAAGGATGGCATAATGTTCTTTATGATGTTGTTCCTGCACCGGATTGGTCATGTTTTTATGGAACTGACTGGGGATATGAATCCCATTTATGGAGATATAATCCTTATATCGGACAGGAAGGAATTATGGAAGATTTAGGAAGAGCTTTTGGACCTGCTGATTTTAAAACAGATATGTCTCTGGAAGCATATCAGGTAAGGGGACTGGTTTTTGGAATGGATGGAAATTTATATTTCGCAATGAAACTTGGTTGGGAAGAGCCTCAGAATAGATGGATAATAAGACTAAATCCTAAAACACTTATAAGAGAAAAAGTTTGTCCCCTTGTATTTGGAGAACATAAATCAGGACATATAGCCAGTGCAACTCAGGATTTTTATGGAAATTTATATTTTGCTGATGCAGGACAATCTCCTACAGGTATGTATATTTATAGACCATCTATAGCATCAATGAATAAAAAAGTTTTTTCCTTTAAAGATATTAAACAATGGGGATAAATTATGAAATCTGAAGAAGAATTAAAAAAAAGGACCTGGCCAGTAAAGCCAAATTATCCTGTAGAAAAATATTCAACAGATATAAAAAAAGGTTTTATGATAAATCGTGTCCTACGGATTTATCAATCCATTTCAGAATCAATTTCTCCAGAAGAATGTGCAATAACTTCCCTGTGTTCAGCAGATAATGGCAAAATATATGGAGCGACTTCAGGTAAAAAAAGTCATCTTTTTTATTATGACCCGGACCCGCAGGCCGATGGAGTCTGTGATATAGGAATAATAGAAAATGCCACATGTATAAAAAAATCTCTTGTTATAGATAAAAATGGAATTATTTATGGAGGAGTTTCAGAAGGAAATGGAGAAGGATATATCTTTTCATATAATTCCAAAAATGACATAATGGCTGAATATGGAACAAGACGCGGAATTATTGAAAAATTTTTTGTTCCTGTTGCCGGGAAATATATCTGTTCTTTGGTAATTGATAATAATAGAAATTTAATATATGGAATAACCAGAAAAACAGGAACTCTTTTTTCTTTTGACATTATAAATAAAAATATCAATTTAATAGAACAAATAGATAAAAATGGCCTTTTTTCTGAAACACTTGTAATGGATGATAAAGGCAATGTGTACTGTTGTGGAGCTTTTGGCAGCCTTTATAAATATAGTATTTCAGATAATAAATTCATCAAATTACCAGTATCTATACCAACAATTAAAGGAAGAGAACTTTATAATAAACTTGATTCTGCCGTTTTTAATCCATACGACAAACTGATTTATGGAGGAGGTTCTGGAGATGGATTTTTATTTGCTTTTGACCCTGAAACAAATTTTATAAAAAATATAGGAAAAATAACATCTGAATCTGGTATCCCAGCAATAACAGCAGGAAAAGATGGAAAAATTTATGGCATAAATGGAGAAAAAGAAGGAATGGCTCATCTTTTCTGTTATGACCCTGATAACTCTTCCATTACGGACCTTGGAATTCCTTCTGCTTCAAATGAACATTTCTGGCATGGATATGAATTTGCTTCTGCTTGTACTGGTGTAAATGGAGAAATTTATTTAGGAGAAAGCGACCGCATAAGTCATCTTTTTATATATTTCCCTCCAATACCTCAAAAAACAAAAGATATATAGTTAGTTATAATATAATATTATGACACGTTACGAAAGATTAATGGCTTCTATCAAAGGAAAAGAGGTAGATAGACCACCAGTATGTTTCTATGAATTAAATGGATTAGATGAAAATCCCAATGATACAGACCCATTTAATATTTTTTCAGATCCATCATGGAAACCTTTATTGGATTTAACAAAAGAAAAAACAGATAGAATAGTTATGAGAGGAGTCCCCTTCAAAAATGCTCCTGAAGATAGCCTTAAATATATTACACAAATAGATACAAAAATTGAGGGCAATAGTAAATTTACCACTTTAACAATACAGGCGACAAAAAAACATATTTTAAAAACGGTTTCTCGTCGTGATAAAGATGTTAATACAAATTGGACAATAGAGCCTCTTTTAAAAAATACAGATGATGTAAATGCTTATCTTCAATTACCAAAAACTCCCTTTGGAGGAGAACCGGATATATCTGAAGTATTAAAAACAGAAAAATTGCTTGGGAATACAGGAATTGCAATGATTGATACCCCGGACCCACTTTGTTATGCAGCTTCTCTTTTTGCCATGCAGGATTATATAGTAATTGCTTTTTCTTATCCAGATTTATTTCATAAATTACTTGAAAGATTTGCTGAAAAACTTTATTTAGAAATTGAAATGATTGCTAAAAATTTGCCAGGCCGGTTATGGCGTATTTACGGCCCGGAATATGCATCTACGCCCTATCTTCCCCCAAATTTTTTTAACGAATATGTGGTTAAATATGACAGGGTATTAATAGATAAAATTCTTAAATTCGCAGGATATCCAAGAATGCATTCACATGGAAATCTTAAAGATATTCTTAATGAAATTAGTGCAACAGGATGTACTGGTTTAGATCCAATTGAACCACCCCCTCAAGGAGATGTTGAACTTTCCTATGTTCGCGAAAAATATGGAATGCAAATGACACTTTTTGGAAATATAGAAATAAGGGATATAGAAAATTTACCAACAGAAGAATTTGAAAAAAAAATTATAACAGCACTGCAACAAGGAACAAAAGGAAAAGGCAGAGGTTTTGTGTTAATGCCAACAGCATGTCCTTATGGTAGAAAATTACCATCTCTTACTTTAAAAAATTATGAAAAAATGATAGAAGTGATAGAAAAGTGGAAATAAAATATTATAGATATATATGATATAATAATTAAATGGCTATCTTAGGTATATTAATTGTTTTTAGTATTGTTATATTTGTTCATGAATTCGGTCATTTCTGGACCGCAAAAAAACTTGGAATAAGTGTTGAACGATTTTCATTTGGATTTGGTCCAAAGATTTTTTCATGGAAAAGAGGAGAAACCGAATATACAATCTGCCCTATTCTTTTTGGCGGATATGTTAAATTAGCAGGAGAAGAAGGAATCTCCAAAGGCACCCCTGATGAATATTCCAGTAAACCTCCGGGATACAGAGCCCTTGTTCTTTTTTCAGGAGCATTTAATAATTTGGTTATAGGATATCTTTTTATTATACCGGCATTGATATTGGGGATTGTAACATATAATGGAACAACAATAGGCGGTGTAGTTAAAAATTATCCTGCTCAAAAAGCAGGTTTAAAAGCCGGAGATAAAATTATTTCCATAGATGGGAAAAATACAAATCAATGGCTGGAAATATTATTAAATGTTACAAAATATTCAAATAAATATTTAGGAAAACCTTTAGATATTAAAGTACAAAGAGATAATTTGATAAAAACATTTTATATAACACCACTTCTTTATAAAAAAGGTAAAAGTATTTTAAGAGGAGAAAAAAGGTATATTATCGGAATTTACCCACAAGAAAAAGTTGTAAAATATAATTTTTTTCAGGCAATACCAAAGGCTTTTTATTATTATGGTGATATGTTAAGTAAAATTTTTATTTCTTTACAGCTTCTTATAACAGGACAGGTTGGAATAAATGAATTATCCGGACCTGTAGGAATCGCAAAACTATCCGGAGAAGCTATAAGCCTTGGATTTGCAACCTTCTGTTATTTCCTTGCCTTTATAAATATCAATCTTGGAATTTTTAATCTATTGCCATATCCTGTTCTTGATGGAGGACATATAGCCGGTGTTCTGGGTGAAAAAATTTTAAGAAGAAAACCGCATAAAAAAATTCTTGAAATAGTTAATACCGGAGCCGCAATTCTTATTATCCTTTTTGTTTTATATATTACATATTTTGATATTCTTCGTATAATAAAATAATATCACCAATTTTATTTAGATAAAATATTTGTATTATTTTCTGTATTTTCAAGATTCTGATAATATTTTTGTTTTATAAGAAATTCATGATAAGTTGTAGTAAAATAGTTATTTCCATTACCTTCTGAAGCAAAAAACAGATAATCTGTTTTTGCTGGAAATAGAGCCGCTTTTAGTGAATTAATACCCGGATTACAAATAGCAGTCGGTGGAAGCCCTTTATGTATATAGGTATTATAAGGAGAATTAATTTGTAATTCAGCAAAGGTAAGAGAATTATTTTGTTGCCCTATAACATACCTTATGGTAGCATCACTTTGCAAAGGCATTCCTCTGGTTAATCTGTTATATAATACACTCGCTATAATAGGTTTTTCGCTATCAGGACCAGCTTCTTTTTCCACTATAGACGCAATAATAACAATTTTTTGAAGTTGTTTTTTTGTAAGTTTTTTATAATTAGGATAAATTTTTTTTATTTCCTGCCAAAATGTTGAAATCATTGTTCTTGCCACCACCCTTTTTGACACATTTAAAGGAAAATCATATGTATCAGGAAAAAGAAATCCTTCTAATTTATATTTTTTACACATCCTATTGAAACTTTTTTCTGAACATAGATTATAGATTTGAAGAATATTTCCAATCTGTTTACAGGTATTGCCAGGTGGTACAGTTATTTTAAGAAAAGCAATTTCTCCTTTAATTAATTTTTTAAGAACATTTTCTATAAATGGATGCTCATCAAATTGATATGTTCCTGCTTTTAATTTTTTATCAAGAGAATTTTTTTTACTAAGAAATATAAAAAAGTTTTTATTATCTATAATATGTTTTTTATATAATAAATTTGCTATTTGTTGAGCTGTAAGGCCAGGTGTTATATCTACAAGTTTTTTTATATTAGAGGAGCCATAAAGACTTTTGATAAATATTACTAAAAAAATTATTATAATTATAATAATTGAAGATAAAATAAAAAAAGTTTTTTTCATATCAATTGATTTTTGTTTTTAGTTCTTTTATTAAATAATCTATAGCTGCAATAGCTGATTTCATTTTAATAGTACTTCTATCCCCCTCAAAATGAAATTCCTCAACCTTAATGTGATGCTTTGTAAAACATACAGCAATATAAACCAAACCTACAGGTTTATCCTGTGGAATAGATAAAGGACCTGCTATTCCAGTGATAGCAATACTTATATCTGCTTTTCCTATTTTTTTTGCACCCTTTGCCATTGCTATAGATACTTCTTTACTTACTGCAGAATATTTTTTAAGCAATGTTTTTGGAACCTTTAAAATTCTTTTTTTAAGTATATTACTATATGCTACAAAGGAGCCATTAAAATATTCTGAGCTACCAGGAATTTCTGTTATAAAATACCCTACAAGCCCGCCAGTACAAGATTCTGCAATAGCAAGATGAAGATTTTTTTCTTTTAAAATGTCACCTAACATTCTCAATTTTTTATATATGTTCTGGTTAGTAAAGAGCTTTTTCATAGATTTAATATAACAAAGAGAATAGGTTTCGTCAAAGATTTTTTGATAAAACATTATATTTTGGTTATAATAAAAAATGATTAAATATAGACTTCCCCAGGAAAAAGATATTAACTCCTGCACTAAAATATTAATAGACGGTTTCTCTTTGCAATTAAATGTCCTTTTCAATAATTCTATTCCATTTTATCTACTTTTTGATATTCTTTATTCTTTTATGAAATTAGAAAATAAAGGATTTATTGTCGCAGAAGAAAACAATACAATTGCAGGTTTTATTCTTGTTTCACAAAGTATGCAAAAACTTATTTTAAAATTTATTAAATATCATTTTTGGACAATATTATTAAAAATTATAAAAAGAAACTATATCAATATTTCCATTAAAAATATTTTATTTATAACCGGTCAATTTATATATTTTAATTTTCAATCAATTCATCATATTTCATCTTCCCAGGGACAGGTTCTTATTTTATCAGTGGATTCTAAATTTAGAAGAAGAGGAATCGGGACAGTTCTTTTAAATCAGGGAATTCAGTATATAAAAAGATTTAAAAAATCTGTAAAACTTGAAGTCAGAGAAGATAACATTTCAGCAATAAATCTTTATTTAAAAAAAGGTTTTATCATAAAAGGAAAAATTAAAAGTCCAATAGGGTTTTCATTAATTTTAATAAAAAATTTTTGATTATTTTTTATCTTTTTGAAAATAAATTTTTTTATCTTTAAAAAATATCTTAATAGATAATTTTTGTATCTTCACAGGTAATTTTTTTTTTATAATTTTTTCCCTTATTTCTTCTATAATAATAAACGGCGGACTATATAATGATTTAGTTATTTCTTTAATAACCTTTTTAACAATTTCTCTTTGTAAAGCAATGGGTAAAAGTGTGAATTTTTTAAAATCAATTACAATGTTATCTATAAAATTTTCAGATATCCTTTTATAATAATATTCTGCTTTGCTTTTTATAAAATCACTATCGGCTTGAAGAATAATAGATAAATTACCAATATTTTTTTTAAATCCCGTATTTATTTTTTCAATAACAGGTAATATCTTATATCTTATATAATTTCTTCTATACTTTAAATCAAAATTACTTTTATCTGTTTGAAATTTTAATTTTTCTTTTTCTAAATATTCAAGAATATCTTTCTTGGATATAAAAAGAAGAGGTCTTATAATAGATACAGATTTATTTCTCCCTATTTTTACTTCCGGCCTCATTCCACATAATCCTGTAAGACCACTGCCACGAAGCATATTAAGAAGTATTGTTTCTGCCTGGTCATCCAGGGTATGCCCTGTAATAATACCGTCGCATCCTTTTTTCTTTGCCAGGTCTTTTAAGGACTGATATCTTTTTTTTCTTGCTTCATTCTCAATAGATTTGCCTTTTTGTTTGTTTATCTTTATTTTTCTGCAATAAAAAGAAAATCCATAACCAGTTGAAATTTTTTTTACAAAGTGAATCTCTTTATCAGCTTCTTTTCTTAATCCATGGTGTATATATGCAATAATAAAATTTTTTTTATTATTTTTATAAATTTTAGATAGTATATCCATAAGACATACAGAATCAGGGCCACCAGAAACAGCGATAATATAAGTTTTATTCAGATTTATAAGATTATGCTTACTAATAAACTCTCTGATTTTATTAATAATTTTTGTTTTCATATTTTTACAATAAGGTGAAAAGCCTTATCCGTCAAATAAAAAAACTTGACAAATATCATAAGGGGTGTTATATTTTTTCTAAAATATAAATAAATACATTAATGAAAGGGGGTGAAAAGAATGAACAAATCTGAATTAATTGAATCTGTAGCAAAAGTACTTCCTACCAAAAAAGATGCAGCATCAGCAGTAGACACTGTATTTGATGCAATCAAATCTTCTTTAAAAAAAGGTAATCCTGTCACACTTATAGGTTTTGGAACATTTAAAGTATCAAAAAGAAAAGCACGCACAGGAAGGAATCCACAAACGGGTGAATCTATAAAAATTCCAGCAAAAAATATTCCTGTATTTAAAGCAGGTTCTGAATTGAAAAAGGCTGTAAAATAATTTTTTTTGTTTAGTATTTTTAAAGGAGTAAACATTTTGTCAAATAAAAACGTTTACTCCTTTTTGTTTTAATATTTATGAAGAGGTATTTTAACTTTAATTTTAAAGGTAGGCCTTGTAGATAAAAGTGAAATTTTTTTAAATGGCCAATATATCATAATAATTTTTTTTTGAATATCTTTCATAGGAAGAGGTCCCCAAATACTACTATCATAACTATTATTTCTATTATCCCCCAGAACAAATACATCACCTTCTGGAACTTTAGCCTTTAAACTATAAACAGGTTTCTCTTTAATATAAGGTTCTATTATTTTTTTATTATTAATAAACACATTTCCATTTTCTATTAAAACTGTATCTCCAGACAGACCAATAATTCTTTTGACAAGTAGTTTTTTACTTACCTTTGGATAAAGAAAAGTTATAATATCTCCCCGTTTTAAATCCGAAGGAGATACATTGATTCCAATAATTCTTTCATTTTTTACAAGAGTGGGTTCCATAGAATTAGAAGGAATTTTATAGAATTTTATTCCTTTTATCCCAAATAAATATCCTATTCCAAAGATTATAAAAAGCCCTATAAGTGTTTTTATTAATCTAAACATATCTAAAAATAAATATACCACAAATATTTAAATTCAAAAAGTCAATTTTAGTGTATAATGTATGTTAATGTTAAAATAATAGAAGAGGATAAAAATGAATAATTCTATAAAACCATCGATAGTTATAAAAATTGAATCATATATATTATTTGTTATGTCTTTGATATATATATGTTTAGCATTTTTGATGAAATATTTTTGGCATTTTAATCCTCCTGCAAATTTTTATTCAGGAATTAAATCTTTAAGATATATACAATATTTTCTTTATTTTTCCGGAATTGCTATATTTTTCTTTTTTGAAACTATTATGAATTTTTTTAAAAATAGAATAAAGAAAAAAATTGATAAAAAAAATATTGATTACGCCCTTGAATATCAATCTCTTAATCTTGATATGCTTGTAATAGTTGATTATATTGGATTTTCCGGTTTTATAGGATTTTTAATATGTGGAAATCTATATTGGGTTACAATTTTTTCACTTATAAGCTTATTTTCAAAACTTAAATTTTTTCCTGTGCATAAAAGAAATTTTTTGAAAGATATAATCCCTTCTCAGCAAAAAGAAAAAGAATAATTTCCTTTTTATGATATTATATATTGCAAGTTAAATATGGAGGGGTCGCATAGAGGCCTAGTGCGGCGGATTGCTAATCCGTTGTATCGTCGCAAGGCGATACCGTGGGTTCAAATCCCACCCCCTCCGATTTGCAATCTTCTACAAAGGTGGGTTTGAACCATGGGTTCACCACTCCGTCTGTTTTTGCCATACAGATTGCTTTCCAAAGAAGACGGAGAGTGTGCGTCAGTAATACATCCTGAAAATTTCAGCACAATCCCACCCCCTCCGATTTGCAATCTTCTACAAAGGTTTTCATCATTTATAAAGAACAGATTTTTTCTTTATTTTCACTCAGGTATGACAGGGGTATGACATTTTTTTTATTTCTATCTTCTATTTTCAGTAATTCTTCATACACCCCTTTAAGGTTATTTGCAAGATAATGAGACTCTATTCCTTTTACAGTATGGCCCATTAAATACTCTACAAACATCTTGTTGCATCCAAGCCAGTTTAGCCTGCTGCAGAAGGTTTTCCTGAGAATATTGAAGGTTATTTTTTCTATGCCTGCCAGCTGTGCCGTTTTCTCAAGACGTTTTCCCATTTTGTCTATGTTTAAGAGCATTCCCTTGTCATCAACAAAAAAATGTTCATCCTCATGCTGGTATGACATTTGTTCTTTTATTATCCTGCTTAACCTCTCAGATGCAAGAGGAAATTCAGTTATAACCTTGTTTTTCTCTCTCTGAATCCTGAAATGTGGAATCCCATAGTCAAGATGAAAGTCTTTTGTCTTTAAATTTGCAATCTCGCCTACTCTTAATCCGGTTTCAATAGCAAAGACAATAACTCTTTCAAACCATGGATGTTTACAGGCATTAAGAAGTTTTGATTCCTCTTCCTCACTTAATACCCTGTTCTCTTTTCTTGAGATAGGCAAAGGTTTTATTTTTGAGGCAGGATTTTCCTTTATCCATTCCTGTATATTCATAGCATAGTTGAAAAAGCGTTTGAGATAGCCAAGATTATAATTAACACTTCTTGCTGAAATTGTCTTGTTTCCCCTAACTATCCTTGAACTTTCACTATGCATCCATCTTGATATTAGTTGAGGGGTAATTTCATTGAGATGGTATTTGCCAAAGAATGATAAAAGGTCTCTATGGCACAAATCCTCTCTTTTCCATGCAATTTTCTTACCCTTGCATTCCTCCTGAATATACTGGAAAGAGGCTTTTTCAAATACAGGAGCATTTTCCTGGGTCTGTTCTGTGTAATTGATAGAACCAGGGAAATTTTCTTTTTGCATTAGCTTTGAAAGAAGAATAACACCTAATTTCTGGGCATCTTTTTTCAATTCACACCTGCTGCTTAATCTTATTCTTTTCCCATGATAGGTTATATTCAAAAAATAAAATCTGCTTCTTGCCTGTTTATAGACTGTCACTTTTGCCTCCTTTTTTTGGAGGCTTTCCCCGTGTTCTATCTCCATTAACACCTTGTCAAAGAGCAATTGAATCCAGAATTGTATTTTATAATATTTTACTCTTTGGTGCAAAACCCAGGTGTCATCAAAATCCAGAGATAAATCCCTTTCCTGTATTTCCGGAGATAGAACTGTTTTTTCCATTGTTTTATATCGGGAACTTTCCTTTTTTCATTATCACAAGAAACATTATTATTGTTATGAAAACAGCGACAATACCGCCCCAGGGAGAGGTAAAAAATTTGATTAAGGCAAATGACCCCGAGATTACAATAACAGAAAGCAATACACAGACAGCAAGAAAACCAGCAAGACGAAAATTTGGTTTTAATTGCTGGTTACTTGTTTGACTATATATCCTGGAATTGGGCTGGTTATATGACTGCTTAGTCTTCCTAGTTGACTGTATTGCCTTGGATGAGGGACTCTGATATGAAATATTCGGCAACTCATGATTCGTAAGAGATGTTTTTGTCTTAACATCACGAGAAGACTTGTTTTTTCCCAAGGAGTCACGTCCTGGAATTTCAATTGAACTCCATCTGCCATTTCCCATATATCACCTCTCAGCCATTATCTGTATTGTGCCATCTTCAAGAACATATTCTTTCATTATTGAAAAATTTGTTCTGGCTAATTCCTTTTTTACATGCAGATAGGCATATTTCTGAGTTAAGTCTTTTACGAAATTTTTTGTTTTAATCTTAGCAGAGTCATAATCTGAAATGATTATCTCATAGCTGTTTCCGACTTTTTTCAAGCCTATGTCATTACTTGCAGAATTAAGTTGTTGACGGGAAATTACAATATCCGCTGTCTTGCTTATCTTGTCTCCCATATAATTGTACAGGGGGAGATTTTCCCCGCATTTTATTGAAAATCCCATTTCTTTTAATGCTTCCTTTATTGTTTCAACCGCAATAAGTTTTGTTGTTATGGTCGTATAATGAGACATTGGACACCTCCATTTTTTGTAAAGTTTTTACTGTTCCATCATCAGGATTTAAAGTTTCTGCAATTGATAATGTTGGTCCTGATAAAGAACTTATTGTTACATTGCCGTCAGGCTCAATAAAGAAAATCACTGACAATGTTAATTTTCTGCTATTTCGAGATTTGTCCATCTTCCATTTCCTCCATTCCCGGAATTTTTTACTAAGGATTTTGAAGCAGATAATGCTCTTGTTTTTGCCCAGTTTCTAAGATAAGAGATTTCCTCTCTTCTTGATATGGAAAGAGGTATTATATTTTTTATCTCCTGCGATACTGTTTCAAATGTAACTGGTCCTTTGCCATAGACTTCAAATTTTGATGCTTTTAGACATTCCTCTATCTCTGCACCTGAATAGCCGTCACTCATATTAGCTAAGGATGATATTTCTAAATCAGAAAGATTTATTTTTCTTTTGGCTGCATGTATTTTAAAAAGAGCTTGTCTCTCTGTCTCATTAGGCAAGTCAAGAAAAAAAATAGCATCAAATCTTCCTAATCTTGCAAATTCAGGTGGTAATTTGGTGATATCATTGGCAGTTACAAATAAGAACACTGTACTTGTTTTTTCCTGTAACCATGTCAGTAAAATTCCAAAAACCCGTTTTCCTGTTCCTCCATCCCCGTCTCCTGAGATTGAAAATCCCTTTTCAATTTCATCAATCCATAAAATACATGGAGCACATGCCTCTGCTATTGTTATAATCAGTCTTATATTTTCCTCGCTTTGGCCAACATAACGGCCAAATATTCTGCCTATATCAAGATGAAGAAGTAACATGTCCCAGTCTTTTGCAAATTGTTTTCCCTGGTGTGATTTTCCACAGCCTGGAATTCCACTCAAAAAAATGCCTTTGGGTTTTTCTAATCCTTCTTTTTCCCCTTCTTCTGTAAAGGCTGTGAATTTTTTTCTTCTCCACTCTCTCAAATTTTCATAGCCAACAGCATCTACAGCTTTAGAAACATCAATAACTTCCAATATGCCGGTAGACTTGATGTAATCAGCTTTTCTTCTTAAAATTTCCGGGATTGCATTTTCACTTAGAGACTTGTATTTATGGGTGATTTCAGCAGCAATACACTCAATTCTTGCTAAACTAAGGCCTGTAAAGATTCTGGATAGATGCTCTTTTTCAGATTCTGTAGCTTGTATCAATTCTTTTTTTTCCATTTCAGAAAGAATTCTTATTTTTATGACTTCTGCATCTGGAAAGGGAAGAAGCATGTTTCTAACATATTCAGCAAGGTCCGGAGGTACAGATGTGCTTGAAACTATGAAAATAGTGGCTTTTCCAGATGATAAGGAATCAGAGATGGATTTCAGATAACTTATAACTATATCTTCCATGTTTCTAAGCATTGATGAGGAAAATTTCATGTCCTGGAAAATATATAAAATAGGTTTTTCAGACTCGATTCTTTGTAAAGCCACCATTATATCAGCTGTTGCTGGATCAAGAGGAATGTTTTTATCATTTACATAACCTATGCCAGGTTTCCAGACAAATATATTCCGGGATGTTTTGTCTGCAACTATATGTAGCAATCCAATTGCCCTGATGGTTTCAAAAGTCTGGACATAAACCAGGGGATTTCTTGCAAATACATTAACTTTGCATTCATCTATAAAATCTTGTTCCTGTTTCGGATATTTCATGATGTTTTCACCTTCCTTTTAACAATAATGTTTTCATTCTGACTGTAGAATTCAGACGTTAACTGTCTTGATTTGATTTCTCCAAGATTTTGTTCTATGTCTTTTGTTTCAGCAAGACAGTCTTTTCCCGGAGTTTTTTCAATTTTCATTTTTACCTCACCGTCTTTAATTGTAATAATTAATCTGCTCATTGCTCCCCCTTTAATATCTTTTTTTAAAATAAAATCTGTTATATTTATATCTTCGTGCAAATTTTCTAGAATGTTTTTTGCCATAACGAGAGCCTGGATAATGTGGAATATGTATTGATACTGGTTTGCCTTTTCCCGCCCATTTGTTTATGCCGCATATGTCTGGATAATCATGAGTTATATCAGAATATGGGGATCTCAAGGTTCTGTAATCCAGAGGCTTCTGCATATCTGCAAGCTTTTCCCATGTCAACATTTTTTATCACCTCCTAAGGTAATCTTGTTAAAATTTCATCCAAGGATTTGATTTTTAACAGTTCATAAGCCATTACTACATGTACTTTTTCGCTCTCAAGTGATTTTAATTGCTCAAATACTGTTTTATTGCCACACGCTATGATTACAGCAATACAGCCGGCTGCAAGGTCCTTCTCGAGGTTAACCTGCTCATGATCTGGTATATTTGCCACCTCTATCGCGACAATGCCAGTCTTGGTTTCAATAGCCACGTCAATAAATTTCCCATTAAGATTTTTTTCAATTTCAACCTTATAATGATTTAAAGTGTCTGGAAATTTTGTATTGCCAGTATCCATGTTCAAATCCACCTCCTCTGCTAAAGCCAGTTTTGGGTTCTACTCCTATTACCGCGTATCCCTTGTCAGTCAATACAAGAAATTTTGTTATTCCCCCTCTGCCACCTGTGTTTATTGTCTCAATAGTGCAAAGTTGGCTTCTGATAAGTGCCTTGAGAATGGCATTTCCCTTACCTGCTGATAAATCAAGGTTTTTGTAATGCTCTGTAATGGATAGATAAGGATGTAGATAAATATCCATAAGAAGGTCTTTATCATTTTTGATATTCTTTTTTTCTTCATTTTTTATGGACTTTTCTTCATCGTTAATAGGAGTAGGAAGAGGAAGAGCAATAATATATTTATTCCAGTGATATTCCTTTTTTATTCCTAAATCCCTAAGAATTTTCTCATTTTTCTTTTTGGTTTCCTCTATTGTCTGAAGCCTTCCTGGAAAATGTATTTCAGGAATTATTGCAAGTAAAGGAGCAGTATAGCCAGAAGTTTTTTTTATAATGATTTTCCGGTCTGAAAGGGTATAAAAATATTGTTTTTGTTCAGGCTCAGTTATTCCCATTGACCTTTGCATCATCTCAATATCTGCTCCGTTGCCTAATCTGAAAGTTGCCTTAAAATTAGAATTGGAATGAATAGATGTACTAAGCTGGCTTGGTATTTGACTTGCACCGAATATGAAAATTTTACTTTTTGCAACAGTTGACAAGAGATGCGAAAGCTCTGGGGCCCCTTCACCAGCCCGATATTCAAAGGACTTGTCTGCTATTGTCTGCATATCATCAAGAATCAAAAAATGATATATGTCAGAGGGAACAGAAAGTTTTTGCCAGTACAAAGCTTCTATGAGGAAATTTGTAAAAAATATCTGGTCAGGAACAGTATATGTCCCTATTGGAAAAATTATGCTGGTTCTTAATAAACTTTCAAAATCCCCTTTATCAGTGTTGAAGATTTTTCCAAGAGGACCATTAATAATGGCCTCTGTTCGATTATTAAAAGTATCTTGAAAAAGCCTCTTTCTATAGTCATATTTTTGTGATTTTAAAAAATTATAAAGATTAAAAAAGTTGGTATGGGAATACTTGCCTGCCAAATACATCAAAGAGGATAATATTAATGACTCTGTGCCCTCGCCGAACCAATAGGCCTTTTTCATGTTTGTTACTATTCGAGGATATAATTCCTGTTTTGATAGTGAAGGGTGATAAAAAGGATTGATCCTTATATTTCCATCAGGAAAAAACACCAAAATATCTTCATGCAGGCTTAAAATTTTCAATAAAGACTCTTCAAGGAATCTTGAAAAAAACCAGACTTTATAGCCATATTTTATAGCCTGCTGCAAAAGTAAAATGAGCAAGCAGGTCTTACCTGATCTTGTTATTCCGCTTATAAGACCGTGTCCCTCTAAATCAAAACCAACTGGCTGGCCTTCTGGAGTTATACCAACTCGAAGTAAGCCATCTGCTTCTTTTGTTGCCTTCTTATAAGGATTACCGGAAATAATTTGTTGAAGTTCAGAAGGCACAATTTTTCTATTGATCTGCATTAACCGTTTTTCATTGCCTGTCCTGATCAGGCTGGTTATAAGTGGTATTAATTCAGGATCTTCTATGCACAAATCCTGCATCTTGTTTAGCCTCTCTAGTGCTTTTGTTATTGCATCACTCTTATTCATTTCTATCTCCAAAAGGATTTTGAGCTTGCTGCATTTGTACCGCTATTGGTGGAACAGCCCTTAGATATTTTGTTAATAATGGTCTTATAAAAACGCACAAGAAAAAACATCGGTTACAAAATACTCCGAAATGCAATTGTCGCCGGCAGTTTATACATAATGGTTTATGACAGCGAAGGCATCTATATGAATGTTGATTGCATGATATATGATTACAGCGGCTGCATTTTACACCCACATTATTTCTTCCTTGAGATAAACAGCCGCACAAAAATACAGGCATCTTAAAAATAACTGTTTCTACTATTGAATTATCTTCTGCCAGCTCTGACTTTTTCTCGATTTCAATCAATGTGCCTGTTTCTTCAACAGTGCCTGAAAGGACCTCTTTTGTTACAGATGATTCCAGTCCTTGGCTTGTTGAATTTAAAACTTGCAGCAATTTTTTCATTTGATCGTTATTATCGTTCATGGTCAGTTTCCTCCTATAAATTTTTTGGCTTCTTCCGGCGTTATTGGATCTTTTTCAATAATCCATATTCTCCAGCATTCTTGGCAAGGGCATTCTTTACAGGGACAACAATTACATTCACTTTTTTTCTCTTCGATTTTATTTTTATCCATGATTTCCTCCAATATAATTTCTTTTTAAGTTATGATTTTTTTCTACTTTTCCGGAAACTTCCTCTCTGGTTGTTGACTCTTCAATTCCATTTGTATCAGAATTTAATATTTTTGAAAACTTATCAAGATTATTGTTTTTTTCCATTTTTTTGTCCTCCTTTTTTATTATTGTTTTTATTTTTATAATACGCATCAAACCTTTGTGGGTCAAGAGTTTATCAGTTCTAATCTATCGCAAAATTATGACATTTTCTGCCTTTTTTATATTTTCAGAATTTATGGAAAAAATGAATTCAAAAGATTTATAAAGTATCAATTCGATCAAAATATCGATGTAAAAACATCTTTGGAGAATTGGAAAATTGAGAAAAAATATTTTGATTTATCTTGTAAGAAAAACCTGAAGAACAAAAACATAGAAATTCTTCTACAAGATTCTTATAAGAAGGAAGAAAAAACTATTGCCCCTTATTATAAAAAATATGGACTTAATAAAAGGATTTGGAATATTGATGAGTTACCAACTGCATTGAAAAATGTACTTACTGCCCAATTACGAGTTTATACACTTAAAGGTTTTATTGAACTCCCTAAAGAAAAGCTGGAAAATGCAAGATGGGTAGGTGTAAAATATATGAGTATTGCAACTATGTTCCGGGAAAAACTTGGATATCCTTTTTAAAAATTTTTATTTCTTGTATAAGATGCCCTTGCTTTATTTCAAAAAAGTCATTTACATATTTCAGTCATCAAACTTTCCTAACTGTAACATGAAAAGATTGTCTCCTTTTCTTTTAGGTGGTATTATGATTAACAATTAATGTAAAACAAAATATTTATATGCGAGAGGCAAGAATAATTGAACAAAGGTAAAGTCTTTAAAAAAAATGAGATAATAAAAATTCCAAGAGTATATATAGTCTATACTGAAGGTGAAAAATTTGAATATGATGAAGAAGCTTTACAGAAATTAAAGAATGAAAAAGATAAATATGATATCTGGCTTAATTGTTATGAACGGGAGATTTTAGTTAAAGGAAAACCTTTATTTAAACAAAAGAAAAATCAAAAAAAGCCAAAATTTCTTCCTCCAACACTTGAAAAACTACTTATTCTTTTTCTTAAGAAAGCAGGAGAAATTTGTGAGCATATGGATATTACAGATACCATATCTCATTTTAAAGGTTTAACTATAAAAGTTAAAAAGAAAGGCAACTTGAATTATGCAGGTCTTTCAATACATAGAATAAAATATAGGTTATGCAATCTTTTTCCGATTCTCAAAAAATCAATTCGTACAAGATACAAGGGTTATGAAATTTTGTTAAATTTTGATTATTGTTTAATCTTAGTTGGCCGGCGAACGAAAACTCCAATATTCCCTTCTATACTTAGTCCTTGGTTTGCAAAAAATATATTGAATAAAGGGAAAACCCAACCAGCAAGATTTTTCCGACCGTCTGGACCAGAATGGATTGATTTTGAAGAAGGCTATGTTTCCCCAAGGAAGGAAACTGATATAATTCTTGAAAAACTTGATAACATTGGCCTTGTTATTATCCAAGGAAATCCTGCAAGTGGGAAATCCGTAATTCTTCGGAGTATTGCATATCATCTTTCTGATTTGGGGAAAGATGTGTACCTTATAGAATTGAAAAAAGCTCTCCCACCGATTTCTGACATATTCTCGGCAAAAAATGCCTATTGTCTGGTGGATGATGCACACTTAAATCTTGAATATACAAATCATTTTGTCCAAATGCCCAATTTAAAAGTACTAATTGCTACTCGTGATATTGCCACATCTATTGGACCACAGTTTCCTTTTAAAATTGGCGAATACATTAAGGATGCGATGAAAATACCACCCGAAGATGTTGCCGATAATATTATCACACATTTTAGTGAGAAAGGAAAGAAAATTCCGAAAGAAATGAAAGAGTTTTTCACAAAAACTAATCTCTGGATGCTGGCATGGGAATTGAAAGCTTATGAGGAATTTGGGAAAATTAATAAGCATACAGTCTATGAAAGAATTAAAGATCATATGAGAAGAGACTTGAAATACTTGGGAATATCTGACGCAGAAAATATATTGCTTCCTTTGGCTATTTTCTATCGTTTTGAAGCTCCCGTAAGAAAAGACTTTATACGAGAATTTGCTAACCTTAAAGATATCGAAAGCCTAATAAAACTTGATGAAATAACAAATTTTGAGAAAAATGGGTTTGAATATCTTGCTATGCATCATTCCGAGGTTGCAAAACTTTTCTATTGGGCATTCCAGGAATTTGAAGGTCTTGGAGATAAAATTAAAAAAACGTTCAAAAAATCCTGGTTTGAAGGAATTACTCTGGCTTCCAGATATATCGAAAGTTTTCCGGAAGAAAGTGCTGTTGCCATTGATTGGATGTTTCAGACAAATCCTGCAAAATTGAGATCCTTTATTAAATCTAATTGGAGTACAATTCTAAAAGCAAAAGTTTTTATTAAAGCTTTGGAAAAAAAAGATATTTATACTAAAGGACATTCAGAACGAGTAATGAAATATTCTATAAAAATTGGTGAAAATCTGAAATTAACCAAGTGTAAAATGAAGATTTTGGCAGATTTCAGTATACTTCATGATATTTGGAAATTGACCGTGGACAGTGCTATTTTAAATAAACCAGATAAACTTAATAATGCAGAATGGGAGATAATCAAACGTCATAAATTTACTGGAGCGGTAATGATGCTATTGTTAGATACTCCAATGTCTGCGAAGTCTATAATAGCATGCCATCATGAATATATGGAGAAAGGTTATTCGCACAGATTAATGGGTAATAAAATTTCTTTTTTAGCACAAATAGTAGCCGTGGCTGATGCATTTGATCACCTGACCACTCCTAAAGCATATCGAAGGGCGATGAGCGTTAAGGATGCATTGGATGTACTTGTTGGGAATGAGGGAATTGATAAAAAAATAGGAAATATCCTGAAGGATTTGATTGAATCGGACAAAATTGTGCTATCAGGATAAATCCGAATTTTAATTCCCATTATTTCTGTTTATTAATTTATTTTTCCTGCCTAAAAGCATAAAAAGAGCTTCCTGAAAAATTCATCGCCACGCGGTATGCATTAATACCCCTCTTTTTCGAGCATTCCTATTTTAAGCTTTTCCCTCTTGCTTTCGTCTTCCACTCTGAATTTTTACTCGCTTTGCAGAGTAAAAAATTCGAGGTCATCCTCTTTGTTTTCAGAGGTCGGCTTGCCATGAACAATAATCTACGAAACTATTGTGCCCCTTATCTTCGTGGGGCCCAATAACCCCGAGAATGAAGTGAAAGGAGGTTAAGTTTAAAAATGGAAAATGAATATAAAAACCTTTTTGAGAATATATTGAGTTCATTAAGGAAGATTGAGGGTATTGATATAGAGAAAGCTGTAAATATTGCCTGTATTCTTGTACAGGAATATGGCAAGGATAGAAGAGTGGCAGTAATTCAGCAGTCAAAGTCTATACAGAAAAATGGAAATAGTAATGATGAGACTGTTCAGAGCAATGACAGGAATGAAAAAGCAACTTTTAATCAATTGAAGTATATGAAACAGCTTGGCATAAAAATACATCCAGGAATAACCAAGATTGAGGCTTCAAAATTGATTGATATGGCTAAAGAAAATTTGTAAAATGGAATTTCAATATTACATTAATTTGTTCAAAGCTATACTTGCAAAAATCAATAAAGAAGGTTTTAATGGGTATTCTGCTTGTGATATTTCTATTGCTATTTTGCAGGAGTTAAGCAAGGACAGGAGAGTAGAGGAAATGAAAACTGAGAGAGAAAATGCAAGAAAAGAACCTGCAACAGTAAGGCAGATTACTTATCTCAAGGCTCTTGGGATTAGAATAGAGGAAGGAATAACAAAGCAGGAAGCTTATAAGGTTATAAAAAAGTATTTAAGAAATTGATTTTTTTTAGCCGGGGTTAACCCGGCTTTTTAATTTTGCCAAAAACTTTTCAAGAAAGTAAAGAAAGACAATTTTGAAATCTGAAATAGAAAGGCAACTTCTATGATAAAATCTATACACATTTTTAAATCTTTGGAAAGCATATCATCTTTAGGATATTTTTGAAAAACAGATTTAAAATCTTCTTGACTATTTTCATGTGCATACCATATCATATTACGAAACTTCAAATAGTTATTGATTGATTTAACTCGTAAATGATTTTCAGAAACAAGTGGTTCAAGATCTAAAGTACGGATGGCGGGAGGCTGTTTGTTTCTCCAATCTTCTAGCATTGTTCGGAAAGAGGCTTTCAAAGAGGCTGCTGCAAGTGGATATTTCTTATACTTCCAAGCATTCTTTGCTTTTATCAATAGTCTCCTACCATTTTTATTAGAAATGTATCTCCATCCATAAAAAAAATATATCTCCATATCTTTTAAGCGTTCACGAGAAGGTAAAAACCATCCTAATATGATAAAAATCAATGAAGATTCAATAAAAAATATAAAATTGCCGATGTTTGACCGAAGATATTGTTGAAAATAAAAAAAAGTCGATGACATGTTCATAATTTATGGTTGTAAATTATTATTTCTTGGTTTTTTTTGGTTTTTTAAAGATTGATACCAATATCTGAAATAAAATAATTTTATCATAATAATTAACAAGAAGCAAAAATTTTCGGTACAATCTCTTCTTTATCTAAAAATTGGCCATTGTCATCAAGTGGATTAATGTAAAAAATGTTGAAAAATACGGGACATCTGATTTATTCTCAAAAGTAAAAAATTTATTAGAGAAACTACATGATGGTTAAAATGAATAAAATCGTAATTGCTATAATTGAAAAAGACAAAAAAATTTTATTGGTGCGAAGAAAAATAAAGGAAGGTAACTTACTCTGGCAATTTCCAGGAGGAAGGGTTGAAGAAGGAGAGAACGAAAAAACGCTACTGTAAGAAAAGTTTTTGAAGAAGTAAATATTCAATGCAAAGCGACAAGAAAACTGGGAGAAATAATACATTCCACAATTGGTAGATTAATCAGCTATTGGGCATGTGACTATATTTCGGGAACAATAAGCCTTAAGAATACCGAAGAATTAGACAAAGCTATTTGGGCGGAAGTGGAGCAAGTTTTTCAGTATATTTCGAGTGATATTTTAAAACCGATCAAAGAATTTATTCTGAATTTTAAATAAGAAAAAAAAGTCATTGAATTAATAAGCTCAATTAAATATATCAATGAACAGTCAAATTTCCCTTGCTTACTCCAAATAATTCTCTCACATAATCTTCTGGGAAAACATGTTCTCTTTTGATATGAGGAGTTTCATTTGCTCCTGCTTAGGCTTTTTCTATATCAAGAAATTCTTTTCTTTGTAACTGCATATCAAGCATAACTTGATAGTCAAAAGATAGCTGGTTCATATAACTGGTCATGCTCTTGTCTGTATTTTTTTCAAGAGAGAAACCAGAGAATTTTAATGTTTCTTCTGTTGCTCTGTCAGAAGGGATATCAAGCCTTAGTAATTCCTTGAGTAAAGCTTGTTGAAATCTCTCAAGAATATTTTCTTTTGGTTTGAAAACAAGAAAGATAGTAAGCAATGTCTTGTCATTAACAAAAAGGATAAATCTTATTCCTGCATATTTTACAAGATTGGCACTCCATTCTCCAAGAACAGAGGCATCTTTCTTGTCTGAGGCTGAGGAAAATATCTTATCAGCATTTTTTCCTAATGCTTTAATTAGTTTTTTGGTGTATTTCAGTACTATCATGATTGTTCCTTCTCGTGTCAAATTTCTCTAGCTTTTTTATTTATAGGGGCCCAATCCCAATCCTGATTATTCATATCTTCAAAGATAAATTTCAGGATTTCTTCTGCTTTCTCATAAATGAATTGGCTGTATTTTTCAGGTTCAAGCTTTATAACTGGTGTAGAATATCCATCTTCCAAGTCAGTACGCACAGATTTACCCCTAAAATGTTCAAATATTGATGATTTTAAGATTGGCTGGATAGATATAGTATCTTTTTTTAATTTCGTTTCGCCTGTCTGTGGATCCTGATAAAGATAAGAATTATTATGATCCATGCGTATTAGTACCCTATGATTTGAGCAATTTCTTAATGTTTTAATTTCTTCCCAGAGATTGTTTTTCAGAATTTTTTGTATAGCATCTTGAATTTTTGAATTGCTTATTTCTCTATGTACCTTTTTATTGAAAAAAAACTTGTTGCTGAAAGATATATCTTTTTCATATTTTTCAAAAGGTTTGCAGTAAAGCAGGTTTATTTCTTGTGCCAGTATATCTGCTACAGCAGTGCAACTCGTAAAAAACCAAAATATATAACTTTCTAATTTTGAAAATAAATCCTTGTCTATGACTGAATTAGATACCTTTTGATTATAAGGTAGGGGCATCTCTGTTTTTCCAAGGGTCGCAATGTTTTCAATGGCAAAGAAAATCCCGTAAAGCTTATGTTTTAATGTCAAGTGATATGCAGCAAACAATACAAACCCCGGAAGTATTTCAGCATCACTCCCTATGGGGGCAACTTGCTGTAAAATTTCCTCAAGCGGAATATATGAAAAGATTCTGACAAGATTTTTATCAATCTCATCGTTTTTTTTCCAGATATCTTCAAGTAAGTGCCATATTTTCTGCCAATATTCCATTTCCATTGCCATTTTTTCTTATTTCCTATTATGTACTTTATTTACAGGAATATCAAAAAATTTGAGATTTTTGGTTTAAGGAAATTTATTTATGCTATAATTTTACAGGATAAGAAATGAATAACAATAAATTCAAAATTTGCCTTTTCACAGGAGCAGGATTTTTAAAGCCATTTGGACTTCCCACCATGAAAGAATTTTTGGCAGATATTTACAATCATGTTCATTCCCTCCAAAATGAATTTTCTGATATATTTGATTTAATCTTGCGTTCAAAATTTTATGGGTTCTCAAATAACGCTCCAAACTCTTTTGGAACAGAAGAAGTAAAAATATTATTACAAAATGAAGATTTAGAATCCATCTTGGAATTTATCAATTTACAGGAAAGAGAATTAGATAGTTTCATTTATCTTATTAGCTATGTCAACTATGATATGGGTACTAAACGGTTTTTCTCACAAAACTTTCCACTTTACACAAATTCCTCATCAAGAAAATCATTAGTAGATGCAAAAGGAAGGGATGCTTTTAAAAAAAAGATAACTAAATTAAAAGGAACAATAAAGAAATATATAGCCAATAGGTGTTGGAGTTTTAATGAAATTAAAATTAAAACTTTACTTGTTCCATTTTTTGATTCTCTTTTTAGGTCTATAGAACCATGTACTTGGGTTTTTACCACAAACTATGACCTGATTATTGAAAACTATTGCAGATTAACAGAAACAGAATTGATTTGTGGATTTAAACATTCTACAAAACACCCAGAAGGTATTTGGTCCCCCCAGGAATTTCTCACCAACACTGATGAAAAAACAATTAAACTTGTGAAAATACATGGTTCATGCGATTTATATGAAATTAAAGGGAATATCTGCCGTATCCCTGCCCAAGTATCTGAATTTTCAGCAGCAGATGTTAATCCTGAAAGTTTACTTATTTATCCGGCTGAAAAAGGAGATGTTTTTTCAAAAACACCTTTCAAAGAATTATTTAGATTATTCCGGGATGTATTATTAAATGATGTAGATGGCTGTATTATTATTGGATATTCTTTTCGTGATGAAATCATCAGGGATGTATTCAGTAATGCTTTAGATAGAAAGAAAATATTCATGCTAATTATTCATCCAAATGCTTCAAGAATTGTTGAAGAATTTTTTTCAAAACATAAATCAAGGATTGTACCAATTAATATAAAATTTGAAGAAACAGAACTTGCAGAAATCAAAAGGGAAAGTTATTTGTTTTTCAATAAATTAAGACTTAAACAATAAGAAAATCTAATTTTTTATATAATTTAAACCTTTTTCCCAGTTTTTCTAATTTTGACTTTGATAATGAGAAAAACATAAAAGGCGCTTCCCATGTTATATCGTCAGCTAACCATTTAAGTTTTTCCATTAGGTGTATGGCTCCACTCGCCGAGGAAAACTTTCCATCTCTGAATTTTCGATGTTTCACTCTGGAAATTCGAGGTCAGTCTTCATCTCGGCATGAGGGTGCCAATAAAAAAGACAGATGCAGAAGAATTTTTAATACAGATGTTTTAAGTCTAAGACAAGAGAATAAGAAGAGATTAGAATAAGAATAAAAGCATTTTTTAAGACAATAATCGGGCTAAAGCCGGCAAGAAGAATATCAAATATTAAAGTAATAATGAATCAAGATTCAAGTAAGAAGTGATCAAAAATCAGGGTGTCAAGACAAGATAAGAATAAAAGATTTTTTTTATAAGACGTGGACAATTCCGTCCACCCCCTAGCCCCCTCTAAGGGGGGCGTTCCTTTCTAATTTTTGGAAGGGGAACACAAAGTTTTTGTTTCTGGAGTATTTTTATGTTTCCAGAACGTAAGTATTGGATTATGAAGTAGTTATAATGAATATAAGAAGAGAATAAAGAGAAATGAACATAGGAAACAGAAACAAGAAACAAAAGATTTTTCCTTTTTCAGTACAGGGTTTAAAAGTAATGGGTTACTACTAAAAAGTAAGAGAAAATGGAATATGAAAACCCTGTTATTGAACATTACAGAAACATTTTTCCTGGTTATGCCGATACACTGGAAAAAATAATCTATCCTTCAATTGAACAACCAGATTATGAAACAAAAGAATTAAATAAAAATTCCACCACAGATGTTATTGAAAAACTTTCTGCCGGAAAATCAAAAACACTAAAAGCAACTGTAAAGGAACTTCTTAATGAAATTGAGATAAGAAAAGGCTTAAATTCCGGTCTGAATACAAAAATAAATGATGAAATCTGCAAGACAAAGACTTATTTACATGAAATAAATGAAATATGCCAGAGAAGATATGATAATGAGGATTTGAAGTTTGGAAGAAGAAGAACCCAGCTTGAAAACAGGCTTATTACACTTGAACAGGAAAAAAGACAGAAGCAAAAGGAATTCTGGAAAGACTCAATGTTTTTAAAGAAATATTTGATGGGTGCTCTTGCTGACTACTGGACTGTATTTGGCAGGGAAAATCTTTTTAATGAAAATGATGCTCAGACCTGAAGATATAAGAGAAATGTGCAATAAATTAAAACCAGTTATAGGAAGCAAGGCTGATAAATTATGGTATGGCTATCTTACAGGTGATGAGAAACAAAGAAAGGAAATGGAATTAAACATCCAGATTATCTCTGAAAAGCTATTGAAAACAAATCCTGAATCAGAGCCAATACTTCTTACTC
This sequence comes from bacterium, assembly GCA_021800535.1. Lineage (GTDB taxonomy): Bacteria > Ratteibacteria > UBA8468 > B48-G9 > DTJG01 > JAMDAS01. The sequence continues at coordinate 22,965 of JAJYYV010000010.1, read as the reverse complement.
CGCCTTCTATTACTAAAAGTGCTGGTCTTTTTTATATTGGAAATGTTCTTTATAATGATAAAACACTTCATTCCTTATATCTTTCTCCAGAAGACTTTACAAAACAGATAGGCCTATTCAGTATTACAGGAGAGGGGAAGACAAATACAGCATTTCTTTTTGCTCTTGAACTTTTAAAAATGAAAACCCCTTTTCTTGTGATTGACTGGAAAAGAAGCTGGAGAAATATTTTAACTTACAAAGGGAGATTACCTAGTCTTGATTTTCCTTTGCAGAATTCTTTTGATTTAAAAGATGTTCATGTTTTTACAATAGGAAGAAATACTGTGCCTTTTTTATGGAATCCTTTCAGACCGCCACCAGGAGTTGACCCAAGTGTCTGGGTAAGCACAATATCCGAGGTTTTGGAGAAAAGCCATATATCAGGGCCGGGAGTTGCACATTATTTCAGCAAGATATACTCAAAATTTTTTCAGGAATTAAAAGGACACAGGGATTTCTATCCGAACTTTTATGATGGTTTGCATGAAATAGAGAAATTAAAGGCATATGAAAGAGAACTTAAATGGAAACAGACAGCAATACGTATTCTTACAAGTTTTACTATAGGAGAGGCTGCAAAAAGTTTTAATTCAAGAAATCCAATAAAACTTGAGGAATTGCTTGACAAGCCTGTGATATTTGAGCTTGACCTTGAACTGCCAAAACCATTGAGAATATTTTTCAGTGAGATTATCTTGAGATGGATTCATCTTTACAGGTTAGGACAGGGTGAGACAGATAAATTAAAACATGTTCTTTTTCTTGAAGAGGTTCATAATCTTTTTCCAAAGACAAGAATTGAGAAAGAAACACTTTCCTCTCTTGAGAATGTTTACAGGGAACTGCGAAGTTTTGGACAGGGAATTGTTTCTATAACACAGCATCCTTCTCTGCTTCCTGTATATCTTCTTGGAAACTGCCATACACTTGTTTTTCTTGGATTACAGCATGAACTTGATATAAAAGCAGCAACACAGGCAATGTTTCTTCCATGGCAGCAGGGAAACATTTTCTCAAAATTGAAAGTAGGTGAGGCTATAGTAAGAATAAAAAACAGGATTGAGCCCTGTCTTGTTAAAATTCCTCTTGTTCAGATTGAAAAACAGGCAATGAAAGACAATGATCTGAAAAAAGAAATGGAAGGGTATTTACCATATTTACCTGGTAAATCAGGTATATCAGAGCCTATTAAGGATATTTACCATTCTGATAATAAGGACACTCTTAAAAGTAAATATCATATTTTTCAGGATAAACTGCTTAAGGACATTGCAAACTTTCCTCTTTCAAGTATTACACAGAGATACAAAAGACTGAAAATTAATCCAAAGTATGGCAATTATTACAAAAACAGACTTATAGAAAACGAGTCTATCAAGCCGGTAAAGATAATTACAAGAACAGGGCTTGTTGTCTTGTTTGAAATTACAGGAAAAGGGAAGGCATTGTTAAGGGAAAAGGGTATCTTTATAGAAGAAAAAAAAGAAGGGATTGTCCATAAATTCTGGAAATACAAAGTTGCAGAATATTACCAGAAACAAAATTACAAGATTGAGATTGAAAAGGAAATCAATGGCAAGCCTGATATTATTGTTGAAAATAAAGATAAAAGAATAGCCATTGAGATAGAGACTGGTTATTCTGATTTTCTTGGAAATGTAAGGAGAAATCTCAATTCAGGATTTTCTGAAATAATTGTCATAACAACAAACAAATCTGCTGAAGAAAAAATCCATTCCTCTCTTGTCCAGAATAATCTTGGTGATAAAGTAAGGATTGTATCTGCCTTGTCTTTTGATATTTTGAGTTAGAAGTGGAAATTTATTTATGAAAAACACCTTCAAGACAATAAACTGTCAATTGATTTTCTTTACATTCTTTAATGCAATTCAATTTCATATCACACCTGGGGCACATCTTGTTTTTTAAATCATTTTTATCTATATCAAGAGAACCTCTTTGTTCATGCAGCCCATAAAGTAATTTAAGATATTTTCCTTCGGCAATTCTTGGTATCTCATCTTTTTTTGATAAACCAAACCATTCATAAAGTCGTTTATCTTTTTTTCCTGAATTACATTTTTTACATACCATAATAGTATTATCTGTAATATTCTGACCGCCACATGATATAGGCAAGATATGTTCAATTGTTAAACTATCTTTTGAACCACAATATATACATTCATTAGGTTTTTCTTTTTCTTTAAGCCATTCCCGAACTGTAGAGGACCAATTTATTTCCCCATTTCTTAAAGCAATAAATCTTTCCATCTGAAACGCTCTTTGGTTAATTCCAAATCCGGCAGACTTAGAAATTAATTTTGCATATTGCCAGAAAATCAGATCCCTTATTGTTTTAATATTTTTTGGTGGCATGAAAATAATAATCTCCTATGCTATAAAAATTTTTCCTTATTTTTAATTATATCACAATATCCTATTTTCAGTACAGGATTTATATACCTGCATTTCCTAATAAAAATACAAATTTAATCAAAAGATAGTAGTTCCATTCTTACAAAGGAGCTGCATATGAATATCTTTATCGGAACAGGCATGGCTTCCAATGCGAGGCTTGTCAATAACGGGCAAATCCTGAGATTTGTCCTTGTTACAGAGGGAAATGAGAAATCAAGGAATGAGATTCCCTGTATAATCTTCAATCCTTCTGCTGATGTGAAAAGTCTGTTATCAAAAGGACTGTTTGTTGAGCTTAGTGGCAAGGTCAGAAGTTTTGTGATTGATTTTGCAGGTGAAAAAACAGTAATAACAGAGATAGTTGTAAATCCAAGAAGTATACAGGCTGTGAAATCTTAGAAGTATGGGAGCAGGGTTTCCTGTTTTCTTTTTTGGGGAAAATTTTAAAGGGATTCTGCTCCCTTTTTTTATTTTTACAATTACGAAAGGAGATGAGATAAAGTGGATTTTCCAAAGACTGAGAAGCAGGTTTATTCTCCGAGAATAAGCCAGGATTTGATTCCTGAGCTTTACAAGATAGCAAAGGCAAGGAAAATGCCGATGACAAGATTAGTAAGCACAATAATTGCTGATGCTATAAAAGACATAAAAGTTGAAACAAGAATTGTAAAGGAGAGGAAGCCTGTGAAGAAAGAAATATTTGTTATCGCTGAAAACAATCAAATTACGAAAGGGGGTGAGAAATTATGAAAAATGGAAATATGGATTTTGTAGGGGTGGCAGAGAAAAGGGAACTGGCTAAATTACTTGAGAAACAGTATGAAGAGGCAATACAGGAAGCTGTTAATGTTGAAAAAGAATTATGCGGCCAGGCAGAAGAAACAACCATGAAAAAACTTGGTGTGCAGCTGATTCTTGAGGAAATCTCAAAACTTGACAGGCAGAGGGATATCCTTATTCACAGGATTGAGGAGATTGGATTTGACTACAACCATGGAACTCCTGTTATTGCCAAGACATGGGATTCTGGATCAAATGATTCTATATGGAAAAGGTCATCACCAGCTGGCAAAGAGGCAATGAAAATACTTTCAGCAAAGACAAATCTTCCTGACTTAAGAGCGCAGAAAGTATCTGTGCTTAAAAAATTATGGCTGACAACATCAAGAAAAGAAGTTGTCAATCTAGTGGGAAATGGCTCAATCAAAGTGGAATTAAGACAGATAGAGAAAAACCCGCAGCTTGTCTCGAAAAACTGAGCCTGCATTATGTTTGTTGTAAAACAGCAGTAATATTCCGGCGCGTTTCTTTACAGGACGCATATAAACAATGTAAGAAAAGGCAGAAAGCGGAAGCCTTTCACTGCTGTCTATTATTTATAAACCGGAGGAATAAAATGGATACAAAAAAAGTGTTTGCTTTTGGAAAGGAATTAAAACCTCTTTCTGAAATTGTTAATAAGGATGAGTCAAAAGAACATTTCAGAGGGGTTGTTGTAAGAAAGACAGGATATGTGGAAACCACAGACACAAAAATGCTTTTAAGAGTGCCTATGGATGAGATTGATGCTGGTGATTTGCCTGAATCTCTTCATGTGGATGAGCTGACAGAAGATATCTGGCTTGGTGTTGAAAATCTGAAAAAAGCATTCAGGTCTTTAAATCCAAAAGTTGTGCTTGATATTTTGAAACATGTCTTTATCAGCAATGGAAAAGATGTTTCTCTTGTCACAACAGATCTTGTCAGTGTATCAGAGGCAAAAGAAAATATTGAGACAGCAAAGAGAAATCTTGTGGCATATCCAGAGACAGACAAGGTATTAATACTTGAGCCTGAGAAGATAATCTTCAGTATAGTATTCAGCACAAGTTTATTAAAAAAACTTATATCCTCTCTTGATGACATGGCTGAAAAAGGAAAAGGGGAAGTGACAATGTTATTCACAGGAAAAAACAGTGCAGTACATTTTCTTTATGATGTGGCAAGAGACAAAAAAGGAATTGGGGTTGTTATGCCTGTAAGACATGAAGAAGATACAAATGCTGTTGAAGAATATAACAAGATTCTTCTTGCAAGCAAGGGAAGTACACCTGAGAAAGTATCTGAACAGGCTGAAGAGAATAAACAGACTTTCCAGACAGAGGAACAGAAAGAACCAGAACCGCAGTTAATTTGAGTTGATTGTATTAAGGGGTTCTTTTGGTTTTTTACAGAAGAACCCCTTTTTAATATAAAACGGAGAATAACAATGGACATTAATACTTTTAAGATACATGAAAAAAATGGGAAGTTTTTTTGTGGATATTGCAAGAAGGAATTAACAAGTCTGGCTAATCAGCAAAGTGTCTGTCAGGTTTATGATGTTTCTATGGATAAAGAGGGTTTGGTTTACAACAAGGCTGATGAGGAATATACAGATGAATATAATGATATGTGTTGTCCTGCATGCGGAAAGATACTTGGTGACTGGAATGAAGACATTGCTAAAAAAATAATTGGAGGAAAATAAAAATGATAACACTGAAACAATTGAAAAATGTAAAGACATTGGATGATTTAAAAGAATTGGGAATTGGCGAGGTATATGTAAATGTTTCTCACAGGGGAGGTGGTGTTGGTTTTTATGGCAGAGATGTTGCCTGTGCTTTTGAGATAGATGAATATTATCTGCCTGAAAAATTTGGTGCAGGATGTAATTATCTGGGAGGGGGAATAAGGGGCAGTATTTTCCCTTCTGATTACTCTGATAAAATAGAGCCAAGAAAAAGAAAAATGCTTGATGCTCTTGCAGATTCATGCGTAAAAGTGTATGAGAGCATAGAAAATGAAATAGGATTGAATACAGAAGATTGTGATGGAGAGATTAACTGGGAGGCAAGAGCAACATGTAAAGTAAGACAGTCTGGTATTACTTCATCATATTAAATATGCACGCCTGAGCACGGTAACAAAGGGAAAAATGGCAGCCCTTGACTTTAACATTATGAAGATGGTTATATTTTGAACAGGGTCTTTCGGTTTTTTACTGGAAGACCTTTTTTATTTTGATGAAAAAGGAGAATCCATGCTTATAAAAATCAAAGAGCCGGTAAAGATTATAAGCCCTGAAGTCTGTTATAAATTACTTAGTGAGATTCTTGCAAAAGAATCACAGTGTGACAGAGACAAGGAGCATTTCTGGATAATAGGAACAACAACAAGACATAAGGTCAGGTATATTGACTTGGTGTCATTGGGAATTCTGAATGCATCTCTTATTCATCCAAGAGAAGTATTCAGATTTGCTGTAATGCAGGGGGTATGCAAGGTTCTTCTCTGCCATAATCATCCTTCTGAGGAACCTGAACCATCTGAAGAGGACATTGAAATAACAAACAGGCTGGCTGAGGCAGAAAAGATATCGGGTATAGAGGTTCTGGACCATATTATTATTGCTGAGAATGGATTTTACAGTTTCAAGGAAAATGGAAAGATAATTTTTTAGGAGGGATTATGGCTAAATTTGAACTTGGAAAATTGTATTTAACATGTGGAGTAAATAATCTTATTGCTGAGGACAAGAAATTTGCTAAATTTGTGCTTGAGTGTGTGAAAAAACATGCTGCTGGTGAGTGGGGGAAAATATGTGAGGAAGACAAGATTTCTAATGAAGAGGCAGTAAGATTTGGAAATTTGAGAATACTGTCAGCATATAAAAATAGGAATCTTCCGAAGATATGGATTATTACTGAAGCTGACAGGTCTGCTACAACAATTTTGTTTCCTGATGAATATTGATAATAAAGGCTGGCCCACATAAATGAGCCAGCCTTTACTTATTTTACTTAACGAAAAAGAGGATAAATAGGAAGCGCTACTGATTCAGTAGGAAAGGGGGTTTTTCGGGTTATGCCGGGATGTCCCTATTGTATTTAGGCATTAGTAGTAAGGTATGTTTTTGGGATTAATTAATATTGAAAATAAGATTAATTATGGAGATCTACTATCTAAATCTCTTTTTTTATCTTCGAAGATAAAATCTTTCTCTTTTGTTTAATTCATCTTTTAGTTCTTTTATTTTTTTAAGATATTGCTCTCTTAATTGTTTATTAATTTCTTCTTTCGAATCGTATGGAGAATCTTCATTCCATAATCCATCAACATAATTTATGGTTTCAATTACTATCTTATTTATCAATTCTCCCAAGAACATTTTTTCTAATCCCTGTTTCATGTTTCTTCAGGAGGGATGTTTTATTTATAAATCTTTTTATTTCGAAAACTATTGGCATGAGCACTTTTCACTAACAATATCTTTTTATAAATGTACTGAAGAACTTTTTTGTTATGTAACTATAAATTCTTTATATACCTCATCAAATATTTCCAGACAATACCTATCTGTAAAACCAGCGATAAAATCAATTATTGCAATTATCTTAGTAAATAACCGTTTATCATCTTCAGATAAATTTTGCTTCAGATCCAAAATATTAAGATCCCATAATGATATTTCATGTTTGGTTTTTATCTCTTTTGCTTTTTTCAAATAGGCATCATAAAAATTTATGCCATTTTCTTCATCGATATAGTGCTGGTTAAAAAAAGAAATAAAGTGTTCTATATATTTAGTTTTCTCCTCATATTTGCTTTTTATTAATTCTTCTTTTGAAAATAATGAGGGTTGTATAGATCTATGGCTAACTTCAATGGAACTACTTATTCGTGGCCAAATATGCGTAAATACCGTAGAAATTAATGCACTTGCCATATTATCTCTTGCGATGAACCAAGAAATTTTTTCTTGAATTAATTTCCTAATAAAACCCTCATAGTAGTTTAAAAATTCAGACCATATTGCAGAAGGGCATATTGGGCATTCTATCGCCTGTTCACTTCTTGTTATATTATTTTGTTTGAATGTTTCTTTAGTATTTTTTATAATATCTGAAAGGATATAATTAACTCTTTTTTTCCTCCCATATCCTGGTTCAACTTGTTTATCAATAATAAATTGCTGGATACTTTCTTCTAATTGCCTATAAGTATCTTTATGCGCAGATTTAAAACCATTAATAATCTCCTGAGAAAACCTTTCTTCTGTATATTTGGTATAAGGTTCTCCTTCAATAATATCTTCGGTATCATGATTTATACTTGCTATTTGATCTGCAATTGCTACTACTTGTGCTTCATAAGTATTAGGAATAAACATATTTTTTTTCGTCTCCTGCCATGGATTCCAACTATGCATTAAAACTCCATTAATAATTTCTATTGATATATCTTCAAATTCTTTCTCTTTAACTAATATCCTAGATGAGTTTATAGAATGGTGGAATAACTTTTTTCTGAATAAAATTTTTTCAGGTTCCTTCTTAGGACATTCTATCTGAAAGCGGTTATTAATTTCTATTTCTAAAATATTTTGTACAGCTCTTTCTCCAGCATGTCCAAATGGCGTATGCCCTAAATCATGTGCTTGAGCTATTGCCGAAATTAACTCTATATTCAATCCAAGCAATTTTCCTAAAGATGAAGCGATATGATTTACTTCTGCGGTGTGGACTAGCCTCGATCTAAAATGATCTCTGGTTGGTTTAATAATTAACTGAGTTTTATGGGCCAATCTTCGGTAAGCATTCGAATATACTATTTTTTCTATATCTTCAATAAAATTACCAGTTTTTGCATAGGAAGATAGTGGCATATTATCTCTTAATTCTTATTTCAGTACAACCTATTTAAACTTTAATTTATTATACATCATAATATGGAAAATACAAAAATAAATGAATTCGAAGAAAATTCAGAAATGCCAGGAAGAGCACCTATAGTGGAAACAAACATCAGTAAAAGCAGAGACGGAAAATGGATTATCCACAAAACAGTTATCACTGATATCAAATCAGTTGCTTATCTTGACAAAGTTTTGAAATCCCAAAAAGGAACAATAGGCAAATGGCAAAAGAATCTCTTGAAACCAAAGCAAGAAAATCTATATTCAGAATAGAAAATAAAGTCAGGGATATTGATAATGTGCTTCGGGATTTAAGTATGAAACTTTGCTATATTATCAAGAAACAGCAAAAACATTACAGTATTTCCAATGGATTTGGCTATAAAGAAAATAATGGATATGAAAATCCCTCCTGAAACTTGAAAAATGAAATGCGAACATTGTGGTATTGAATCAGAAAATGTTTTGCTCAGGACAATAGTAAAACAAGGGAAAGTGCAGCATAAATGGATATGCACGGAATGTTACTTTATTTTGAAGGATGACTCTTAAAATGGAAGAAGATACTGAACTTAATGACAGGGAAGAAAAATTACGGATGCAGAAACTTGAAAAAATGATGGAAGAAGATGAACTTCAAAGGGAGAGAGAAAAAATAGAAGAAATTAAAAGAAAAGAACGCAATGGCTATGACTGGCCGGATATAGACTAAAAATGGATGAACCTTATAAAAAATATGAAATTGAAACCAAAACAGAGAAATCGTTTGATTATTCCACGGGTATTCATAAGAAACCTTACTGGATGTATGTTATTGATGAAGTCTATTATCAGCTTTTTCCAAACCATTCTTATAATAATGGGTAATCTTATGACTGTAAAAATGGGATTGAAGTCTTTACCCCTCTATAAGTTCTACCCTAATATTTAAAAACTTACGTTATCTAATAGCAATTGTTCAAAACCTAAAAACTTGGAAAAGACCAATTTCTTAGGTCTATATCAAAAAACACGAGCCCGTAGCACAGCCAAGCTGTTTCTGATATAGACCATAATATTTATAAATAGCATGTTCCTTGTTTTTATATGGAAAATAAGCTCTTGGTTTTTGACCCTAATAGTAACCCAACAGAAAAATATTATGAAAAACTAAGTAATAAAAACAAGAAGATAGTTGATAATTTCGAGAAGTATTGCCTTGTTAATGCAGGAAAAGGGAGAAATAAGAAGGCAAAATCAAATGCAATAAGATTCTTAATTATGGCTAATAAGAGATTGGATAGCATTAATCTTGAAGATTTACAGGCATTTTTGAGAATATTGAAGGAAAGTGGCTTTGGAGATTACTCTAAAAATGACATAAAAGCATATCTTAAGAGATTTCTAAAATGGTATTTTAAGGATTGGAGCAAAAGGTTTAATGATTTTGAAGATATGAATTTTGTATCAGATCCGCAAAGGAAAGAGAAAATAAAAGAGGAAGATATTTTAAGCAAGGAAGATGTAGAGAAACTAATAAAAGCAGAACCATCTATTTTTTGGAAAACTTATCTGATTGTTCAATATCAAGGAGCTCTAAGAACTATTGAAGCAAGAACTTTAAAATGGGAACAAGTGAATATGGAAGATCCTGATGTTTGCTGGCTTACAATCATTTCTAAAAAGAACAGGAGAGCTCAAGAAAAAGAGAGATTAGCTCCTCCATTAAACCAGCAGGCAATTTATTTTTTAAATGAATTAAAAAAATGGCAATCAGAAAACAACAAGAAAAGCCCTTATGTTTTTCCTTCCAAAGATGTAAATATTCCTATAAGCTCTCCAGTTGTGAATATGTGGTTCTCAAGACATACAAAAAGGATTTTAGGAAAAGCAAGAGTAAATTACATTTTAAGACATAGTGAAGGAGAAGAATTACATAAACTTATTAGAGAAGGTAAACTCACAAAAGAAAATGCCTTGCTGATGATGGGGCATAGTGAAAAAATGTTTGATAAAATTTATTCTCACTCAAATAAAAAAGAACTCATGAAACTATTGAAAAAGCAAGTCTTGAATGTTGACTATATTGCCCCTGAAAAGAAACATGAACTTGAAAAACAGATTGAAAAACTGGAAAGGCGAATAAAAGAACTGGAAAAAGAGAACAAAGAAAGAAGGTGGCAAGATCCGAAAATAAACGAAATATTCAAATTTATAAGAAAGCAAAAGAAAGAGTCATATTCTCATGTATCATAGAGAAATCAATTCCTTGATTTCTAATCCTTTTTTTGTAAGACAGTATTTGCTTGTTGGCATTTTTCTTTTTCTTGGAAAGCGAAACTTTTCTGCAATACCTCTTTTAATTATTTTTTGAAGGATATCATTAAGATTACCCCTGGCTATAAGAATAGCTGCACTTTTTCCTTTTTTATTATTTCTTGTCCTGTAAAATTCTCTTAGCAATATTCTTATTTCGTGCTGGGTTTTTGGTTGATTTGTCATTGCCTTGATAATTGCCTGTTTCTGTGTTCCTGTTAAGGACCAGCCATAATTATTCCAGTTGGCTTTGAATTCATTATAAATAAAAGGACAGCCTGTTTCCCTGCATAATTTCTTTTTTATGTTTATTCCTTTGGAAGTAAGACCATAAACTCTTCCTGGCTTGTTTTTGTGGATTTCAGGAGTGAGACATTTTATTATTCTGATTTTTTCCAAAACATTGATATGCTTTGTAATCTTGAAGGAATTCTTTATATCAAGTCTTCTGGCTACATCTCTGCTGATTACAGAGATTATTGAAGGCTTATCAAGGGTGAATATAATAGCTTTTAGAATTCTGTTGTTCTTAATATGATTAAGAGTTTTCTGCTTGTCACCCCTTCTTAGCATTCAAAGCAAGAAGTTTTTGAAATAAAAGGGTTGTACCGAAAGTGGTATTGCCATGAAAAATGGAGATAATTTTAAAGTTACGAAAATTTTTGAAAAGAGAAATGTTTTTATAGAGGAATTATTTTTGATAATTATGCCAGACCAAAAACTTGAAAATCACGTTAAACTTGCGTTGATTGGAGTGATAATTATTGTTTTAAGTGAAATTATAAATATCTTCTTGTTTATTTTTGCTGGAACAAATACAGGTACTGATTTTTTTTGCAAGCAACTTTTAATTAATGCACAATCTTCTTATCAGTTGATTTGCAAACATCTGTTTATATTTTCATTTATAAATTTTGTTTTTGCTGTTGTTGTTTCTGTATTGTTAATAGTTGGTTTGGTTCTAGTATTAAGCAATAAAAATCCTAAAAAAGGAGGGCTTTTGTTTATTATAGCCTCTGTGATTTTTGTAATATTTCTTATTCTTTTTGAGGCAATTTATATAATTTCAATTGCACCACTAATAGGACTTCTTTTGATAACAGGCATTTTCCTAATAAGCACAATACCTGTTTTAATTTTGTTATTATCAGTAATCTTTGTATTTAGAAGCGGCCTAATTTTGGTAACAAAAATATCTTATTAAATACTTAAATTTTTCTTCGTTTTATCAATACATTTAAACTGCTATTATAATTGCCAGAGGACCTCCACCTCCTCCTCCCGAACCTCCCCCAGAAGAAGCAGATGTTTGGCTTATGTTTATCCATAATACATCAGAGGAAGAGGAATAATTTTCATTTCCAGAATAAATTGCTGTAAGATTATAATATCCTATTGTCAGATTTGAGATATTGTAAATAGGGGCTGTTCCTGTATTTATAAGGTTTCCGTCAAGATACATGGAAACTATCCCTGTTATATTTAAAGTTGCATTTAGATATATATTGGAAAAATAACCATTGCTATTATTATAAGCTGAGAAATTGCCAGAGCTTTCATTTATATAACTTATTATAGCAGGGGTCGCTTTGTTAACTGCAAGGGAAAATATAGCTGAATTGCCTGTATAATTAGATCCTCCTGAAGTTGAACAATTAAAATACCATGTTCCTGCTTTATAAATTCCATTCGACTGATTTAAAGAATAAGTTAAATCTGCTCCTCCTAAATTTGTTCCTGTGCAATTAATATTAGAAGCTGTTCCATAAGTTATATTAGTTGCTCCTGTTGCAGTTATATTTGGTATTGCTTTTGTAACATTAACACTATAGATTGTTGAATTTACATTATTTACAGAATCATTTGCAGTTATATTTAAATAATATTCTCCTATTGCCAATAAAGTATTGTTTTGAAGCAATCCAGAACAGGATATTGCGAAATTTGATGTGTCATTTACAGTATAACAAGAAACAGAGGTTGTAGCATCAAAAGCACTTATTGAATATGATAATGGCTGTGAATAATTTATTGTTTTATTTGCAAGACTTGAAAAATAAGGAGGGGTTGTATCTATTGTTAAGGTAAAGTTTGTATTGTTCCATGAAGATAAAGAGGCATTGTCATAAGCAAGGCAATTCCATGTGTAATTTCCATCAGGAGTTAAAGATTTTGAGAAATTAGCAGAGCCAGAAGCCAATCCTATAATAGATGCGGAAGAAGTATAATATAATGAAGAAGAATTCCATATATATAAGGTTAGATTTGTAACATTATAGTCGTCTGTAGCTGAACAGTTGAAGAAACTTAAGTTTGTATTGTTTTGTTTGTTTTGAGTTGGGTAATTAAGATATACAATAGGAGGAGCATCTACAGGTATAGCCGAACATGATGAAGTATATGGTGCAAAATTATTTCCACATCCGCTATATGAAGTTGTATTAGAGACATTTGTATACCAGCTAAATAAGTTACAGTTTTCAATTGTTATGTTTGTTCCTGAAAGTATAAATGCTGTTTGTGCATATCCAGTAGTTCCACTATAATTATAATTTTCACAATTTAGAGTGCAATTTGAACAAGTAATATTTAATCCATAGGTAATAGTACTAGAGCAAGAAACATTAGCTGAGAATGTTGAACTTTCATTCATTGCTGCAATACAGGCATTTGCATCACTTGAATAAACAACAAATCCTGTTAAAGTTTTATTTTTTTCAAGAACAATCATTGTTAAAGAGATAATAACAAATGCAACTATAATGGCTATTACTGGAAATATTAATGCTTTTTTTTGCATTAAAAATATAAGAAAGAGAGATTTATAAAATTAGTTATTTATTCAAGCTATCTGCATTTAACCAAGGAGCATCATAAGAACCTGTTGTTGTTAGATTATCATTTGTTATTGGATAGCCTTTTACATGTCCATCAACATACCCAACATTTGAATATTCATTACCATGATTATAATCATGTAAACCCACGATAATAAAATCACAGTCTCTAATAATAGCACTTTTTCCTCCTTGTGTTCTTTCATAAGAATCTATTTGATAGTTTGTTAATCCACCTGACAAATTTCTATACATATAACCGCTCTGTGCAGGACCTATTTTATTAGCTACAGCATTATCCCATTCTTTTTCAACTTCCTGTGGTGTAAAATGATTCGCAGATGGACATCCAAATATTTTTGGTGTTTGTATATAATTACCACTTATTAATAAACCAAGCTCATCTGGTACTACACCATAAAGAGCATTTCCTTCTAAAATATCTCCTCCTGTTGCCGGATAATTTCCATAATCCTGTCCATACATTATCATTGCCTGCAAAATGTTTCTTTCATTATTCATGCATGAAATTCTTCTTGCATCTTCTCTTGCCTTGCTTAAAGCAGGAAGCAACATGCCAGCCAAAGTTGAAATTATGGCGATTACAACTAAAAGTTCAATTAAAGTAAAACCTGCTTTTTTTCCTGCTTCTCTTATTTGTTTTTTTGATTTTCCAACCATGCTTTTTGCAAAATTCATTAATTTATTAGAATTGCCAGAAGAAGCAACATCTTCCAGACCGCCAGATAATCCACCTGGGAAATTATCCCCAATAGCTTCGTAAGCTCCACTTGCTGAATTGTAGTTTGTATCCATAATATTATATGCCATCTTTCTTATAAGAAAATAATGTTTATAAATCTTTTGTTTTTACTATTTTATAGTAGTAACTCTTTAAGTACGCTTATTTGTATAAGTTTTTTATTGCTTCTTTTGTATCTTCTGCCATTAAGCTTGCATAAACTTCTGTTGTTCTTATTGATGAGTGTCCAAGTTGTTGTTGAACAAGCCTGAGATTATGATTACTTGATTTGTAAAGATGACTGCCAAAAGTATGTCTTAAAGAATGAATTGAATAATGGTCTGGAAGTCCTGCTTTTTTCATTGTTCTCTTGAAATCTTTTTGCAATGCTCTTTTTGTTAATGTATTTCCTTCAATAGAACAGAGAACACAGGAATTTTCATTTATTTCCTGATGAATGCTTTGTTTGTATTTTAAAAACCATAGGCATTCTTTTTTGAATACTGGATTTAGCAAGACTACACGTTTTTTATTTCCCTTGCCTTTTCTTACGATTAAAGATGATTGTGCATTATCAATAAGCAAATCACCGCAATTCAAGTCAGCCATTTCCTCTACTCTTAATCCTGTAAACAAGCCAAGTTCAATCATAAACCAGTCTCTGACAAAGACAGGATTATTTCTTTTTATACCTTCCTGTTTTAGTTTCCTGCATGTATCCCTCAATATCTTCACCTCCTCTATCTTGAGATATTTTTCCTCGTCTAATATCCATGAATATGTCATTTTGTTTGTTCATAGTTCATCGGAAAGATGAACCGTATAGAAAAATCAAGGTTTCTGGGATATTTAAGGTTTTCGACAGAAATAATTAAAAGACGTGAAAATAAAGAAAAGGATTGATAAATAAAGAATTTTGTTGGTTTGAAGAAAGAAGGTTTTTAATAGGAAAGAAAAAAATTTGACAACGGTAAAATTATATTGTATTCTTACAAAAGATTGAGGAGTTCACATTTCCGATGAAAGGTGAACTCCTTTTTTATTGCGTCCTGCAAAAGATTTTTAAAATTCTGCAAATTTTTTATCTATTTCTTCTCTTAACTCAATCCCAGTTTGTTCAAAAATATCCAGTAATTCTTCAAATGTTCCTTTTCCTCCTAGAAAATCCCAGAATTCTTCTGCCACCAGAACTTCATTTTTTAAATCATACAAACCCTGTAATGTCCAACGGCTATAAGGATTCGGAGCTTCAGGATTATATGGGATGCAAATATATGCTTTTACAGCTATATCTTGATTTGTACTATATCTCATTGCTTTCCACTGCAATAATTTTTCCTTGGTTTTTGTAAAAACATCAATATTGGGTTTAACTGTTTTTATTTCAAAATAATATTCTGTGTTTTTCTTAAACACAAAAAGATCAATCCTGGCTTTTCTTGAATTTCCAAGTTTTCCCTGATTTGCGGCTATTTTTATTCTTTGATTTTCAGCGGGCTCATCTGCTTGGATTTTTGCACTTCGTAAATTCAGCATTATTTTATCTATTTCTAACACAGCTTTATTACTTAAATGTCCTTTAAAATTATATTGGGATGCTGCTTTGTCAAAATTTGGAGCCGCAATAATTTCAGCCACTTTTTCAAATATTGACTGCCCGAGCATTGTATTTACAGAATGAATAAATGAGTATAATGCCATTCTATCCTTTCCCAGCAAACGAAAATGAAAAGGCATTGCTTGAGTTTCCGGTGAATAGTTTTTCAATTTATCTCTGATTTTTTCTTTCAATAAAAATGAAATTTCCTGTTTTTGTTTAATTGATATGCTCATTTTTTTCTCCCTTTTTGAAGTGAAATATAGATTCAAAATATTTATTAGAGTCTCTTTCTGTTCTCATTAAAACAGGTCTTTGGAAAACATCTATTAATTCAAATCCACATTCTTTCCCGATACCAGGATATAAATTGAATTTATCATTGGCAACAATAAAGATTGAAGCTCCGTCAACAAGATTTTTTGAGACATTTTTGAAAACATTTATTATCCCGCGTGTATATTCTATTTTTGCATTGCCATTTTGTCCATTGTAAGCAGGCCCTATTTCTAATTCATCCTGGCGAGAGAACCCGAAGAGCTCGTAAGCATACTTGTGCTGTTCATGATAGTTAATAACTCCAACATAAGGGGGCGAAGTAAATATGCCATTAATTTTTAGATCCTTAGGTAATTTTACTATTCTGGCATCACCTTGGATAATTTTAATGAAAGCATCTGTTCGTAATTTATCAAACTTTTTTAATCTGTAAATAGTATCCCAACTGTAGCGATCAATAAATTTTAATGCCTCATTGACTGGTTCACAATATCTTTTGTGTTTAATACACCAGTATTTTTCCCTGACTGCTTTTTTGGGCCTTGCCAGATCATAATGAGGTATAAGTCTGGCTGACCTAGTAGATCTTGAAAGAATTATCTTTAAAATATCCTGATTTTTGTAGTCTTTGATGATATTTCTATAAAACAGGATTTCCTGTAAAGCTCTTTGAGAAAACCATTCTTTTAAATATTCACTGGTAGTATTAAATATTACTGTTTTTTTCTTAAAAAGAGATTGATTTTTATTCTGTAATTCATAACTAAATTGTTTCAAACGATTTAAGGCATCTTTTATTTCTTTTTCAACTTCTGGAATATTACATTTTTTTGTTTTCACTTCTTGAATTAAGACATTAAAAGGGGATAATTCTATTCCAATGGAATTCATACCAAAAATATTTGCTTCTATTAATGTTGTTCCGGAACCGGAAAATGGGTCAAGGATAGTATCGTCTTCTTTAAAATATTTCTTAAGAAATACCTCTACCAACTGGGGAACGAATTTTCCAAGATAAGGGTGTAAGCGGTGAACATGTTTTGTTCTTTCAAACTCTCTGATACTTAAAAATGTTAAGTCATCCCCCAGAATTTCTATGTTTTTTCTGGTGTTTGTTCGTTCTTCTATTAGTTGTGTGTCTATGCCAAATTTAACAGCCGCTATTTTATTTGCTTCAAGCATGGTTTATCCTGATAAAAATCTTTTTGTTTTTTCTTTATTATATCACTATTTAAGTCTTAATAAATTTATCTATTTAATTTTAACATTTTTAAGGATTTAGTAGAAAGCAACCTGAATGTCTAATTAATTTCAAGTATTTATTGAAACAAAACCATTTTGAGAAAATTTTTCTTGGCAGGAATCTAACCAAACACAGCGAGTACCAAGTAGATCGCGTAAATGCACGTGCAAAAAACCACAACGTTTTTTCCCATGTAAACCTTTAAGTATTTCTGCTATAACAAATGCCCCTGCTATTGCACCAACGAAAGAAGTAGCAATAGCTTTTCCGGCAAGTGTAGAGGCTAAAATACCGCATTCTGGATTGTTTGTTTCCTTTAAATATGTCTCTATCAATTTTTTATTGTTTTTCTTTTTCTCTATAGAAGATTCTTTCCAAATATTAACGGCTTTAACTGTATTATCGGGAAATGTATACATCATAAACCGATCAAAATCATCTATTGAATTACCTAAAGAGGCATCAACTATAAAATCAAATCCAACATTTTCTATAAGTCGACGGGGTTCCGCATTGTCAAAACCAGAAATCGCCACAAATGGTTCTTTATTATCTCTATATGTATTTTCATTAAATCGTCGTTCTGTAATTATTGTTTTAATTTGTCTTTGTTCAAGCCATTCGGCGCAAACTCTTGTTTTCTTTTTTTCAACGGATAGATCCTCGGAAAGTAAACCAGTACTAAAATTTGCTTTTTTTATAACATCAAAATCTTGCAACAGTATTTTTATCTGTCCGGCAATGGATGGATCCAGTAATAACCCAAAATTCCATAAATATGCTTGGCCTAAATGACCAAGCCCTAAAATCCATAGATTTTTAGGCAAATTTTTCAATGGAGAGCCGGTTGCCTCAGACAAGAGCCAATTAACATCGGGTTTCCATAAAGAAATTCCTATAGGATCGCTGCCGAAAAATTTATCCAGACCAGTTACACGGAAGAAAGCTCCTGCTACGCCCAAAGATCCTCCTACGATACCTCCCAAAGCAAAATCTGGCAATAAAGGAAGAGATGTCGTCATTTTTAATTCTGAAATACCCCCAACCCAGCCGTTACACACGACTTGGAGAGAGTTTTTAGAGCCGTTTGTTTTACCAAAACTCAAAGAAAAACTTGAATCTTTACTTGCTTCATTGACCAATGTACCCCCCAATTTTTTAATACAATCGTTTAGTGTTTTAGTATCGGGCCAATAAAGTAAAGATTTGATTCTTTTTCGCATTACAACTTCAACTCCACCCAAGAAAGCACGTTTGCCTGTATTAATCGCAGTTAACAATGCAGCTTGCAATGCTTTTGTATTTGCAATTTCCTCCCCACAAACAAGGGAAAGTTTAAACCTCTCTAATTTTCTTTTTGCTTCTTCTGGTGTTTTGCAATTTTCATTTTCTATAAGAAAGTTTACCAATCTATGAAGATTGTCTTCTGATAAATCAGTAGTCATTTTAGAGTCCATTTAACCCTCCTGGATTTGACATCATACGTTTGCCATTTATTGTTTCCAAGATATTCATAAATCCCAATTTCTTTAAAACTTAGAAAATAGTTTCTTGCATAATTAGGTACTATTAAAGCAATATGGCCTTTTTTAGCTATCATTGCGTTTTTTTATCTATTTCACTTTGAATTGCAACCTTACCAAGGTGAGTATGGACATCCGCTAAAACTTGTAACTGTTTCTTTTCACACATTTTCCAAAGAGGTACGAAACCGGCTCCATCAAAGGAAATTATGCAACTATCTAAACATTCTGGATCTAAATTATCATAAAACACGAAGAGTTTGACTTTATTGCCGCCTATTTTTCCAAGCAAAAAGGCACCGCTTTCACGTATTCCTTGACTTTTTCTTCGTAAACCTTTAATGAGTGAGTGCCAAAGAGAAAAAGGAATAAGTAATTGCTGTAAAGGATTAGATTTGGGTTTCATTTAAAAGGCTCTCTAAGAATCTAAGATATTTTATTATAGTTGAATCTGAAGTCCACCAATACGTATAATGTTTTTCAGCCCATTTACCATGCAGAGGCATAGCTAAACGATCACAAGGAGCATAAAGAGATCTTCCGCTGTTCCAGTTATAATTAAATACCTTACGTAATCTTTCGGACCAAGAAGGCCATAATTCATTTGCTAATCTTTGGTTTTTTTCTATGTCCCAAGGAATAGCTGTTGGGGCTGTTGCCGGATAATTCTTAAGATCGAAACGGAAATAATATTTATTAAAACCGGCTCCTGCATGTGGCGTAGACTTACACCAAAGAATTACATAGGGCCAATTAATTTCTTGTATGGTCCCTACCAATCCCCATCTATTTTCTTCAACTCCTTCTTGGAAAAGAGCCTCTTCAAGGTGTTTTTTGAAGAGACTTTCATCGGGTTCCATTATCCTTCCACCAAAACCTTTGCCGTTAAAAACAGTTTAATATAGCAGTGAGGGCGGTTTACAAGTGAGCCTAAACGTATGTTATTTGCCAATTCTTTTCCGTTTTCTGTACGCAAGACTTTATTTGTTGCATCTGCGCCACATATCTCAAAAACTTTAAGAGCCCATTTTAAGATTTTTTCAATCTTTGTAGGTGGAGAAAAATAATCTGCTTTGTCTGTCCCGTTATAGGAAACTATAACCTCTATTTTCTTACAGTGATGAAAAGTAAAATGGGCTCGTTCTTTGATTTCCAGAAGAAGTAACGAACGAGTTTTGTCAAGAGGTTCATCTTTTTCTTCTAAAAATACCTCAAACTCTTCTTCTGTTGTGTCGATTATACCTGCCTCTTTTGCCAATTTCACAACTTCGATCCCTGTGAAATCTTCTTGGACACGAATAAGTTTCACGTTGTCATATCCTATGCCATGAAAAAACACCTCAAATTCTTTCATTTTACCCTCCATATTGTTGTCCTTCCGTACTTTTAAGTTTGATTATAATCATTTTATTTTTTTCATCCCATTCAGGATCATATATTTTTGTTTCTGAATAAGAAATATTGTAATATTCAAAAAAAGACTTTGCAGATATTGCTATATTTAACGGTCTTTTTTGTAATTTCATTACTCCTTTTATATTCTCTTCATTTGTTAATTGTATACCAATTTTTTGTTCTTCTTTATCATAATACAATATTATATATTCGTACTTATTCAATTCAAATCTTTTTTCTGCACCTTTATTAAATCCTATTTGCCCGTTCTGACGTATTGCTATTCTTGGTTTAAAGGTTTTTCCACTATATAAAAATTTTTCAAAAGCCATGGTTTCCTCCTTTTTATTATATTACCATAATATTTTTGTTTTGTCAATAGTTTGCTTCTTATTATTTTTTTCTTATATTTTTTACATACCTATATACAATGTTGTATAATCAATAAGAACTAAGAAATTTCTCTATTTTTCTTTGAGTAAAATTTTGAAGGAATGGTTTATAAATGGTCTATTTTTACTTTGCAACTTTCTTTAACAACACCTGTAAAGATCTTTGGAATGGTTGGATTTTAACTTTCAGAAGGTGGTAGAATTTTAAGAAATCTAAAATTTTACTGATAAAAAGAATTTGCAAGTTTATACATCTCTATAATTTCGTCAGAAGTATTAGGAAATTTTCCTAAATTAAAAAGACGTGCTACTACAAAATTGAAATCAAGACAATGGCAAAAAACGAAGTGTTTTAGTAATGATATAAATTCTCCATCGTTTTTATTCTCAATTAGTATCTCTTTTCTTTTTTCATGGTCTTGTACTAATTCCATATCAATCATTATTTCATCTAATATTTCATCGCCGGGTATAGGTATGGCATTGAATAGACGACAAAAAATACTTGGTTTAAGTTTTAAAATATATCTAGGGAGTTCATGGATAACTTTTTTATAAGCTTCAGACATTTGAAACATTGTTTCAATTGATTTTAGTTCTGTAGAATCTATTAAAGGATATTTTTTATCAATATGTGAACAAATTTTATATAAGTGATGAAATTCCGTTAAAATAGCTTTATGTCGGTAATGCCATGATTTTTGACAATCAAAACTTTCATAAATTACTATTCGTGCAAATATTCTATAAATATCTGGTTTTTTTTCAATTAGATAAGTGGATGCTGCTGGAAAATCTACAATAAATTTACATTGTTTACAATTGTTTTTTTTACAACTCTCACATTCTGTTTGTGCTTTTTTGTAAGCTTTTGAGGTCTCAAGCATTGGCATTAAAACAAAAATTGTTTCACAATGTTTTGCAATAGTTTCTTTTAAAAATGGAAAAATTTCTGCCTTATCTTTAATTTCACCATAAGTTGGGATAGTAATATTTGTTTGGCCTAAGTTGAGATTACGCGGTTTTGCTATTTTTCGATTATAGGGTAGGTGTCGTATGATTTCCCGCAAACCTGAATTCATTTATCTTGTTCCTTTTTCTTATTTTCATCTAATATCTTTGTTAACATATTATCGGTTAGTTTATATTCTTCTTGTCCATCAAGACAGGCGTTAATACAATCCAGATATAAATCCGGATCTTGCGAAACATTCCCGCAGATATGAGTAATTCCTTTAGCTTTTAAACGTGCATATGTTGTTCCCATTTTCTCAATATAATCTTCTTTTGTGTTATTTTTATTCATTCTGCTCTCCTGTATTTAAATTTTCACACGCTTCCAAAATAGAATCAATTTTAATTATAACATTTTTTTGGCTTTTGCATAATTAAGAGAAGGGTGATATATATATAAATCTATCCTTTCTTTGAGATACAACAAAGGGAAATGTATTAAATTTTCCATATTTAGTTAAACATATTTTAATATAAAATATAATATTATATTTATTTTATCATCATGTTATTTAAAAATTTGTAAATATAATATCATAAATATTCATATATTGACGAAATTGTAAACTATATATTATAACCTGTCAAATAAATTTTATTTTTTCCTTGAATTAGCAAAAATTAAAAAAGTAATTGACACCCCAATAAACAGTAGGGAATGAAATTCAGACACGCTAATTTCCATTTTATCAGCACTTATCTTAGATATGCTTCTTCCTTTCTTTTCCCCAAGAAATTCTCCTGCAAACCATTGAGATGGGTTTTCATATTTCGTAAATATCATCTCCTTTTAATATATTTGCAATTTTTCTAACAATAACATAATTTGACTTGAACTTTTTAATTATGATTTCTCTTTATTTTTCCTATTTTTTGATACAAAGAGATATATACTTTTATATTTCTGATAAGAAAATTATACCTGATTTATAGATAGTATGTAAATAGATTGATTGAATTACCTTATAAAAAATTTCTACAAATTGGAATTCTCTATATCAAATCTGACATATGTTTTTTTATATAATTAATTTTATGTAAAAAGAGAACGGGCGTCAAATTAAAAATTCTCGGGTTATAAAAGACTTGATACGGAAGAAAAATAAGGGTAAAAATAAATATTGTTGGTATATTTTTTATCAATTATCCAACTCTGTCAGAAACCTTTATTTTCCCTGTGTGTTTAAAAGTGCGACGGACATGTAATGGACATTAAAAGTATGACGAAAGTATGACAGAAATTTCCAGAAATTGAGTTTTTCAGGTTTTAATACGAAATATTCAAAAAATCTGGAAAGTGTTGTCTGACAAGGGTTTTTGGAGATAAAACCGAAAGAAAACCACAGGTTAAATTTGCTTTTACAAGAATTGCTAATCCGTTGTATCGTCGCAAGGCGATACCGTGGGTTCAAATCCCACCCCCTCCGATTTGCAATCTTCTACAAAGGTGGGTTTGAACCATGGGT
>JAJYYV010000084.1 GCA_021800535.1 bacterium | reverse complement strand
TTTTTTTAACCCATTGATATTGGAAGGAATATTTTGTTTAATAATTTGTCCTTCTATAGTAATAACATAATATTTTTCATTATTCATGGTTTTTTCAGTAATATTTGCCTGTTTATAATACTTTTCAATACTTTTAGAAAATTCATTTATATCAAAATAAGCAGAATTTTGGATTTGTTCTTGTCTAATCTGTTTTGGTAATTTATTCACATCTATTTTTATTATCATTAATTTTCCAATTCTCCAGATATTTTTTCCATCAAATATTATTACTGAATTTACCGGTGTGGTATTATTAGGTAATTTTGTTAACATATCTACTTTATAAAGATGTCCTTTCATCCAGAAATTTCCCCACATTTTTACAGGAAGACCCATCATATACATTTCAATTTCCATATATCCGCTTAAATTTGTTCTTTGAATTTTCTGGGCTTCAGAAAATTTTTTTATAAATTCTGCTTTATTTACACCTGCCATTAATATAAATTGAAAGATAAAAATACTTGTAATTATAAATAACTTTTTCATATTGTTTCTCCTGTATTCTAATTTTAACTAATCTGCCGGGAAGTCCTGAAAATATTTGACATTATTTTCTATTATATTGTAATTATAACATAAAATATAAAAATATGTATAGACTCAAAATACAAAAAAAAATGATGTCTTTTCATATGGATTTTTGATGACGCAATGTGTAAAATTGACATTTGTAGAAAGATATTGTAAGGTTATGTAAATTCGGTAATTTCAAGACTTAATAACCGAGACAGGGTTGACGGAATATTTACGAAAAATTATGATTAAAGAAAAAAAATTATTAAAAATACTTGCTAATCCTTCATCAGAGTATCGTCCTGTAGCATTCTGGTTTATCAATCATTTCCTGCGGCAGGATGAAATCCGTTGTCAGGTCAGGGAAATGGCTGAAAAAGGTTTTGGTGGATTTATGTTTCATGGCCGGGCAGGCTTGCGTTCAAAATACCTTGAAGATGAATGGGAACGGGGTTTACGTGTGGCAATGGAAGAAGCAGAACGTTTTGGTCTGGACGTCTGGCTATATGATGAATACCATTATCCCAGCGGTATGGCAGGTGGCAAAGTGTTTGAGAAATATCCAAACAGATATATGAAATATTTGATAGCAGACAAAGAAATAATTGTCAAATCCGGGGAAACAGTGGTTTTTACAATATCCAAAGATGTCCGGTATATTCTATGTTTTCCTGCTGAAGATAAAAATTCCATAAAATTACAAAATCTGCTTTCACTCGTAAAAAAAGAAAAACTAAAATGGACAAATCATACTTCTTATCCAATGCAGATAATTGTTCTTAAAGAAGATATTTCTCATCCGGGTCCAGGCAGTTATTTTGAAAATTATCCTGATTATCTTGACCCTGAGATACCTCAGGAGTTTATTAATCTTACGCATGAATGGTACCGTAAAAAATTCGGTTCTAAGTATGGTAAACTGGTTAAAGGGATTTTTACTGATAATGCCTGCGCCAATTTCGGATATATCCGTCGTTCCATACCATGGAGTCGTAATTGGGCACAAAGATTTAAAAACAGTACAGGATGCGACATTATTAACATTCTTCCCGGATTATTTTATAGGATATCAGATTATCGTAAAAGCAGGCTTCTGTTCTGGCGTTTTCTGAATGATGAATTCCTTAAATGTTTTGTTACTCCAATTCTTAATCATTGCAAAAAAAACAATATCCATAGTACCGGCCATTACTGTCTTGAGGATGGGTTAAGCGAGCATGTGCGTCAGATAGGAGACAGGTTTCAGCTTAAAAAAAACCAGTCGCTTTGTGGGGTTGACCAGCTGGGTCCTGAGAAAGGAGGATTTCTTCTGAAGGGGGGGATTCTTATTTCAGGAATTAAACACACGAATTCTGCATCTGCATTGTATGGTTCTCCAAGAGTTCTGTGTGAAAGTTTTGGATTGGCCAGTGGCTGGGATTTTGACATGCAGGATTTACGACGTATCAGCGGATGTCTTATCGCATTAGGTGTGAACTTATTTGTCCCGCATGGTCTTTATTATTCCATTGCAGGGGGTCGTAAACATGAATCTATTCCGGACCATTTCCATAACCCTATGTGGAAATATTATCGTTTGTGGACTGACTGGATAAGTCGTTTGTGCTGGCTAACTACTGATTCTGATTCTCTTGCAGAAGTAGCAGTTTTGCATCCAACAACAACACTTCAGGCTTACATAGAAATGGGACTACCCTTATCCGTAAAATCAGAAATCTCAGACCATGGCAATATCTGTGATAAAGTTGATGCAACATTTCGTAATCTTATGGAAACAATGATTCGTAATCATATCAGTTTTGAAATTTTACCTGAAGAAGCTCTGCATCGCTCTGTAGTGGAAAAATTAATCATGAAAGTTCCAGCCAGACGCCAAAAATCATGGAAAATTAAATCTTTGATTTTACCCTGTATAAAAGTACTTGAGCAGAAAACGTTTGATGTTATTTCATCTTTTGTAAGTAATGGAGGGCAGGTAATTTGTATTGAAGAAACACCTGAATCTATTTACGATGTTAAATTACAAAAATTAATTCCTCTGAATGTTAATACTTCTTTATCAGGATTAATTACATTCAATAGTACTGATTCCCCATATGATTATAATGACAGGTTAGTTAATATTATAAAAGATAAAGCCCCGCAATTATTGACAATTAAAGGTAGTAAAGAAGAGATTATTTCCCGTATCTGGGAAAAAGAAGATTGTCGATTTTATCTTATTCACAACTGCACTGTAAAATTTATTGATAATCTTTCACTGATTTTTCATGACAGATACGAACCTATGCTTTTTGATATTGATAAAGTGCAATTTATTAAAGGGAGCCATATATCTGGGCCCACCAGTTTTTCCAGTAAAGTCAACCTGTCTCCTGCAGAAACCAAATTGTGGATATCAGGTATAAATATTAAG
>JAJYYV010000083.1 GCA_021800535.1 bacterium | reverse complement strand
GGAGTTGTTAGAAGAGCCGGTAAATCTATATTTCAAAGGGCAGGGTAATCAGGATGTTATGCCGCAATGGAGGAGGTTTAGGATAATAAAGAGCAGTCCGGAGAAGGTAATAATGGAAGCGCAGGGAGAAGCAGAAGGATATAATATAGAAGCCAAAAGCAGAGTGGACTATGATGGATTTTACTGGATAAGCCTAAAATTTTCATCAGGGGAAAGAAAAGAAATAGATGGATTAAGATTAGATATATCCATGAGGAAAAGTTTTTGTCCATTATTCCAGTATGATACATCAAGAAACGATTGGTTTCCGAGTAAGATTTGGACTTCATCTTTTCAGCCTTATATATGGATAGGTAATGATAAAGCCGGACTTGAATGGTTTGCGCAATCAGACCAATACTGGTATGCAAAGGACCCAAACAAACGATTAGAGGTATTTCCGACAAAAGATAGTGGAATGATGAGAATAAATATAATAAATAACCCAATAACAATGCCAGAAGACTTTACAATATCTTTTGGATTACAAGCCACACCAGTAAAACCAAGACCTGCAAACTGGAGAAGTTGGAATTGTGCCAGTTGGGATTTACCATGGAGAGAAAATGATCCTAAAAGATTTTTTAATTTTAACCTTGGTGGTGTAAATGGTCAGGGAGAAATGGATGGCGATTGGTGGAGTATTTCTCCAGCATGGTTAATACCACCAAAAACTATGAAATCCCAGAAATATAATCCTGATAGTCCGAAGATGTGGCTCCCTTTTAGTTCCACTACATTTTTAGGATTGAGAACCTATACTACAAAAAACAAATATAATTTTCTTCCGGAATGGCGTGTGTATAAAAATGAATGGGAAATAATACCTAAACAAATAAATTTAGGACAAGCTCCAGGTTGGAGTGAAGCGAGTATAAATACTACTAAAAGCTATAGTGATTTTTATGTATATTATTTAAATAAATTTTTCAAAAACTATGATGTTTCAGGAATTTATTTGGATAGTTGGCAATTATGCGCTCCTACTGAAAATTTAGGAGATGGTTATGGTTATATAGATAGACATGGTAAATTGAAACCTACCTATCCAATTTTGGCAGCAAGAAAACTTCAAAGAAGGATATATACTATTATAAATAAATACAGGGGGAAAAGAGGCATAGTTCTTTTGAATGTAGAAACAAATCTTTTAATGCCTGTATTAGGATTTGTTAGTGGGAGTTTTGATGGTGAATGTTTTACATGGTCTGATTTGTCAGAAAAGATAGAAAAAAGTGGTTGGTATTCAAGTGCTTTGAGGCCAAATTTATTAAGAGGGACTTTTGACATGAAACCATTTGGTTTAGTTCCAACATTTGATTGTCGTTTATATCTTACTGCTTCAAAACATGAAGATGACCAGAATGTTGCAGCTAGAGAACTTTTTGGATTGCTTTTAGCTAATGACATACAATCTTGGGGGTCAGATACTGAAGGATTTGCCCGTACGATTGGTATAACTCTTGATTGGTGGGGAATAACAGGAAAAGATGTGAAATTTTTACCATACTGGGCAAAGAATCCGGCTGTGACAGTTAGTTTTACTCCTGATGGAAAAACCATAGCATGGAAAAATCAATGTTATGCAAGTGCTTATATAAATAAAAGAGAAAAAAAGATATTAATAGTTGCTCTTAATACCAGTAATGATTGGTTAACTCCATCTCAAAAAAACTTTGGCTATTATTTAAAACTTAATTTAAACAAACTCGGACTTAAAGGAAAGAAAATTGTTGTTAGTAATGCTGAAACGCTTGGTATGAATGTTAAATTACCATATAAAAATGGAATTATTCCTTTGACTATGCCTTCTCATGAAATGAAATTAATAAGTATTACCTGGGGAGGTAAAAAGGGTCATAATTTTTTCAGTTTTTTAAAAGATAAGTCTATAGGGCAATAAAAATTTAAGTATAACATTATAGAACAGAAAAAAGTGGGGGGGGTGAAAAAAGGATGAAACAAATTATCAGTAAAATTATAAAAGAAAAAGTAAATAAAAATAGAGAAAAGGAGGGAAAAAACATGAACACAAAAACAAGTAAAAAAGGTTTTACCCTTATAGAGCTATTGGTGGTAATAGCCATCATAGCTATTTTAGCAGCAATGTTACTACCAGCTTTAGCAGCAGCAAGAGCAAGGGCAAGGGAAACTGTTGGTTTAAACAATTTAAAACAGATAGGACTTGCTGTGGCAATGTATGAAAATGATAATAATGGATTTATAGCTACGTGGGGTAATCAGACCCCTACATGGCAAAATGACTGGGTTGGAAACCTTCTTCCCTATACAGGTTGGAGAGCAAGTTTATGGATAACTCCTAATTCTCCATATTCAGTAGATGATAATCAAGCTAATGCAGATGCTATGTTGGCAAAAAATGGAAATTGGGGACCACTTGGAGGAGACATGTGGAATTATGGAACTATAGGTATAAATGCAGTATCTTTTGAACCTGGAATAGGATATCTTGGAAATAACCCATTTATTTCTTTGGCTCAAATTAATTGGCCAGACCAATTAATTTATGCAGGAGATATTCCCGGTACTCAAAATCCCAATGGCTCTGATTATTGGGGAGGACTTGCTGGTTTTTGGACATATAAATATTCTTACTGGATACCAAATTATGGTTTTTATCCAGGAGAGGGTCCTGTATGGAGTGATTATACTAACAATTTTATAAATTTTTTGTTTATGGATGGTTCAGTAAGAAGTGTTCCTTTTTCTACTGCAGGAGTATGGAGTGTTGATTGCTGGAATGGAGGTGTTGGCGCACGGCATTTTGATTGGGAAGCTAAATAAATATATTTGATATAATATTTTTATGATACTATAATATATATGCTAATATAATAAAAATAAGAATCCATGAAAAAGAGGAGATATGGAGAAAAAAATAAGAATAATATATATTATATTAATGTTGTTTTTAATTTCCACG
>JAJYYV010000037.1 GCA_021800535.1 bacterium | reverse complement strand
AAACTGATTGTATCCTTATTCTGCCAATTTCTTTCTAATAGAATATATCCTTTTTCTATTTTTTTAGATATTTTTACTGCAGTTTTATTTATATATAATTTTGTTTTTTGAGACCAACCGGGAATCCTAAGTTTTAGGCCAAAAAACATTGGGTTTTCCATTTTAAGTGTAATTTTAACTTTTCCATCCCAGGGATAATCTGTTTTTTGTTGTAAAATAATTTTTTGATTTTTTATATTTACATTAACATCACTTCCAATATAAAGATGAACCATAATATTATTTTTATCTATAGAATAAATATATTGACCCAATGAGGCTATAATACGGGCTATGTTTGGGGGACAACATACACATCCAAACCATTCTTGTCTATGATGATTTCCTAAACTGGTTAAAGGATTTACATAAAAAAACTTTGTTCCATCCAGAGAAACTCCACTAAGAATTCCATTATAAAGAGTTTTTTCCATTATATCCGCATACTTGCTATCACAAGTTATATGTAGCATTCTATGGCTAAATAACATAAGCCCAATAGAAGCACAGGTTTCACAATATGCTTCTTCATTGGGTAAATCATAAATGGAAGTAAATTTTTCACCATTATGGCTTGAACCTATTCCTCCTGTAATGTACATTTTTTTAGTAATAATATTTTCCCACAACCTTTCACATGCTTTTACAAGAGAATTATCATTTGTTTCAAAAGCCAGATCCATCATACCAGAATAAAGATAAGCAGCCCTCACTGCATGACCTACTGCTTCGGTTTGCTCTCTAACAGGAAGATGTGCCTGAAAAATAGAATAATTTTCTGTATCCCATGCATACCATTTTTTAGGGTCTTCTCCCCGTTTTATAGCCTCAATATCAAAATAATAAGGTTTTTGTCCTCTTTGTTCCACAAAATATTTACTTAAGTTTAAATATTTTTTTTCTCCTGTTGCATGATAAAGTTTTATTAAAGCCAATTCAATTTCAGGATGTCCGCAATACCCGGGTTTTTTGTTCTCTTCTTTACCAAAAACTGTATCTATGTAATCAGCAAATTTACATGCAACATCAAGAAGTATATTTTTCCCTGTATATTGATAATGTGCCACTGCTGCTTCAATAAGATGACCTGCTGTATAAAGTTCATGATTATCCCGTAAGTTTTTCCAACGCTCTTGAGGAGCCTTTGTTGTAATATAAGTATTCAGATAACCATCAGGTTGTTGAGCTTTTACTATTAGATTAACTATATTATTTAACATAGAGTCTATTTGAGAATCTGGATATATAGAAAGACTATAACTGGCCGATTCCACCCATTTATATACATCACTATCAAAAAAAACATGCATAGGAAAATCTTTATCAAGAGTAAAAGCATTTATTCTTCCTGTTTTTTCCAATTGTTGGTATATATGAGGAATAGTTTTTTCTCTATTTGTTTTTATACGAGAACTCCAAAATTTATCATTTATAAAAACTTCTTTATAATTTATTGGCATCATAAATAAATTCTCTTATTATTGAGATATTGACAGAAAAATTTCTATCTTAGATTTATTCACTACACATATATTAAATTTATTCTACATAAATTTATATAAAATAGCAAAAATTTGCACGAGTCACGAGTTAAGTATATATATAACTAAAACATTTATATTTAGAGTCTTTAATAATTTTGAACATAAGAAAATTTTATAATAAAATATTAATATGATACGAACATTTTGGATTTTAATAATACCAATGTTTTTGGGATATTTTGTTTCTACTTCAACAGCAGCAGTAATAAACTATAAATCTTTATATATTAAACATCTTATAGAAATAACTCATCAATGGAAACGTGCTCTGCCGAAAATCAAAAAATCAGCGCATTATGCTGCGGAAAAAATTATTGCCGGAGGGAATTTGTATGTAGCCGGACCACAAAAAAATTTCCCAATTGAAGCATATGTGCGGGCAGGCGGATTAATGCTTGCCAGACCATATAACAAAAATATAATTCTTACCAATAAAGATGTTATTCTTGCAGCAACTGATAATGGCAGATTGCCAGATACATTTTTTAGTATGATGAAAAAAACTGATAAAGATGGATGTAATATTATTCTTTTCTGTTCCTCGTTAAATCAACCACTTCCTAAAAATCATTTTATAACATTGTTATTCCCTGGTAAAAAAATTTTATCAAATAATACTATTGCTCCAGATCTAAGTTCTGTAAGTAATATAATTGGAATGTGGACATGGACAGGAGAATTTGCATCTGCCTGTGTAAAAAAAGGAAAAATGCCAAATTTCTATGAAAGTTATGGTTTACCAGGAGGTATCAAGCGGGATGAAGCTTTGAAAAATAAACCTTTTGATATTCATTCAAATGTAACATCTTCTGATGTTAAAAATCCAGGCTATAAATATCTAACAATTGTTGCCAATTCACTTTCCTCTATATTGAAACAAAAAACAGAATTTCAAAAAGCAGCAGAAATTATTCAAAATGCTCATAAAACAGGACATAAAATATTAGTTTTTTATAATGGGCACATGTTTCCCGGTGAAATTATAAATAAACAAACCCCAAAATGGATTACTATAAATCCGCGATATGGTATTTATAATATAGAGCCTTCAGCAATAGAATCTCTTTCTTCAAAAGATGTTGTAATTATTTTAGAATATCAGTATTTCCCAAAAAAATTTATTTCTGATATTTATTCACATAATGCTTATTGTATCTTAACCTGTAGTCAGAATCCTCCAACATGGTTTCTCAAAAGAACAAAAAACATTTATATCAACCCTTTCTGGCCATTAACAGATGCAGTGGTTTCTATTCCGAATTATGATATAAAAATATTGCCAATTTCTGGTATTATGCAATCTGCAATCTATTGGCAGCTCATTGGATTATTATAAAAGCGGATTTATTAAAGCATTTAACAAAGGAATCCCTTCTCTACCAAGTTGTCTGGCATAATCAATAAGTTCTGAAACTTCAGTTATATTTTTTTCTTTGTATGCTCTGTAAGCAAGAATTAAAGCCTTTACTCCAGCAGAAATTCCATCTGGATGGCTATAAACTGAGGTTCCAGCAAGAAACATTCTTCCTTCTATTCCAAGTATTTTCATGTTATAGCCAAGATTTGATGGCCCAATTCCTCCTGCTATAACAAGTGTCATACCATTATTCCCCTCTAAATTTTCACTGCGAAGCTTTTTAAGAATCTGTTCTTTTTCCAAATCATCAGGCTTGATATAGCCTTTTACTGCAGGCAATTGCATAAAAGCAGCTCCAAAGCAGACAGCAAACATATACATAATTGAAGGAGCAATTCCCCATTCTGAGCATCCTGTTATAATATTCATACCAGCTGTATGACTGTATACAGGAACATCAAATTTTTCAACTATTTCAGATAAAATAGTAAACCCACCACTATAATAAGGAGAAAACATTAAGCAGTTAGCACCTGATTCAATTGCCGCTTTTGCATAATCCATAATATGTTTTGGGTCTGTTGTAATATGTGGAGCAAACAAAAATCTTTTTCCCTTCTGTTTTCCTTTTCCCAAATCAAATCCTTCTTTTTCTAAATCTTTTACTGTCCTGCTTACATATTTTGAAACTTCTTTTAAGGTAAGATGCATATTTTCATCTGCTTTTACAAATTTTGCCCCTGCTTTTGCAGATTCCACAACAGCATTAGAAAATAATAAAGGAGTAAGGCCTGTTTTGGGTTTTACTATTGTGCCTATAATAGGCTCTGTTTCTGATATTCCAAGATATTTTCTTATTCTTTTATGGGACCATTTTATTCCCGGAAATCTTTCTTTTAAACTCTCAGGCAATCTTATATCAATAATCCGTGAATCCTGATACATTGAAAAACCACTAACAGGTTCACTGGCAATTGCCATCATTAACTGGGATAAAGGAAATTCTTTGTGTGGAACTTTATCAAAGAAAAAAACAGGATATGCAATTGTTACAATCCCTGATTCAGTATTTTCTGTTTTGTTAGAATCAATACGTTTAATATCAACAACCCATGCCATGTTTTCATCATAATGGGCAGGTTTTTTTATTTTAATATCTCCCTCATTATGCCAGGGTTTTATAGTACCATGCTCAAGAACCATTTTTATGGCATTTTTTAAACCGGATAAAGGTTTTCCATCATTGTTGACCTTAAAATAATAATCCACTTCTATATTATCCCCTCTACTATTTTCTCTTTCATAATTCAGTTCTTTTAATATTTCTTTTAGATTTTCAGGTATAAAAGTTTTTTTCTCTAAATAAGGATGCATTGTTTCCATTAAATTTTCTCCATTTAAAAAAGAGAGGAAGAATTTTTTCTTTTTGATTTTATTTTAATTTTTTTGACTGAATCTGATTTTGTTAATTTTTTCTGGATAGAATATGGAATTAATCCAAGGTCAACAAAATAATGGCACCATGCTTCAAGGTTATCTTTTTCTGTAAATTCCGGCTCTGTAATATTTTTATCAATAAAATCAGGATTATGGGTCGTTCGGTGATATATAAGTCGGATTTTTTGGGGCCAATTAGCTCCATTAAGAAGTTTATTTATAATAATATTAGGTTCCCATCCCAAAAACTCTTTTATTATTTTTAAATGAGTCTTTTCATCCGGCATATAATTTTATTCTTTTTTACCAAGTACCTCTTCTGCAGCTTTTGCCATATCAACGGATAAAAGAAGTCCTGTTTTCCAGGCATTTCTAACGATTTCTCTTGAAAAACTTAACCATTCCTGATTCCATTCTCTTAAATCAATACCTGAAAGCAATTCACTGGTTTCCCCTTTTTTACTTGCGGATATAAAATTATCAGACCTGGTAGTTGCAATCAATACCAACAAACCTTTTAATCCTTCAAGAAGAAAATATCTTAAATTATCATGTTTTCTCATTTCTTCTTTTATATCTGCCATTTTCTCTTCCTATTTTTATTATCTGTTAATATTTTGATTTATTTATTATTTGTTATCATATTATCATAATTATTATAGCAAAGTCAATTTGCGAATTGCCTCATTCAAAATTTATATGACAGGAATAAAATCATACAGATAATAACCACCTCCCCAAAGGAATGTATTTCACTTTTTTATTCTCTATAATCTCCTCATTTTCATAATCATAAGTAATAACCAAAAGATTTTTACATTTAGAATGCTTGTCTGATTTAATTAACGCATTTATCTCTCTTTTTTTCGCATCTAAATCTGAAATGTCATAACAGACCTGTATCAAATCTATGATTTCTATACCTTTTTTTAAAAGAAAGTCAACCTCATATCTACCGTTTTTGTAATAATAAATTTCAACCAGTGGGTCTATATTTTTCTTTCTTAATAATTGCAAAAAAACACAGTTTTCCATAAGTTTTCCAATATCCGAAATAAATCTTGAAACTTTTGAAATCCCTAAATCACAAAAATATACTTTGTTAGGCCATCTTTCTCTTACATATATTTTTTCAGAATATTTTGGAAGAAAAAAAACAGAAACAGAATCCTGAATTTTATCTATGTAATCATAAAGTGTGTTTTTACTTTTTAAAAACTCTGAAACACTAAAAGTAAGTAAAGAGTAGGTCAAAGTTCTTCCCCTCAAAGAAGTACCTATCTCTTTACTTAATAATTTTGAAGATGAATCGGTAATAAAAATTTTATACTTGTTTAAATCTAAAATTTCTCTTAAAGATAGTTCCCAGTTAAAAACATTTTGAATTTCATCAAAAAATAAATACTCTGGTTCTTTTCTTGAAACTTCAGTATAAATCCTAATTAAATTTCTTATTTCTTTAAAATTTACTTCTAACAATCTTGTATCCTCAAAATTTTAGCAGATATAATGCAAGATTATACATATTTTATGCAATTTTTACCATTTTCAACAAATTTCTTATAAATTAAAATTTATTATATATTTATTACATATCAGAAGGAGGAATAAAAAATGTATAGAATTGGGAAAGAAGAAGTAAAAGAAATAGAAAAGGTTATAGAAAGTAAAAAATTATTCAGGGTGGGAGATCCAAAAACAGGGCATCAACAGGAAGTGAACAGATTTGAAAAAGAATGGGCAGAAAAAATAGGCAGTAAATTTGCTCTTTGCATGTCAGGGGGTGGAACTGCGGCCTTAATCTGTGGACTTGTTGGCCTGGAAATCGGACCTGGAGATGAAGTTATTGTTCCAGGGTATACTTTTATGGCTACAGCCATTGCAGTTTTGGCAGTGGGGGCAATACCTGTTATTGCGGAAGTTGATGAAACTCTAACCATTGATACAGAAAATATCAAAAAAAAAATAACACCTCAGACAAAAGCAGTTATTCCTGTTCATATGGTTGGTTTGCCTTCAAATATGTCAGAGATTATAGATATTGCTAAAAAACATAATTTAAAAATAATGGAAGACTGCTGTCAGGCAGATGGAGGAAGTTATAAAAATAAAAGACTGGGAAGATGGGGAAATGCAGGAGCTTTTAGTTTTAATGATTTTAAAATACTTAGCTGTGGAGAAGGAGGAGCATTAGTAACAGATAATAAAAAAATTTATGAAAGGGCTTTAATTTATCATGACAGCGGAACAACTTTTTGGCCTTATACTGAAAAATTCAGTGAACCAATTTTTATTGGACAACAATTTAGAGCAAGTGAAATAATGGGGGCAATTTTAAGAATACAATTACAACGGCTTGATGGAATATTAACTGACTTAAGAAAAATAAAAAAGATATTCTATAATGAATTATCAGGTAAACCCGGTGTGAAATTTGCAAAATCAAATGATATAGATGGAGACTGCGGAGTCGTAGTGGCATTTCAGTTTGATAATGAAAAAGATGCGAGAAAATTTGCTGTAGCAGAAGGAGTTGGTGGCTGGCTTCCTATAGATACTGGAAGACATATGTATTTTAACTGGGAACCAATATTAGAAAAAAGAATGGGACCAAATAAGGCATTAAATCCTTTTTACTTTCCAG
Source organism: bacterium (assembly GCA_021800535.1). GTDB lineage: Bacteria > Ratteibacteria > UBA8468 > B48-G9 > DTJG01 > JAMDAS01. The sequence continues at coordinate 6,454 of JAJYYV010000037.1, read as the reverse complement.
AAAATAAGAATTTAAGAACTGCTTATACAAAAGACATGTGTCCCAAAACTACGGATATTACCAGCAGAACAGTTTTTATAAGTTCAAATCCTGACTGGACTGACCAACAAATTAAGGATAAAATTTTATTCTGTAAGAAGGCTCTGGGAATATAAAATATATGAAACTAAAATTTTTTGATGCAAATGTGTATATTGGACAACCAACCATTCCAAAGGGTAAGCCTATAAAAAATGCAAATGAGTTGATTAAAGAAATGGATAAATATATCATAGAAAAATCCCTTGTCTGGCATATTGCCCAGCGTGATGTTTCTCCGGAAGAAGGCAATGAACTTTTAAACAAAGAGATTTCAGATAAAAAACGACTCTTTGGATGCTGGACAATTTTACCTCCCCAAACCGAAGAAGTAATAAGACAAAATTTTTTTGAACAAATGAAAAAAAACAGAATTTATGCCTTAAGAATATTTCCTAAATCTCATAATTTTATTCTGGATAAAATTGTCTTTAAAGATTTTTTTATCCAGCTTATAGAAAAAAATATTCCTGTGATTATTGATACACAACAAATTTCTTATGAATCTATATATACCTTATTAAAAGATTTTCCTGATTTAGAATGTATTTTATGTGATATAGGAATATGGAGTGTAAATAGATATATATGGCCTTTGCTTGAGAAATTCCAGGGGATTTTTATAGAAACAAGTTTATTGGCACTTGAAGATGGAGGCATAGAGGAAACTGTAAAAAGATTTGGAAGCGATAGAATTATATTTGGAACAGGATTGCCGGAAAGATATCCGGAAGCCTCAATTGTATCTTTATTACATGCTGACATTTCTGATGAAGACAAAGAAAAAATTGCTTATAAGAATATGGAGAAAATAATCTTACAGGTTAAATTATGAGACTAAAAGAAGAATTTTATCAAAACGGTAAATTTTCAGATTGTCCTATTTATGACCTGCATGGACATATGGGGTCTTTTTATGGTGCTCATTTTCCAAGAAATAGTCCGGAACAAATGGTAAAAATAATGGAAAAGTTTGGAGTTAAATTACTTGTTTTCTGTCACCATTTCACCTTATTTTCGCCGGATATAGGAAATTCTGTTAATATTGAATCTGTAAAAAAATTCCCTGATAAATTTAGAGCGTATTGTGGAATTAATCCGCACTATCCTGAAAACATAAAAAAAGATTTAGAAGATTTTGAACAAAATAAAGATATCTTTGTAGGATTTAAATTTCTTGCTGATTATCATAGAGTTCCCATAACAGATGAACGGTATAAACCTGCATGGGAATTTGCTGATAAAAAAAATTTACTTGTTTTAATGCATACATGGGGTGGAAGCCCTTCTGATGGACCGCAACAGGTTAGAAAATGCGCAGAAAAATACAAAAATGTAAAGATATTGATGGGACATTCCTGTCATGGAGAGTGGGATAAGGCAATAAAACTTTCTCAGGATTTTCCCAATGTTTATCTGGATTTATGTGCTGTACCTGATGAAGAAAGAGGAATAATTGAAAAATTTGTCATGGAAGCAGGTTCAGAAAAAATAATTTTTGGAACCGATTTTCCATGGTTTAACTATGCCTATTATATTGGAACTGTTTTAGGAGCAGAAATTTCTGAAGAAGACAGAAAAAACATATTTTTTAAAAATGCTCAAAGGCTTTTAAAAAAAATATAAAATCTCTTTAAGAAACTTATCCAAAACATTACAAAAACAATGAAAGAAATTACATACGGCTGGCGCTGGAATAAAAAATCAGGCATCAATCCTTTATTAGTACAGGGAATAATAAATATAGGAAAAAGTAATGGTAATATTTCACGAATAATTATTCCATATTGGGTACTGGATTATGAATTTTCCGGAACAGGTGGGTATAGGGTTAAAGCTAAAACCAAACAGTGGCTAAACCGGGAATCATATATGGTACATCTATATCCTCCCAATACTATTTTCTGGGAAGATAAAAGATATGGAGATAAATGGCTTCATTCAGGTTGGATATTATTTTCTGACCGGCGTAAGGACCTATATAAACTAATTCAACCTTATGGATATGTAAGGCTTTTAGACAAAGAAGAAAAGATAGGAAGTCTTATTAGTAAAATTGCTGATATTGGTAAACAACAGGAAGAATCTGGCTTTTGGAATGCCCAGTCCCTTTTATGTAAAATCATTGGTATTATTTTAAATGCACGAATTGTATACAAAAATATGTATGATATTTCATTTGAAGATAAAAAATCACCGGGTGCAATTTTTACAGAATCTGTTGATACTTTTCTCAGTAGCAATATCTCTGAAAAAATAACCTTATCTGCTATAGCCGAACATCTGCATATTAGTATTTCATCTCTTGAACACCGCTATAAACAGATAACTGGTTATTCACCAATGATAAAACTTACCAAACTTCGTATTGAAAATACAAAAGCATTATTATTAAAAGGATATCCACTTAAAGCCATTGCTGCACAATTAGGTTTTGTAGATGCATTTCATCTTTCCAAGACCTTCAAACGTTTGGAGGGTCTTTCTCCTCGTGAATTTATTAAATCAAAAAAATAAAAATTCAGAAATTTATTCTGATAAAATTTTGACATATTTTAAAGAAATGATAGATTATTCCAGTTATGGATTCAAAAAATTTATTATATTCAACTTTTATACATAACCGCTACTGGATTTACCTTTTCCCATTTTTAATGGATTTTTCAGTGGGAGCAATTCTTTTTTTAATGGTATTAAAAGCTATATGGATGGGAACAAACGCTTTTAATATAGGGGTTTTAGGCTCATTATGGGGTCTTGCATATTTTATATCATGTTTTTGTTTAAGCTTGTTTGCGAAGGAAAATAATGCCAGAAAATATATGTTTGGAAGCTCTTTCTCCTTTATTCTTCTTTCTATTTTTATTATTTTTTCAAAAACCTTATCTTTACTTTTTATTGCTGCTATTTTATGCGGATTTATAACTTCATTCTTTTTTATTTCATTTCAGATTTTTATGAGAAAAATCACCGGACATTCTACAAACAAAGCTACAGGAATTTATACATTATCCTGGTCCTTCGGTTTAGCTTTTGGTGTTCTTACACAGGGATTTATTGCTTCACTAAAACCTATCATATCAATATTACCAATAATAATAGGAAATATTTTTATAATAACAGGATTGTATATTTCGGGAAAAATTATTAAAAATACCATAGAAGAAAAAAATTTGGAAAATCCAGTTATTTCACATGAGAATAAAATTTCTACAGAAAAATTTAATTATATATTTATAGGATGGATGAACATTTTTATGGGCGCATTATTAAGTGGCGGATTTAGATTTCTTATACCCAAATTAGTAATCAGCCATTTTCATTTTTCTTCCGGAGAGTCTGGAGCTATGGTATTTTTATTTTTGGCTTTACAGGGACTTACAGGTTTTTATCTTATTAAACTTTTAAAAATCTGGTATAAAATTTCTTATGACTTATTAATTAAATTTATTTTTATTTTCAGTTCCATTCTAATGATACTTTTTTCTAATATTTTAATACTTTTAATATTTACATTTATTGGTGGAATTTATTCAGGATACTCATTTTATTCAGCGGCTTTTTATTCATTAAATCATGAAAAAAGTGGAAGAAACATAAGTATAAATGAATCCCTTGTTGGAATGTCAAGCATGCTTGGTCCAATTATATATGGATATATGCTTGAAAAAAATTATAAATATTTTTTTAGTACCACTATAGTATTTATACTCATTGCTATAGTTCTTGGTTTATCTTTTTTTAAAATTTCCCAGCGCACATCCCCGCAGAAAATTTGACTTATAATGATTTTTTTTATTTTATAACAAATTTTCCCCAGTTTTGCGGTTGTATTTGGGCTTCTGAAAAAATATCATTGACCACAGTTGTTGCTTTGTTTGCCCAATACATTCTCAATGTATCAATATTACCTATTTCATTTCCATATATTATTCCAAAATCCCCTCTATAGGTTTTCCCTATTTCCGGGTTAAAGTTTATATCTTTTAATGGAATAACTATTCTTGCATTGAGACCATACGGATATCTATCAAACATTATCTTCGCATTCTTTAGGATTCTTACCTGGTCTATGTTATATGTTCCAACTGGTGAAGAAAAAGGTACAGGGTGTTTTGTTCCTGGAACCTTATAATTGTATAAAACTGCTATGGGTTTTCCATGAAATATACTGAATAGTATCCTTTCATCTCCAACAATTACTTCTGGTGTATTATTATCCGGGACAGTTCTTAATTCAAATGCCAAACTATATCCTGTTTTAAAAAAAAGTTTCCATGACCTGCCTTTGTTTACCATTTCATCCATATAAGGTCCATGTATATTCATAAACGCTATATATAAATTTTTATTGTTATATGCCCAGGTTGCCTGCGCACTATGGAATACATCAAAGCTCCATTTTGCTGAAGTACTATCTGACCAGTTGAATATACTATAATTAGGAATACCTGTTATACTATTTTCTATTGGTTTTATTGTAATTACTTTTTTTTGTGCTAATCTTATGGATTTTTTATTAAACAGATTTTCTGCTTTTTGGTATTCTGCTGATGTATATGTTATATCCTGTGCAGGCATCCGTCGGATTGTACTTAACCCTGTGAGTTTTGCTATCAAGGATGCCTCCCTACAACTATCAACAGGTCCTTCCAAATAATACTTCCCATTCCTTATGAAAAAATTTCCATTGAATGGTTCTCCTCCTGCTGAATCATTGTCAAGATTCATTCCCCTTTCTGGTTCATCGGGTAAAATCTGAGATTCCCGTCTGAAATCCTTAAACAGATTTGCTATAAATAATCCATCTGTTGTCATTAAATACCTCTCTCCTTCATTGCCTGCTATACATATTATATTACCTACATTTTTAACCGGTTGTTCTCCACAGACAAATAATGTACCTATTAATCTTTCTCGCTTTGATTGAGGCGCACCACTATATGCCCCTTGAACTCCAGGCCATTTGTTTGGATATGTCCATAAAATCTTTCCTTTTGCAGATACCATCATCATTGGATTTCCTCCAATAAGAATTTTCCCTTTGTTTGTTGACCAAAAAACACTAAAACCAGGAACACCTGCTGATGGTATATTTGCTATAATCTTTGCTGTTTTTATACTATATACTGGAGCTTCTGCTTTATTCCACCTTACTATTGGCATCTTCCAAACTTCTACATAGGAAACTCCTTTTATATTTTTACCACTTATAAAATAAAGTGCTAAATTTTTATCAAATGCTGCCTGCCAATTTGTCCCTGTAAGACTTATTCCATTGGTTTTATTGGGATTATAAAATCTTATTTTTGATTTCCCATCAGGCTCTCTTGTCCATAAAAATATTGAATGGACTTCCGGATTTGATAACATTGAACTTACATCTGGATATCCACTACCTATTCCATTGAATGCTTTTGGATATTGTTTTTCTATTTGAGCAAGCTGTTGGGGGGTATCTGTTAAATGTTTTAATATTATGCTAGGCCATTGTTCTCCATAATGATATAATCCATATACTGTTCCCATTGCCGCTAAAGGTACAGCATAATATTTGTGTAATGAACAAATTATTGTTACATAACCATTTCCTGCTATTAATATTTTTCTTCCTTTGTATTTTATTACATTTATTCTTTTTCTTACTGTTGTTAATATATCATTGGGTTTGGTTCTTCTGAATAATGTGCCTATTACCCTCCATTGCCCTTTCTTCCAGTTTAACTGACATATATTTCCTCTGACAAATGCTATATCCGGATTTTCCTGGTCTACATTGGCTCCTATTGCAGCATATCCTGTTGTCCCATCATATTCTGTTATTAGTTTCCCTGTGTCTGTGTTCCAGACACTTATTCTCCTTGGTGTATCCTGATATTCTGCCACCCATAATCTGTCTTTTTGGTCTACTGTTATTCCTACTGGTCTAAACATCCCTTTGGGGTCATATTTCCCTGTTAATCTCATCCCTCCTTTTCTTCCTATCCTTCGTAAAAATAATCCTGTTGAATTATATTCCTGAACATCCATGTTTTTTCCCCAGTCTGATACATATATCCTTCCTCTATTTGGTCCTATTGCAAGTCCTACTGGTGCTGATAATCCTTCTGTTATTACTGGAATTATTTCTCCACCTTTGGCTATCTTTACTACCTGTTTCCCACTTATTACATATAACTGGCCTCTTTTATTACATGCAAGTCCTGCTGGTTTTTTTATATCTATTTTTCCTATTACTTCTCCTGTTTTCGCATTGACTTTTATTATTTCATTCTGATAATATAATGACGCATATATTATCCGGTTTCCATACGCAAGTCCTAATGTTTGTCTATGAAGCCAATCTGCATTGAATCCATGCTCTGCTACTAACTGG
>JAJYYV010000082.1 GCA_021800535.1 bacterium | reverse complement strand
TTTTATATTCCTCCTCTTACAATCTTTTTTATTTTTTATTATAAAACTTTACACTTTATAAATATATCTGTCAAAAAAATGTATAAAGGTCTCGTATATTCTATTTGAACAGATCCTTTTTAGACACGAAATTTGACTGCTCAAAGTCTATCTATTATAATAAAAAAATGACTAATATATTGGTAAAAGGAAAAAATTTTGAAACTCTTATCCGCCGGACAGTGATAGAATCTGTCCAAGGTGTTTTAACTGATCCTGACTATGCTTTTGAAATAAGTGAAATTATTGCTAAAAGATTGAATAAATACTCCAAGAATATTTCTTCCAATAAATTTACTTCTATCCGGCAAATTAAACATAAATATCTTTAACTCTTATAAATTCTTATGGCAAAATGGAAAATGTTTTTTGCTCCGGAAGCAGAAGATGATTTAGAAAAATTAACTATATCTATACGAAAAAGGGTTATTAAAAAAATAGAGTGGCTCCAGAATAATTTTGACGATATTACTCCATTAGGATTAGGAGGAAGTTGGCAAGGATTTTTCAAAATTAGAAGTTGAACCACCAACCGTCGCATTCGCTTCGCTCGCTCCTTAAAGGGGAACAGGTTCCCCCTAAAGCATGGGAAAAGCCTCTTTTCCCATACCCTTATCAAGGTTGCCTTTAATTGGAGCAGACCGGAGTTGAACCGGCAACCTTCCGCATGCGAAGCGGACGCTCTCCCATTGAGCCACTGCCCCTATTTTTTTTATATTAGTTTATCATTTTGTTTAACAAATAAAAAATTGACCTATACATAAATAAACAAATATAATATAATAAAAAATTATGCAACAAACAGAATTTAAATTAGAAGAACCTTTAAAACGGGGAATTACAAGTGCCTTAGGATATGTTGAAGAATTACTTTCTACAATTGGATTTGCTTTATCTAATACTAAAGGAATCTTTGTTGAAGTAACAAATAATTTTAATAATGCCAATATTCTGCAAATAGAAAATATAATAAAAGATATGCTCCAGTCAATAAAAGAAATAAAAGAAAAATTACATCTTGAAAAACAGGAAATAAAAGGTTCTAATATTATATCATCACGATGCGGGGCAATATGGGAAACTTTATGTGATATAGAAAGTAAAAAATTAAAAAAATATGGACAGGTAGATAAAAACTTTTCTGAATATTTTGACCCAATTATTAAAAAATTATTAGACCAAAATGAGAAAATTTTCAATATATTAAAACACTAACAAATAATATTATAACTATGGCATATATTTACGGGAAAAAATATAGTAGAAATGAAATATTAAAAAAGGTTGGAGATATTTCTCAGATTGCCGGTATAAAAAGATATACACTTGCTGAAGGAAAAGAAAAAGGTGTGGAAGCAATTGATATCCGAACAGGTTCAGGTCTTTCTTTTACAATCTTACCCGACAGGGGTATTGATATTTCTTATGCCGAATATAAAGGAAAACCTTTATGCTGGCGGTCTTCAATTGGAGATGCTGCCCCGGAATTCTTTGAACCTGAAGGATATGGATTTCTAAGAAACTTCTTTGGAGGATTACTTACAACATGTGGCTTAACCTATGCAGGACACCCCTGTATGGATGAAGGAGAACAATTAGGACTTCATGGAAGAATTAATAATACTCCTGCCAAAAATATTTGTACTGAAAATATCTGGGAGAAAGATGAATATATTCTTACAGTCAAAGGAAAAGTACAGGAAACAAAAGTATTTGGAGAAAATATACTCCTTACCAGAACAATTACTTCAAAATTAGGTGAATCTAAATTATATTTAAAAGATGAGGTGGAAAACCTTGGTTTTGAAAAAACACCTCATATGGTTTTATATCATATAAATATAGGATTTCCTATTCTTGATAATGGCTCAAGACTAATTTCTCCAACAAAAATTGCTCATCCAAGAGACAAAGAAGCAGAAAAAAATGCCCATCAATATAATACATTTTCAGAACCTATACCCAAATATAAAGAAAAGTGTTATTATCATCAGATGAAACCTGACAAAAACGGTTTTATCCATGCAGCAATTATCAATGAAAAATTTGATAATAATACAGGACTGGGAGTCTATATAAAATATCCTTTCTCTCAATTACCGGAATTTCTTGAATGGAAAATGACCGGCGAAGGAATTTACGTTGTTGGAATAGAACCTTCAAATTGTTATATATCAACAAGAACACAACTAAGGAAAGAAAAAAAACTTCCATTTTTAGAACCGGGAGAAAAAAAAGAATATGATATAGAAATTGGGGTTTTGCAAACAAATAAAGAAATAAAGGAATTTGAAGACAAATTAAAAAATGAAGAATATTGAAAAAGTTATGCATTTTGGAGCAGGAAATATTGGAAGAGGATTCTTTGGAGAATTATATTTTGATTCAGGTATAAAAGTTATTTATGTTGATGCATATTCAAAATTAATAGAACTTCTCAATGAAAAGAAAAAATATCCTTTATGGATTATTAAAACTGAAAATAAATCAATAATAAACAAAGAAATCTCAAATTTGTATGCCATAGATTTAAAAGATGAAAAAAATATTATTGCCCAATCTTTAACTATTGACCTTATTAGTATTTCTGTTGGAGCAAATAATATTCTGGAACTTGTACCTATTTTGGTAAAAATAATAAAAAAAAGATTAATAGAAAAACCAGATGATTTTTTAAATATTATTATAGGGGAAAATTTAAAAAATGCAGCTTTAATACTTTCAGAGAATATAAAAAAACATATAGATAACAATTTTAAAAAAAAATTTGATGAAAAAATAGGATTTGTAGAAACAGTTTTAAGCAGAATGGTTCCTGTTATTTCAGAAAAAGAAAAAAAGAAAAACCCACTTCTTATAAAAATAGAAGAATATAATATTCTTCCTGTTTCTAAAATTTCTTTTAAGGGTGAACTACCTTTTATAAATGGATTTATTTTTGTAGACAATTTAAAACAATATCAG
>JAJYYV010000081.1 GCA_021800535.1 bacterium | reverse complement strand
CTGTAATTTCTTCTGCTTTATCTGCTCTATTTCTTGTTGTCTCTTTTTTTTAGCCTGCTCTTTAAGAAATATTGCTGACTCTGCTTTCTTCCTGTTTTGTTCCCTTAAAGAATTAATAAAGGAAAATATTTTTTCTCTTTTTTCCTCTTTTAATTTTCTTTTGGCTGCATCATTTAGTTTTTTTCTCAAAATTCTTTCTTCTCTGTTTTTTTTCCATGTCTCATTATTTTTCTGTTTAAGCAAATTAATAAATTTAAAAATATTATCCTTTTTAATATTTTTTGTATCCCTTGTTTTTGCCTTCCTGTTTTTCCTATTGTTTTCTGATAAATTATTATTCATTTTTTTTCAATATTATTGCATTAATTGTAAGAGCCGCCTTAAAAATACCAGGGTCTACTTTGACAATTGTAAAATTTTTAAGGACAAAAAACGATGAAGGAGTATCTAATTCCTTAAAAAATCTTATAATTTGTCCACTCGTTCCTGTAATACTGACATTAAGAGGTAAAATCTGATAAAAAGATACACTTGAGGGAATACCCGGGACAACCTTATTAACCACTTCCACACCTGCATCAATAAGAAGATTTAAAAAATTTTTTAAAACTGCCAGCTGAAGAGATAAAACCGGAATCTGTGAAGAAGGAGGAAAACCTGTTTCTGCAAAACCAAGGGATTCAGGTAAAACAATTCCATTTTCTTTTGCTCTTTTTAGCAAATAAGATTCTGTTTCAAGAAGAAATTCTTTATATTCAACTTTAGGAAATATTTTAAATTCGGGAACATTAGGATATGTTGTAGAAAATTTTGTTAAAACATAATCAAATATTTTTCTTTTTTGTTCCTTTTTTTTAGTTAATTCAGATATCAACTGGGGTGATGGAGCTTCAGTTTTTAGCGTTTCATATTTGATAAGCTGCTGATAGTTAGGTCCTATATTACTTTCCATAGTGGCAATATTCTGTTTCATTCTTAATAAAAGTTTTATTCCAACACCTATTATTATTAACACTATAAAAAGAGAAACAAATAAAATATTTGTTTTTAAAATTAATAATATCTTTTTTATTTTCATTTTTGTATTTGAACAAACAAAATAAAATGTAATTTATTATTTGTTTTATCTAATTCACAGGAATTTATAGTAACAGATGAAAAATTTTTAATTGTTGATAATTGTTTGACAAAATTTTCCAAATCACCAAATGCAGTTTGTAAGTTTGTAACTATTACCACACCTTTTAAAGTTAATGAGGATACAGATGCTGAAGATGTAACCGCAGGAGTAGAAACTGCTGAAGGAGGCATACCCGGAGCCTGCGGCATTCCCGGGGGCATTTTTACTCCTGGTGGCATACCCGGAGCCTGCGGCATTCCAGGGGGCATTTTTACTCCTGGCGGCATACCCGGAGCCTGCGGCATTCCCGGGGCTTGCGGGACAGGAGAAGATGATTTTGCAGCAGGAGCAGTACTGCCTGGAGTAATACTTGTCAAATAGATACGGCTACTCGGAAGAGCACTTCCTATTTGAAGAATTTGTTCAAGCCATATATATTTATTTTTTAAAAGTCCCTGGATAGTTGAAATATTACTGTTTAAAGAACTAATAGAGGCTTTTAATTTATCAACATCGGGTTTATATTTTTGATATCCTTGTAAAGAATTATTTATCTGACTGGAAAAATTTTGTAAAACTATTTTTTGTTCATTAATAAAAAAAGCAGGTGTTACAATCAGCAAAACAGTAAAAAATAATGAAAGAAAAATATAGGGGACAGAATTTTTAAATTCTTTCATTCTTAATAATTCAAAAGGTATCATATCCAAATTTATAAAGGTGTTTCCTGTTTGTCTTAAAGCAATCCCACAAGCCACAGCTAATTCCGGACCTTTATCTTTTAAAGATTCTTTATATTTGGGGTCTACCTCTATAAATTCAAGAGGATTTAAAATATGAAAAGGCATCCCACCGGTTTTATTAGAAAAAAATTCACAGATACCTTTTGTTTTGGCAACATTGCCGCAAATATATATATCACTAACCTCCTGACCTTTGATAGTATATCTCCAGTAATCCAAAGAATTTTGTAATTCTCTCTGCAAAGATTCCAGGTTAGACACAACTAATGGAAATTCCAATCCTTTTTCTATTTTTATTTTTTCTGCCTCTGTGAAATCAATCTGCTGGGATTCAGATATTGAAGATGTAATTGTATCGCCTGAAACTGTTAATGCTCTCATTAAAAGTTTTTCTTTATGTGAAATTATCAGATTAGAAGACCTTGCTCCTATTTCCAAAATCCCGCAGCATTTATTTTCATCAAAATGCGGGGAAAATCTAAAAAGATTATAAAGAGCAAAAAAGTCTGTTTCAAGATACTGCATATCCAGATTAAATGGATGAAAATAAGAAATAAATTCATTTACGAGGTCTTTTTTAGCAGCACAAAGAAGAACCTGAAAATTATTTTCAACTTCTGCAAATATCTGATAAGACCAGTTCACAACTTCTATTGGAAATGGTATCTGCTGTTGAATTTCAAATTTTAAAACATCTTTTAATTTTTTAGAAACTATCTTTGGGGTTGTAACATTACGGATTAAAATCCCCCTGCCAGGAAGAGAAGAAATTGTCTTTTTGGATGGAATCTTTTTAAAAAACTGTTTACCTTCTGATTTAATAATATCCATCCTTTTTTCAGGAGAAAATGAAGAAATATCCATCTCATCATAATATGAAATAATAGGAGAATGGCCACTGGATGATATTTCCAAAATTCTTACATGAGATGAACCAAAATCAACTGCTAAAATTCTTGATTTTCCTATCATATATTAATTATATCTCCATAAATCGTAAATATTCACTGTCCGCCACAGCGGAGCAGCCTTGGGCGGAACTTTGTGCCTACTTATTACTATATAGGCTTCACCGAGTATTTATCTTTTTGTTGCGGGGGACCGATTTGAACGGCCGACCTCCGGGTTATGGGTCCGGCGAGCT
>JAJYYV010000036.1 GCA_021800535.1 bacterium | reverse complement strand
ATTCTTCTTCTTTAACTGTCCATCTGCCATTTTTTTCTTCCATTGGTAATCTCATGGAACCAAATCCAAGAATAGAAATTTTTACACCTGTATTACCAAATTTTCTATAAAGCATATTTTCCCCCTAACCACTTTATATCGTATCATTTCAAATAGAATCTTCAAACACAACCATTGTATGTCCTGTAAAAAATGACACTTTAAATTCCACTCTTCCATTTATATACTCAAAGGTAATATTTTTCTCTTCCGGAGCATAAAAAACTCTTTTAGGTCTTTGAGGAATTTTTACAGATAAAAACATATCTATAATAGGAATTGAATCTTCAATTATATCCATGTTCTCTGCTTTTCTTTGTGAATAAAAGCTTAAAAGATGAACAATTATATTTTTACCATTTTTTATAACAGAAGTTTCCAAATGAGACGGACCCTCATCTTTTATTATAGGCTCAGGTAATAATCTTTTAATACAATTATGAAAAATTTTTTTATATTGCAAATTAGCATGTTTTCCATAAGCAGTAAATATAGGAAAAGAAAATGTTATTATCTTATCTTTTTGAATAATTGCTGAATATGGTGAAATCTTATCCGGCGGGGTCTGATAATGAGAACAAAAATGGTCATAAGCCCTTTCAAAATATGGTTCTACTACACTACATAAAGAATAAGCATCTTTTCCTTCAGGTTTCATTCTAAATCCATTCTCATATAATACATTATTCATATCTGCCACATCATGAGATATTGATTTATCCACTTTTAAATATGTAGTTGTATAAGGGGATTTTCCTTCAATTTCTATACCTGATTGTTTCATTATAGGTTTTCCTTCGTTATCTATAGAAGATTCTCCTGAAATAATTAAATTACCTCCATTTTCAACATACTTTTCCAGTTTTATTCTTAATTTTTCATCTACTTTTATCATTTCTGTAAGAATTATCAAAGAATATTTGTCTATATCTGATTCAGGCGGTAAAAAATCAAATTGATATCTTAACTCCTGTAATAATCTAATTATTCCAATACCAACAGCACCAGGATTATCACCAAGTTCTGGATTTATAAAAACACCAATTTCACTTAATACCTCTCCTGACTTCATGTAGGGTTCACATTTTTTTATATATTGATAAATTTTTCCTATTTGTTTATATGCGATTTTATCAAGAGTTCCCCTTGGATGCATCTGATCTCCAATTCCTACACCAACGTTTTGACTTAACATCTGGCAACATTCATATTTCATTGCAGCTTCAGGTTTTAATCCACCAAAATCCCCCCAGCTTTTGTGAAATCTACTTGTCAAACCATATGTAATCATTTTTAAAGGACGTACATAATGTATAACATATGGGAAATAAGTATATCCCCATCCACCGGTTGGTAAACTTTCTATAGAAATATGATTAATAAATTTTTTTTCAATATGTAAAGTTGTTTTTGGCCGACTATTAAACCATATTAAAGGTTCATCATAATTTTTATGATAATCCATTACAATTTTTTTATATCTTTCCATATATTGGTAGGCTATTTCCCTTGCATATTTATTTCTATCCTGAGGATTTTTAGGGTCATAACCTTTTTTTCTCATTCCATCAATTGCATATTTGGAAACACTAACCTGGTCCCAACACATATCAAACATAATTCCATCTATAGGTGCAAATTTTTTTAAAACCTCTTCTAATTGTTCCGCTAAATAATCCTGATAAGGACTTGACATATCAAGTATTTGCCAGCCTGCAGTAAACGGGCCTCCTCCCCATTTAACATATTTTCCATCAATATCTATAGCAATCCATTCAGGATGTGTATTGGCAGCATATTCATCACATTGAACACTCATATAAACAGGAGATAAAATATCATTTTTATGAAGTGCTTCTATTTGTTCTTTTAAAAGGTTTAAATCCTTTGGTAAACCCGGATGTCTTTCCGGTCTGTCTGTATTATAATAAAGATGCCCATGATGACACTTGGCAAATACATATACACTATCAACATCTGCTTCTTTAAATGTTAGAGCAAATTCTTCCGGATTAAAATTTTTCCCTATATCTAAAATTTTGGGACCTGTATGAAAATCCAGATGAATATTTCTTAAAAAAACTTTATTTTTTTTCATATGTTTTCCTTTTTAAAAATTTTACTCATGATAATATTTACTCATGATAATAATTGATATTATAATAAAATAAATATAAAATGTAAATCTTTAAAAACAACGGGAGAGAAATGATGTCTAAGAAAAATTTTACAGTGAATGATTTACCATATATGGAAAGACCTAGAGAAAGACTTAAAAAATATGGAAGCCAATATCTATCTTTACAGGAATTACTTGCGATTATTTTGGGAAATGGGGTTTGTGGAGAATCAGTCCTTGTAACTTCTCAAAGAATTATTTCACAATATGGTTCTATAAAATCAATTGAAGAAATTTCTTTTGAAGAAATTCAAAAAATAAAAGGCATTGGTCCGGCAAAAGCTGCAAGAATAAAAGCCGCCTTTGAAATAGCAAAACGTTTTACCGAAGAAGAATCTATAAAAAATCCCCTCAAAAATAAAATTTTTAAGTCTCCCGGAGATGTTTTTGCTTTAATAAAAAATAGATTAACTAATTATACAAAAGAACATTTTTTTGTCCTTTCACTTGATACAAGAAACCATATTATAGGAATAGATACTATTTCTATAGGAATACTTAATGCAAACATTGTTCATCCAAGAGAAACCTTTGAATCAGCCATAAAAAGACATGCCGCAAAAATAATAATCTCCCATAATCATCCTTCTGGAGATACAAATCCTTCTGAAGATGATATTAGTGTAACAAAACATTTGAATGAATCTGGAAAAATTCTTAACATAGAAGTAATAGACCACATTATAATAACCAAAAACTCTTATTTTAGTTTTAAAGAAAACAATCTTATATGAAAAAACTTATTATTTTCCCTTTTGATTTTATAAACAAAACAGATTATATTATCAACAAATTTTTATTTTCTGAGAATAATAATTTTTCTTCAGTTTTATATCTTACTTCAAAACAAACAAAAATTGAAGATTTTAAATTTCATTTATGGAAAATAAAACAAAAACCTCTTATTCTTCCCCAATGTTTCACTTTAAAAAGTTTTGCCGCAAAAATTGTCGAAGAAAACAGCAGTTATAAAATAATAAATAGTATAGAAGAATTTTTTATTATTTATCAACTGCTTGAAAATTATAATGAAATTTATAAACTCAATGAAATCAATCCGATTTCTTTTACGGAAAAATTAATCGGTTTTATAAAGGATATAAAAATTTCTCACTCCCAGATAGATCATCAATTTTATAAAAAAGAGATATCACAATATCCATGGAAATATCCACAAAACAAAGATATGGTTATGTTTGCCCTGGATATTTTAGAAAAATACCAGGACTATTTATCAAAAAATTTTCTTGCAGATGAAAATGACCTTTATAAAATCTCTTCAGAAAATATAATTACATCAGAATACCAAACACTATTAATTGACGGACTGTATGAAATTCTGCCCAACCAGAAAAAGTTTTTTCAGACAATTATCAATTTAATTGATAACATCATTTTTGTCTATTATTATGATGAAAATATAAGTATTGACAGCAAAGAAATGATATTAAAAAAAAATCTTGATATCATAAAATCTTTTACACAATGGGATATAGAAACCTTGGCGGAAAGTAAAAAAGAAACAAAAATTTTTACATTGATGTGCCCATCCCCGGAAGAAGAGGTAAAAAATATCGCAGAAAATATCTATAACCTTTTATCTGAAGGCAAAAATCCGGAAGATATATTGATCCTTTTCCCATCCATGCCATCTTACAGACCACTTGTTCAAAGGATTTTTCAAAGAGAAAACCTATTATTTAAATTAACCCCGGGATATTCTCTTGACCAGGATATTTCTATTATTTCCATATTCTCTCTTTTTGATTATATAGAATCTTCAGACTGGGAAATCATAATGAATATATTTTTTAATCCTTTTTTTAATTTTGATAAAAAAGAGGCGGAAAAATTTTCCGAAGAAAGTAGAAAATTTTTTGAAAATGTCGGGTTTTTTCCTGATAAAAAATGGCTGACAAAATGGAAAAATTATAGAAAATTACAAACTGCAGTTAAAGGATTTTTTAAAAATTCTTTTACTCTTAAAGGCTGGATTGAAGAATTAAAATATTCCCTTAAACAGGTAAATTGGAAACCATTTGATAATGAAGTTGGAGAAGATTTTTTTAAGATTTTAAAATATATGGAAAAAGATATCATAGCAACAAGAAAAGAATTTATTTTTATTCTTAGAAATCTTTTTAATATGTTTGAAATTGAAAAAAGCAAAGGTAGTGGTATAAGGGTCATGGGTGTATTAGATTCCTCAGCAATTGAAGCAAAATATATATTTTTTGGAGGCGCTACTTCTGAAGACCTTCCAATGTGTCAAAAAACAGATGAGTTTTTTATTCCTGACACTTTAAGAGAAAAACTTGGATTTAATTATTTCAATCTTATGGTAGCAAGAGAAAGACTTGATTTATATAGACTTAAAAAAGAAAACCGGCAAATTATTTTTAGTTATCCTGTAAAAGTTAATGGTGAAAAAAAAACAAAATCCATTATGCTTTATAACTATCCAGAACAAATATCTGTCTTAAAAAACATTTATTTTATAAAAGGAAAAAATATTTTTGATATTTCTTTTGATAAAGAAAAATTTAAAAAAAAATTTTTTAAGGATGGCCATTTTCAATTTAATGTTACAGATATGGATAAAATTGCACGATGTCCTTATAAATTTTATATAGAAAATGTTGAAGAAATAACTATTTATAAAGAACCATCTGTTGAAGAAATACCTATGATATGGGGAAATATTATTCATAAATCTCTTGAAGATATTACCAAACCTTATACAGGTAAAATTATAGATAATGTTATTATTAAAGAATGGAAAGAATCTTTTGAAGAAATGTGTATGTTTTATATAACTCATCCTGAAAAGATTAATTCTCAGGTATTTCAAATATCTCCTATTGTTCAAAAATTTTTAAATCTTAGAATTTCTTCTGTTGTAAACACTTTTGAAAAAATAATAAATTCTCATACAGGACATACTATATATGCAGTGGAAGAAAAAGTTACTTTATTAAAAGAAAATATATTATTTAAAGCCAAATTTGATAGAATAGAACAAACAACAGAATTCGTTGAAATAATTGATATAAAAACCGGAAATATTCCAAATGTTAAGAAAAGGCTACAACAACCTGAAGATTTCACAAGTATATTCAAAATTGGAAATCTCCAAATTCCACTTTATTATATGATATCCCTTGAAAATTTTAAAAAAGATATTAACATATTTGTATGGGCCCTGAATTTTGATGAAACAAAAAGTAAAGAAAAACTTTATAATTTTGATAAAGATTTTATAACATTATTTGAAAAATATTTATCAAAATTCTCAGAATCGCTTTATAATGAAACTTTTTCTTTTTATCCATTAGATGAAGAAAGTTGTTATAATTGTCAATTTAAAGAATTTTGTATTTTAGGGAATAATAAATAAAAATTTATTAACTTTTAACCTCTGGAGGAAAAAAATGGTTATTGGGATGCAATTATATACCTTACGAGAATATTGTAAAACACCTTCTGATATTGCAAAAACATTAAAAAAAGTTTCGGATATTGGATACAGAGTTGTTCAAATATCAGGAATTGGTGAAATTGATTTAAAAGAGCTAAAAAAAATATTGGATGATAATAATCTTTATGCATGTTCATTTCATGCGGGTTATGATGACCTTATAAAAAATACAGAAAAAATCATTGAAAATCATCTTTTTCTTGGAGCAAAGATTCCTGTATGTCCCTGGCTTCCTATAGAACCAAGAAATGAAAACGGGTATAAAACGGCTTGTGAAGAATTTAACAGAATCGGGGGGAAAATGAAAAAAGCCGGTCTTACCCTTGCTTATCATAATCATGGTATTGAATTTGAGAAGTATGGAGAAAAAACAGGATTGGAAATAATATTTTCTGAAACAAAATCAGAAAATCTCTCTTCAGAAATAGATACCTACTGGGTTCAATATGGAGGGGGAGACCCAGCATATTGGATTGAAAAAATAAAAAGAGTTCCTCTGATTCATTTTAAAGATATGGGAATAAAAGATAATAAACAGGTAATGGTACCCATTGGTCAGGGGAATTTAAACTGGAAAGCAATAGTAAGTGCCTGTAACAAGGTGGGAACAAAATATGCACTTGTAGAAATGGATGAATCTCCTTTATATCCTATATTTGAAAATATAAAAATAAGTTTTGAAAATATGAAATCATGGGGACTTGAATCTGAAATAAAATAAACTTTCTTTTATAAAAAATCAATAAGGAAAATTTTTTTGCATAAAATTTACAATTTTCTTGACAAATTGTAAAACAATTTGTATAATTATTGTATGACTATAAAAGACCTGTTCCTTTCTTTTGAAAAGAAAAGAAATCTTAATCAGGATATAAAAAGAAAAATAGCAGCAAAAGCTTTAGAATTTATAAGTGTTGGTGATGAAATTTTTCTTGGAGCTGGAACAACTATTTCTTATTTAGGAGAAGAATTGGCAAAATCCGGAAAACACTTTATGCTTAAAATATGGACAAATAATGTCTTTGTTACTAGTTTATGGTTAAAAAATCATGACAAGGTTTTTGAGGAAAATTTTATAGGCATAACGGCAGGAGAAGTTTCCAGAAAAAATCTTTCTATAGTAAACCTTATTGCTCCTTTTTCCCGAATAGAAAAATCTATTATTGGAACACCTGGAATCTCAACAAAAGGATTAAGCGCAGATGATATGGACACTGTTCAACAAATTGAATTCATTGGAAAAAGAACAAAAAATATTATTATTCTGGCAGATAGTTCCAAAATTGGAAGAGAATGCACATATATAACAAGAAGCATAAGAATGATTAAATTAGACATCAAAAATGGTAAAAAATATATTCTTATAACAAATTCTTCTTTAGACAATTTATCATCTTATGTTCATACAATTTCAAAATTAAAAGAAATAGGTTTTCAAATATTAACCATATAACAAAACAATCAGGAGGGAAAATCATGAAATGCAATATATGTAAGAAAAAAGTAAAACAAGAGGAAATTTATGCTTTATATCATGAAGATTCTTCATATATATGTAAAAAATGTTTTGGGAATATAAAATCCAATAACAATACTAATAAAAACTCTCCTTTAAAAAAATAAATCTGAAATGTGTGGAATATTAGCATATACAGGTAAAGGTAACATCCGTAATATCGTAAAAAAAGGACTTAAGTCTTTAGAATATAGAGGTTATGATGCATGTGGTTATGCTTTTGCATATGACAATAATATATCAATTAAAAAAGAAGTGGGTAAGAATAAAATTGAATCTCTTACAGATTCTCTTCCTGAATATGTTGAAAAAAATGTTTATTTGCTAAGTCATACAAGATGGGCTACACATGGTGATAATACAGAAAAAAATGCTCATCCCCATTATGACTGTAAAAAAAATATTTTTCTTGTTCACAATGGAATTATTGAAAATTATAATGAGATAAAAAATGATCTGTTGGCATCCGGTCACAAATTTATAGGTTCCACAGATACAGAAGCTATTCCTCACATACTTGAAAGTATTGATTATATATCTACCCCTGAAAAAATTTTTGAAATTCTTCAGGGAAGTTTTGCCTGTGTTTTTCTTGATAAAAAACAACCTTTTAAATTATTTATATTCAGAAGAAAAAGTCCTCTTATTGTAGGAAAAGATAAGAATACTTTGTTTATTTCATCAGATATGCAAACACTTTCTTTGTTTTGCAATAAATTCATAGAAATTAAAGAAAACATATTTTATCAATTAGATACCAAAAATATTTATATACTGCCTGAAAATAAAAAAATCATATATAGTTTCACTATTTCTTCCTTTTTTAATAAAAAAGAAATAGAATCTGAAAAAGAAAACATTTTTATGAAAAATGAAATATGGCAGCAGCCGGAAACAATCAAAAAAAATATTCCAATTTTACAATCACTTATTAACGAACCAGCCAGTAAATTAAATAAATTTATTAAAAAATGTAAATTTCCAGAAAGAATAATTATTGCCGGATGTGGAACTTCCTGGCATGCAGGACTTATTGGAAAAATATACCTTGAAAGATTTTCTAAAATAATTACCCAGGTTGAATATGCTTCAGAGTTCAGGTATAATAACCCTGTTTTTAACAAAAATACATGGTTTTTTGCTCTAAGCCAGTCCGGAGAAACAGCTGATACAATTGGAGCAATGGAACTTGCCAAGTTGTTTAATATTCCTATAATTGGCATAGTAAATAACCCTCTTTCAACTATTGATAAAAATTCAGATTTTAGTTTTCATCTTAATGTGGGCACTGAAATTGGCGTTGCTGCAACAAAATCATTTACAATGCAGATTTTAATTCTTTTTATGCTTTCTCTTTTTTTTGCTAAGGATAAAAAAGAAGAAAAAAAGAAATTTATATCTGCTATCTATGAACTTCCTGAAAAAATTAAAGAAGTATTAAATAAAGAAGATGAATTAAAACAAATTGTTGAAGAATATTTTTTATCTTCTTCAAATGCAATTTTCTTGGGAAGGGGATATAATTATCCCACTGCTCTTGAAGGCGCTTTAAAAATGAAAGAGATTTCCTATATTCATGCAGAAGGCTCTTCAGCTGCTGAAATGAAACATGGACCACTTGCTCTTGTGGATAAAAATCTTCCTGTTGTTTTTATTGTAGGAAATAAAAATGATATTACATATGAAAAAATTATTTCAAATATGCATGAGGTAAAAAGTAGAAATGGCAAGATTTTATCTATAGTAAATCAAAGAGAAAAGAAAATAGATTCTTTACCTTCAGATAAGGTTTTGATACTTCCTGAAACAATACCAGAACTCACCCCTATAATTAATGTTGTCGCCTTACAAATTATTTCTTTCTACGCAGGAATCTTAAAAGGCTGCGATGTTGATAAACCAAGAAATCTTGCAAAATCTGTTACCGTAGAATAATTTTTAAAATATTATAGAATTTTTTACTATAATAAATTATTTCTCAACAATTTCTCTCCAAACAGGCTCTGATTGGCAAGCAAATTTTTTTTCAGAACAAGTCCATATTATCTGTTTTTTCCTCATAGGTAAAGTAATAATAGAAGCTATAGTATAATTGGTATGATCCAATTCAATATTTGTTCTGCCCTGTCCATGAAGACATATACAGTCAGGAAAAGGAGAATGGTTTTGAAGAATTTCTATTATTGATTTTAGTGAAGGATTTTTACTTTTTTCTTTTACAAGCCGGGCAAGATTTTCATATCTTTTATCACAACCATCCCAATATTCTGCCTCAATAGATTCATTCCATTTTTCACCTTTTTTTATTATTCTTTCCATTCTTCTACCGGCAAGATATTCTTTCATTTTGGGGTCCGCAAATGACATTGCTGTAGTATATAAGGTACCATTTTCCATTTTTCTTATACCATATCTGCATGATGATTTTTCTATAATAACACCTTCTTTTGTTTTTTTCTCTATAATCATTGCGTTCTGACCACCCCAGAAAAATTTATATCTAATTAAGAATTCCACAGCCGCCTTAAGATTTTCACAATGTTCTTCCATTACCTCAAAAATTCTATTTTCAAGAGGAAATTTTTCCGGAGGGATTTCATCATAAAATATTCCAGCAGATACATTCCCCCACCAAAATTTCAAATTTTTTTTTACAATAAGAGGCTCTTTAGGAATCCTCTGCCATATTCGTTCTTTCCAATCATCAATATTATTTCCTATAATAGGACCATCACTTGAATCAGCAAAATATACAAGTGTACAATCATTTCCTTTATAGATTGGACCTGGTGAAACAATATTTGTGATATAACGATAATTTCTTAAAATTGCAATCTCTCCATAGGTAAGACTAACACTATCCATTATTCCTCTATTCTCTTCAATAATTCTTTCCTGCATACCTTTTAATTCTGGATATTTTATAAGGTCCGGCACTGCATTTATTCTTTCTTCATGAATCTTTATCAGTTTTTTTTCTGTCTCAGGCAGAGAAAGATTGAACATTTTTGAGATACTTATTTTAAGATTTTCTACAAGGGTTTTAATATCTTTTTTATTTTCTATTCCATATTTATAAGCTTTTTTATACCAGTTCATATATATCTCCATTTATATGTTTTTATTTTAAATAAATATTTACAATTATAAAAATCGTACAATTTCTCCGGGTGGAAGTGTAATATTCTTAGAAAAATCTTTGTAAAATATTATTCTATCAAGACTTTTATCATTATTATTTTTGAAATATACTTTTTTAATTTTTCCATTTCTCATTTCAACACTAAACTGTATATTACCTGGAAGCATTAAATTTTCACACACAATATTTCCCCATTCTTCTGGAACAGCAGGAAAAATTATTATATTATTTTCTGAAGCAGTAACTAATATTTCAACTAAAGCCCAAAGAAAAGTACCATGGGCGCTTGTATACCATTGCCGGGAAATTAATCCATGTTCCCAGATATACTCAGCAATTCCTCCAAATGAATTAGTTGCGGAAATACCTCTACTAAGATATTTTTCAGCTCTACTATCTTTTTTTTGAGCAAGATATATAGTTGTCATAAATTCAACCCAGGGAAAAATTTCACATCGCATTCGTGAAGAATATCCAAAACCAATTCCGGAAGATTCTATAGCGTCTTTAAGAAACTTTTGAAAAGTTTTTTTCTCATTAATTTTTGAAGGTTTTAATTTACCAAGTACTATAAGAGATAAAATTACCCCTACATTTAAAGAATCTTTTCTGTTATATGAATATAAAATCCCTTTTTCACAATTTTCTTCTAAAGATTTAAGAAGTCCTTTTTGTATTATTTCATATTTATCAACATCTATTTTTTCAGAAAGCAGGTTTGATGCTTTTTTCAAATTTTCAATTCCCTGGATTATAAGAGAAGATGTCCATGTATCTCCCTGTCTTTCATATGCTGATTCATCCAGACTTTCACAACTTTTAACATAAATTTTATTACCATTTTTTTCTACATATAAATCAATCAAAAAATCCAGAGTCTCTTTAATTACAGGAAAAATTTGTCTAAGATAATTTATATCCTGAGAATATAGGTAATACATCCATGAGGAAAATGCTATATCTCCATTGAAATGAATCTGGTTTGTTTTAAGAGCAGTAGAATCATATCCATTAAAATTAATATTCCAGCCATAATAAGCACCTTTACTTTTAAGTAATTTTGCATTTTCTCTGGCTTTTTCCAATCCTTTAAGCCATAATAAAGAAATTTTTTCAGCTTCTTTAAAACGATTGCTTCGTAAATATCCCATCTGGTCAAACATAGCATCCCAATATACCAAACAACCATGATTATTTGGGAAAAAAGGTGAAGGAATAATTCCTCCCTCTCTATGTTGAACTGCCTTAAGAACATACAGACTCAATTTATATTGATAATCAATATCCGGATTTATTCTAATATCCGACTTAGACATATATTCTTTCCAGAATGTTTCATGTTTTTTCTTAATACCTGTAAAAGTTTCATGTTTAGCATTTTCAATAGTCTGTTCTGTTTTCTTCATATAATCGTTGCAATCCATATCATCCATTAAACATGTAAAACATATTAATTCTGATTGTTTTTTTAAGTTGGTAACCCTAATAAGAACACCACTTGTTAGATATGGAAAAACAATTTTATTTTTTGAATCTTTATTGCTTTTATCATGAACAGAACCAAATTGTGGTTCATCTATTTTATCAAATAAAGAAACTTCACATCCTTTTTGTTCAACAACCTCCATAATTCCAGCACCTTTAAATTTAAATTTTCCATTATGTTCATATTCTGCATAAATCTTTTTATCCTTTATATAATATTTGATAGGGTCCGAAAGACAATCAACAAGTTTACGTGTATAAGTTACACGATTATCATCAAGTGAAAAATAGATAGAACCATTTTGAGGGAATTTTTTAAACTTGAATTTAAGTACAAAAAGATGTTCTTGGGTCAGAAAAGATGTCACTGTAAATTGAAATGGACCCGCATCAATCTCTGAGGTAAGAATTGCTTTTTCAGGATCAAATCTTTGTTTAGACGCAGATATTTCAATAGGTCCGAAGTCAGGAATAAGACAATATTTAACTCTTAAAAGCGGTAATAAATCATGTTTTTCCGCTGGAATTCTGTTAAGTTTATACCAATAACCAAAAATTCCATTTATTTGGTCTTTAAAGCACATTGCACCCGACCAGTCAACATATAATAAATCAACCCCATTGCCTAATAAACTTTGATTATATTCTCTATCAGGATAACGTCCTGGTACATCAATTTTCATTTAAACCTCCAGGTTTGTTGTTATAAGTTTAAATCTAAAGGTCTTATTCTTCCCCACACATCAACCCTTTTAAATGCTTCTGCATATTCAACGCCACACTGAACACCTCTAAATTTTCCCATTGATTCTATAAGATTTATTGGGTCAGAATTATGATGCCCTTTTAACCATTTATATTGACTTTTATGACATAAAAACATCTTTTTTTTAATTTCAAACACTTCAGTGATATCAACATAAATTGTTGGCTCAAATCTGATTCCTGCTACAGTATCCATTGAATAAACAGGAACAATATTTTCATACGCAGGATATTTTGTTTTATATAGAGGCAAAGTTGATGTAAATGCAGAATCAAACACAATTTGTCCTGTTATTATATGATCCGGCATATAATCATTTATACTATGTGTAATTATTATATCAGGTTTTGCATATCTTATAATATCAACAACTTTCATTCTCATTTCTTTGGTGGGATACAAGTCAAGATCTCCTGCAATAGGACCTAAAGATTCTGCTTTTATAAGACCTGCAGATTCTTTTGCTTCTTTGTCTCTAATTTTTATAAGCTGTTTTGAGGAAATTTTTTTACCTCCCATATTCCCATTACAAAGATGTGCCATAAATATTTTATGACCCTTTTGCGAATATTTAGCTAATGTTCCTCCACACAAAATTTCTAAATCATCAGGGTGTGCTCCTATTGCTAAAATTTTCATATTCCCTCCATTTATTAGTTGCATTCAGGAATTAAAGGTCCTGCTAATTCTTTTAAGAAAAATAATTTACCTGATAATGTCGGCATAAAACTACTGGGAACCCACATATCAGGACCATATCTTAATGTGACCCATAAACTCATTCCCTGCCACATCATGCCTCTTCCCAAAGAACCATCTGCTCCACCTATAATTTTATCAGAGTTTAAAAATATGCCTGGTCCAATTGTATTTGCAAAACATGAAACAAGGGTGGTTCTACTTTTAAAACTTGTAATCGCATTCTGTTCAACAGTTAATGGATGAAGATGAGCCCCAAGTCTATATTGCTGTTTTTTCCATTCTTCTTCAGATTTAAATTCAGCAGCAAAATGTGGTTCC
>JAJYYV010000009.1 GCA_021800535.1 bacterium | reverse complement strand
CCGTAGCAGATATGATTTTCAAAAATTTTTTTGTTATTTCTCTTTTCTCCAGGGCATCATCCGCAAAAACAAAATTGAACACCGTTGTTTCCAAATAATATTTTATGCTTTTCATCTTTTTTATTTATAATATTATACCTCAAAATTTCAGGTAAATCTATATGCTGAATTGGACATAATAAATCTACACGAAAACGAACCAACGAACCATTGTGCTAAAAATAAATCTATACAAAAATATTTTCTTTTTTCTCCTATAAAATTTTTAACTCAAATTTCATATAAAAAAGTGTTACCGCTGTACTCAACTCATACAATAGATTGACAGAATAGCAGAATTCTGTTATTCTGTTTATATGGTAAACATATTACAAGGATTAAAATGGGTATAATTACATATTTAAATGAAATTACATATTTAGTGGTAAAACGCCGGGGCCTTTTGCTAAACTCATTGTAATTCCGCTTTTTCCAAGAGATTTATAACTTCAGAAATTGCGGCAATTTAAAATAGAAAATTCTGGAGGTACAAATCAACTGGAAAACAAAGAAAACACACGTAGATTAAATAAAATTCCATAACACTTTTGTCCTCAATGTTAAGTTCACCCAAAGTTTGAAAATCAATTATAATGGACAAATATTTTTATGACTGAAAACAAAAAAAGAAAATTTGCTGTCTGTTTAAATTGTATGGATGGAAGAGTGCAGATACCTGTAATAAGATGGATAAAGAAAAATTACAGTGTTGATTATGTTGATATAATTACAGAACCTGGAATGGATGGAATTCTATCTGATGAAAAAAATGACATAAATAGTATTCTCTTGAAAATAGAAACTTCTATTGATAAACATAACTCTTGTATCCTTTTTGTAGTGGGACATTTTGATTGTGCAGGTAATCCTGTGAATGATAAATCTCACAAAAAACATATTTGTATAGCGGTAAACAGATTGAAAAATCTAAAATCTTTTGTTAGGATAATCGGCTTATGGGTTTCAAATGAGTGGATGGTTGAAAAAATAATTGAACAATAAAGAGGTAGAGATTATGAAAATACCAAGATGTATGAGTACACAGCATCCTGATAATGTAAATTCTCCATTTTTTGCAAAGAATATTGAACTAGATGGAGAGGATGAGATACAGGAAGCATACTATGCGTTTTCTTATTTAGGTTGTGATGAACAAATGTGGGATTCCGAAGGGAAGGAAGTAGATAATTTCGTTGTTAAAAAATTATTGACAAAATATGAACATTTTTTCAAAGAAAAAAAATTAGGTAAAGATATATTTCTAACTGTAAGAGTCCCCAATCCTACCATAGAAAAAGCAGAAGCGAAAATTTTATTGGAAACATTGGAAAGTATACCAAGATCATTTGATATCGCTAAATTATTTTATAATGAAGATATCTTTCCAATATTTGAGGTTATCTTGCCAATGACTACCTCTTATAAGAGTATTGATAGAATTTACCGCTATTATTGTGATTTTGTTATAGGGAAAAGCAATAAGACATTTAGAGAAGGAGACATAACAGTTGCTGAATGGATAGGAGATTTTAAACCTGAGAAAATTAATGTTATACCTCTGTTTGAAGATATGGAGCATATGCTTGATGCCACCAATATTCTTAGAGAATATTTACAGGATAAAGATGTGGATTATCAAAGAATTTTTCTGGCGAGATCAGACCCGGCAATGAATTATGGAATGATTGGAGCGGTTCTTTTGAATAAAATTGCCCTTCAGAGGTTACAAAAATTATCAGAAGATATTGGTATTAAAATATATCCTATCATTGGTGTAGGGTCCGCTCCTTTTAGAGGAAATCTTAAGCCTCAAACTGTTGAAAGGATTATAGAAGAATATCCCAGTGTTCATACATTTACCATTCAATCAGCGTTCAAATATGATAATCCCCCTAAAAAAGTCATAGAAGCTATAAGAAAACTGCAAAAAAGAAAAACAGGTATGCCTCATAAAGTAGATGAGGAAAGATGTCTGAAAATAATGATGAAATACTCTCAGGAATATCAAAAACAAATCATAACATTAGCGCCAGTGATTAACAAAATTGCAAAATATATTCCTGCCAGAAGAAAAAGAAAATTACATATAGGTTTATTTGGTTATTCACGTAATATAGGTGGAATTACATTACCAAGAGCAATAACATTTACAGCAGCTCTTTACTCAATAGGGTTACCGCCAGAAATTCTTGCTCTAAATGTTTTGGATGAAAAAGATATCCAATTCATTAAAAAAGTTTATGTGGGTTTTGAAAATGATTTAAGGGATGCTATCGAATATTTTAATCCCAATACAGGTTTTTGCCCGAAAGACATTGAAGCAAAAATCAGAAATTTGTCAATAGATTTTCAACAAAATGAAGAACATAAAGAAATAACAAACCATATTGTAGGTTTATTAAGAAAAAATAAAACTGAAAATCTGGAAGAATACATTCTAAGAGCTGCACACATAAGAAAATTTCTGGGATAGAGTTGGACTACGTAATACATAGCCAAGGTCAAAACCTAATGCTTGAAAAACAGCATTAGTAAAAATAGACGAAAGATAATGTTCTATAGGATTACCAAATATTCCTGTAATCTTTGTAGTTTCTTTAATCATAATTCTTTTAATTTCATCCATTTTTCATCAAGGTTTGTCATTGCATCATAAGCAGCAGCCATATATATACCATCTAAAATCGCCATTGCCATCATACTTTCCACCACAGCATATATCCTTGCTAAAAGAGTAGGATCCCTTCGTGTTATTGGACTCAATTTTTCTTCTTTTATTGTACTCATATTTATAGATGTCTGTTGTATAGAAATTGTGGGTGTAGGTTTGACAGCAACTCTTATAATAATATCTTCTCCATTGCTAAAGCCTCCTAAAAATCCTCCTGCATTATTGGTTTTAAATCTTATTTTACCTTCTTTGGTAATATAGGGCGAGTCATTATCTTCAAAACCTGTCATATTTCCCACTTTAAAACCTGCTCCAAACTCAATACCTTTTATTGCCCCGATACTACATACAGCATGAGCAATTGTCGCACTGAGTTTATCAAATACAGGCTCTCCAATTCCAGGCGGGACATTATGCGCAATAGCCTCAATAATTCCGCCAGAAGAATCTCCTTTTTCTTTTATTTCAAAAATTTTTTCTTCCATTTTATCAGCTGCCTGTAGGTCAGGGCAGTTAATCTCGTTTTTTCTATAATTTTTCTTTATTTCTTCAAATCTCATCTCTTTTGCTTTTATGCCCATACATTCTTTTGTATATGCAATAATTTCAATCCCTCTCTGCTCTAAAATAAACTTGGCAACTGCTCCACCAGCAACTCTGGCTACAGTTTCTCTTCCTGATGATCTTCCTGCTCCACACCAATCCTGATATTGACCATATTTAAGAAAAAACGGGTATGTTGCATGTCCTGGTCTAAATATATCTTTATATTCTCTATATTGCTGAATATGTATATCCTGGGTATCAACATTATAAATAATTATACCTAATGGGGCTCCTGTTGTCACTCCATCCTGTCCAATACCGGCAAAAATTGTACACTTATCAGTTTCCAGCCTGGGACTATTTAATTTTCCCACACCGGGTTTTCTTTTATCAAGTTCATTCTGAATATATTCTTCGGTAATTTTTAAACCAGCAGGGACACCATCAATTATAACAGCAAGTCCAGACCCTTTTCCTTTACCATATGACTCTCCACATGTTGTCACTCTAAACAATCTTCCAAAACTATCTCCTAACATATTATTTCCCTCCTATCATTTTTTAGTTAATATTTATTTTTGCTCCTTTTAATAAACTTTTTTTGATTATAAGTCCATCTTCTAATTCTTTAATATCTGTCTCCATTTTTTTATTTAAGATGTAAGAATGTCATAAATCTGTAAATATTTTTCTCTTGTTTTTTCTACTATATTTGGGAGAAGTATCGGAACTGGTTCTTTTTTATTCCATTTTATACTTTCTAAATAATCCCTAATATATTGTTTATCAAGACTATCCTGGGATTTTCCCACCTGATATGTTTTGGATTCCCAAAATCTGGAGGAATCCGGTGTTAAAATTTCATCTATCAAAATAATTTTCTCCCCATCAAATCCAAATTCAAATTTAGTATCTGCAATGATAATTCCTTTTTTATAAGCGTATTCTGAAGCTTTTTTATAAATATCCAAAGAGGCTTTTTTTAAAAACTCAGATGTATCTTCTCCTGTGATTTCTATCATTTGCTCAAAAGAAATATTAATATCATGGATTCCAACTTCTTCTTTGGTGGATGGTGTAAAAATTGGTTCTGGAATTTTTTCGCTTTCCTTTAAACCCAAAGGTAGTTTATTCCCACATATTGTTGCTTTTTCTTTATATTCTTTCCATCCACTTCCTGAAAGATATCCACGGGCAATGCATTCAATGGGTATTTTTTTTACTTTTTTTACAATAATACTTCTTTCCTGAAGTATATCTTTATATGGTTTGAGTATATCAGGAAATTCATTAAAATCAGAAGTTATTATATGATTAGGATAAAAATTTTTCAAATAATCAAACCAAAATAAAGAAATTTTATTTAATATTTTCCCTTTGTCAGGAATAAGAGTAGGTAAAATAAAATCAAATGCAGAAATTCTATCTGTAGTCACCATAAGCATTGAATTAGCATCTATTTCAAATAATTCTCTTACTTTTCCAGAATAAATTTTTTTTAGTGGTATATTTTTTAATGTAGAAACTATATTTTCCATATTTATCCTTTTTCTCCAAAATCCGCCATATTAAATTTAAAGATAACGGTTTCCCTATAAAATTTTGTTTTTGATATGAAACCGTAACCTCCCACTATTAAGAAATTGTCATATATTACCATACAATTTTACCGATTTTACCTTTATAAATATAACAGAAATCGTTGTGGAACAATAGATTAAATAATATTTCCCATAACCCAGTGTCCTTATACATATTGACCAAAGATAATTTGCTTCCCTGATATACCACTCTACCGGCTATCATTGCTACACAATCTTCCCGCCATTGTTCCTTCCGTGAATATATCAATTCATCCAATTTAAGTTCCCGTAATACTGACACAACTGCATATGATGCCCCTATTCCCGACTTTATCTTACTTTTATTTGCTCCTGTTTTATTACCGCTATTTATTTCCCTGAAATAATTGCTTTTATCTGTTCTATTTGAGTAATCGGCAACTTGGATATATTTGCAAGTGTTCTGTGCTTTACTTTTCCCCTATCCCTGTATGTTTCCCGCACAAGTGTGCTCACATACTGTTTATTTCCTTTCTTTGACCGTATTGTTTCTACAAACATTCTGGCTACCCTTATTGTAATTATTATTACTATTATTATACAACATTATTTTTATTTGTCAAGTATATATTTAAATTATTTCTTTAAATATTACTGGCTACATTTTGAAAATAAAAATACACTCCAATCCTTTGTTCTTAAATGTTTTATCTCTTTTTAGGGGTGGGTAAAATCGGTTTTATCTCAATTGTAGGTTTTCAAAAAACATCCAACCAGCCTGAGCCTGCCACCAATTGAACGGTAGAACAAAAATTAAGATTCAAACGCACTTCTGTCAATTTTAGATTTTCGGATTATGGAATATAGTGTACCTCTTTTTATTTCCTTGTGGTTTGGAATGGGCACGGTGTTTGTTCCTATAGATACTTTTGCCTGCATGACTATATGGCTTTCACGCCTTCGGACTTCCACAAAATCATGTTTTGCGAGAATTTTATAGACATCCTCTCCGGACAGAACTTTTAATTTACCCAATTGCTACCTCTATCGGAGTGATATAAATTTCTTCTGAAAGGTTTTCTTTGATTTCTTCTGAAGATGCACACTCAAAAAACAATGTCAACGCTTCTTCTAAATTTCTTTTCGCTTCTTCTACGGTATGTCCTTGGCTTGCTATGTCTAATTCCGGACACAAGGATACAAATTCATTATCTTCCTTTTCGATTATCGCGGTTAATTTATATTGCATTTTTGCCTCCCGTGTTTTTCTCTGTCTGAATGATACCGTTTACTGTGAGAAAAAGCAAATAATATACGTTTTGTTTCAAACCTTCCTCCATTTTTTATTTTTTCTTTCGTAAAACCTGATAAAGTGTTTCCCTGCTTATTCCAAATTCTCTGGCTATCTTTGCTTTTTTCTCTCCTTTTTTAACTCGCATTTTTATTTCTTTTATTTGTTCCTGGTTTAATATTGGTTTTCTTCCTTTATATGCTCCTTTTTGTTTGGCAATGGCTATTCCTTCAAGTTGTCGTTCCCTGATTAGTGTCCTTTCAAATTCTGCAAATGCTCCTAACATAGATAATAAAAGATTAGACATTGGTGTGTCTTCACCGGTAAAAATTAGATTTTCTTTGATAAACTGGATTTTAATTCCCTGGGCTGTAAGATTTCTTACTATTTTCCGCAAGTCATCAAGATTACGGGCTAATCTGTCCATACTATGGACTATTACTGTATCTCCTTCTCTTATAAATGACATCATTGCTTCAAGTTGTGGTCTTTGTATGGTTTTCCCAGAGACTTTGTCTGTAAATACCTTATCTAATTTGATATTTTCTAATTGTCTGTCTGGATTCTGGGCAAAACTGCTTACCCTGATATATCCTATTAGTTTTCCTTTTTGTTTTCTTTTCAAAATATTCTCCCAATAAAATTGTCCACCTAAATCCACCATAAAAATTGGCGGACTTACGAATTGGCGGACAACAACTAACTAAGAATTAACAAGGAGTGTCAAAATAAAATCTATAATGTTTTGGAAATTCTGTCAAAAAATTCAAAAAGTAATTCTATTCTGACGGGAAAATGGGGGTTGCCTGACGTTCAGTTAGAGTATAGTCTAATCTGACACTTTTTAAAAATAGAAAAAATGGAATTAAAGAAGGTTTAGTAAAAAACACGCGGTATTTTCCTACCATTTTATTTAACCCAAAGTTCCAGTTCTTTTCGTAAAAACGGAACTCCTATAGGGTAAAAACGCAGCTACGTTACAATTACCTCATGATGGTTATCCTAATAAATGCAAATCTTGGAACTTTATTTCGTTAGAGAACAAGAATGATTTACTTTAGGGTAAAAGTTTCACGGGTTTTTTCAAAACCCCTTGTAATTCCGCCTTTCACCCAATACTCTGATTTATTTAATTTGTACTCCGGCAGCAGTAAGTTTTATAGATATAATTTGAGTTGGTTGTTTTCCGATATTTACAAATCCAATATAACATTTCCCAGATCTAGTTCCTCCAGATTTAATCTCCAATTCAATTTGTGAATTTTTGGGAGCCTCAATATTAAAGGTGTTTTTTCCCCATGCCAAACCTTTAGAAAAAACACTTATGATTTTTTTTTAGTTCCTTTATAATCTCCCAAGGTTATTTCTTCGGTTTCTTTAATTTTCCCTTTAAGAGTGATAACATCATCGGTGAATGGGAACATACTAGATGCTTCTCCACTAAACATCGAATTAGATCTTACAAATGCTCTTTTAAGTAATACATTCATTGTAATCATGACATTATCTTGATTTATAACAAGAGGGTTCATTGTTTGCTGTAAACCCATTGTTGCACAACCGGAAAGGCCCAAAACAACAATCATTATTACGAAAAACATTAATGTTCTTCGTTTGGAATTATTTTTATAGAAATGGAACAAATTCCCACGACTTTTGATTTTATTCTCATAGTTATTGTTTTACCTGTTTCCAAAAGTTTTTGCTGGAAATACCCTTGCCAGAGTAAATACTTTCCCTAGAATCCTTGAGTATTGTCTGAAACCTTGGAGAGCGGGACAATAATAAACGTTCAAAATCCTCATCATCCGTAGGGCATAGAAGCATGGCAACAGCTTTTCCATTTTTTGTAATAACAATCGGGCCCTCTGTTGCGCACTGTCCTAAATAAAAACTCAATTTTGATTTTATCTCTGCTACAGGTGCAATTTTCATAATATGATTTCCTCACCCCCTATAAAAATATAGTTTTTTTTCTTAGTGCCAATGGCTAAAATCCAGACAGTACGATCACCAGTTTGTATCTGATAAAAAACTCTAAACCGATTGTCGGGACCAAAACGTAATTCCCACGTTATTCCCGGGAAAACCGGTTGTTCCAACGGTTTTCTATTTAGAGTGATAAAATCAGGTTCATATTGAAGTTGCTGTTCCAGAACTTTTTTAATCATCCGATGATATTTACGGTCAATCCACCGAAGATGTTCCAATGTTTCAGGAGCGAATATTAATTTATATTTGATATACTTCATTGACTATAATTATAGTTAAGATTTTATTTTTGTCAAGTCAACTTCGCCACTAAGATTTTTATAAATATGGGTATATCTACATATTTGGGTATAATTTATAATTAAACATAAACAAATAGGGATAAAACACCGTGGTTTTTATATTTCAGAAATTTTCTTTCTTATACTATCTTTTTTATTTCTTAATCAGAAATTATTGAGCTCATATATTTTATTGCATAAAATTTATTATTTTGATATAATCTATAAAAAAACAGGAGATGATAAAAATATGCTAAAAGGAGCAATTGTTGCCATTATAACACCTTTTAAAAATGGTATTTTTGATAAAGAATCTTATAAAAAGATTATTGAGTTTCAGATTAATAATGGAACAGATGCAATTATTCCCTGTGGTTGCACAGGAGAGCCTGCAACACTCTCTCATAATGAACAAAAAGAAATAATAGAGTTCACATTAGAAACTGTTAATAAAAGAGTCCCTGTTATTGCCGGGACAGGTTCAAATTCAACTAAAGAGGCATTGGAACTTAACA
This sequence comes from bacterium, assembly GCA_021800535.1. Lineage (GTDB taxonomy): Bacteria > Ratteibacteria > UBA8468 > B48-G9 > DTJG01 > JAMDAS01. Next base: position 46,338 of record JAJYYV010000009.1, on the reverse strand, counting down.
TTTTCGCAGATAAAATAGGAGTAGATGGTGTTTTGATTATTACTCCCTATTATAATAAACCAACACAAAATGGTTTATATCAGCATTATAAAACAATTTCTGAAACAATTACAACCCCTATTATTATTTATAATGTTCCTTCAAGAACCGGCATTTCAATACTTCCTGAAACTGTTGCAAAACTTTCTGAATTTAAAAATATTATTGGAATTAAAGAAGCCAGTGGAAGTATGGACCAGGTAAGTCAAATTATTAATCTATGTACTAAAGATTTTATTGTGCTTTCCGGAGATGATTCCATGACTTTACCAATTATATCTATAGGGGGCAAAGGAGTTGTATCTGTGGCTTCTAATATAGTACCTAAAGAAATCAGTCAAATGGTTAAATATGCACTTAACAATGAATGGGAAAATGCACGCCAGATTCACCTAAATCTGTTTAATTTATTTAAAATGCTTTTTATAGAAACAAATCCTATTCCTGTAAAAACATGTCTTTCTCTAATGAATATGATTAATATGGAATGGAGGATGCCTTTAACAGCGCCTTCTGAAGAAAATAAACAAAAAATTCAAAAAATATTAAAAAGTTATAAATTAATATAATAATATGTTTTTTAGAAAAAAAAAATATATCAAATTAGAACCTAAAGAAACAAGGGAAATAAAAAAAGAATTATGGCAAAAATGTCCGGAATGCGGAAAATTAATATACGAAGGAAAACTTAAAGAAAATTTTAAGATATGTCCATATTGTGGTAATCATTTTAGATTTAAAACTAATGAATGGTTATCTCTTCTTATAGATAATAAATTTGAAGAATATGATGCCAATCTTATTTCCGGGGACCCATTAGATTTTAAGGCTGTAAAATCTTATACTGAAAAAATTAAAGAAGAAATAAAATCTACAGGACTTAAAGAAGCCCTTACCTATGGGCTTGCGAAAATAAATACTTTTGATGTAATATTATCAATCCTTGATAGTAGTTTTATTATGGGAAGTATGGGTTCTGTAGTCGGAGAAAAATTTGTAAGAGGATGTGAAAAAGCAATAGAGAAAAAAATCCCTTTTATTTCTATATGCGGCGGCGGCGGCGGAGCTAGAATGTATGAAGGAATGTTTTCTCTTATGCAAATGGTTAAAACCTCTCAGGTTGTTGGAAAATTAAAAGAAAATAATATTCTTTATATATCTATTTTAACAGACCCTACTATGGGTGGAATAGCAGCAAGTTTTGCCTTTTTGGGAGATATTATTATAGCAGAACCAAAAGCTCTTATAGGCTTTGCTGGTCCTAGAGTGATTGAACAAACAATAAAACAAAAACTTCCTCATGGGTTTCAAAAATCTGAATTTTTATATAAACATGGAATGATTGATGAAATTATAAGCAGAGATAAACTAAAAGAAAAGATTATAAAAATTCTATCCATATTTTATCAATGAAAAATTCAGGCATAAAATTTCTTGATAGTTTAACAGACTTTGGAATTAAATTAGGCCTTGATAAAGTTTCTTTACTTTTAAAAAAAGTGGGGAATCCTCATTTTAGATATCCTTCGGTGCTTATAGCAGGAACAAATGGAAAAGGTTCTACAGCAAAATTTCTTTCTACAATATTACAGGAAAGTGGATATAAAACAGGTCTTTACACCAGTCCTCACTTAATTAATGTAGAAGAAAGAATAAAAATTAATGATAAAGATATATCCCCAGAAATATTTGAAAATATATGCATTGATGTGAAAAAAATAGTGGAAAAATTACCAATTGAAAAAATCCCTACATATTTTGAAGCAATTACAGCAATAGCTTTTTATTATTTTAAAGAAGAAAAAATTGATATCCTTGTCTGTGAAGTGGGTATGGGTGGCAGATATGATGCTACAAATGTTCTTTCTTCATTCCTTGAAATAATAATGCCTGTATCCTTTGACCATATGGAATTCCTTGGAAATAGTCTTCAGGAAATAGCCAGAGAAAAAGCTGGTATTATAAAAGATAATTCTTTTTTAGTGGTAGGGGAACAAAAAAAAGAAGCCAGGGATGTTATCAGTGAAGTTTCTTCTATAAAACATGCAAAAAGTTTTTTTTATCCCTATGACTTTTTTTTTAAGATAAATTCAAGTTCTTTGAAGAATGGCAATAATTTTGATTTCTATGGCATTAAAGAAATAAAAGATTTAACAATTAAAATATCCGGGCAACACCAATTACAAAATAGCTGTGTGGCTATTCAATCTGCTCTGGTTATAGATAAATATTTTTTTCCTGTAAAAGAGGATTCTATAAAAAAAGGGCTGGAGCAAACCTATTGGCCTGCCAGATTTCAGATTATATCAAAAAATCCTTTAATTATTCTTGATGGGGCTCATAACCCTGATGGAGCACAAATACTGATAAAATCTCTTGATTTTTATTTTCCCAATGAAAAATTTATTTTTCTTGTTGGAATTCTAAAAGATAAAGAATATATAGAAATATTGAAAATTTTTTCTTCCCGTGCCTCTATATTTATATTTACTAATCCTTCAAATTCAAGAGCCCTGCCAGCCAATGAATTACAAAATATTTTAGAAAAAGAAAAAATATCCATCCCATCCACTGTGATTGAAAATCCACAATCAGCCTTTTCTTATTTAAAAGAAATATCTGTTGAAAAAAATAGTAAAGCAGTTATATGCGGTTCTCTTTATTTGGCAGGAGATATATTGAAATTAATTCCTTTATAAAATTACTATTTACATTTATTTCTTTTTGATTTGAGTAATTTTTCTATAATTAATATATTTTGATTATTTTTTCTTAAATAATATACTTTATCCACCATCTGTTTAATCAGAGATAATTCCATCCCTTCTAAAACATGTTCTTCATTGTTTTTAGTGAAATCTTCTTCTACTTCCATAGGATTGAATGCAAAACATTCTGTTTGTATTTTAATGATAATTTTATCTTCTTTGTTTTCCCAGATAAGATTCATATTAACCTCAGACTGGTCATTATTAATAATATCTATAATCTGGCAGCATATCTCATCCACAGCCAATAAAATTTCCCACATTTTTCTTGAAGGTAGATGTCTCAAAATAGATTTCTCCTGTAAGAATTCAGAAATCAAACTTAAGCTTTCTATATTTACAGGAACAACAATATTGTTTTTCATTTTTTATATAATTTTAAATATAATTTTTCTATTTCCTCCACCATTTTTTCTATGGAAAACCTTTGTTCAATAAATTTTTGGCTATTGATACCCATTTTTTCCCGTAAAGTGGAACTTTCAATTAAAATAGAAATTTTTTCCTCTAAAATCTTTTCATTTTTGGGAGGAACAAGAAATCCTGTAACAGAATCCTTAACAATTTCTTTTACGCCATCTACATCAAAAGCAACAATGGGTTTACCTCCTGCCATAATCTGAGCTACAGCTTTTGGAAGCCCTTCCCTCAAACTGGTATGAACACCAAAATCCATGGCACTTACCAATTCAGGAATTTTTTCACTCTTTACCAGTCCTGTAAAAATAACTTTTTGGAAAAGGTTATTCTTTTTTATAAATACTTCAAATTGAGATTGAAGTATTCCACCTCCTATAATTAAAAGTTTTAATTCCGGATATTTTTTCACAATTTTTAAAAATATATTAAAAAGATATTCATGTCCTTTTAAATAAAATAGTCTTCCTATCATACCTATAAGTATTTCATTCTCTTTAATCTTTAATTCTTTTCTTGTTTTTTCTCTCATGGAATTTGCTTCCATATATTTTTCAACATCAAAACCACTTCTTATAATTGAAAATTTATTTTTTTTACCTATTCCTGCATCCAGACATTTTTTTACCATAATTTCACCAACAGAAATATAGTAATCTGTAAAAAAATCTGCAAATTTTTCAAAGAATATATACAGACTGTTTTTCATTTTATTCTGGTATGGATGAAAAGATAATCCATGTATAGTATGAATGGTAATAGAACAAGGGGAAAAAATTTTAGAGGAAAGTCTTCCGATGATACCTGCTTTTGCACTATGGGTATGAACTATATCAAAGTGTTCTTTTCTTAAGAATGAACCAATCTTAAAAAAGGCAATAATATCAAAAAATGGATTGATTTCCCTTATAAGTGTTCTGATTTTTTTAAAGGGTATTTTTTTTTGTTTAATATGGGTTTCCAAACTACCTTCAGGTCCAATTGATGGACCTGAAATAAGAGTAACTTTATATCCTTTATCAATAAGACCTGTAATAGTATAAAAAGTATTTTCCTGCGCTCCTCCAATAATCATTCGTGTAATTATATGAGCTATTTTCATCAGAAAAGTAAAAATTTATTGTTTTAATTTATTTTTTATTTAAAAAATTCATTATGAATGGATTTTAATGCTTTTTTCCCCTGATTTTTTCTTATAACACATGAAACCCTTATTTCTGAGGTACTTATCATTTCTATATTTATTCCTTCTTCTGCTAATACTTTAAACATTCTTGCTGCAACTCCAGGGTGGTTTGCCATACCAAGACCAATAATTGTTATTTTGCAAATATTATCATCACATATAACATTGGCGGCTTTCAATTCTTCTCCCTGTCTTTTTGAAATTTCAAGGGCATGCTCCATATCAGAAGAGGCAACTGTAAAAGATAAATCTGTATGGTCCTGTTTACTTACATTCTGAACAATTATATCCACATTTATATTTTCTTTTCCTAATTCTCCAAAAATTTGGGCTGCTATCCCAGGTTTATCAGGAACATTAAAAAATGTTATCTTTGCCTGATGCTCATCAAGTGTAACTGATGTTACAACTGCTCCTTCTTCTAATGTCATTTCTTTTACCATTGTTCCACCTCTTTCAGAAAATGTTGATTTTACCATAAAAGGAATTTTATATTTTTGCGCAATTTCTACAGCTCTTGCCTGCATAACTTTCGCCCCGGCAGAAGCCATTTCAAGCATTTCTTCATAAGATATTTCTGATATAATTTTTGCTTCAGGAACAATCCGGGGGTCAGTGGTAAAAACACCTTCAACATCTGTGTAAATTTCACATCTATCAGCATTTATTGCTCCGGCAATGGCAATAGCTGTTAAGTCTGAACCTCCTCTGCCTAAAGTTGTAATACTTTCTTCAGCACTAATACCCTGAAATCCTGCTATTATTACAATTTTATCATTTGCAAGCTCATAAAGAATTTTTTTGGGATCTATTTTTTTTATCTTTGCCCTGGTGTGTACCGTATCAGTATAAATTCCGGCAAGAAAACCTGGCAAACCTATTGCTTTATACCCGGAATTTTCTATTGCCATACATAACAAAGCCACAGAAACAATTTCTCCTGTTGAAAGCAGCAGGTCTAATTCTCTTCTGGGAGGCATTGAATTTATTTGTCTGGCAAGGGAAAAAAGAGAATCTGTTGTTTTCCCCATTGCAGAAACAATAACAACCACATCATTTCCTGTTTTCTTTTCTTTAATTATTTTTTCTGCAACAGCCTTTATTTTTTCAACATCCCCCACTGAACTCCCACCATATTTTTGAACAATTTTTGACATAAATTTATTATACTTGGCATTATTTTTTTAGTCAATGAAAATTTGACATATACTCTTTTTTATTTCAAAATATCAAAAAATAGAGAAACCATCATCTTTTAAGTTTTAATATGGCGGATATTGATAAATAAACAGATATAGCCAATAAATATTTACAAATATGATTAAAAAACTAACACGCCGGGATAATTTTTTTAGGATAGCAAGAAGAGAAGGAGAAGGACAGTGGCAAACACTTGATTTTGGCTTTTCTAAAGGAGCAAAAAAGGTGTTTGAAGAACATGCAGGAAAAGAAACAGACCCCTGTGAATATTTCAATTTTGATGGACGATGGCTTTCTATCTTACCAACCCAAAAGCAGATTCCTGACTGGAAAAATTTATACTATAAAAATAAGAATTTACCAGAAGATATAAATATTGATCCTGAATGGGGAATTGCATCCGTTTATCTTGAAAAAACTGATGACCAGATTAGTTTTCCTCCGCTTAAAGAGGTAAAAACACCGGAAGAAATTAAAAATTATCCATGGCCGGACATAGATGCTGATTATAGATGGGAAAATATATCCAAAAAAGTGGAAGAGGTAAAAAAATCAGACCATATTTCATTTCTCGGAACAGGAATATCATTTTTTGAATCTGCATGGGGCATAAGAGGTTTTGAGGAATTTATGATGGATATGGCAGAAAAAAATGGGATTGCGAAATCTATACTGGATAAAATTTATGATATTACAATAAAATGCACACAAAATGTGGCAAAAAGCGGAGTGGATGTTTTACAGAGTGGTTCAGATGTTGCAACCCAAAGAGGTCTGCTTATGAGTAAAAAGATGTGGCGGGATTATTTTTTCCCGATAATGAGGGATTCTATAAAAGAGGCAAAAAAAATAAAACCGGATATTCTTGTTATATATCACTCCTGTGGTAATGTTATGGATTTGATAGAAGGATTTATTGAAGCAGGTATTGATATACTTAACCCAATACAACCAGAGGCAATGAATATTTTTGAATTAAAAAAAATATATGGAGATGTTTTAACATTCCATGGAGGGATAGGTGTTCAAAGTGTTTTACCATTTGGAACTCCTCAGGAAGTAAGAGATATTACACAAAAAACCATAGATATTATGGGAAAAGGCGGAGGGTATCTTTGTAGTTCCTCCCATAATATCAGGCCTGAAACTCCATGGGAAAATCTGATGGCATTTGTGGAAACCGTTCGTGAATATGGGAAACCGCCGCCTTTAGAATACGAATCAGATTATGTAATTTAAAATATAGAATGTTCACCCTGCAAAGATAGAATCCCACTATATATAATTTTGTGTCCTTCCCCAACAAAGGAGTATTTTCATATAGATTTTCACATGACGCAACGATACCTTTTCGTATAGATTTTTGATGACGCAATGCAAATTTTAGTTATAAAACAATCCTTATGATAAAATATTACAAAAATGGATAAAAATATTAAAGCGTATTGTGAGGATATAGATTATTGTGAAAATACATGTATTTCCCTGGGAGCAAAATTAATATACCCTTCTATTACTATAGATAATAATATAAAAAGAAAAACTTATAGATTACCTCATACAATTATTAATCTGGATGAAATAAAAAAAGTGGGCAGTTTTATTGAAATAATTGAAGAAACAGAAAATATAAAAGAATTTAACCATTTAATAGAAATATTTAACCTTTCCCCGGAAAAAATAATCCCATGGTCTTATGAAGAAATTATAAAAACTTATGAGAATGCACGATTATATATAACAGAACTTGCCAGAAACAAAAAGCCCGGCGTCCTTTTTCTTTTAGATGGAGCAAGTTGTTCAGGAAAAACAACAGTTTTACATGATTTAGGCCAAAGCGGCATAATAAAAATTTTACCAAGATATTGTACCAGAGAACCAAGAAAAAATATAAATACAGAATCAGAGTATATATTTGTTTCCCGGGAAAAATTTAAAGAAATAGCCTCAAAAGGAGGGTTTATAGAATATAGGAATTATCTCTTTGGAATGAGTTATGGAATTTCATGGGAAGAAATATTTAATTTTCTTATTAAAGGAATTAATCTCCTGGGAATAATAAATCTTGGGAATGTTCTCCATGTTAAAAAAATATTTCCTGAGGCTGTTTTAATACTTATAGATGCTCCACTTTCTATGATAGAAAAAAGACTTATACAAAGAGGATTTAATAAAAAAGAACAAATAGAAGAAAGATTACAAAATGCTAAAAATATTACATTTTACAAAAAATATTATAATTATATAATTAATAATGATGATAATATGCTAAAACAGGCTGAAGAACAAATTAAAAAAATAATAATAGAAAAAATAAAATAATATGAAAAACATAGAAAAACAAATAAAAAAAATAGATATTTTCCGATTATTACTGCCGGTTGTTTTTTTTGGTCTTGCAGCGTTGGTAAATTTTGACTATGAATATAACTATACACTTATAAAAGCAGTTATAGGCGCCCTTTTTATATCTCTGGTTTTTATTTATTACTTATATAAAAAAAGAGAGAGTTTTGAATTTGACAGATTGACATTTTTAGCAGGCAGCGCTTTCTTTGTGTGGGTTCTTATAGGATGCTTTTATGCCCCTTATAAATATGCCGCTGCTAAATATTTAGATGATTATCTTCTCTATTTTTTGCTTTTTCTTGTTGGTCTTACATGGGAGTGGACACCACAGGATGCGGTTATATGGTCTATATCTGCTGTTATTGCATGTATAATTGGAATTATAGAAGCTATAACTCCTCCCAAATATCCAATCTCAATGTTTGGTAATCCGGATTTTTTTGCTGGTTTTCTTATCATGCCTGCATTTCTTGCTTTTTATTTTTTAATAAAAAAATGGAATGTATATGGAGCTATTTATTTACTGCTAACTTTTATTACTCTTCTTATTGTTAAAACAAGGTCTACACTTGGAGCTTATGTTGTTGGTATAATTTTTGTACTTTTTATTATTTACAGAAGAAAAAAACCTTCTTATATTAAGTGGATAGGTTTTGTAGCAGGAATTGTTGGTTTTGCCATATTGTTTCCCAGTATTGAACTTAAATTTTTACATAATATAAGATACTATATCTGGAGAGGCACATGGAAAATGATTATAGCCAAACCATTTCTCGGATGGGGTACAGGCAATTTTATGAATTTCTATCCATACTTTAGGTATAGACCATATTTTTTAAAACCAGAAGCCACTCCATTAACAAATCATCCCCATAATCTTTATCTGGAATTATGGTCCCAACATGGAATTATTGGATTAATATTGTTTATTGCTGTAGTTGTAATAGCTCTCTCAGCCTGTTTAAGAAATAAAAAATATGAGGAATTAAAATGGACAATTTTTATTATTCCTGCAATTATAGGAGTAATTATTGATAATATTCTTTCCATTAATATGGCAAATCCTTCCACAGCAATGTTTTTTTGGTTCTTAATTGGTTCTGCTGCTGCCATGGGGGGCAAAAAATATTATTTCCCATTTATCAAAAATATTTCCATCAGTAAAATTTTTTATGGTATTCTAATTTTTATTTCTCTTTTTCTCGCTGTCTGGACTACTTATTATAATATAATTCCTGATATATATTTAAAAAAGGCTATAGCATATAGAGATATGGGTTTTTACAGGTCTTCAGTGAAAAACTATAAAAAAGCCTGGCAGATAGACACCTATGATGTCGTGGCATACTATAAAATGGCTTATGCATATGCCCAGATGGGAGAATATAAAAAAGCTCTTGGTATGTATAAATTTATAAATAACACCCTTTTCCCTCATTTTGCCCAAACAGATGAAAATATAGGAATTCTTTATATGAATTTACACAATATTCAAAAAGCAAAAAAATACTTTAAAACTGCCCTATGGTTTGACCCGTATAATGTTAATGTTCTTAATTCACTTGCTTCTATTAACATAATTTATTATAATAATAAAAAGAAGGCTATAGAATATTTAGAAAAAGTTATAAAAATAAAACCAAAAGACAGGTATGCTAATTTTGTACTTAACAAATTTCAAAAATTAGGTATAATAGGTAATAACAGGAGGATAAAAAAGTGAAATGTGAAATATGCGGAAAAAGCCCAAGAGCAGGTAATAATGTAAGTCATTCAAATAAAAAAACAAGAAGATACTGGAAACCTAATGTTCAAAAAATTTTTGTTGAAATAAATGGCGTAAAAAAGAAAATAAAGGTGTGTACACAATGTATTAAATCAGATAAGGTCCACAAACCCATTAAGCCTGTTATTGTAAATCCCCAGTAGCATTATAATAGTTTTTAATATCCAGCCAAATAATAAAAAGGTTGCTATTTAATTTTTTTATCTGTGGTGAATAAATAATTGAAATATCCGAATTGGGTAAATGTTTAAAATTGGAAAAATGCGCCTGAAAAAGAAAATTATTTTGTTTTATCCATGCCACCCATTTTCCTTTTTCTTTTCTAACAACTTTGGTGATTTGGACAGAATCAGAGCGAAATAATATTTCAGGATGCTGTCTTCCAAAAGGCTTAAGCAATTGAAGGTCCTGGATAAAATTAATATCCAATTTTTCTATGGGCATATCATATATTTTATTCTTCTGGGGAACTTTTTTTTCTCTTGTTTCCAGGGATTCCCATATTTTTTTTACTTTATTTATATCTTTTTTTCTTAATTTAAATCCTACAGCATTTTTATGACCGCCAAATGAAAGAAAAATATCTTTTTCTTTTGAAAAAAGTTCATGAAGGTCAATTTCATCAAATCCTCTTGCAGAACCCTGTATAATATCATCTGAGACAATCCCTACAAAAGAAGGTTTTTGATATTTTGCTGCTGTTTGTGATGCTATTATACCTGAAAAAGATGCAGGAATATCCTGAAAAATCAAAAAAGAGGGATCATTTTCATAAATATTGTCTTTTTTTAAAATAACATTTTTTAACATTTTTTGTTTCCTGTCTGAAAGATTTTCAATTTCTTTTAATGCTTTTTCACACTCATCCTGATTATTTGAAATAAGTAAATTAAATGATATTTCAGGTTTTCCAAATCTGCCGGGAGCATTTAGTCTTGGATTAAAAAAAAAGGTTATGGTTTCAATTTCATCAGACTTTTGTGGGACATAAAAATATTGTTGAAATAATTTAAGTCCTAAAATATTGGTTCCCTCAACAATATGTTTTAATCCTATTTTGATAATTATTCTGTTTTCTCCTCTTAAAACAGGGTAATCATTTAATGTTCCAAGAGTGGCAAGTTCAAGAGATGGGAAAAAACATTCTTCCGGGAAAAAAGAGAGATATATTTTTAATGCCTGAAGAAGCTTAAATGTTAAACCTGCTGATGTCATATTACTATAAGCATTATCTTCATCTACATAAGGATTTATAAAATGGACATGAGAAAATTTATATTTTTGATTAAAAATATGATGGTCTATAACAATAGTGGTAAAATTATGAGATTCACAATAATATAAAGCCTGTTTTGAGTTTGTCCCGGAATCAATAATAAATAAAAGAGAATAACCCATTTTTAAGATATTTTCTATAAATATTTCATCTATTTCATATTCTTCAAGTCTGTGGGTTAATTTTACATCAAAATCAATACCTATTATTTTAAAAAAATTGCCAAGTATTGATGCTCCTGCAATTCCATCCATATCTCCATCTGCATATATGAATACTTTTTCTTTGTTTGAAATTGTTTTTTTTATAATTTCACATACTGTTTCTACACCATTTAACCAAAATGGGTCTCCTAAATGGGAAATTTCAGGAAAAAGGAAGGGAATAGATTCTTCTGTATTTTTAATACCTATATCTTTAAGAATTTCATGAAAATATTCGGAAAAAGCCATTTGTTATTCCTGTAAAATTGCCTGAATATCTTCTATTGTTAAGTCAGATGGTTTTACTCCTTCAAATTTTTTTTCTCCTATCACAAGAACAGGAATATTAACAAATCCCTGATATGTAAATTCTGCAAGATTTTCTGGTTTTTCAATGTCTATATATTGAAAAGAAATATTAAAATTTTCTAATTTTTTTTTCCAGCCCTGACATAATCCGCAATTATTTTTACCAAAAAGTATTATATTTTTGCTCATTGTTTTCCTCCCCATATTTGATTTAAGTATTATTTTTTTGATCTTTTTTATAATGTTCCATTTTTATTTTACCTTCTTTTAATATTTCTTCAGCAAATTTATCAGGATAATAACCTGAAATAACAACTTTTTCTATACCTGCGTTAACAATCATTTTAGCACAAATGCTACACGGATGGTTTGTAATATAAAGAGTGCTTCCTTTAATATTTACACCATGATACGCTGCCTGTATAATAGCATTTTGTTCAGCATGTAAACCCCTGCATAATTCATGTCTTTCCCCTGAAGGAATTTTAAGCTTTTCCCGAAGACATCCAGTTTCCTCACAATGTTTAAATCCACTTGGAGCCCCATTATACCCTGTAGCAAGAATCCGTTTGTCTTTTACCAACACCGCGCCTACTTTTCTTCTTAAACAGGTTGCCCTTTCACTTACCAATTCTGCAATTTTTAAAAAGTATTCATCCCAGTCAGGTCTCATTTGTTTAATATTATTTATAAATAGGAAACTGTTTTATAAAATCTTTTACTCTGTCTCTTATATTTTTTAATTTTTCCGGCGAATCTTTACAATACAAAGCCTCATTTATAAATTCTATAATTTTTAAAATTTCTTTTTCCTTTATTCCCCTGCTTGTTATTGCCGGAGTTCCAATTCTTATTCCACTTGTAACTGTTGCTCCTAACGGGTCAAATGGTATGGAATTTTTATTTACAATAATATTAATTTTTTCAAGAATATTCTGACATTCCAACCCTGTAATCTTTTTATTTCTAAGGTCAATAAGAAGCATATGATTGTCTGTTCCACCCGTAATAAGATGATAACCTGATTCTTTTAAGGTTTCTGCAAAAAGTATTGCATTCTTAACAATCTGGTTTTGATATTCTTTGAAATCATCAGTTGCTGCTTCTTTAAATACCACAGCTTTTGCAGCAATAACATGCATAAGCGGACCTCCCTGCATACCGGGGAAAATTGTTTTATCAATTTTCCTGGCATGTTCTTTTTTACAAATAATAAATCCTCCTCTGGGACCGCGAAGCGTTTTATGAGTAGTTGAGGTAACAAAATCAGAAACATCCACCGGTGAAGGATGAATTCCTGCAGCAACCAGTCCTGCAATATGAGCCATGTCAGAACAAAGATAGGCATTAACATTTTTTGCTATTTCAGAAAATCTTTTAAAATCAATAATTCGGGGATAGGCACTTGCCCCGCATATAATTATTTTGGGTTTATATTTCTGTGCAATATTTTCAACTTCAGAATAGTCAATAAGATGTGTATCCTGATTAACACCATAATATACAGCATTAAAAATTGTCCCGGAAAAACTTACTTTTGCTCCATGAGAAAGATGTCCCCCTGAACATATATCCATACCAAGTATTGTGTCTGCCGGTTTAGCACAGGATAAATATACCGCCATATTTGCCTGACTTCCGGAATGGGGTTGAACATTTACATGTTCTGCATTAAAAAGTTTTTCTGCTCTTGCTATTGCTATAGACTCAATACTATCTATAAATTCGCATCCTCCATAATATCGTCTGGATGGATAACCTTCTGCATATTTATTGGTTAAAATGGAACCAGTGGCAGATAATACAGCACTGCTTGCATAATTTTCAGAAGCAATAAGATTAATTGTTTCTGATTCTCTTACCATTTCTTTTTCTATCAAAGAATAAATTTCTGAATCAAATTTTTCGAGCATTTTTTATATCTTCCTCCCTTATAAAAGAAAAATCTGCAAAAAGCATAAATAAATTATTCCATTTTTCAAGAAGCGCCAGTCTGTTATTTTTTATATTTTCTTCAGGACACATTACCAGAACCTTGTCAAAAAAATCATCTACAGGTTTTTTAAAATCAAGCAGGTCATTTAAAAACAAAATATATTCCTCTTTTTCTATTAACTGATAGATATTATCCTTATTTTTTTTAAAAGTTTCAAAAAGAATTTTTTCTTCTTTTTCAACTAACAGATTTTCATCAAACTTCAAATTGATTATCCCCTGGGATTGTGCCTGCTTTAAGATATTTGATATCCTTGAAAATGGAACAAAAATATTTTCTGATTCTTTTATCTTCCCGATAAAATAAGAAAAAGAATCTATTTTTTTTCTTATCCTGTATATATTAAGATTTTCCACTGAAATAATACTGGACCTTATACCTTTGGGAATCCCTTCAAATCCGAGTTGGGATTCCAATCTCTGGATAATAAAATCCTTTATTTTTTTTTCTACTTCTCCGGAATCATCCGGGTTAAAACAATTAACCACCTGCTGAATAAAAGGAGCCAAATCAATATTATATTTTTTATTCCATATAATATCAAATAATGAATTAACAATTCTTCTTAATCCATAAGGGTCCTGAGAACCTGAAATTCCAGTATTTAACGATATAAAAGAACAAAGATATTCTATTCTATCTGCCATAGCCAGAATTGAACCTTCATAAGTAACAGGGAAACTATCTCCGGGAAATTTTGGTTTTAAATGGTCTTCTATTGCCTGACATACAACATCGTTTTCACCAAATTTTTTGGAATATATTTTTCCCATTGTTCCACTTAACTGGGGATATTCCCTTGCCATAGAAGATGCCATATCAAACTTTGAAAGTTGTGCGGCACGATAAAAATTTCTTGATATATTTTCATCCATATTTAGCAAAATAGAAATTTTCCGGGAAATATCTACAAGTCTTTCTGTTCTTTGATATAAAGAGCCCCAGTGAGGATGAAATAAAATATTTTTTGTCATTTCTATAAATGTATCAATGTTTTTGTGCATATCATTGTTATAAAAAAACACAGCATCCATTATCCTGTCTTTTATAAGCCTTTCATAATTTCTTATACAATCAGCATTGTCTATGCCATCTGAAACAATAAGAAATTCACTGCATAATTTTTCATTTTTATACAGAGGAATGCCTTCTGCCTTTTCAATAATGATTTTTAAAATTTCATCCGGTATTTCTGGAATGTCAATCGGGAATTTACATCTTATAATTACAGGATATTCCACAATCCCAGATAAATTTTCAAAAAGTGTTTCATCCACATTTTCTTCTGGTTGAATTTTTTCTTGGACAAGACCTGAAATAAATTTTTTTCTTATATTTTTATCAATAACAACAAAATTTTTTTGGATAGCATCAAAATAATCTTTCCAATCACTAATATAAATCTTCCCCTGACTAAGAAGTCTATGACCAAATGTAAAATTGGAACTTTTTATATTACCTATCTGCATGGATATTTTTTTATCATTCCATAAAGCAAGCACCCATCTTATTGGTCTATAAAACCTTAATTCTGAATCATCCCATTTCATAGACCGGGGAATATTTAAATTTTTTATAATATCTATAACTGCCTGGCCTATAATGTTTTTTACATAAACAGATTTTATATTTTTTAAAAAATAAACAACTTCTTTATCTCCAATTTTCTTTACCTTAAGTTTTTCCAGAGAAATATTATTAGCCTGGGCAAATTTTATAACAGCAGGATGATATTGACCTTTTTCATCTTTAACAGTATTTAACCGGGGACCTGCCACTTCTTTTTTTTCTGAAGGAATTTTTTCAGTGATACCTTTGGCAAATATTAAAATTCTTCTTGGTGTCCAAAAAATATTTAAATCATCAACCTTTAAATTTTTATTTTCTATAAATGATAAAAATGAATTTTTAAACTGGCAGGCAAATGATTCTCCTGTCCAGGAAGGTAAATCCTCACATCCAATTTCAATAAGAAGGTTTTTTGTATCCATAATAAATTGAAAAATAGTTATTATTATATATTATTCAAAAATTATAATAGATTTAATTCTTTTTCTCAAATATATTTAACATTTATAGATAAAAATATATTTAGATATTATCCTAAAATTACCTGAAAATTTGGAATAAGAAAAAAAATATAGTAAAATTATAGCAAAATAGTATTATAAATTTATTTACGGTGGAGGATTAATAAATGGAAATTTTTATTGATACGGCAAAAGTAGAGGAAATTGAAAATGCTATGAAATGGGGAATTTTAGATGGAGTTACAACCAATCCTACAAAAATAGCGGAAACAGGAAAGAAATTCTTAGAGGTGGTTAAAGAAATATGTGAAATAGTGGATGGGCCTATTAGCGTGGAAGTAGTAAACCTAAATGCAGAACAGATGATAGAAGAAGCAAAGCGATTATCAAATCTGCATAAGAATATAGTCGTTAAAATACCTTTGATTTCTGAAGGTATCAAAGCAGTCAAAGTTTTAAGTAAAGAAGGAATCAAAACTAATGTTACATTAAATTTTTCACCGGTTCAGGCTTTTTTAGCGGCTAAAGTCAATGCAACTTATATAAGTCCATTTGTAGGCCGTTTAGATGATGTAGGATGGAATGGAATGGAATTAGTAAAACAGATTAAAACTATATATCAAAACTATAACTACAAAACCAAAATCATTGTAGCAGCAGTAAGAAACCCTTTGCATGTTCTTGATGCCGCTTTAACAGGAGCAGATGTATGCACGATGACATTTGAGATAATGGAAAAACTTTTCAAACATCCTTTAACTGATAAAGGGCTTGAGATGTTTTTAAAAGACTGGCAAAAGGTTCCTAAATAAAATAACAGTCTAAACAAACCTGATTTTTCCCTTATGAGAAAAAGTAAATATTCACCATCCACCACAGTGGATCAGCCTTAGGCTGAAACCCCGTGCATATTTACTACATTGCATAGAAGGAGAACAAATGAGAAATGAGAGAAAAAAAATTCGATTGGGCTTTATTGGTACGGGAATGATGGGCAAATCTCACATTAGAGTAATCAAGGAACGTTTCAACACTATAGCAGAAGTATCTGCAATATGTGATACAAATTCCAGAGAATTGAAACAGGCAAATGAAATGGCACCTGAGGCGAAACCATTTTCAAAATGGCAGGATATTCTGAATGAATCTCTGGATGGAGTAATCATCTCCACTCCAATTTTTACCCATGCAGAAATTTCAATTTCAGCACTTCAGGCCGGCATCCATGTTCTTTGTGAAAAGGCTATAGCTACCACCAAAGAAGATTGTTTTAAAATGGTTACAGAAGCAGAAAAAAGTACAAAGATATTGATGATTGGACATGAGAATAGATATTCTCCATACTATGCTAAATTTAAAGAAATCCTAAGTTCAGGTATAATTGGAACCCCATATCTGGTCTGGTTCAAAGAGGCCCGCGGCCGGTTTCACCACAAGATTGATAACTGGATTCAGGATAAAACCCGAAGTGGTGGAGCTTTAGTAGATAAAACCTGCCATCACTTTGACCTAATGAACTGGTATCTGGGCAGAAAACCAAGCGCTGTAGCAGCGTTTGGTGGTACTGATGTAATAAAAGTGTTAAAAACTCCCAATGAGATTGAAGATAACGCCGTTGTAATTGTAGATTATGAAAAAAAGGCAAGGGGTACATTATCTTTATGCATGTTTGCGCCAACCTATTTCCCGAAAAGTCTTGAATTTGGCGTTTTTGGGGATAAAGGATTTATGGGTGGGATGGAAAGTGGTATAGATATTTCTCAAAATGAAATTATAGTAATACAACGTGAGAAACCAGAAGAAGTTATGGAGATAAACAGAATTTTTACATGTATGAAAACAGCAAATGATGCGATTACCTTTTTTGTGACTCCTCCAAAAGATGGCAGTATGCATAATGGGTTTATAGAAGAACATATAGCGTTTTTAGATGTAATAAAAACAGGAAAAAAACCATTAACAGAAGTTAAAGAATGCTTATATGGAACTCTGATTACACTGGCAGCTGAGGAATCAATGCAAACAAATAAAGTGGTCAAATTATGAAAAGAGCAAAATTTTATAGATTCCCCCCCTCAGTTTCCCAATTAGTGCGACAGAGATAATTTTTCTAATAATTCTTGAATCTCCGAGGATATATCATACAGTATAGTAACTACCTCATTAGTAATTGTATTTAAAAGTCTAACATCAGTAACTTTCTTAATGTTTTACTTATCTAAATTCCCGGCATTTTGTTGATTATAAAAATATCCTTTAAAAGGTTTTATATATTTTCAAATAACATAGTTATTTGTATCAAGGAAATATATGAACGTCTTTAAATCTATTTTAAAAAAATTCCTGAGTTTCTCACTTTTAAGGAGTAAAAATAAAACCCTTGTAAAATCAAGAGTTCTGTGATATAAAAAAAGAGTGAAACCACACTACCCCCGAATTAGACGGGTAAAAACGCATTCAAAAAGTATAGCAATACAAGTTGGGTATTATAAAGAAGGGAAAAGGTTCCTAAATAAACTAACAATCTAAACAAACCGGATTTTTCCCTGTTTAATATTTTCTTCTTTCAAACATAAATTGAATTTAGCAATAATTTATAGATTTTTTAGCAATATATTTAAGGAAAATTTTCTCAATTACAAAGAAATAGATGGAGTGCTCCTCGGGAGTGACTGGGGGGCACAGAACAATCTGCTAATGTCACCAGCGATATGGAGAAAACTGATAAAACCCGGAGAGAAAAAAGAGTATGATCTTATTCATTCATACGGGAAAGACGTGTGGCTCCATTCATGCGGGAACATAACGGAAATTATCCCTGACCTTGTTGAAATGGGTGTGGACGTACTTAACCCCGTTCAACCCGAAGCCATGGACATATCTGTTCTTAAACAAACATACAACAAAAATTTGACTTTCTGGGGAGGAATTGGTACACAGCATGTACTTCTCCGTAGCACACCCGATGAAGTTAAGAAGGAAGCAAGACGCATCAGGAACATGATGGCGGTAAATGGTGGATATATTTTTTCCCCTTCCCAGTCTGTTCAAGCGGATGTTCCGGTTGAAAACGTCTTTGCGCTTCTTGAGGTTGCACGGGAAGGAAGAATGGAAGAGGTAAGACTGACTCTTTGAACGATTTGCTCCTGAAAAAACCGGCAAATCTTCAATAAAAGCATGGCCTTACAAAATTGGTGTTGTCTCTATAGATTGCCACGCCCTCCGGGCTCGCAATGACTGAATTGATTTAGTATAATTAAGAAATTCGGTACTCTCAAGTAAATAGGTCGCGAAGGGCACATTGTAGCGCTTCAAAAACATTTTGCTGATGTGGCTAAATGACTAAAATATCAGCAATCTGCGATACAAATGCCAAAGAACTGAATCTGGCTGAAAAAAAAGTGTTGGTGCGATGTCACGCCTCAGGCGGATCCGCCAATCTTTATGGCGGAAATAAATCACACTGTTTTAGCACTAAGTCCGAGATGGGTGTGCGGACGTTCTGAATAAAGAACGCCGTTTAGCACGGGTGGCGAGTCGGTGAGTTACCTCGGAGAGGGCGTTGACCGATAACCAAAGGGGGGAAAGAAAAAAACATGGGCAATTTGCAATATGAAAGTTTTATGGGGTTGGGACCAAAACGAATAGCACACTGGGAGCATTGGTCTGACCCGGACGCAGCTACCTACATATCAGGTATTGACTATTACAAGCATCCCCGGGCATGTATGCAAAAAATAAACGAAATGTATCCGTTCCTTAATTTAGGTGTTCCGGAAAAAGATAACCCTATCCCCCGCATAGAAGAACAAAAGGATAAGGGACATGGCAGATGGGGGGCAACATATCGCGATGACTGGCAGCAGGAGGTTGCAAGTCACCGTTTTAAAAGCCAAGATGAAATGCTTGCTTTCAGCCCACTTGCACAGGGTGATTTCACAAACTGGAACATTGTTGTGGATGGAGACTTCAGCAGCGAAGAGATTATCTATCAACGTTACAGAAAGTACTATCCGAAGAAATGGGGGAACAAAGCTCCTGAAAAAACCGGTGCTATGGTAGGGTTTTATAATACTATGTTTATGTGGCCCCTTCTGGTTTTCGGGTATGAGAATTTTCTTTCAATTTGTCTGGAACCAGGATTCAGCCGAATTATGGATGAATTTGCGGAAATAAATCGTCGTGTTTTCCGCGCATTTGCCCGGCTTCCGATTAATTTCGTAGTATGCCATGACGACATTGTTCTTTCTAATGGACCGGTCTGCAGCCCTGCATGGATGCACAAGTATATTTTCCCGCGTTATGAGGAATTCTGGAGTATTGTCAAAAAAACCGGCAAAGAAGTGCTTTTCATGGTAGACGGGTGCATTGACGCATTTGTTGATGACGTTATGGCATGCGGTGCCCGTGGGATAATCAGTGAGCCGTTTACGAATTATAAGGCTATAGCCCGGCAATATAAGGACTGTTTTATAGCAGGTGAAGGAGATAACCGGGTTCTCATGAGAAACAATCCTGTTGAAATTCACGCGATGGTTGAAAGTATGGTTGAAACCGGAAAAATGTCAGGCGGATACATGATGTGCATCGGGAATCACATTCCATTCAACGTACCGGGTGAAGCAATAAAAAGATATTTTGACCTCTCCGCTGAATTAGGATATAGATAATCTTCTATAAAATTTTAACTCAAACTTCAAATAAAAAAGTGTTACCTATGTATCGAACGCGTACACTTTCCAAAGATGAGGAAAGTATGCACAGGGTTGCTGGTTTGACGAATAAGTCAGACCGTATAGCACGTCCGCTGAGACGGTGAAGCGGATGACCGAAGCACAGGTTTTATTTGTGCAAGACGTGATTGTTCTGTGTATAAATTGGGGAGGGTAGAATATTAGTAGTAATATTAGTAGTTATTAAATTTGACATTTTGTAAAAATATATTGTAATGTGTATATAGATTCAGTAATTTCCCTGCTTAATAGATGAGACGGGGTTTAGTGAATATTAACAATTTATCTTATGAAAAATTTTGATGCTTTGAGGGTTCTTGCCATTGGAGCACATCCTGACGACGTGGAAATTTTTTGCAGTGGCACCCTGGCGCGTTTTCGGCAAAAAGACAGTACCGTGATTATGGCGCACGTTTGCCAGGGGGATAAAAGTGGCTATGCCAAACGAAACAATGAGAATGCCAGAATAAGGGAAAAAGAGACAAATCAAGCAGGCACGATTATAGGCTCAACAGTGCTTTCGTTAAAATTCAGAGATAGTGAAATCCTCCAATCCATAGAACTACGCAAAGCCATTGTAAACCTTATTAGAAAAGTAAAACCGGAAATCGTGCTTACACATTTTCCAGCAGATTATCATTCTGACCACAGGGTTACCGGTCAGATGGTAACTGATGCAGTTTATATCGCCAGTTCCAAAGGATTTAAAACAAAATCTCTTTTTCTTCCATATATTCCGGTTCTTTATTATTTTGACACATTGACAGGAATTGGATTCCAGCCAACTGAATATGTTGACATTACAAACGTAATAGAGACAAAAGCAGCAATGATTAAGTGCCATCAAAGTCAGTTTGCAGCACTGAAAAAAAGAGGTGGTTTAGACCTTTGGGAAATTGTGCTGGATACTGCAAAACACCGTGGCTGGCAGTCTGGTGTAAAGTATGCAGAGGCATTTCAGGTCTGTCAGATGTGGCCGAATTTCAAAACAAGGAGGCTCCTGCCGTGAACAGAAAAGATGAAATCCGAAATCTGTTATCGTTAACTCCGGAACAGATGATTATGAAAGCAAAAGGCAGGCTTACGATTCTTGATACTCTTGAACAATTACATAATAATTTTGCCGAAGAAGTTTTTTCTGAAATTGTCGCCAATAACGATGCCGGCAACCCAACAAGGCTCATCCTTCCAGTAGGACCAACAGGACAATATCCTGTTTTGGCAAATATGTTAAACGATAAAAAAGTCAATCTGAAAAACTGTTTTTTATTCTTCATGGACGAATATTGCGACGACAACGGACATGTTTTTCCTGCAAATCATCCGTTAAGTTTTAAAGGAATAATGGAGAAAATATTTTTTTCCCATCTTTCCCGGGACTGCGGGCTTAAAAAAGAACAAATAGTTTTTCCGGACCATCTTAATATCCGGCATTTGAACGATATGATTGAAAATGTTGGCGGAATAGATACGTGTTACGCGGGCGTGGGTATTACCGGCCATCTTGCTTTCAACGAGCCAGAACCAGGCGTCAGTAATTCAGGACCGCGGCTGGTTTATCTAAATTTAGCTACGATAACCATCAATGCTATCAGGGCCCATGTAGGTGGAAATCTGACGAATTTCCCGGGGAAGGCGGTTACCCTTGGAATGAAGCAGATTCTCGGAGCAAAGCGCATAATTATTTACTGTCGCAATGATGTTTCTGGACTGGATTGGGCCAATACAGTTTTAAGGCTTGCTCTTTTTGGAAGACCAGGCGATGATTATCCGATAACTTACGTCAGAAACAAAAACTACTCAATAATCACAACAAAGGAAACGGCTGCCCGGCCGGATTTCATTCTTTAAAAAAAAGTGACTTAATAACCTCTCCTCTCTTAGGCATAAATATTCAAATCTACAATCTTACAGGTTTCTATTGATTTTAATATGGCTTCTGCAACTTTCAAAACCTTTAAAGATTGTTGTGGTTCAACCTGTGGTTGTTCTCCGTTTTGTATTGCAGATACAAATTCTTTTATTTGTCTTTTATGTCCATCTGTGAAAAGCCCTGAAACAGTTTCTATTTTCCCATCTTTGAAGTAATGCTCAATTCTATCCCTGTAATTTTTTATAACGCCTTCAGGACCTAAAATTTCCATATTGCTAAATCCACTAAAACCTTTTGGTAAACCCCAGCAAAAGAATATCTCTGCTTTGTTCCCGTTTTCAAACTCCATGTTTATACTTGCCGTATCAATTGCAAGGTCGTGTATATTTTTTAATTCTTTTTTTCCTTTTGCATACACATCACCAATCGCGAATACCATTTTGGGTCTCCCGAATAATTGCAAAAGCCTATCAATATCATGAACACAGCAGTCTATAATAGGACCCCCATTTCCACTTTTTGAATGCATTAAAATTTTTGGTCTTATTTCCCTCATATCCGTTGCACGATAAATCAATCCTTTGCCAAGTAATGACATCCTTTTTTTGAATTCCTCAAAAAAATCACAATATCTTTCCTGGAATATAATTGCAAGTTTTGCCTTTGACGATTTCGCTGCATTTACCATATCCTGAGCCATTTGAACATTTAATGCTATAGGTTTCTCACAGAGCACATTTATTCCTTGTTTTAATGCTTTTACGGAAACTTCTGAATGCAGAAAAGCAGGCAGGCAAACAGAAATAATGTCAGGCTTTTCCTTTTCAAATGCAGTATTATAATCCGTATAGGCATTTGGGATTTTAAAATCCTCAGATGCTTTTTTAGCCCTGTTTTCATTACTATCAACTACGGCTGAAAGAATAACGTCTTCAATCCCCTGATAACACCTGATATGGTTTCTCCCCATATCCCCGGCTCCTACAACCATTACTTTTAATTTATTTTTCATTTTTTCTCCAAATCCTGAGTATCATTTATAAACTACTTAAGATATTCAAAACTCATCTTTAAACTTTCTTCTGGCGATTTATCAGTAGAATCCTGCTCCACAACAATCCATTCTACATGATTTATTTGTAATTGTTCAATCAAATCAAGGACATATTTAAAATTAATCTCCCCCTTTCCAAGTTCACAAAATTTATCCTTTAAGGTATCTTTGAAATGTAAATATTTAATTCTATTTCCATATTTTGCCTGATATTTTTCCCCCAGATATTTATCTGTGCAGCAATCTTCTGTCTCATATTTTTCTCCTGTTATGTTGTAATTTTATCTGTTTTCCCTGTCATAAAATCCTT
The DNA here is from genome assembly GCA_021800535.1 of bacterium. GTDB lineage: Bacteria > Ratteibacteria > UBA8468 > B48-G9 > DTJG01 > JAMDAS01. Next base: position 22,809 of record JAJYYV010000009.1, on the reverse strand, counting down.
GTTTTTATCTCCCACCCAGTATCTTTCTCCTGCAATGCACCAGATGAAGTGTAATTCCTGCTCCTGACTAAAGACAGGATGATAATTTAGCAATGGTATTGTAACGGCATCCATCTCATTAACACTCGTAACAAATGTTTTGTTTTCTTCTTTTTCATATACCTCCATTGCACCTTTTCCCTTGATGAATATATAAATTTCCTCCTGGTCATTGTGATTATGCGGGGGAAATGCCCTTGTGAATGGCTGGTAAATAGTATATCCTGCAATAAGTTTATCTGCCTTTTCACTTACATCAAACATCAAATAGACATCTTTTTTATTAAGGTGTCTGATTCTTTTTTCATCTTTTGAAAATACATCCCATGAGGAATAAAAGGGAACATGTTTTTTTGCAGCCTTTGCTTTGCAAAGTATTAAGAATCCTTCTTCTTCTGAAATATTTTTTAATTGATACGGAGTAGACAACGGAATATATAAAGTATCATAATGGGAAAGAATAAATTCCTGTTTTTCAATTTTAACCGCCACTTTACCATGGATGCAGAATAAAAGACTTTCTTCATTTTTGTGAAAGTATTCACCACTTATAACCCCGGGCTTAATTATATAATTACCATATGAAAGTAAATTCAAATTGGAATTTACAGAACTGGTTTTTTCATAATACGCCACCTTATAATCCTCTGATTTTATCAAATCTGCAGATTTAACTTCTTTAGAAGTATTCATATATTGTTTTTCCTTTTATTAAAGAAAGTAACAGCTATTTTTAATTTTATCTTTAAATATTGTATTTACCTTAAAAATATTGTTTAAATTTCTATAAAATCTTGCCAAGTTGAACACTCTATTGTGAATTGATTTTCCGGAAGGTTTTTGGAGAAAAGCCTGTTTCTTTCTTGAAACATAAACTGAAATAATTGCTGTCGTTATATCCTAATGAAAAAGCAATTTCAGTAATTGACAATTGTGAATTTTTTAACATTTCCTTTGCTGATGAAATACGAAGATAATTTTTATATTGCATTATAGAAATACCCATCTCTTTTTTGAAAAGATGTGAAAGATAATAAGGAGAAATAAAAGTTTTCCTAGCAAGTTCAAAAAGTGAAAAATCTGTCTGATAATTCTCTTTCACACAGGAAATTATTCTTTGAATTTTTTCATGTTTATCCGCGCTACTATCTCCGGCTATTTTACTCAACATACTAATAACTTCTTTTTCAGGAGATGTTTCCATAAAAACTGTAATTAACGCAATTATACTTTTAATTATTTGAACAGGAATTACAGGTACTTGTTTACTATATTCTATCAGTTTCTTCTGGTTAATTGGTAAATCCCTGACTTTTAATAATAAATCCTTCAATTCTTTGTCTGTTTGTATCGGATTAAATAAAATCTGGCCCCCAATTATTGGAATAGACTTTTTGATATGAGGAATTGGAAAAACAAAATCAATCAATCCTGCATGACAGTAATGCCAGCAGGGCTGGTAGGGATTCTTATTAAACTGTTCAATGAGTTCAGCATCTGATTCTGTACATCGTTTTAGACCTTCAGGCACAGAACGGATTAAAGCGCAATATGAACTCATGTATTTTCTTCTTAAAAGATAGCGAAGTGATATAATATCATCCGGTTGATGGAATTCCCAGTGGGCAAGGGAAATCATCTTATAGATTTTATCTAATAATATTTTAATTTCTTTTTTTTGGTTTGTTATAGTCAGAAGTGTACTCTCTTTTTTATTACTCATATTACAAATATTATATCATAAAAATCCTTTTAATATTTTCTTCTTTCAAACATAAACTGAATTTAGCAATAATTTATATATTTTTGAGCAATATATTTAAGGAAAATTTTTTAAATTATCAATAAAATAAATATATATGGAAAAAATCTATAATCTTTTTATTAATGGAAAATGGCAAAAACCGGAAAAACACCTTGATGTTTTTTTCCCTTATGACGGCTCTTTAGCAGGCAGTGTCCCGGATGCTTCAATAAAAGAGGTTGAAAAAATAATACAGTCAGCATCTAAATCCAGAGAATCCGCAAGAAAACTTTCTGCCTGGCAACGATATGATATTCTTTCCAAAGCAGCAAATCTCATTCAGACCAAGAAAGATGAAATAACGAATCTAATCGTAATGGAAACAGGTAAGCCTATTGCTGAAGCGGAAATAGAAGTATTCCGTGCGATTCAAACTATTATTTTTTCTGCAGAAGAAGCTAAAAGAATTACAGGGGAAATAATACCAATGGATAGTCATCCTCTTGGAGCAAATTATTTTGGATTTACCATAAGAGAACCTAAAGGGGTAATTTTAGCCATTGTGCCATTTAATGCCCCATTTAATCTTGCCTGTCATAAAGTTGGACCAGCTATTGCTTCTGGAAACACAGTAATTTTAAAACCATCCTCTTTAACACCTCTTTCCGCTTATTTTTTGGGGGAAATATTTTGTGAAGCAGGATTACCTGACGGGATTTTAAACGTAGTTAGTGGAAATAGCTCAGTAATAGGTGATTTTTTGATTACTCATCCTGAAGTAAATATGGTAAGTTTTACAGGCAGTTTAAATGTAGGAAAAAGGATAAAAAACATAGCTGGGTTAAAAACAGTTACACTTGAACTCGGTTCAAATTCAAGTGTAATTATTGAACCGGAAACGGATATTAAAAACATTGTGCCAAAGTTTATTTCCTCTGCATTTAGCAATTCCGGACAGGTATGTATTTCTTTACAACGGGCTTATGTACATGAGAAAATTTTTGAACCACTGGTTGAGGAACTAAAAGAAGGAATAAAAAAAATGAAAATAGGGAATCCTTTTAACAAAGAAACTCAAATTTCTTCTTTAATTTCTCCTGAAGCAAGCACCAGGGTTTCATCTTGGATTGAGGGAAATGTAAAATCAGGTGCGCAAATACTGATAGGAGGAAAATTAACAGGCAGGGCAACAATAACCCCAGGGCTTTTAACCAGAACAGACCCCGGTATGAAAATAGCCTGTGAAGAGGTTTTTGGACCAATAGCAACAATAGACCCTTATGAAAATTTTGATGATGCAATTAAAAAAACAAATAATTCAAAGTATGGATTGCAGGTGGGTGTTTTTACATCTGATATTTCCAAAGCGACATCTGCAATAAAATATATAGAGGCCGGAGGAGTGCTGATAAATGAGTTTCCCAGTTTCCGTCTTGACCAGATGCCTTATGGTGGAGTCAAAGAAAGCGGGACTGGCAGGGAAGGTCCAAAATTTGCGATTGAAGAAATGACAGAAACCAAATTAATTATTATTAAAAATTAAATCTCATCAAGAAAGGAGAAAATATAAATGAGCCATCAATTTTTAATTCATGATAAGAAAGATAATGTGGGTGTGGCAATTTGTGACATAAAAACAGGCCAGAAAGTAATAGGAGTCTTTTTAGATGATAAAAAAACAATTGAATTAGAAGCAAAAAATGACATTCTTTTGGGACATAAAATATCTCTTTATTCCGTTAAGAAAGGGGAACAAATTATTAAATATGGAGTTCCTATAGGAAAAACCACAGAATCTATTAACTTGGGAGAACATGTTCATATTCACAATTTAAAAAGCGAAAGGTGGGCGCAATGAAAAATAAAACTTTTTTGGGATATAAACGGGAAAATGGAACAGCAGGCGTTCGAAATCATGTAGTAATCCTTTCATTAGATGACCTGTCAAATGCTGCAGCAGAAGGAGTAAGTAAGCTTATACCCGGGACATTAGCTCTTCCACATCCTTATGGTAGACTTCAGTTTGGTGCTGACCTTGAATTGTTTTTCAAAACCTTAATTGGAACAGGCAGCAATTCAAATGTAGCAAGTGTTATAGTTATTGGCATTGAACCAAACTGGACAAAGAAAATAGCGGATGGGATAAAAGAAACAGGCAAACCGGTTGCAGATTTTTCAATAGAAAGAAATGGAGATTTAAAAACAATTGAAAGTGCTGCCCGGGCAGCAAAAAAATTTATTCAGAAAGCATCAGAAATAAAACGACAGGAAATAGACATATCAGAACTTATAGTAAGTATTAAATGCGGAGAATCAGATACTACATCCGGCCTTGTAGCAAACCCTGTTGTAGGAAAAGTTGTAGAATCTCTGCTGAATATAAATGCAACAGTATTATTTGGAGAAACCTCGGAATTAACAGGTGGAGAAAATATTGTCGCTTCTCGTATGAGAACTCCTGAATTAAAAAAGAAGTTTTTAAAAATATTCAATGATTATCTAAAATTTATAGAACAGGAGAATGCAGATCTTCTTGGTTCACAACCTACACAGGGAAACATAAAAGGAGGATTAACCACCATAGAAGAAAAAGCAATGGGTAATATCCAAAAAATTGGTAAAGCACAGGTGGATGGAGTTTTATATCCTGCTGAAAAACCTGTAGGAAAAGGACTTTATTTTATGGATACCTCTTCAGCAGCAGCAGAAGCAGTTACACTTTTTGCTGCAGGTGGAGCGGTGGTTCACTTTTTTCCGACAGGACAAGGTAATATAGTAGGAAATCCCATCATTCCGGTAATCAAACTTTCAGCAAATCCATTAACGGTTTCCACCATGTCAGAACATATAGACCTTGATGTATCAGGTGTACTTAAATTAGAAAAGTCTCTGGATGATGCAGGCAAAGAGTTGTTTGAATTGCTGGTACAAACTGCTTCAGGACGACTGACTTCCGCTGAAGCTTTAGGACACAGGGAATTTGTACTAACAAAATTATTCAGAAGCGCATGATAAAGTGTATGATAAAAAAAATAAAAATTCCGTATGGTAGAGAAGAAATTGAATATAGTCTAAACATCAATCCGGGTGTAAAACTGAAAATTTTAAAGCCGAAGGAAAAAAATGAACTTCTCAATCTGCCGGAAAAAATTAAAAAAGAGTTAAATTCTCCAATAAACACCCTGCCATTGAAAAATTTGGCAACGGATAAAAAAAATGTATGCATTGTGATTGATGATATTACAAGACCTTTACCAAGCCGCCTGATTTTACCTTTTGTAGTGGCAGAAATAGAAAAAGGCGGAGTAAAAAAAGAAAACATCAAAATAATTATTGCTTTGGGTCTACACAGGCCATTAACAGCAAAAGAAAAAGAATATCTGGCTGGTCCTATATACCAAGAAATAAAAGTTTTTAATCATAATCCTTATAAAAATTTAAAGTATCTAACTAAAACAAAATGGGATAGTAAGGTTTATCTTAATAGATATTTTTTGGAATCCGACTTAAAGATTATAATTTCTGATATAGAATACCATCAATTATTTGGTTATGGGGGAGGAACTAAAAGCATTCACCCAGGCATAGCGGATGCGGATTCCATTAAAGATATTCATTCCTGGCTGGATTTACCCAATGTGGAAGCAGGAGTTTTAAAAGGAAATCAATTAAGAGAGGAAATAGAGCGGATAGGCAAAATAGCCAATGTGGATTTTAGTATTAATGTGGTATTAAATTCTAAAAAAGAAATTTGTGGTATTTTTTGTGGTGAACTGTCAAAAGCTTTTTATCAGGGAGTAAAATTAGTTGACCAAATGTACAGAATTAAAATAAAAAACCCGGTAGATACTGTTATAGTTTCGCCCGGTGGTCATCCAAGAGATATTGACCTGTACCAGTCACAAAAATCTGTAGAATCGGCAAAAAAAATTGTAAAGTATCAAGGTAAAATAATTCTTTTAGCAGAATGTTCTGAAGGATGGGGCTCTAAATTATTTGAAAGATGGATAAAACAAGCAAAAAATCCAGAAGAAATAATAACACGTATTAAAAAGGAGTTTTTTATGGGTGCTCATAAAGCTTACCAATGGGCAAAAGCATTAAACTGGGCCCAAATATATATTTATTCCAAAATGGCCCCTTCAGAATTAAAACACACTTTTTTACAACCTATTGAATTGAAAAAAATAAATGAATTAATAAAATCTGATAAAAACATTGTGGTTTTACCATTTGGTACAATTACCATGCCTTTAATAAAACAAGGAAAAATTATTTAAAGAAAATGGGTTAGAGGAGGTGAAAAAAAGATGAAAAGACTCTATTCCAGATTCATTTTCTTTTCCTGATTAATTTTGCCGGAACGCCACCAACTACAGAAAAAGGCTGGATATCTTTAGTTACCACAGATCCAGCCCCTATAATACTTCCTTTTCCTATTTTAATCCCTGCAGTAATCACAGAATTCGCACAAATCCACACATCATCTTTAATAATAATCGGTGCTCCACTCATAGGTTGTTGATACATTGGCATATCAGTCCGCTGATAGCCTTCACCATGTGTTGCAATAATAACATGGGCGCCCACACATACACCACTACCAATCTTCAGACCTTTATGACCATAAAGAATGGTATATGGAGCAAAATGTGAGTTATCTCCTATTTCTATAAAAGATTCTTCATTATTTCCTGTTTCAATATAAACACCGTGATAAAACTGGACATTATTCCCAACACTTATATACTCAGGGTTTCTAATTTTTACAGTTTCATCAATTATTACGTTTTCTCCACATTTTTTAAATAATTTTCTGTAATCCTCCATTGCTGTTTCCCCTAATTTAGATTACATCATTTCTTTTTCAGTTTCTCGAATTGATTCTTCAATAATTTCTATACCTTTTGCGGCTATTTCTTTACTCATAATGATTGGCGGAGAAAGTCTTAGATTATGACCTGATGGTATCCATGCCAATCCTTTTTTAAATGCTTTTTGATATACAAGTCTTCCTGCTTCAATAAATGGTTCTTTGGTTTCTTTGTTTTTAACTAATCCGCCGGGAAGTTCCCATCCGACAGGGTGGGGAATGAGAGGTGGAAATATTTGCCATTATTTTTAGTTATGTTATAATTATAATATAAAATATAATGTTAGTAAAGGAAATCATTCTATATATTGTCTTCAGTTCCATTATGTTTCCTTGCAAGCAATGGATAGGTAACATTAGATATACTTAAAAGATATGTAGAAACTCAAAATGCAAAGGACATATAAATTCATACTATATCCAACAAAGAAACAGACAGAAAAATTAGACTGGACACTGGAGACTTGTTGTATATTGTATAACTCTTGTTTAGTAGACAGAAATAGGCATTATGAGAAAACAGGCAAAGGATTAACAAGGATAGACCAGCAAAAAATATTAGTAAGTGATAAAAGAAGGCTTCTATACCTAAAAGAAATCCATTCCCAGGTATTACAGGATGTTTTATTCAGGGTAGAACGAGCATATAAGAATTTTTTTAGAAGAATGAAAGAAAAGAAAGGAAAAAGGTTCTAATAATCGTAAAAAAGCAAGAAGCCTCACCCGATAGGGCGAGGTAGTTCACTACTTCATTTCAATGAAAATCTTGTTCAGAAAGAAAAGTTTACAGATATTGACAGACTCAATATAAAATACAAATTTTATCCTGGGAAAGTCTATATTTCCACATGGGGGCTGCAAAAAAGTAAAACAGGAATTTATGGTGACCCAACAAATGCAAGTGTTGAAAAAGGGAAACAAATAGTAGAGGCGATAATAGAAGAATATAAGGATTTTTTAAAAGAATTTTATAGTATATAACCATAGTAAAACCATGAAAACAGAAACAATTAAAAAAATATTCATTGCGCCTTACTGTCATCCTGATTGGGCATGGGCTCATACACGGTTGTGGCATGAAAAAAGATATACTCTGGTATTTAAAGAAGTTTTGGATATTATGAATAAAAATAAGGATTTTAGATGGTATATGGATACTTTTATTACACAGTTGGAGCCATTTTTAAGGCTATGTCCGGAAAGAATAGATGAATTAAAAGAAAGAATAAAACAAGGAAGAATTGAAATATGTGGAACATATACAAATTTAAGACCAAATTTAGTTGGAGAAGAAACTTTTATACGGGATATCATCTATGGAAAAAGAGAGCTTAAAAACATTTTTCCTGATGTCAAATTATCAGTTTATGCAGGAATAGTGGATGTTGCAATAGGACATTCCCAGATTCCACAACTATTAAGTCTTGGTGGATATAAGTATTTGAGAGCGTGGAGACCACATGCAGCATTAAGTACAAAAAATATTCCTTATGAATTTTATTGGAGTTCTTTTGATGGAAGTAAAATACTTTGTTCCCGAGGTAGTTATGGCGGTTTATGTACTACAGAAGTTTTTACGGAAAAAGAAAAGTTTAAGAATAACTGGCAGGAGGCAAAAGAAAAATTTTATAAATCAGAAATTGATTATGCGGCAAAATTCTCAACAACAAAAGTTGTATGGCTCAGCCACGGCACGGATGATGCAAGACCCTTAAGAAGTGTTGGTAATGATATAAAATTAGACCTGCTGGAATTTGTGGAAGAATGGAATAAAAATGAAAAAACACCAATTTACTGGGGTACACCCCTTGATTATTTTAGAGAATTAGAAAAAAACAAGGAAAAAATAGATGAAATAAAAGGACCAATTGACCCAATTGATGTGTGTTATCTCACATGGAATGGACCTTCCGGCATATGGTATTTAAGGATTTATTGTGATGAGCAAATTACAATAACTGAAAAACTACTGATAGTTACAAAAATGTTTGGGAAACAATATCCAGAAAAAGAAATTGAAAACCTATGGAAGAAAATACTTCTTTTTTCAGCACATGCTATTCAATGGTTGTTTAAAGAAGATTTTGAAGAAATATATAACATTGCAATAAAAACAAAACTTGATATTGAAGAACTAAAAAATAAAGTATTAAAAGAAATAATTTCTCACATAAATTTTGAAAAAGAACCTATTGCGGTTGTATTTAATACTTTGGAATTTTCACGAAAAAGTTTTGTTGAAATAACCATATCTTCTGTTGATAAAAAAATAACTAATAAGTTTATTTTAAAAGATAGTTCTGGAAAACAATTGGATTATCAAATAATAAATTATTTATCTGACTATAACAATCTCTGGGAGATTAAAATACTTGTAAAAATTGAATTACCTGCTTTTGGATATAATTGTATATATTTTGAAGAAAAAAACCACGAGTCAACAATATCAGAAGGCTTATTAAAAATGGAAGCATTTAATTCCAATGACCTTAAAAAATTAGAGAATGAAACTGCATGTTTGAATTTTGACAAGGGATATTTAACAGAAATCAGTTTTGAAAACAAGAAATATAAAACAGATATAAAAAATCCATTTGGTAATTTAAAAATTTATCATATGGATTCCTTTGATCCAAATGGGATTCTTCATATAGGAAGATTTATTAAAGAAGAAACTGTTATATGGAACAAATGGTGGAAAAGTGAAGATGGAAATTTGAGAAAAATATTTTGCTGCGAAGGGAAAATTGGGAAACATAATGTAAAAATGGATACAATGATTTATAATAAAGAGGAAAGAATTGATTTTAATATTGAGATAAACTATCTTGGTGAAGAAAATGCTTTTGTTGTTTTTTCTTTACCAGTTGGATTTTTTGATGGAAAGATTTATGCAGATATACCTTTTGGAATTGAAGAAAAAAATATAGAAAAAGAACCTTATGGAAGATTACCTGGATTGTCATGGGATAATATTGAACGGTGTATTGACGGGATGTTTTTCGCAAAAAGTTTTGTTGATTATACAGATGGAAAACAGGGTATTTCTTTAATATCTTATAATGCAGGCAAATATTTTATATGGAATAAAAAGGAAAAAGTTCTTTCTCACATTTTGCTAAGAACCTTTAAAATACCTGTTAATACATGGGAAAAAGACATAACTGAAAAAATTGAAGGGAGGGGTACCCATAAATTTAAATGTATATTATACTTTCATTCTAATAACTGGGAAAAAAGTAAAATCTACAACATCGCAAGGTCTTTAATAACAACTCCTGTTCCAGTTCAAAGGTTTCCTGTATTTTCAGGTGATCTTTCAGATATTTTCAGTTTTTTCAGTATTGAACCAGAGAATATTATTTGTACTGCATTTTATAAAGAGGAAGAAAACATATTTTTACGAATGTATGAGATAGAAGGAAAACCAACAGAAGTAAAAATCAAACTGCCATTTCCAATTAAAAAAGCTTATTTAGTTAATTTTTTGGAAGAAGAAATAAAACAAAAAATACATTTGAACAACAAAGAAATTTTGTTAAACATACAACCCTATCAAATAATAACAATAAAAATGGAGATGAAATGAAGATAGATTGGGTAAAAAAAGTGGAGGTAAAAGATAAAAAAAGAAGGTTAAAGGATGCAAAAAAAATTATTGAAGACTGGGGCTTGAAAATGCCTGAAAACAAAGATCAGTTTGCCATTGATTTTGGACTTGATGATTATGAAAATATAGGAGATGTTGAATTTATGGTTGCCAATGAACTAAAAGAAGGTTATTGCGGAAAGTTTCTTTTTCTTTTTAAAAACCAGACCTGTCCACTTCATCATCACGATAAAAAACATGAAACGTTTTTCATAGTCAAGGGAAAGGTTTTAATGCATGCGGACAAAAGAAAATTTACAATGAAACAAGGGGATTGTTTTGTGGTGAAACAGGGAGTTGAACATAAATTTTCATCTGTTGATGGGACTGCATTAATTTTAGAAGTATCAAAACCATGTGAACCGGGTGATAGTATTTTTGCCGATGAAAAAATTGGTAAAATATAATATGGAAAAAACATATAATGTGGGGGTAATCGGTTTTGGATTTATCGGGAAAGTTCATGCGTATTGCTATGAAAGTCTTAAATATTATTTTGAACCAAATGCTTTTATAAAAATAAAATTACTCGGGGTATGTACGTCAAAAAAGGAGACAGCAGAAAAAGCAAAAGAATATGGATTTACATTTGCTACGATGGATTACAAAGAACTGATTAATCATCAGGATATTGACATCGTAAATATCTGTTCGCCTAATATATTCCATAAAAACCAGCTCCTGGAAGCAATAAAAGCAGACAAACACATATATTGTGAGAAACCTCTGGTATGTAATAATCAAGAAGCAGATGAAATAGAAAAAGCATTAAAAAAATACTCTAAAATTCACCAGGTTACATTTCATATCCGCTTCTATCCCGCAATAATCAAAACAAAAGAAATAATTGATGAAGGATTATTAGGTGAAATTATATCTTTTAGAATTGCATACTATCATTCCGGGAGTATAGAACCGAACAAACCTATAGGATGGAAACAGGAAAAGAAAATGGGTGGGGGGGTACTTTTAGACCTTGGAAGCCATGCAATTGATTTTGCATATTTCATTTTTGGGAAATTTGAAGAAGTTTCAGGAGTAAGTAAAATCCTGTACCCGGAAAGAATAGACAGAACAGGGAAAAAGGTAAGGGTTGAGACAGAGGATTATGCCATTATAAACGCAAAAATGAAAAACAACTCACTGGGAGTTATTGAGGTGTCAAAGATAGCAACAGGTTCACAGGATGAATTTAAATTTGAAATTTATGGAACAAAAGGAGCATTAAGACATAACTCAATGGAACCAAATTTTTTAGAATTTTATGACCAGAATGAACCTGATGAACCGTCTGGAGGAATGGCAGGATTTAAAAAAATTGTTACAGTTAACAGATACCCAAAACCTTCTCTTTCTTTCCCCGGGCCCAAATTCTCAGGTGGTTGGTTATCAGGACACATCCATTGTCTTGGCAATTTTCTTCAATGTATCAAAGAAAATAAAAAGGCTATTCCATCCTTTTATGATGGATTGTATAATGGCAGGGTAATAGAAAATATTCAAAGAAGTTTTTCAAAATAAATTCACTTGATAGATTTTTGATGACGCAATGCATAAAATTGATAAAAATTTATTAAAATGGTAAAATTTATATTATTTAATATTTATTTATATTTTATAAGGAGAAATTATGGGACTTTATATTGTGCGAGGGTTTTTTATTCTATTTCTATCGTTTGCCGGCCTTTTTTATTTCCCAGGCAATAAATTAGAGGGCGTATTAATAGGTTTTTTAGGAGGTTTGGTTGTTATAGGAATTGAAAAGTTTTTTGAAAGGGTACCTTTTAAAAAAATATTAATGGGTATAATAGGACTTCTTATAGGACTCCTTACAGCAATACTTGTTGCTAATTTTTTGCTTCTTGCCCCTTTTCAAACAACCCAGGAAATAATCGCCACAAGATTTATTCTTTATGCTGTTTTTTCTTATCTTGGCATTATATTTGGAATAAGGTCTGTGGGAGAACTTGGTTTTCTTCTTCCTTATTTTCATACAATAAAAAACCAGGGAGAGGATCTATTTGTGATAGATAGCAGTGTTGCTATAGATGGAAGAATATATGAACTAATGAAAAGTCATTTTCTTGAAAGTACTATCATTATTCCTTCTTTTATAACTAAAGAGCTGCAGGAACTTGCGGACTCCTCCAGTGAAATGAAAAGACAACGAGGCAGAAGAGGATTAGAAACATTAAAAAAAATTCAGGAAGATAATTCAATTTCAACAAAATTTTATGAGGAAGAATATCCGGACATAGAATCTGTAGATGCAAAACTTGTAAAATTGGCCGCTGATATTAAAGCCAAGGTTCTTACAAATGATTTTAATTTAGCAAAAGTCGCAGAAGTTCAGAATATAAAAGTTTTGAATCTTAATACACTGGCAGTGGTAATGAAACCTAAATTAGCTTCCGGAGAAGTTTGGAATATAAAGGTGGTAAAAGAAGGAAAAGAACATGGACAGGGTATTGGATACCTTGAAGATGGAACAATGATAGTTATAGAAGAAGGAGCAAAGTTTGTAGGTAAAAATATAGATATAATTATAGATACTTCTCTCCAAACTTCAACAGGAAGAATTATTTTTGCGAAAGTCAAATGATAAGTTCTATAATTGTTGGAGCTGGTAAAAGTAAAAGATTTAAAAGTGTAGTACCAAAAATTTTTTATAATTTACATGGAAAAAAAATAATAGAATACAGTCTTGAAATCTTTCAAAAAGCAGATAATATTAATGAAATAATATTAGTTCTTCCTTCTAAATATATTGATACAAAAAGATTTAAAACACTGAAAAAGAAATTTTGCAAATTAAAATGTATTGTACCAGGAGGACAATTCAGAGAAGAATCTGTTTATAATGGGCTGGTTCATTGCTCAGAACAAAATAAAATAGTTCTCATTCATGATGGAGCAAGACCATTGGTAAATATACCTCTTATAAAAAAAGTAATAAATAATACAAAAATTTATGGAGCATGCATTCCAGTTTATGAAATATTTGGCTCAGTAAAAACAATTAAAAATAATTTCCTTGAAAAAACCTTGAAAGATACTAAATTATTTGTTGCTCAAACTCCACAGGGTTTTAATAAGGATTTATTAATTTCTTTAATGGAAAAGATAAAAAATAATTTTGAAATATTTCCGGATGAATCTTCAATATTTAAATATTTTGGATATAAAGTAAAAGTAATAAGTGGGAATGCAGAGAATATAAAAATAACTATAAAAGATGAATTTAAAATAATAAACAAAATACTTTAAAGTTATTATGGATAATATGAAAAAATCTATATGTTTCCCGGAAGGATTTTTAGCCAGTGGAATCAGCTGCGGCATCAAAAAAGGAAAGAAAAAAGACCTTGCTCTTGTTTTTTCTACATATCCGTGTATTTCTTCTGCAGTATTTACAACCAATAAGGTAAAATCTTATTCTGTTATCTGGTCTATAAAAAACATTAAAAATCCAATACAGGCGATATTGGCAAATAGCGGAAATGCAAATGCTGCCTGTGGAAAAAAAGGATGGGACATAACAACCAAAATTATGGAACATTTATCTCTTATCTTGAATATTTCTTCTAAAAATATCCTTTTTGCTTCAACAGGCTTGATAGGTAATCCTCTCCCAGAAAAAACAATAATTAATTCCCTGGAAAAGATTGTAAAAAATCTATCATATAAAAATGGTATAGAAGCGGCAGAATCTATTATTACCACTGATAAACAGATAAAAACAGAAGAAATAACCACATCTATTGCCGGTATAAAAAAAGGTGGTTTTGTAAAATTAGGAGCAATGGCAAAAGGTGCGGGTATGATAAATCCTAATATGGCAACAATGCTTGCTTTTATTACAACAGACGCAGTTATTTCAAAAGAACTTTTACAGATTGCTCTTCAAAAAGCTGTTAATGACAGTTTTAACATGATTACAATAGATAATGACCAGAGTACAAATGATACTGTTTTTTGTCTTGCGAATGGACAGGCCGGCAATAAAAATATTAAAGAAAACTCTGAAGAATTTTATATTTTTTCAAAAGCATTAAGAGATGTTTGTATAAGCCTTGCCAAAAAAATAGCAAAAGATGGAGAAGGAGCAAAAAAATTTATTGAGGTTTCTGTGTTTGATGCCTGGAGTAAAAAAGATGCAAAAAGAATTGCAAAAAAAGTTGCCGGCTCATCTCTTGTTAAAACCGCTATCGCAGGAGCTTGGTCAAACTGGGGAAGAATTATGTCTTCTATTGGTTCTGCCAGAGCTAAAATAGAACCGGCAAATATAAAACTTGAGATAGGACCTTATATAGTATATAATAAAGAACCCATCAAATTTAATGACTCAGAATTAAAACAATATCTTTCAGAAAAAGAAATATCTATAAAAATATATATCAGCAAAGGAAAAGAAAATGCTACTGCCTGGGGTTGTGATTTAACTGAAGAATATATAAAAATCAATAAAAAAGAATAAATATATGGAAAATAAAAAAGATTACTATGAGATTTTAGGGGTATCAAAAAATGCTTCTACAGATGAACTGAAAAAAGCATACAGGGACCTTGCTTTAAAATTCCATCCTGATAGAAACCAGGGAAATAAAGAAGCAGAAGAAAAGTTTAAGGAAATCACTGAGGCATACGAGGTTTTAAGTGACCCTGAAAAAAGAAAAACATATGATATGTATGGACATGCAGGTTTTGGTCCTACAGGTTTTGATTGGAGACAGGATTTCGGCAGGGTAAGAACAGATTTTTCAGATATTTTTGGAGATGATGTTCTAAATTTCATCAATCAAATGTTTTCAGATGAAGATATGTTCACAGGCAGAGGATATCAAACAAAACAAACTCAACAAAGAGGCACTGATATTGAAACAAGTATCTCTATTCATTTAAACGAAGCAGCAACCGGTGTTGAAAAATATATAAATATTTCAAGAATGGAACCCTGCAATGTATGCGATGGAACAGGAAGCAGAAGTAAATCCGGAAACATTGCCTGTCCACAATGTAATGGCTCAGGTCAGATTCAATATAGACAGGGGTTTTTTACCTTTCTTCAAACATGTCCCAAATGTAGAGGAACAGGAAAAATAATAAAAGACCCATGTACAAACTGTCGGGGAATAGGATTGATAAGAGGTATGCACAAAATCGTGGTAAAAATCCCTGCAGGCATTGAAAGTGGAATGACACTAAGATTAAAAGGACAGGGAAACGCAGACCCCCATGGGATAACCAATGGAGATTTGTATGTAACTGTTTTAGTAGAAGGACATGAACTCTTTGAAAGAAAAAACAGTGACATTTATATAGAAGTCCCTATTTCAGTTGTTTCTGCTATTTTAGGAGCGGAAATAGAGGTCCCTACCCTATCAGGAAAAGTAAAATTAAAAATTCCCCCCGGGACTCAAAATGGAACAGTTCTCAGACTAAAAGGGCTTGGACTTCCAAAAACTTATGGTTTTGGAAAAGGAAACCTTTATGCTGTTATAAAAGTTGAAATTCCACGAGGAATATCAAGGGAGGAAAAACAAATACTTGAAGAATGGCAAAGAAGAGAAAATCCACGCAGTTATCCTGAAGTGCAAAAATTCATAGAAAAAACTGAAAAAATATGAATGACAGATTTAAGATATATTCAGATTATAAACCTTCCGGGGACCAGCCTCAGGCAATAGAAAAAATTGTCAGGAATATAGAAAACAATAAGAAATGGCAAATTCTTCTTGGTGTAACAGGAAGTGGAAAAACTTTTACAATGGCAAACATCATAGAAAGAATACAAAAACCCACTCTTGTTATTTCCCATAATAAAACACTTGCAGCCCAGCTTTATGGAGAATTCAGACAGTTTTTTCCTGAAAACAAGGTAAGATATTTTGTAAGTTATTACGACTATTATCAGCCGGAAGCCTATATACCACAAACAGATACATATATTGAAAAAGATGCCTCCATAAATGAAGATATTGACAGACTTAGACTTGCCGCAACAAGTACAATCCTTTCATCAAAAGATGTTATTATTGTAGCAAGTGTCTCATGTATATATCCTCTCGGAAGTCCGCAAGACCATAAAAGTATGATGCTTTATCTTTCACAGGGTCAGGAAATAGAAAGAACAGCAATTTTAAGAAAACTCATAGAAATACAATATGAAAGAAATGAATTCCAATTGGAAAGAGGGAAATTTCGCGTTAGAGGAAACAACATAGAACTTATTCCATCTTATGAAGAAATAGCTGTCAGAATTTCTCTTTTAGGCAACCGTATTATTAAAATTCAAAGGTTTGAACCTATCAAAGGAATAATTTTAACAGAAGAAAAAGAAATAGAGATATATCCGGCAAAACATTTTGTTACCCCACGACCTAAAATTGAAAGAGCAATAGAGACAATACAGGAAGAATTAAAACAACAACTTGAATTCTTCAAAACAAAAGGAAAGTCGGTTGAATATGAAAGATTAGAACAAAGAACAAAAAATGATATAGAAATGTTAAAAGAATTTGGTTTCTGCCATGGAATTGAAAATTACTCCAGACATCTTGCAGGAAGACTCCCTGGAGAAAGGCCTGAAGTTCTCCTTGATTATTTTCCTTCTGATTATCTTATTTTTATTGACGAATCACATATGACAATACCACAGATTAAAGGTATGTACTCTGGAGACCGCTCCAGAAAAGAAACACTTGTAGAATATGGATTTAGACTCCCTTCTGCAATTGATAACAGACCTTTAAAATTTGAAGAATTTGAAAAACTTATTCCTCAGGTTGTCTGTGTTTCTGCAACTCCAGGACCTTATGAATTTGAACAGGTTGAAATAAAACATATTGGAGAAGGCTCTCCTCTGGTTGCTGAACAAATTATAAGACCAACAGGACTTTTAGACCCTCCTATTATTGTTAAACCGACAAAAAATCAGCTTGAAGACCTTCTGGTGCAAATAAGAAAAAGAATTGCAGATAATCAAAGAATTCTTGTGCTTACAATAAGCAAACAACTTTCAGAACAACTCAGTGAATATATTAAAGAATTTAATATAAAGGTAATGTATCTCCACTATGAAATAGAAACATTAGACAGGATGGATATACTTAAAAATTTAAGAGAAGCAAAATTTGATGTTCTTGTTGGAATTAATCTATTAAGAGAAGGGCTTGACCTTCCGGAGGTAAGTCTTGTTGCTATATTAGATGCAGATAAAGAAGGTTTCTTAAGGTCTGAACGGTCACTGATTCAGATTTCAGGAAGAGCATCCAGAAACATAGATGGTCAGGTTATTATGTATGCTGATAAAATAACATCTGCAATGAAAACAGCAATAAAAGAAACAGAAAGAAGAAGAAAAATACAAATGGAATATAATAAAAAATATGGAATACAACCAAAACCTATTATTAAACCAATATATCAAACTATCAGTGAAATTATAGGCAAAAAAAAGAAAGAAACAATACTTGCAGAAAAAGAAGAAGAATTCTATGGAAAGGATTTAACATTATTATTGAAAAAACTTGAAAAAAAGATGATGGAATCTGCCAAAAGTCTTGATTTTGAGTCTGCCATACAATATAGAGAAAAAATAAAAAGAATAAAAAAAGAAAAATGATTATAAAAATTAATGAAACCAATTTTAAAGAAACATTACAAATTCTTGAAGATATTATAAAAAATGGAGGACTTGCTATTGTCCCAACAGACACTGTATATGGAATTATATGCGATGGCAAAAATCTTACCTCAAAACAAAATATTTTTAATCTCAAAGGACGGACTGTAAATAAAACTCTTATAGGATTTGTAGAAAATTTACAATCTGCAGAAAAATTTGCGTATTTACCTGAAAATTTCTTAGATTTTATAAAAAACAAATGGCCAGGAAAAAATACTTTTGTTCTTAAGAGCAAGGTTAATCTTACCTATCTTTCAACAACCCAAAATACAATAGGGCTAAGAATCCCGGATTTTCAATTAATAAATAAGTTAAATAAAAAAATAGAGATTATTGCCTCAACAAGTGCTAATATATCAGGAGAAAAAAGTGCAAGCTGTCTTGATGAAATATCTAAAAAAATCAAAGAGGGTGTTGACATTTGTATAGACGCTGGTAAGATATATGGTAAAGCCTCTTCAGTATGGGATTTGACAGGGGAAAAACCTATTATTTTACGCAAAGGATAAAATATGAAAATAGGAATTGCAAGCGACCATGCAGGTTTTAGATTAAAAAAAGAAATTGTTACCCAATTAAAAAAAGAAGGATATGAAATTAAGGATTTTGGGACATTCCAGCCTAAACGGGTAGATTATCCTGATTATGGAGAAAAGGTGGCTCAGGAAGTAAGTAATGGAAATCTTAAATGGGGAATTTTGATATGTGGAACAGGAATAGGAATGCAGATAGTGGCAAATAAATTTAAAAATGTCAGGGCGGCTGTCTGTAATGATTTATACCTTGCTAAAATAGCAAGGAACCATAATGATGCTAATTTATTATGTCTTGGAGGAAGACTTATAGGACAAGAGTATGCCCTGGAAATAATCAAAACATTTTTGGAGGAACCATTTTTAGGCGGACGGCATTCCAGAAGAATAATGAAAATAAAAAAAATAGAAAAAAACAATTGTTCAGATTAATTATTATAATTATAAACTATTTCCCCTTTATAGATTGTATATAAAACTTTTCCTTCCAATTCCCAATTGATAAATGGAGAATTTTTACTTTTTGATAAGATATTTTCTTTTTTATAAATCCATTTTTTATCAGGGTCATAAATAACAAGGTTTGCTTCTTCATCCTGTTTTATTTCAGGAATATTACATCCAATAATTTTATTTGGATTTACAATAAGGTTTTTAAGCAGCTGCATAGGTGTTAATCCATACTTTCTTAAAGAAAAAATTAAAGGTACAGCGGTTTCAAAACCAATCATTCCAAAAGGAGCATTTTCCAGGCCGGAATCTTTTTCTTCACTGGAATGTGGAGCGTGGTCAGTAACAATCACATCAATTGTGCCATCCTTTAATCCTTCAATAAGTGCTTCCACATCATTTTGTGTCCTCAGTGGCGGATTTACCTTTGCATTTGTATTATAATTCTTAAGAGATTCTTCAGTAAGAATTAAATGATGAACAGTTGCTTCACAACTAAGATTTTTAATGTTTGTCTTCCATTTTCTTATAAGATTAACTGATTCTTTAGTGGAAATATGGGCAAGATGAAGATTGACTTTTGTAAGGTCTGCCAGCTGTATATCCCTATATACCATAATATTTTCTGCCTGAACAGGAATTCCCTGAACCCCAAGTCTGGTAGAAATAAACCCTTCATTCATTACTCCTGATTTTGAAAGATTTGTATCCTCGCTATGAGAGATTACAACTTTTTCAAAAATTTTACTATATTCAAGCGCTCTTCTGAAAACAAGACTATCCATAACACAGTTGCCATCATCTGAAAACCCTATTACTCCTGCTGAAACCATTTCTTCCATTGGCGCAATAGATATTCCTTTTCTTCCAACAGTTATTGCTCCATAAGGCAATATTTCAATAGGACATAAAGAGGCTCTATCATATATATATCGCACAGAAATTTTATTATCTATTGGAGGGTCTGTATTTGGTTGGCAGCAAATCCTTGTAAATCCACCGGATGATGCAGATAAACTACCTGATAAAAGAGTTTCTTCCTCTTCCTGCCCAGGTTCTCTTAAATGACAATGCATATCTGTTAAACCTGGGAAAAGCCAATAATTTTTACCATCTATTATTTTTGAGGCTTTTTTATTTATTGTTTTTTTAATGAGGGCAATTTTTTTATTTGAAATATAAACATCAGATATTTTATCAACATTGCTGGCAGGGTCAATAATTCTAATATTTTTTATAAGTATATCCATAATATTATAAGAAATAAATATTTACTAAATTATAAACTATTTTTTTTTTTTGTCCAAATGAAATACTATAAAAAATATTTTAAAATATCTTCGGTGTAATGTAAAGCCTGACAGGAAACATGTCCCCATTTTTCTGACATTGCAGAACCACTGGCATAATAGAGAACAGTAATTATTGTGCCATCCTCAATCTGAACAGTAGAAGGATAGCCTAAGTCCCAACCACCTCCATCACCCGCAAGCAAAATCTCTTTGTTTTTGTTCCATGTCAGTCCATTATCATCACTGAACAAAAGTCCACATCCCATCGGACTTACGCGTCTTCCAAAAGAAAGTAACACCCTACCGCTTTTAAGCAGAGTCAGGTCTGCCGGATATTCACCAAAACCTGTGATATCCTGAGGTTTATTCCATGTAAAACCCATGTCATCACTAAAAATTATGGCTACATTATTTTTGATATCTGAACGACATGCAGCAAGAAGTCTGCCATTCGGAAGCAAAACAAAAGATGTTTCATTGTATTTCTTTGCAACTAATGTTTCTTCTCCCCATGTTTTGCCGCCATCCTGACTACGTAATAGAATGCTAATATTTCTAACATCATCCTCGTTCTGTCGCAAACGGCCATAAACCCCCATTAATAATGTTCCATCAGGCAATGTGATTATTCTACCATACGGCGATGCCAAAGTTAGTAATTTAGAAGTATATACATGTGGTTCTGTCCAGGTTTGTCCATAATCCGGAGAAGTGGTTATGAACATTGCAGGTATTTTACGCTGACGGGCACTGGACCTATCATTGTCTCCCACCCATTCCGGACCCATCCCATTGATTATTTCTTCATAATTATGTAAACCTGCTTTCCAATAAGCACATATCAGTAATTTATCAGGTGTAAATCCTAAAGCCGGGTTTCGGTTATCATTCCCGCGAGAAGCAATTTCTACAGGTGCGGTCCAACTTTTCCCTCCATCCTTTGAAGTAGAAACCGCCAAAGTGCCAGTTATTCCTACATGTGGCGCTCCAGTACGATATATTACCGCCAGAGAATTTGGCCCAATTTTTGTCAAGACAGGAAAATAACCTTGCAAGGCACATACTAAATATCGTTTTATATTTCCCTTTTTTCCTACAAAAATATCCGTTTGACCTGAAACAAATTTATTTTCTGATAAACTAAACATTTTTTCTTTCATATATTTTGGTATTTTGGGGTAAGAATGAACACTTAAGGTTGAATTTCCTTTTAACTTTATTTTTTCCCTCCATTACGCCATATTTCCGGAAGGTCTTCTCTTTCTGTTTGAATTAAATCATCAATAATATGCTCAGCTTCTTCAAAAGAACATATTAATGGGTCGGCAATTAAAGCCTGCCGTAATACCCTTCTACTTCCTGTCATAGCTGCTTCCAGAGTAAGTTCCTGAACATCTATAATTCTCAATATCCAGCTTCTCAACACAGATGGCATTTCTCCAAAAATTTCACCTTTGAAATGATTTTTATAAATTTTTGCCGGTAGCTCTATTACTACATTGTCGGGTAAATTTGTAATATTTCCATGATTTGGAAAATTTACGAAATGAGTATCTCCGGCATTATCAATAATGGAATCAGCAATATAAATAACCAGATCAGGTTTTGTTGTTGAAATTAATTTTTCAACTGATTCAATACCATCTGCCTGCCGGCGTATTTCTTCATTAAATGATTTCATCCATTTTCTCCGTTCGTCTATCTCAAATATGTAGCTTACATAAGATTCTTCAGGCTTGTATCCCCGCCCTTGAAAATAGGGAAGGAATTCCACCATGTGTCCTCCTATAAGTGAATACCATCCATAGATTTCAAGTATTTGTTCTACTGCTTTGTTGGCATATTTTTCAGGATTTTCCTTGAGTGAACGAAGCAATTCAGGCATTAGATTTTTTTTCCCTAAACGAAATTCCGTCATCCAGCTGAAATGGTTAATTCCACCTATCTTCACTATCACATCCTGACGAAATTTTTCTTTAATACCAATACGGTCAAGAAGCGTGTTTATAGTATCAGGTAGAATAACTCCATCACAAAGCGCTAAATTTTTCAAATTTGTATAACGATTAAGTGCTGCACCCATAATTGTGGTGGGATTTGTATAATTGAATACCCATGCATTGGGACAAATTTTTTCAATATCCCGTGCTATTTCAAGAAGGGTTGGAACAGTTCTAATGGAACGAAACAATCCACCCGGGCCAATTGAATCTCCTGAAGATTGTTTTACTCCATATTTTGCCGGTATTTTTGTTTCAGTTTCACGAAGGTCAACACCTTTATTACTAAAACTTATCACAATAAAATCAGCATTTTTAAGGGAAGATTTTCTATCCGTAAATGCTTCTACTGTAAGATCTGCAGAAGTTTCTTTAACAATACGGCAGCATAAACGATACATAACATCAAGCATTTCTGTATTGATATCTACCAGTGAAAGTGTACCCCCTTTAAAATGAGCATCTTTACACATGCCAATTACTAAGGCACGAGTAAAAAAAATACTTCCTGCTCCAATTACAACCAATTTGGAACACTTACG
>JAJYYV010000001.1 GCA_021800535.1 bacterium | reverse complement strand
ACTTGATGGTAAAAAAAATGATGAGAATATTACTGCGGCTCCTGCTAATACTATTTTAGATTTTAAATTTTTCATATATATCCTTTCTTACTTGAGTTAAAAAAAGTTGATAAGATTTTTATTGCAAGTTAATAATAATACTTTATATTTTTTTTGTCAAATTTATTTTTAGCGTTAAAATTTTTAATATTCTTTTTTATTGCAACTTAATAATTTAAAAAATGATAAAAACAATTAAATACTTAATTATATTTTTACTTATTATAGGAGGACTCATTACTTATTTTTTCCTGCATTTACATAAAGAAAAAAATAAATTCTTGTTCCAATCTCCCGGGAAATATCCGCAAAGAATAATATCTTTGGGGCCTACTATTACCCAGGACCTTTTTCTGTTGGGTGTGGGAAATAAAATTGTTGGAGATACTATATATGATGTAAAGCCTCCACAGGCAAAATTTATTAAAAAGGTAGGTTCAGTGGTGGAAATAAATGTTGAAAAAATAGTCAGTTTGAAACCTGATATAGTATTTGCCACTTCACTTACCAGCCCTAATCAAAAAGAAGAACTAAAAAATCTTGGGATAAGAGTTGTAACCTTTTCAGAACCAAAAAATTTTAATGGAATATGCAGACAATTTTTGGAAATTGGAAAAATTGTAGGAGAAGAAAACAAAGCAGAAAATATTATTGAAAAATCCAGAAAAGAAGTTTCTGAAATAAAAGAAAAAATAAAACATTTACCAAAAAAAAAGGTATTTATAGAACTTGGGGATAATCCTTTATTTACTGCAAGTGGTAATACCTTTATTAATGATTTCATTAAATTTGCTGGAGGAATAAATATTGCACAAAATGCAGGTTCAGGAATATACAGTCGGGAAGAGGTAATAAAACAAAATCCTGATGTGATTATAATTGATAATATGGAAATCTTTTTTAAAAATGAGAAAAAAATATGGGAAAAATATAAAACAATAAATGCAGTGAAAAATAATAAAATTTTTGGAATTAATCAATACCTATTAAGCAGTCCCACACCAGAAAACTTTCCCAAGACTCTAAATAAAATGGTATTCTTCATTCAGAGTGAAAAATTATAAGGACAAAACAGCCGTAGTGGTGAACCCAATAGTTCAAACCCGTCTTCAAAGAACAATGCTAATCGGGGCCGACGGGATTTGGCGCCCCTCGCTCCCACTACGCTCGGGGTCGGCCACTCGCTGAGGATTGTTGCGTTCACTCACAATCCTCTGACTTCGCTCTCTTCAAATCCCTTTTTTTTCGGAGAATGCTAAACGGGGCCGACGGGATTTGAACCCGCGATCTTCGGATCGACAATCCGACATGTTAGAACCACTGCACCACGGCCCCAAAATTTTCAAATCACATAAAAGCCATACTCTCAAGTCTTTTTATTCTTTCTTCTGTTGGTGGATGTGTCGCAAATAAAGATAGCATACTTTTTTTAGTAAATGGATTCATAATATAAAGATGGGTTGTGGCAGGATTTGCGTTATTCATTGGTTCCCTTGCTATACCTCTGGATATTTTTCTTAATGCATTTGCAAGGAATAATGGATTTCCACAAAATTTTGCTCCTGTTTCATCTGCCAAATATTCTCTATTTCTTGATATGGCAAGTTGAATCATTGTTGCTGATAGAGGAAGAAGAATCCCCAAAACAACCAGAGAAACAATATTCTCATCTTCATTCCTCCCGCCCAATCCTCCAAATATTGCACCCCACCTGACCATAAATCCTATCATTGAAATAGCGCTTGCAATTGTTGCTGCTATTGTAGCAATTAAAATATCCCTGTTTTTTACATGTGATAGTTCATGACCGATTACACCTTTTAGTTCATCTTTATTCAAAAGGTCTAAAATTCCATGAGTAAATGCTATTGATGCATGTTGTGGGTCTCTTCCTGTGGCAAAAGCGTTTGGACTATCATTGGGGATTATATAAATCTTTGGCATTGGCAGACCAGCGACAGACACCACTTCGCCAACAAGATGGTATAAATCAGGAGCTTCTTTCTCTGAAACTTCCCGGGCATGGCTCATTTTAAGAACAAGTTTATCTCCCTTGAAATAAGAAAAAGCATTCATTGCCAAAGCAAAAACAAAAGCAATGATTATCCCATTTTCCCCCCAATAACTACCAATCCATATTAATAATACTGAAAGAACCCCAAGTAAAAATACACTTTTAAATTTTGCACCCATTTTTTATCTTCCTCCTACTCTTATATTATATTTTTTTAATTTTTTATAATAATATATTATATCATAAATATTGGAGGAATAAAAAATCAAAATGGAAAATGATACTATTTGTGCAGTTTCTACGCCCCTTGGAATAAGTGGAATTGGTATTATAAGGATTAGCGGCCCAGATACCTATAGGATTATACAAGAAATTTTTCAACCAAAAAATAAAAAAGTATCTCTAAATAAATGGAAAAGCCATACAGTAAAATATGGATATATTATTGATGGCAATAAAATTCTTGATGAGGTTCTTGTAACTATAATGAAACATCCCAAAAGTTATACCAGAGAAGATATGGCAGAAATTGGATGTCATGGAGGACTTGCTGCTATGAAAAGCATATTAAGCCTTTGTTTATCCAGAGGAATAAGACTTGCAAGTCCAGGGGAATTTACCAAAAGAGCCTTTTTTAATGGAAGAATTGATATAACACAGGCAGAGAGTGTTATGAATATTATCCTGGCCCAAACAGAAAAATCCCTTGAAATTTCAATAAAACAACTAAGTGGAGCATTATCAGAAAAAATACAAAATCTAAGAACCAAAATTTTCAACCTTCTTGTTGAATTAGAAACAATGATAGATTTTGCTGAAGAACATGCCATTAAAGAAATACAACCAGATATCAAAGAATCTATAAATATAATATATAAGAATGCAGAAAGTATTTTAAAATCAGGACAGTCTGGTAAAATTTTTACTGAAGGCATCAAAGCAGCAATTGTAGGAAAACCAAATGTTGGGAAATCAAGTCTTCTTAATCTTCTTACCCAGGAAGAAAAAGCCCTTGTTTCAGAAATACCAGGAACAACAAGAGATGCCATAGAATCTGTTATTTCTATAAAGGGCATACCTTTAAAGATAATAGATACTGCAGGAATAAGAAATCCTGAAGGAATAATTGAAAAAATGGGCGTGGAAAAAGCAAAATCATGGATGGAAAAGGCAGAAATTGTTTTACTGATTCTTGATGGAAGCCAATCTATTGATGCACTTGATATAGAACTTATGAAAAATCTTAAAAACAGGCAATACCTTGTTGTTATAAATAAGACTGATCTTCCTTTTAAAATAGATACAAAAGAAATTGAAAGATTTACAAACGAAGAAAAAACTATAAAAATTTCTGCAAGGACAGGTTATGGCATTAATACTCTCTATGAAAAGATATATCAGTTGATTGAAAAAGGCTCAGGAACCCTTAAAGACCCTGAATTTTTCTTAAATATTCGACAGGAAACAATACTTAAAAATATTCTAAGTAATCTTATAGAGACTCAAAAACTTGTCAATGAAAATTTTTCTTTAGATATTATCTCAGAACAAATAAAATTTTGTCTATTGGATATAGACATCATTACAGGGAAAAATCTATCAGATGAGATTATTGATTCAATATTTGAAAAATTTTGTATTGGAAAATAACTCTATTGAATTTTCCCCAATATTATTAAATATGCTAAAATAAAAGAATATAAAAACATGAAAAAATATGTTAGCGAAGAACAGGAATGGTTAAAAATGAAACCATTGGAAAGAATAAAGGAATCCGGCAAATTGTGGAAAATTTATTTAACCTTAGGAGGAAGTCTTGACCCAGAACCCGATACTCAAAGTCCTTTCTATTTTCCAAAAATCAGGCGTAAAAAGTCTTCTTATAGGAGGACAGGCAAGTATAATTTACGGCGCAGCTGAATTCAGCCGTGATACGGATTTTATAATACTTTGTGACCCTGAAAATCTGAATAAAGTAAAAAAAGCTTTAACACTTTTAAAAGCAAAAAGCATTTATGTCCCTCCATTAAAAAAATCATTTCTTGATAAAGGACATGCCTGCCATTTTAGATGCTATGAAAAATCTGTTAAAAATTTAAGAATAGACATTCTTGCCAAACTGAAAGGTTGTGACTCTTTTGAAAAACTTTGGGAAAGAAGATATGTAGTAAAAATATCTCCTAAAAAATCAATAAATGTGATTGGACTTGAAGACCTTGTGAAAAGTAAAAAAACACAAAGAGACAAAGATTGGTTAATGTTAAACAGATTAATTGAAAATGACATAATTTCAATCAAAAATCCTTCTGATAAAAAAATTGAATGGTGGATGTTGGAATGTCGTAATCCTGATATATTAATTAAATTGGCAAATAAACACAGAAATTCAGCAGAAAAATGTAAAATTAAAAGACCTTTGTTAAAAGCAGCCATAAAAGGAAACATTAAAAAACTTCAGAAAGAATTAAAAAACGAAGAATTTATAGAAAGAGAAAAAGATAAAAAGTACTGGGAATTATTAAAAAAAGAATTAGAAATTTTAAGATACAAACATTTCCAAAATAAATCGGATAATTAGGGGATTTGAACAGGGGAGAGTAAAAAAGAAATATCCACCATTATATGATAAGGTATAGGATTGTTTTCTTCTTTTGTTTTTATTGGGGAAATATTTGCAATAAAATAAACAGAAAATTTAAAATGAACCTTTGCCTGTTTTATTAAATCTGTTTGTGAATCAAATAATATCCTGCCATTTGAAAAATTAATTCCTTTAATTTTTGTTTTTATATTATTTTCTTTTTCTTGCTGATGAAAAAACTGATTGGATAGAATATGAAATTTATCAAGACCATTTTGTTTTCCCATATAAACATAGGTAAATTTAAGTTTAGGCATTTTAGCAAAGTGTAAATTAAAATATGGAATTGTCTGATACCATCTTTGGCCGACTACAACATTTTGGGGAAAACAAGGAAGTATTTCCAGAAAAGACATAAAATCAAAAAGTCCAGTACCCTGCCTACTTTTTATAATCTTTCCCCTTTTATTCATTTCTATATACATTTCAGGGACAATCTGTGATACCTCTGTCTCTGAAACAGTTATATCTTCAAGCGTATGGCCATCTAACATAAATCTGCCTTTTACAGGAGAAATTTTTAGATTATAAGCCTTATCGGATGTATATATATTAGTAATTTTTAATATATACATGCCATTTATTATATATTTATGCGGTTTTGCGTTTTCCGGGGAATAGGATATATATCCATTAAAAAAGATTTTATAATATGCAGGAGTAAATGGAGAAAATGTATATCTAAAAACCTGTTTATTAGAAGCGGATAATTTAGCCTTACTATAAAATAAACCTAAAAATATAATAAAAATTAAAATTATTTTTATTTTTCTCATCCATATTTTTTGGCCAACCTGTTTATTCCTGCTATGGCTTGCTCTAAAATTTCTGTTTTTACAGCAAAAGAAATTCTTACAAAATTTTCTATTCCAAAATCATCACCGGCAACAGCGGCGATTTTTTCTTCATCAAGAAGCTTTTCACATAATTGCAAAGAATTTAAATTTCCTATTTTCAACATAAGATAAAAAGCTCCCTGAGGCTTGATAAACTGGACAAATTCATTAAGATTTTTAATTAACAAATTTCGTCTGACTTCAAACTCTCTTATTATAGGAGAAATATCTTTTAGGTTAAATGAAAGAGCGGATAATGCCGCTTTCTGGGAAATAGAAGAAGGATTTGAGGTTGTCTGACTTTGTATATTACCAATAACTTTTGCAAGACTTAAAGGTGCAGCAAGATATCCTATTCGCCAGCCTGTCATTGAAAAGGTTTTTGAAACACCATTAACTACAATTGCCAGATTTTTTAATTCTTCATTCAGTGAGGCTATACTTACATGTTTTTTCCCATCATAAATATAGTATTCATATACCTCATCAGAAATACAAAATATATTATTTCTCAATATGATTTCACCTATTGTTTTTAGTTCATCTTTTTCATATACAATACCTGATGGATTTGAAGGACTGTTTAAGATAATCGCTTTTGTCTTTTCATTGATAAGACTTTTTAAATGTTCAATATCAATTTTATATTCATTATTAAATCTACAAAAAACCGGTTTACCACCTGCAATTTTTACCATTTCAGGATAGCTAACCCAATAAGGCTGAGGAATAATAACTTCATCTCCCTCATCGCAAATAGCAAGAAAGATATTAAAAAGACTATGTTTTGCCCCATTGGAAACAATTATCTGTTCCGGATAATAAAGAAGATTATTATCTTTAAAAAGCTTTTTAGAAATCTCTTCTCTTAATTCCTTTATACCTGAAGAATCTGTATATTTTGTAAATCCTTCATTTATTGCCTTTATTGCCGCTCCTTTTATAAACGCAGGAGTATCAAAATCCGGTTCCCCAACAGAAAGATTGAGTATTTTTTCTCCTTTAGCCTTCATTTCTGATACTTTTTTATTGATAAGCAATGTGGCTGAAGGCTTCAGTTCTTTTGTTTTCCTTGAAAATTTATTTTCCATAATAAATTATTTTATCATAAAAATCCAAACAAGGACAAATTTGACAACAAAGCAATCAGATGATATAGTGATATGTAGATAAGTTGATTTGGTGATAATATATTACAAAAGGATATAAAATGGTTATTACTGTTTCCAATCAAAAGGGCGGAGTAGGAAAAACAACTCTGGCTTATCATTTAAGTTTTTTGTTTGCCAGAGGAGGGAAGAAAACCCTTCTTATAGATACTGACCCGCAAGGTAATTTAACAAGCTGTTTTGTAGAAAATATCCCATCAGAAAATAATTTAACAAACCTATATGCCAGACAGATACTAAAACCAATACAAATAGAAACCAATCTTGAATTGATAGGTGCTGATATTACTTTATCAAAATTTGAAGCTGATACTAAATTGGAAAATTTTTTTCTTTTGAAAAATTTTATATCTGAATTAAAAGCAGATATAGTTTTAATAGACACCCCTCCATCTTTAGGACTTTTTACTTCTACTGCCCTTTTATCCGCCAATAAAATTCTTATTCCAATGGATATTTCTAAATTTTCTGTATTAGGATTAACGGATTTGATGAATTCCATTCAAAAAATAATCAAAACTACAAATTCTTCCCTGGAAATCCTGGGTATAATTTTTACAGGTATAGATGATAGATTGAATTTATATAAAGAGGTTAAAGAAAATATTAAAAATAAATATCCTAAATATTTTTTAGATGTATATATTCCATCTTCAGTTAAAGTAAAAGAATCCATATTACAGAAAAAACCTATTTTTGATTTAATAGATGAACATAAAATATCTCTGGCTTATAAGAATCTATACGAAGAAATTTTGAGGAGATTATAGATATGGAAAAAGTCTCTTTTTTGGATAAACTGGAAAGAGTAAAAGATAAAAAGAAAAGGGTAACTGTATATTTATCCCCAACACTTATTAAAAAGTTAAAACTGCATGCTGCAGAAAAAGAAACCACCATTTCAGAAGTAGTGGAAAAATTGTTAAAAATAAATCTATAAAGTGATATGATGATAAGTTGATATGGTGATAAATAATAAAAGATAAAACCAAAGTAATTTATTTACATCAATTCTATCTGATTTTTATTTTAAAAATTTTTGACATTAAAAATTACTCTGATATAATAGTTTAGTATAATAAAATTCACATAGATATGGCGGAGGAATAATATGTTGAAGAAATATGAAGCGGGTTTTATACTGAATCCTGAAATAGAGGATGGAAAGATTGAATCTGAATTTGAAAATATTGAAAAAGAAATATCTTCTATTGGCGGAACAATTATAAAAAAAGACCTGTGGGGTAAAAGAAATTTTACCTATCCTATAGCAAAAAAAAAAGAAGGGTATTATTGCTTTTTATATTATCAGACAGACCAGTCGCTACAGAAAAAGATAGAAGAAACACTTAAAGGAAAACATAATATCTTAAGAAGTTTATTTATTATTAAACCTTCTTTAGAAGAAAATAAAAAATCAAAACAAAAAAAATCATCAAAGGAAAAGGAGCAAAATGCCGGGACCGAATCTTAATAAAGTTTTTCTTATAGGGAGGCTTACCAGAGACCCTGAAATGAGATATACTCCGCAGGGAACTCCTGTCACAAGTTTTGGATTGGCTGTTAACAAAGATTTTGTAACAAAAACCGGAGAAAAAAAGGAAGACACATGTTTTGTTAATCTTGTTATCTGGGGTAAAAGAGGAGAAATTGCAGCAGAATATTTAAAAAAGGGAAGCCTTATTTTTGTAGAGGGAAGACTGACTTTCCGTTCCTGGGAAACACAGGAAAATGAAAAAAGAAGCACACTTGAAGTTCATGTTGATAATTTCCAGTTTCTTGAAAGAGGAACACAGTCAAATCAGGATAATTTAAATAAATCAGAAAAAAATATACCAGACACAGGGGAGAATAATGTTCAGGAATAATAAAAATAAAAGAAAAAAAAGAATATTTAAAAGAGACATGACTCCTAAAGTATGTAAGTTTTGTCATGAAAAAGCAAGAGAAATTGACTATAAAGATGTAAGCAGAATTAAAAGATATACCAGTGGAAGAGGAAAAATTCTTGCAGCATCCATTACAGGAAATTGCGCCAAACATCAAAGAATGCTTACAACGGCTATAAAAAGAGCAAGATTTATGGCTTTACTTCCATTTGTCCAGGAATAAAAATCATCAAGGAGGCTATAAAATAAAATGAAGGTTATATTTTTAAAAGATGTTGAAAATATTGGAAAAGAAAGTGAGATCAAAGAAGTAAAAGATGGCTATGCAAGAAACTTTCTTATTCCAAGAGGATTAGCCTGTTATGCTACAGCCTCAAATATAAAAAAAGTTGAAACTGAAAAGAAAGCCAAACAATTTAAAAAAGAAAAACAAATCAAAGAACTACAATCTCTTCAAAGCAAACTTAATAAAATTTCTATAACTATTGAAGCAAAAACAGGAGAAGAGGGAAAACTTTTTGGAACCATAGTCTCTGAGGACATTATTCTTAAATTAAAAGAACAATATAACATTGAAATAGATAAACATCAGGTTATGATTGAAGAACCAATAAAACAAACAGGTATTTATAAAATTCCTGTACATCTGATGGAAAACATAAATGCAGAAATAAAAATATGGATTGTTGAAGAAAAGAAATAATCAATATAAATATCTCTTAATTCTGTAAAACCATAAATATTTACCATGCCTAAAAAAAATATTAAAAAAATTGAAGACTTTACCGGAATCCTTCCTCCACATAGTATTGAAGCTGAACAGGCACTTCTTGCCAGTCTGATTTTGGATGAAAAAGTTGCAATGGATTTAATAGATAAGTTAGACGAAGATTTTTTTTATGAAAAATCTCATTGTATTATTTTCAAAACAATTAAAGATATTATTGGAACCAATAAAAAATGTGACCTTATTACAATTACCGATAAATTAAAATCTGAAAACAATATCCAGAATATTGGTGGAACTGAATATTTAATGTCTATTCTTGATATATTTCCCTCCTCAGCATATGCAGAGGAATATTTTAACATTGTTAAAAATAAATATATTTTACGGTGTCTGATTTCTGCTGCCACAAAAATAATAGAATATACCCATAATTATACAGGTGATATAGAAAACCTCATTGACCATGCAGAATCCATTATATTTGAAGTTGGAAAAGATTTAAGTGAAGGCAAGGCATATTCAATGAAACAGCTAGTAAAAGAAAACATTACACTTTTCCAGAAAATCCATGAACATCAAGGAAGGGTTACAGGTATTCCAAGCGGTTTTACAGACCTTGATAATCTTACATCCGGTTTTCAAAAATCTGACCTTACTATTATTGCATCACGGCCTTCTATGGGAAAAACTGCTCTTGCCTGTAATATGGCTCAAAATATAGCCATTGACCTAAAAATACCTGTAGGCATATTCAGTCTTGAAATGTCTAAAGAACAGATTGTACAAAGAATGCTTTGTTCTGAAGGGAAAATAAATCTTTTAAATATGAGAAAAGGATTTATTCAGGAAAAAGATTTGGGACAGCTTATACAGGCTGCCTCAATTTTAGAAAATGCACCTATATTTATAGACGATACCCCGGGACTTTCTATTATAGACCTGAAAGCAAAAGCAAGAAGGCTTAAAGCAAAAGAAAATATTCAGCTTATTATTATAGATTATCTCCAATTAATGCGCAGTAAAAAGGGTTATGACAATAGACAACAAGAAATATCCGAAATATCTGCAGGACTTAAAGGGCTTGCCAAAGAACTTTCTATTCCTGTCATTGCTCTTTCACAATTAAGCAGGTATGCAGAAAGAAGAGATGATAAAAGACCCCAGCTTGCAGACCTAAGAGAAAGTGGAGCCATTGAACAGGATGCAGATATAGTTCTTCTTATTTACAGAGAAGAATTTTATCATCCAAGTGAACAGAACAATGGAAAGGCGGAAATAATTATAGCCAAACAACGAAATGGACCCACAGATACAATAATTTTTTCATTTTTAAAAGAATGTATAAGATTTGAAAATTTTTCTGCAAGAACCGAATAAAATGGAAAATCTTATTACAGAAATTGGTTTATGGGTGGAAAATATTCTTTTATATACAGGTAGTATTGCTATTCTCTTGGCCCATTCCATAAAAGGAATCTTCAATAAAAAAATCTCCAGAAATTTATTCCTTCAGATGGAGCAAATAGGAGTAAACTCTCTTCCTCTGGTAAGTATAATATCAACATTTACCGGTATGGTTATGGTAATGGAAACAGTGAAAACTCTAAGTAAATTTGGAGGAGAAATATTTGCAGGCGGCCTTGTAAGTGTTTCAATGATAAGAGAATTAGGGCCTGTAATAGTTGCCCTTGTTGTCGCAGGAAGAATTGGAGCTTCTATATCTGCAGAAATAGGCAGTATGAAAATCACAGAACAGATTGATGCACTGGAAATTTCAGCTGTTGACCCAATAGAATATCTTGTATCCCCGCGGCTACTGGCAAGTATGATTATGATGCCGTTTTTAACTCTTATAGCTGTTTTTCTTTCTATTATGGGTGGATTTATAGTGGCTGTATTTATAGTTCATCTTAGCGCTATTGGTTATATGCATCAAAGTCTCAGTTTTATTACAGTAAAAGATGTCATTGTCAGTATAATAAAATCTTTTGTTTTTGGTATTCTTATTATTACTGCATCCTGTATGGAAGGACTTAGAACAACCGGAGGGGCAGAGGGTGTGGGCAAATCAACAACCAAGGCTGTAGTTTTTTCATTTTTTCTTATAATTCTATTTAATTTAATACTTACAGCTATATTTTATTTTGTAAAATAAAATGATAAGCATAAAAAATTTAACAATTTTTATAGAAGACAAAAAAATTTTAGATAATATAAATTTAGAAATAAACAAAGGAGAAACCTTTGTTATACTTGGTGAATCCGGAGCCGGTAAATCAGTCTTGTTAAAAACTATCGTGGGACTGATAAAACCAACTGAAGGAGAAATATTTATCCGTCAGGAAAATTTAGGACAGATGAATAAAAACAAGTTATTGGAATTAAGAGAAAAAACAGGAATGGTTTTTCAAGCGGCTGCGCTTTTTGATTCCATGACTGTCTGTCAAAATGTTGGATTTTTTCTTTTTGAACATACAAATCTTTCTGATGAAGAAATAAGAGAAAGGGTAAAAAAATCTTTACATGCTGTTGGGCTGGAAAATATTTTGGATGAAATGCCTGAACATTTAAGCGGCGGAATGAAAAAAAGAGTGGGAATTGCACGGGCATTAATAAATCAACCGGAAATAATTTTTTATGATGAGCCTACAGCAGGATTAGACCCGGTAACCTCAGCAAGTATTCTTGAACTTATAGAAAAAATACATAAAGAATATCAAACCACAGATGTAATTGTAACCCATGACCTTGAAATAGCCAGGAAATTTTCTGATAGGGTGGCAATAATAGATAATGGAAAAATATTTACAATAGGTATATGGCAGGAGGTAGTAAAAATAGGACATCCTATTGTTTCTCAGGAGAAAAACAAATGATAAAAATAAACAGGGCACTTATAAGCGTTTCAGATAAAAGTAATATTATTGATATTGCTAAAACACTTACCGATTTAAATGTAGAAATCCTATCAACTGGTGGCACTGCAAAAACCTTAAAAAAATCCGGATTTTCTGTAAAAGAAGTATCAGAGTTTACAGATTTCCCGGAAATCCTTGATGGAAGAGTAAAAACCCTTCATCCTTTTATATACGCTGGTATTCTTTTTAAAAGAGATAAAAAAGAGCATATAAGTCAGATAGAACAATTTAATATAAAGCCTATTGATATGGTTATTGTCAATCTATATCCATTTGAAAAAACATATCAGAAACAAAACACAACCCAGGAAGAAATTATTGAAAATATTGATATTGGCGGGCCATCAATGATACGGGCGGCTTCTAAAAATTTTAAAGATGTCGTTGTTGTTATAAAGCCTGAATTTTATCCGGATATAATATCTGAACTAAAACAAAACAATGGAAAAATATCAGAAAATACATCGCTAAAAATGGCTAAAGAAGTATTTAAATTTACATCCTTTTATGATTGGGTTATATCAAAATACTTTGATAAATTAGAAAATGAAAAAAATATTGAATTTCCTGAAATACTTGGACTATATTTTAAAAAGATTGAAGAACTAAGATATGGTGAAAATCCACATCAAAAAGCCTGCTGGTATATAAATGCAGATTCTTCTTTACCTTATAAACAAATACAGGGAAAACAATTATCTTTTAATAATATTATTGATATGGAAAGTGCATATCAGATTGTTTCTGAATTTAAGACTTCTGCCTGTGTTATTATTAAACATACAAACCCATGTGGTGTGGCCATAGCCGAAAATATTTCAAAAGCCTATGAAAAAGCCGTACAATCAGACCCTTTAAGCGCATTTGGGGGAATAATTGCTTTTAATAGAACAGTTTCAGCAGAAACTGCAAAAAAAATAGTCATGTCCTTCTATGAGGTAATAATCGCTCCCCAATTTGAAAATGAAGCAAAAGACATTTTTAAGGAGAAAGACAATTTAAGAATAATTGAAATACCTAATCCAGTAAATTCGCAGTATCTGTTAAAAGGCTTATCAAAAGGAATTCTTATCCAGCAACAGGATAATATATTATGGTCAAATCTTACTCCTATTACAAAAAAAAGACCTTCTGAAGAAGAAATGGAATGTCTAAAATTTGCATGGATTGTCTGTAAACATGTAAAATCCAATGCCATAGTGCTGGCAACAAAAAATCAAACTGTCGGTATAGGCGCTGGACAAATGTCTAGATATGATTCTACAAGGGTTTCTGTTATAAAAATGAAAGACAATTTTAAAAAAACACCTTGTCCCCTTGTAATGGCATCAGATGCTTTTTTCCCTTTTCCGGATAGTATTAAGGTAGCAGCCAAAGCAGGTGTTACAGCAGTTATCCAACCAGCAGGTTCCGTAAAAGATAAAGAGGTAATAGGTATCTGTGATAAATTAGGAATTTCAATGATAGCCACAGAAACAAGACATTTTAAACATTAATCAGATAAGAGTGAAAGTAGATTTTCTTTTACGGTTTTATACGCTATAGATTCTTCTGAGATATCCATAATGCCCTTACCTTCATAACTCCTGTTTAAAATTTCTTCATCAAAAGGAAGGGTAAAAAACGGATTAAGAAAAAAAGAAGAAGTATTTTGTTGGGAAGAAATTTTTCTGAATTCATTTAACACAAGATATGACTGTTTTATATTCAGATCTATTTCTTTACTCATCTGATAAATTCTTTCTGCACTCCTTAAAGAAGTTTTATCAGACAGGGATACTATAAAAAGAATATCAAAATTTCTTGAGGTTCTCCTTGAGATATGTTCAAACCCTGCCTCGCTATCCATTATAATAAAAGAATAGTTTTTTTCCAGTTTATCAAGTATATCTCTTAAAAGATTATTTGCGTAGCAATAGCATCCCGGGCCTTCAGTTCTACCCATAAGAAGAATATCAAATCCTTTATTTTCAGAAATTGCATCCCTGAGTTTAAATTCAAGATATTGAACCTTATCCATCCCCGCAGGAAGAGAACCTTTCATTTTTTCTATTTTATCTACAACAGAAACCAAATCTTCAGGACGGCTTATACCAAGCATTTCATTAAGATTGCTGTTAGAGTCAGCATCCACAGCAAGTATTGGTTTTTTTCCACTCCTTAAAAGAGTTAGTATAACCAGAGCACTCAATGTTGTTTTTCCTACTCCACCTTTTCCTGCTATTCCTATTTTAATCATTTTTTTAAAGAAAGTTTTTCTAAATTAGTATGAGGAATAAACAATGCCCCTAAATATTCTTCCATATAACTTTTTTCTGTTGAAAGGTCTATATATGTCATATTCTTTATTATATCATATGTTATCTTTCTGGCCTCTTTACTTATAAGAGCATACTTTGCCCCCACAAGTGAAGTATTCCCAACAAATATAAATTTTTCCTCGGGAATATCAGGTAAAAGTCCTATTGAAATAGCTAATTTAATATTAAGGAAATTCCCAAATCCCCCGGCAATATATATTTTATCAATATTTTCCCATAAAATACCGGATTTTTCAAGAAGCATATAAATTGCGGCAAATATAGCAGCTTTTGCCCTTAATAGGTTTTCAATATCTATCTGGGTAATTACAATATCTTTAGTGTTTCCATTACCTTTATAAAGAATAAATTCTTTCACATCCGGACAATTTCTTATTCTTTCATTTTCTACAACAAATTTTCCTGTTCTATCTATAATCTTATTTTTAAAAAGTTCTGAAATTATTTCAATATATCCTGAACCACAGATTCCTATAGGTGTTTTCTCTCCAATTGTTGCTACTTTTAATTGCCCATCTTCTATTTTAAAGGATTGTATTGCTCCTTCTATTGCCCTTGTTCCATTTTTCACCCCTGTGCCTTCAAAAGCAGGACCTGCTGAAGCTGAAGCGCATAAAAGCCAGTTTTTATTTCCCAAGACAATTTCTCCATTTGTTCCAATATCAATAAGCATGTTAGTATTTTCTTCTTTATATATGCCTGTTGCCAAAACACCTGCTGTAATATCCCCCCCAACATACGAAGCTGTCCCACCAACGAGCCATAATATACCTGAAGGATTAATTTTTATACCAATTTCAGCAGCAAACATAGAAGGAAAAGTGTTTGAAGATGGAATATAGGGTTCTCTTCTTAAAAACGAAGGGTCTATTTTAAGTAAAAGATGCATCATTGTCATATTACCAGCAGCTACAATACCTGTAATATTATTTAAGGTTATAGAATGATTTTTGGAAATATTCTGTATAAGTTCATTTATTGTTGAAACAACAAGATGATGAAGTGTTTCAAGCCCCTGTTTTTTTTCAGCATAGATTATTCGGGTTATTACATCATCTCCATATACGCTTTGACTGTTAAAAGATGATTCTGTCCCTATAGTTTCTCCATTGTTCAGATTAATAATACTCACAACAATTGTAGTTGTCCCTACATCCACAGCAATACCATAATTGATTTTTGATGTATCCCCCTGTTCAACAAAAAGAATTTTGTTATTATCCTCATCCAATATAACAGTAATCTCCCAATTGCTTTCTCTTAAAATCCTGGATATTTTTCTTAATGTGGGCATATCCATATCCGGACAGATACTGCCATTGTATTTTTTTAATCCCCTGCTTATTCTTTCAATATCGCTGATACTGTCAGAAAGAGAAGGTTTTGGCAGCCTTAAAAAATACTTCTTTGTAAGAGGATGGATTGGAAAAACTCTTTTTAATATTTCAGGGATATGTATTTCCATACCCTTTTCAAATATTGATGGGGCAACCCGGGTAGGCATTATCGTTTCAGGAAGAATTTCCACTTCCAGGTTACTTTTGGCAAATGTTCTACAAGCAAGAAATATATTATTTTTCTTTTCTTCTTCAGATATTTTACCTGTGGGTTCACTATCTATTTCCCCACTTAATATTTTCACCTTACATCTTCCGCACATTCCCTTGCCGCCACAGCTTGACGCAAGAAAAATATTTGCTTTTACAGAAGCAGTTAAAATATCAGAACCCAGAGGAACAGCAACTCTTTTTTTATCCGGATGGAAAGTAATTACGATATATTTCATAATATTTTTTCTATATCCACATTTTCTTCAATCAATTTCTGTACAACTGCTATTTTTTCTGTATCCTGTTCTCTTATTTTTACAACAAGTTCATTTATCTTTGTTGCCACATCATATGTTCCTTGTGAACATAGAACAACAGGGATATTTGATTTTTTTATTAAATCAAGGATTGCTTTATGTGGAGATAATCCTCCTGTAAGAATAATCCCGGGAATAATATTACACTGAAAATCCTGGGTTGTGCAGTATGTTGTTATTGCAGCAAGAATAATATCTTCCCTGTCTCCAGGAGTAATAAGAAGACTATTTGGTTTAAAATAATCAATAGCATGTCTTGGTGTCATTGCACCCACTATGATATTATCAAACTGTTTTGATAATTTGTCTTCTCCTGATAGAACTTTTCCATTTAAAACTTCACATATCTGTAAAATCGTAGGACGCGCAAGTTGCGAAACATAAGGAACAAGACCAACAAGTTGTAAATTCATCCTTTTCAATCCTTTTTTCAGGTATTTTTCTGCACTCTGCATTTTTTCTTTTATAACCTTGTTTATAATAATGCCTTTGATAGAAACATTGCTGTTTTCAAAGAAAACCTTATTTAAGGATATTTCATCAATGGGTTTTCCTATGCCTCCAATAGAAATAAGAACAACACTAGAGCCAAGAAGATAGGCAACAGAGGCATTGCTAAGGTCAAACACAGAACCTACTCCTGCATGGCCTGTTCCTTCAATAACAACAAAATCCATTCCTTCAGCCACAGCATTATAACTTTTCTCTATCCTTGTATAAAGTTGTTCTCTACCCGGAGAATCAAGGTATTTGCTTGTAAAACCTTCTTCTACTGCTATAGGATTTATATCTTTAAGATTGGCTTGTAGTCCACATACCCGTTTTATAAGCACAGCATCTTTATCAATTTTTTCACCATCCACAACAATATATTTTTGACCTACTGGTTTTATAAATCCTACATTTTTAAATCTTTTTTTCAGAGCAAGAACAAGGCCAAGACTTACAACAGTTTTTCCATCATTTTGCCGTGTGGCTGCAATAAAAATATTTTTTACTTTTTCCATATTTACTATTTTATATTATATTATTATAAAAAGTAAAATATTTTAAAATGGAAAACTGGACAAAAGAAATAACAAAAAAAATTAAATCCTGGGAAAAAATAGCAATACTTGGAATTGGAAATACAGAAAAAGGAGATGATGGAATTGGGGTTTTCTGTGTAAACCAATTAAAAAAACTTATTAAAAAAGAAAACATACTTCTCATTAATGGGGGTAATATCCCTGAAAGCTATACAGGTAAAATTAGAACATTTTCTCCGAATGGAACAATACTTATTGATGCATGTAAAAAAGGAGAAAAACCAGGCTCTGTTTTTATTGTAAAAGAAAATGAAATTTCCTATAATGATATTTCAACTCATCGTGTCCCTCTTTCACTGCTACTGGCATATCTTAAAGAAGAAATAAATACAGATGTAATATTTATAGGAATAGAACCTGATAAAATAGAAGGAAGGATTCTATCAAAACCTGTTAAAAAAGCAGGGGAAAATATAGTAAAATTTCTTTCAGGATATTTATATTCTTTGTGATATAATAAAATATATGAATCCACTGGAACATAAAATATCTGAAATAAAAGAAAAAAAAATATACAAAAAGAATTTTTGTCTTCTCGCGATAAAAAATAATTTCCATTACACGGCTTTACCAGGTCAATTCATACATGTAAAAACAGAAGATGTTTTTTTAAGAAGACCTTTTTCTATAGCAAAATATTCAGATAAAAATCTCTCTGTACTTTTTCAAATCAAAGGGAAAGGAACATTTTCTCTATCCAGAAAAAATCCGGGTGAAAAAATTGACATTATTGGTCCTGTAGGAAATAGTTTTCCATATGAAAAATTTAAAGGGGATATTGTTATAGCAGCAGGAGGAATAGGAATATCTCCAATGATTTTTCTTGCTTCAGTTCTTATTAAAAACAAAAAGAAATTTTCTTTCTTTTATGGAGCAAGAAATAAAGACCTGCTACTGGATATTTTTCTTCCTTCAGGAAAATACCCGGCTGTTGTTTCAACTGATGATGGAAGCAAAGGGGAAAAAGGAAAGATCACTGATAAAATCAAGGATTATATAAAAACAGGGAAAATAGATGCAATATTTGCTTCGGGCCCTTAT
The DNA here is from genome assembly GCA_021800535.1 of bacterium. Lineage (GTDB taxonomy): Bacteria > Ratteibacteria > UBA8468 > B48-G9 > DTJG01 > JAMDAS01. The sequence goes on along the minus strand of JAJYYV010000001.1, from coordinate 178,472 downwards.
TTTATGCTGAAAACAATCTCTGAAATAGCACAAAATGCCAATATTCCATGTTATGTATCCATGGAAAACAGAATGTTTTGCGGAACAGGGGTATGTCAGGGGTGTGTTATTGAAACAGCAGAAGGGTTTAAAAAAGTATGCACTGAAGGACCTATATTTGATGCTAAACAAATAAAATGGAAAGAAACAACATACCTATAAAAATTAGATTGGGAAAAATAAGACTTGATAGTCCGGTTATTCCTGCCAGTGGTGTTTTTGGATATGGAGATGAACTAAAAAGCCTTATAGATTATAACAAGATAGGAGCTATTGTCACAAAAACATTAACCATAAAAGAAAAAAAGGGCAACCCACAACCGCGTATATGGGAATTGGAAAATGGACTCTTAAACAGCATAGGATTACAAAACATAGGAATTGAAAGGTTTGTTGAGAAAAAATTTCCTGTAATAAAAAAACTTAAAAAACCAATAATAGTAAGTATTGGAGGAGACACTGAAGAGGAAATTTTATTATGCCTCCAATATATTTCAAAAAGAATTCCTTATGGTCTTGCAGGAATAGAATTAAATTTATCCTGTCCAAATATTGGCAAAAACAATCTTATTTCAGAAAATGCAAAAGACACATATAATATTGTGAAACAGGCAAGAAAAATCACAAGTCAATTTTTAATAGCAAAACTAAGCCCCAATGCAGGAGATGTTGGAGAAATAGGAAGAGCCGCCCAACAAGCAGGAGCAGATGCTCTTTGTGCATTTAACACATTTAAAGGATTATCCTTTGACTGGGAAAAACAAAAAGTATTATTAGGGGGCGTTTCAGGAAATGCTATTTTCCCGCTTTCAAGCAGACTTGTTTACCAACTCTATCAAAATGTTTCAATTCCTATTATTGGTGTTGGTGGAATACATTCTGGAATTACAGGACTTTTAATGATTCTATGTGGAGCCTATATAATTGGAATTGGAACATCTCTTATGCTTAATCCTCAAATTCCAGATGAAATTATAGAAGAAATAAAAAAATATATAAAAGAAAAAAATATAAAAAAATGGGAAGAAATAGTTGGTTTTATCAATGATAAAAAGAGAGAAAATAAATTATTATCAGATATTTAAAGATTTTATAAAAATCATCCTTTTTGTATTTGTATTTGTAAGACCATTTGTTGATGGAATTTCCTATCCCTGGTTTAATTATTTATGGAATATAATATTTCTTGCTTTTTTTCTTATATTTATAATTTTTTCCAGATTTAAAATAAAATTTAAAACATATGAAATATATTTTTTCCTGTTTATTATATTGGTATCTGCACTTTCCATATTTCAACCACTTCCTATAAGAACTTTGCCTTACTTAATAGGTTTTATGTCCCTTTTTTGCATAATGTTTTTAATTGGAAATTCTTTGAAAGAAAAAGACTTTGATACAATAAGGTGGATATTATTTATCAGTCTTTTTTTAATATGTATTTATGGTATTTATCAGCATTTCTGGGGATTAGAAGAAACAAGAAAATTTGTGGCTGAAAAACCTTATTTGATGAATAGTTTTTCCCCCACTTTTTTTGCAAGACTGCAAAGTAACAGGGTTTTTGCTAATTTCGTAGAACCCAATACATATGCTGCTTATCTTCTTTTAATATATCCTGTTATTATTTTTACAATTTTTGATAAAAATAAATTGCTAAAATATTGCGCAGTCTGTTTAGTTCCATTTTTAATCTATAATCTTTTTTTAACAGGCTCTATAGGAGGGATCTTTTGCTTGGTCGTTATAACATTTTTAATGCTTTTATATTTTTTGATTTCAAAGAAAACTTTTATTATTGCATCTATAGTACTGGCAGTTGTTTCTTTGTTATTTCTTGCTGTAGGTGCAAAGATGCATTTTTTACTTCACATGAGGTCTTTTTCTGACAGAATTAAATATTGGCAGACAGGTATAAACATTTTTAAGATTTATCCATTAACAGGTGTAGGTCTTAATAACTTTCAGTTGTTTTACCCTACTTATAAAATATCAGAGGCAATGGATGTAAAATACGCCCATAATATTATAATTGAACTTTTAGCAGATACTGGAATAATTGGAATTGCTGCATTCTTGCTTTTTTCAGTTATTTTTATCTTTTTCAGTATAAAAACACTATTAAAATCTTATAATTTATTTATTGTCAGTCTCATTTTTTCTATTGTTGCTATTTTTTCAAACTGGCTTGGAGAATTTAATTACGCAAACATGGCGATTGCAGGTATGTGTTTTGTTTTTCTTGGAATATTAAGTTCCACCAATAATTTATCTAATGTTTTTTTATCTTCAAAATTGACAAAATCTATTTTAGGAGTTATGATTATAGGTGTTATTTTTGCTATGATTTATCAGATAAGGATATGGGAATCAGAAACTTACATAAATAGAATAGTCTCTGAGAAAATAAACCCAAAGAATTTTTTTACTGATGTAAAAAAAGCTGAAAACCTTTATCCAAGAGCAGAAATAAGTTTTATTAAAGGTAGAATTTTATGGAACTTATTTGAAATTAATAAAACAAAAATATTTGCGATTCAGGCAATTAATGCCTATAAAAAAGCATCTTTACAAAATCCTTATTCTGTACAATATCATAGAGATTTGGCTTTTTCCTATTATCAGACTGGAAAAGTGAATGAAGCAGAAAAGGAATTTAAAAAGGTGATAGATTTATATCCTACAAATCCACAATATTATTGGGAAATGGGTATCTTCTATAAAAATATTGGAATGCCCAAAAAGGCTATACCTTATATTAAAAAAGCAAATCAACTTCCCCGGATAACACTTGGAGAAGATAAAATTATAGGTATATATCAAAAAGAATATGGAAAAAATTTTTGAAATACAAACAAAAAAAATTGAAAAATCATTGTTTTGTTCAGGGAATGATGAATTAAATATAAAAAACGGGGATATATGCATTGTAGAATTGACCAATGGGGTAAAAGAATCAGGAAAAGTTTATAACATCTTTGAACCTCTATTAAAAAAATATACTATATCAGGAAAAGTTTTAAAAAAGGCCGATGAACATGATTTTCTTATAATAAGAGAAAACCAGCTTCTTAAAGCAGACGCTTTAAAAATTTGTAATGATAAAATAAATCAGCTTAAAATACCTTTAAAGCTTATTGATGCAGAATATTCGTTTGACAGAACTATTGTCACATTTTATTATTGGGCAGAAAGCAGAATTGATTTCAGAAAACTTGTTAAAGAGATAGCAGGAATATTTAATTGCAGGATAGAAATGAGACAGATAGGACTAAGAGATGAAGCCAAAATAAAAGATGGATATGGAATATGTGGGCAAAGGATATGTTGCGCAAGATTTTTAAAAGAATTTGGACCCATTACCATGAAAAGTGTGAAATCTCAAAATCTTCCCTTGGATATGAATAAAATCTCAGGATTATGTGGACGACTCATGTGTTGTCTTGTATATGAATCCCAACTTTATGAAAAGGAAGAAAAGTAAAAATGAAATTTTATATTACCACACCTATATATTATGTAAATGCCCAACCGCATATAGGCCACAGCTACACTAATATTGCAGGCGACTGTCTTGCCCGTTTTTATAGGCTTACAGAAAAAGAAGTTTTCTTTCTTACAGGAACAGATGAACATGGAGATAAAATTCTTCAATCTGCTCAAAAAGAAAACATAAAACCTCAGGATTATGTTGATAAAATGTCCCAAAAATATAAAGACTTATGGACCGAACTTGGAATTTCCTATGACAAATTTATAAGAACAACTGAAGAACAGCATCAACAAACTGTTAAGAGTATTTTTGAAAAACTTCTTAAAAAAGACGATATTTATCCTGGAGAATATAAAGGATATTATTGTATATACTGCGAAAATTTTATACCAAAAACAAAAGCAGGAGATAATATTGTTTGCCCTGATTGTTTACGGCCAGTCCAGATTGTTTCTGAAAAATCTTATTTTTTCAGACTCTCCAAATATCAAACCAAACTAAAGGAATATTTGAAAACTCATAAAGATTTTATTCAACCATCTTTCAGATATGATGAGGTATATAATTTTATAGAACAAGGCTTGGAAGATTTAAGTGTAACGAGGGCATCCACCTTATGGGGGATTACATCTCCAACACCTGAAAAATTCCCTATATATGTATGGTTTGATGCTCTAATTAATTATCTGACAGCATCAGATTATCTTATTGATAACAATAAATTCAACCAATTATGGCCTCCTTCTATACAGCTTATAGGAAAAGATATATTAAGATTTCACGATATTATCTGGCCTGCAATGCTTTTAAGTTTAGATGTTGAGCTACCCCAAAAAATATTCGCACATGGCTGGTGGATTCTTGGAAAAGAGAAAATTTCAAAATCCAGAGGAAATATTATTAATCCTTTAGATGTTGCAAAAAAATGGACAGTAGATGGTTTTAGATATTTTTTATTAAGAGAAGTGCCTTTTGGTCTTGATGGAGAATACTCAGAAGAAAAAATTACCAAAAGATATAACAGTGACCTTGCAAATGATTTCGGAAATCTGGTAAATAGAACACTTAATCTTATGGAAAAAAAACATAATAATGCTCTACCTGAAAAATTTTCATGTGAAAATATTTATAATCTTGCAGAAGAAATAAAAAAATCCTTTGAAGAAAAAATGGCTCAATTGGCATTTTCAGAATCTTTGGAACAAATATGGAAATTGGTATCATATCTAAATAAATATCTTGATACGGAAAAACCATGGAATCTACAAGGAGAAACAGAAGAAAAAATTCTATATCAATGTATGGAGGGAATAAGAATTTTAAGTATATTCCTTTTTCCTTTTATACCTTTTACTTCAAAAAAAATCTGGGATATACTTAATCTTGATTATTCAGAAAAAACAATAAATTTTTCTGAAATAAAAAAACCTTTTCAGCCTGGACATAAAATAAAAACAAGAACTATTCTATTTGAAAGGATTAAATAAAGTGAAACCTATATATAAAATAATTCTTTTGAAACTTTCCGGAGAAGCACTTGCTGGAGAAAATAAAAATGGCATTAACTCTAATTCTCTTATATCCATATCCCAGGAAATTAAGGAAGTCTGGTCTCTGGGATGTAAAATAAGTATTGTAATTGGCGGAGGAAATATTTTCAGGGGCACAGAAAGAGATAAAAATGTTATAGATAATGTAACAGGTGACTACATGGGTATGCTGGCAACAGTAATAAATGGACTCGCTCTTCAAAGCTGCCTTGAAAAAATTGATGTGCCTACACGAGTACAATCATCCTTTGAAATGAAGCAATTATGTGAACCATATATAAGAAGAAGAGCCATTAGACATCTTGAAAAAGAAAGAATCGTTATTTTTGTGGGAGGGACAGGAAATCCTTTTTTCACCACAGATACTTCTGCGGCACTGAAGGCTGTAGAAATAGGGGCGGATATTTTATTAAAAGCCACCAAAGTAGATGGGGTATATTCTTCAGATCCGCTAAAAAATAAAGACGCAAAAAAATTTTCCAGATTAACATATTGGGAAGTTCTTGAAAAAAAAATACGGGTAATGGATAGTACCGCTATCTCTCTTTGTATGGAAAACAATTTACCAATAATTGTATTTAATTTATTTCAAAAAAACAATCTAAAAAACATAGTTTGTGGTGCAAAAAAATTAGGAACTCTTATTTCTTCACAAAAAAGGAGGTAACATGTATGAAGAAATATTTAAACAAACAGAAGTAGAAATGAAAAAGGCTGAAGAAGCTTTTTTAAAAGAAATAGGAACATTAAGGCTGGGAAGAGCATCCGTATCTTTATTAGAAGAGGTATTTGTAGATTATTACGGCTCCAAACTTCCTATAAATCAGATTGCCACAATCACAATACCTCAACCACAATTACTCCTTATACAGCCTTGGGACAAGTCCATGCTGGAAAAAATTGTAAAAGCTATTCAGGTAAGTAATATTGGACTTAATCCTCTTCCAGATGCCAGTGTGATAAGAATATCTGTGCCGCCATTAAGCCAGGAAAGAAGAAACGAACTTGTTAAAATTTTAAAAAAAATGGAAGAACAGGTAAAAATTGAAATAAGAGAAATAAGAAGAAAGAAAAATGAGGAAATTAAAAAAATTGAAAAAGATAAAGAAATCTCAGAAGATGAAAGCTTTAAATTAATAGAAAGAATTCAAAAACTTACTGATAAATTTATTGAAGAACTGGAAAAAAAGACATCTACCAAAGAAAAAGAAATTTTGAAATAAAATGAAACATTATGTAATTGCCATAGATGGACCCGCATCAGCAGGCAAAGGAACAGTTGCAAGACTTGTTGCTGAAAGATTAAAATTTCTATATGTAGATACCGGAGCAATGTACAGGGCAATTACATTAAAAGCCTTAAAAGAAAATATTCCACTAGATGATGAAACCACACTTATCAAAATGGCTAAGGAAACATCTATAGAATTGATTTTCAATAATAATAAATATAAAGTTATGACAGATGGGAAAGATGTAAGTGAAGAAATCAGAACAGAACAGGTAAGTCAAAAAACCCATTTTATCGCCTCTATATTAAAAATCAGAGAAATTCTATGGGAAATGCAGAGAGCATATAGAAAAAATTATAATCTTGTTATGGAAGGAAGAGATATAGGAAGCATTGTATTTCCTGATGCAGAAATAAAAATTTATCTTGATGCTGATATTGAAGAAAGAGCAAAAAGAAGATATAAACAATTAAAAGAAAACGGACATCAGGTAGATATTGAAACAGTAAAAAAATCCCTTATAGAAAGGGATGAAAAAGATAAAAACAGAACAATTTCCCCACTTAAAAAATTATCTGAATCAATCTACATAGACACAACAAAAATGACCATTGCGCAGGAAGTCCAACAAATAGTTAATATTTTTTATGAAATGAGGTAGGATGTTTTGACTTTTCCTCTTCTGTTTCTTCTTTGGTGAGCGCCTGTTTTCTACTTAAGCTGTTTTTCCCCTGTGGGTCAGATTCAATAAGTTTTACTTTAACTTGAGAACCCATCTGTAAAACATCTTCCACTTTATTTACTCTGTAAGGAGCTATCTCTGAAATATGTAAAAGCCCTTCTCTTTCTCCTGAAAATTTCACAACAGCACCAAATGAAAGAATTTTTATTACAGTGCCTGTATAAATTCTTCCAACCTCTGGTTCTTCAACTATTTCATTTATTCTATCCACAGCCTTTTGACAGCTGACAATATCAGGACTTGATATTGAAACAATCCCTGAATCATCAATATCTATTTTGGCATTAGTTTCTTCAATAATTTTTCTTATCATTTTACCGCCAGGGCCTATAACCATTCCTATTTTAGAAGGGTCTATCTTTAGATTTACTATCTTAGGAGCAAATGGAGATATTTCACTTCTTGGTTTATTTATGGCAGCATTCATTACTTTCAATATTTCATTATGGGCTTTTCTTGCCTGATTGACTACCTGAGGAAGAATTTCAAAAGAAAAATCCATAGTTTTAACATCCATCTGAAATCCTGTTATTCCTTTTTCAGTCCCTGCCATTTTAAAATCAAGGTCTCCACAATGGTCTTCTTCTCCGGCAATATCTGTAAGAACAACATAATCATTCCCTTCTTTAATCATTCCAAGAGCAATACCAGCCACATGTCTTGGAATAGGGACTCCTCCATCCATAAGAGCTAAACTTGAAGCACATACAGTGGCCATAGAAGAAGAACCATTTGATTCAAGAATATTGGCAACAATACGAATAGTATAAGGAAATTCATTATCTGCCGGGACAATATTAGCCAGTGATTTTTCTGCAAGGGCGCCATGGCCTATTTCACGCCTAGAAGGTCCTCTAAGTGGAGCAGCTTCCCCAACAGAAAAAGATGGAAAATTATAATGAAGCATAAATTTTTTTGTGCTCTCAGGATAAAGACCTTCTATTCTTTGTTCATCTATGCTTGTTCCAAGTGTAAGAGATGAAAGACATTGTGTTTGCCCTCTGGTAAATAAAGCTGAACCATGAGTTCTTGGAAGAAGACCTGTAATGCATTCTATATTCCGGATTTCATCAAATTGTCTTCCATCAAGCCTCTGTTTTTTCTCAAGAATAAGTGTTCTGATAATCTGATTAAGGTTTATTTCATATGATATTTTCAGGTAATTATAAGAATCTTCTGAAACTTTTTCTTTAAGTTCATCAAAAATTTTATTATAAAATTCATTTCTTTCCTGTTTCCCGGGATAATTATAAACATCACTAATGCGGGAAAGAATAAATTCTTTTACAAGATCATCTATCTCTTTAGGTATACTAACAAAAGGTTCATAGGAATTTTTTTTCTCCCATTGTTTAAGGTGATCTACTATTATTTTTAGATTCTCAAATCCAATCTTTACTGCCTCAATAAATATTTCCTCAGAAATCTCTTTTGCCCAGCCCTCCATCATAGTTAATGCTTTATCTGTACCTGCAATAAGCAGTTCAAGAGAACTATTTACCATCTCAGAAGTTGTAGGATTAATAACAAATTTTCCATCAATATAACCAACCTTAACTGCTCCTATTGGGTCTAAAAAAGGTATTGGAGAAATTGTTAAAGCCGCAGAAGCTCCAATAATAGAAAGTATATCAGGGTCATTTTCCTGGTCTGCAGAAAAAACCTGAGAAATAATCTGAACCGCATCTCTATAATCAGAAGGAAAAATTGGACGGATAGACCTGTCTGTAAGACGGCTAATCAGGGTTTCTCTCTCAGTAGGTCTGCCTTCTCTTTTAAAAAATCCTCCAGGTATTTTACCTGCCGCAGAAACATGTTCTTTATAGTCACAGGTAAGAGGAAAAAAATCCTGATATTCATCTTTTTTATTAGATACAGCCGTAGAAAGAACTACTGTATCTCCATATCTTACAAGTACTGAACCAGAAGCTTGTTTTGCCAGTAGTCCTGTTTCTATTATTAAATCTTTACCTCCGATAGGAATTTTAATTGTTTGCATATTCGTTTATTTCCTCAGGTCCAATTTTTCAAGAACAGTTTGGTAAATAGCAGGATTTGTTTTATTAAGGTATTTAAGAAGGGCCCGTCTCTGACCTATTAATTTTAACAATCCTCGTCTGGAATTAAAATCTTTTTTATAAACACTAAAGTGCTGTGTTAAAGAATCTATTCTGTTAGTTATAAGCGCTATTTGCACCTCTGGAGATCCAGTATCTTTTTCATGTCTGCCAAATTCTTTTTTTATTTTTTCTTTCACTTCAGGTTGAAGCATAATTTTTCCTCCAAAAATTTAAAGATATTTTCATATTTCTTATATTCTTAGTAAAATTAGTATATGTTAATTTTCATACTCTGTCAAATTTTTGAATTATTTTGTAAAATTTCTATTTTGATATAAAATATTAAATTGGTATAACATAGGAGTATTAATGGATACATATGATGTTGTAATAATTGGAGCTGGTCCTGCAGGGTATCCTTGCGCAATAAGATGTTCTCAAAATGGTTTAAAAACCCTTTTGATTGAAAAATTGCAAATAGGTGGAACATGTCTGAATAGAGGATGTATCCCAACAAAAGCGCTTTTTGAAATAGCAAAACAGATTGAAAAATCCCCTTTTGACGGAATAAATAAAACAACATCTTTTGATTGGGAAAAAATTATTGGATGGATAGAGAGCAAAGTAGTCTCCCGTCTTCGTACAGGGGTAAATTTTCTTTTAAAAACTAATAATATAGATGTAATAAGCGGAGTAAACGGAGAAATAAAAGAGTCTGGTTTGGTATTAGCAGGAAATAAGGAAATCAAGGCAAAAACAATAGTTATTTCTACAGGAGCACGTCCTTCTATTCCCGCAGTATTTGCAACTGATGAAAAAATTATTACCAGTGATAGTATATGGAAAATAAATAAACTGCCGGAATCGTTAACAATTGTAGGAGGAGGTTTTATAGGTTGTGAATTTGCCTCTATATTAAATACTTTTGGAATAAAAGTTTCAATATGTGAAATGACAGAAAGTTTGCTGCCCGGAAAAGACAGGGAAATGGTGCAATATATGGAAAAAATATTTACACAAAAGGGTATAGATATTGCTTGTAATAGAGGCATTTCTGACCTTTCAAGTACTGGAACAGAAAAAATTTTATGGGCTACAGGAAGACGTCCAAACTCAGAAAATTTTATATCTCTTGGGTTAAAAATGGAAAAAGGTTCCATAGTAGTCAATGAAAATATGGAAACAAGCATAAAAGATATATATGCCATTGGAGATATTAATGGAAAATATCAATTAGCTTATGTTGCAACGAAACAAGGAGAAATTTTAGCAGATATTCTTGTTGGTAAAAAAGATTCTATAAACTATACAAATATACCTGATAGTATTTTCACTTTTCCTAATATGGCATCGTGTGGACTTACAGAACAACAGGCTTTATCACAAAACTATAGTATAAAAACAGGCAAGTGTTCCTATCAGGCAATCGGAAGAGCATATGCATCAGGAAGCACTACAGGAATGGTTAAAATTATAGCAGAACAGGAAACTCATAAAATATTAGGAGTACATATTATTGGCGAAAATGCTCCGGAAATGATACATCTTGCAGAATTAGCCATAACAAAAAATATGACAGCAAAACAGTGGGCTGAAATATATTTCTGTCATCCTACATTTTCAGAATCAATAATGGAGGCTTTACTGGAAATAGAGGATAAACCTATTCATCTTCCGCCAAAAAAATCAGCTAAAAAATGAACAAAGATTTTCCTCAATGGATAAAAAAAAAGATAAGTATATCTGATGAATATTTTCAAACCCAGTCTTTGATTGAAAAATATTCACTTAACACTGTCTGTAAAGAAGCAAGATGTCCTAATATATATGAATGTTTTAAAAAAAAGTATGCAACATTTCTTATTTTAGGTCAGGTGTGCACGAGAAATTGTAAATTTTGTAGTGTAAAAAAAGGAAAAACCTCCCCTCCAGAGCCTCAGGAACCAGAAAAAATAGCAGAAGCTGTAAAGGAACTTGCTCTTAAATATGTGGTTGTTACATCTGTAACAAGGGATGACCTATCTGATGGAGGTGCCAATCAGTTTTCAATGTGCGTCAAAAAAATCAGAGAAAGATCTCCGGACACAAAAATTGAACTATTAATTCCTGATTTAAAAGGAAATCCTGAAAATTTAAAAATTATTTTTGAAAGTAAGCCGGATATAATATCTCATAACTTAGAAACTGTTCCCACATTATATCCTTATATAAGACAGAAAGCAGATTATAACACATCTCTTAATGTGCTTTTTCAAAGTAAAATAGCAGGATTTATTACAAAAAGCTCTGTGATGGTAGGATTAGGAGAACAAGAAAAAGAAGTTACAGAAACAATGAAGGATTTAAGAAATGTTCTTTGTGATTTTTTTGTTATTGGGCAATATCTTAAATCTGATAAAAATAATATGTCTGTCGCAGAATTTGTAAACCCAGAAAAATTTGAATATTACAAAAAAACAGGAGAATCCCTGGGATTTAAAAAAGTTTTTGCAGGAACATTTTATAGAACATCTTATCATGCAGAGGAATTTTTATAAGGATTAACTTATACTAAAGTAAGAACTAAAAGAAAATGAAATTGAAAGTATTGCTGACCAGATAAATCAAACTGATGAAAAAATTATTAAACAACAGAAATTTTTATCTTATACAGTTAAAAACGCCCCTGGCCAGACTTGAACTGGCGACACACGGTTTAGGAAACCGTTGCTCTATCCATAACTGAGCTACAGGGGCAAAATCATACAAATAAAACTATTTATCCCCCAATAACAAATCAGTCGCCCCTAGCGGCCTTCTTATAATACTTCCCTGTAGCGCTTCAACACATTGTTTTAAAGCAGGAACTGGATTATCCACATCTCCTTCATATTCAATAATAGCATATTGGGTTTTAGAATTATTCCCAACGATTTTCATAAGCTCTTTCAGTTTTAAAAGTCCTTTTCCAGGGATTATATCATGTGGTTTTCTTGTGCTATCAAAAGTAAAATCCTTTATATGAAGACTATACAATCTTTCTTTGAATTTTTTAGCCATTTCCAGGGGATCTTCCCCGGAATCAAGTGCCCATGCAGTATCAAGACATAATCCAATCCTGTTTCCTGTTTGATTGAATATATATTCAATAGCACCTGATGAACCAAGCCAGTGTCTTCCCCCATGATTATGTATAGCCAGGTATATATCATATTCATTCGCAATCTTTTCACCTGTTTTTAAACAAGCAGGCAGTTTATTTATATCAAAATCCACACTCATAATCTTTGCTCCGGCTTTTTTTAAAAATTTACAATATTTTCTCTCATTTATCTCATTATTGGAAAGTCCGTTTACTCCTATAGAAATAATCTGAATATCATTTTTTTTATACAGGTCTATCACCTCATCATGTTTACTTTCATCCATAAAATCAATATGGACACCACATAACTCAATTTTATTAATTCCTATTTCTTTTAATGCTTTAATGACTTTTTCATTTTCTTTATATCCTCTTAAAGAATATGATTGCATTGCTATTTCCATAAATTCCTCCTTTTATTTGTATTTTTGTTATTATTCAAGATTGGCATGATTTTTCCACAGGGTTTTTATATCAAGACCTTTTTTTTCTGCAATTATAAAACATATTATATCACATAAAAGTAAAAGATTTTGTTCAAATAAACTATTCATTATCTGCTTTGAATTTCTAAAAGGGATTTCTATAAAAATGTTTGCAAGTTTATATAAAGGACTTTTAGAATTTGTTCCTATATATATTATCTTAGCATTATATTTTCTGGCAAGATTTGTAATAGAAACAGGTATAATAGTTTTCCCTGACCCTGAAGCCACAATAAGTATATCTTTTTCTGTGATAGGGGGCTGGTTTATTTCTCCCACAAAATACCCTTTTATTCCAAGATGATTTAGTCTTTTCACAAATGCCTGCAGCATTAACAGCGTTCTTCCTGTACCGACAACAAAAATTTTATCGGCACTACATATTAAAGAGATACTCTTTTCTATTTTTTTTTTATCTATGCCATCTAATGTAGTATCTATTTCATTAATTACAATATTTTTTACTTCTGTATATTCTGTCATTTATTATGTATGATAATATTTTTATTTTTTGTCGTCAAAGGCTTATAAGTATTAACTAATTTTATCATCTGGTCAAGATTTAATTGATGACTTCTTAATAAAGGATTAATGTCTGATTTTTCAAGAATGGTTTTTAAATCATTTTTGTTAATCTTCCAGGTTTTGCCAAGAACATTTTGTATTGTTTTTCTTTTATAAAGAAAAAGCGTTGGTATAATCTCCCAGAACATTTTTTCATCAGGAATAAATACAGATGGGGTTTTTAATGGTTTGATGGAAAGAAAAACAGAGGTAACCTTAGGCATAGGATAAAATATTGTTTTACCTAATTTATAACAAATCCTTGTCTGTGTATATAAAGAAAATAAAACTGCCATAAATCCAAAATCCTTTTCTCCTGAAACAGCAATAATTTTTTTTGAGACTTCCTGAGGTAAACTAACCAGAGCAAGATTCCAATAATTTCTAAATTTTAGAAGGTTAAACAGAATTGGAGAAGCGATATAATATGGAAGATTTCCAATAATTTTTATATTATTGTTTACTGCAATATTTTTAAAAAAAGATTCTTCCATATCCAAAAAATCTTTTATAATAATTTCTACATTTTCTTTTTCTGCAAGCCTCTTTTTAAGGATGTCTGCAATATGAGGGTCTTTTTCAAATCCATACACCTTTTTAACCTGCTTTGCAATACCTTCTGTTATTTCTCCAAGACCAGAGCCAATTTCAATAACTATATCATCAGGATTTAATTGGGCAAAATCTATTATTTTATCACGAACATTTCTATCAATAAGGAAATGCTGTCCTAATATTTTATTTGGCTTTATACCTTCTTTTTTTAATAATTCTTTTAGTTTATTTAAGGTAAGGAATTCATCTGTCATTTATTTTTTTTGATATTTTTACTACCAATTTTATTGCTTCTATAGTGCTGGAAGGATTTGCTTTGTTTTGATAGGCAATATCATAACCGGTGCCATGACCAGGACTGGTTCTACACCAATTTAAATTTGCAGATACATTTACCAATTTATTAAAGAAAAATGTTTTTAAAGGAATTAATGCCTGGTCATGATAAAGAGCAACAATAAGGTCAAAGTGTTTATCCTGTATAGATTTTCTAAAAATGGCATCTGAAGGAAATGGACCTTCAATATTAACACCATTTTCTTTTAATTTATTAATAGCAGGTATCAATATTTCGTTTTCTTCACTGCCTAAATATCCTGATTCCCCTGCATGAGGGTTCAGTCCACACATACCAACATTTTCTTTGCCAATAATAAAAACTTTTCTTAAGAATTGAACTGTTTTTATTGTAGAATTATATATTCTATCTATTGAAATAACATCCCATATCTTTTTTAAAGGAACATGAGTTGATACAAGAAGAACCCTTATTTCCCCTGCAACCATAAGCATTTCTACATCCTGGCCTGAAAATGTTTTAAGGGCATCAGTATGGCCTTTAAAATTTATTCCCGCCATCTGCCAGGCAGTTTTAGATATTGGAGCGGTCATAAGACCTGTTATTTTATTTTTTTTTAAAAGGTCCCATCCTAATTTAAAATATTCATAAGATGCTGTTCCGGATAAAGGATTATCCTGTCCAATAATGAATTTATCGCTTTTGATAATTCCCGGAGAGAGATAATAAATACTTTCTTTGTGAGGAATAATATTTGTATTCCATTTTTCTAATATATATTTCCCCTTTATCATGTCTAAATTTCTCTTTAAAACAGCTATATCACCTATTAAAACAGGATAAAAATTATGTGTCTGTTTTAAAAAAAATAATACAGCCTTAATAGAAACTTCCGGACCGATGCCAGAAGGGTCTCCAATTGTAATTCCTATAAAATTTTTCATTCTGAATTCAAAATTGTTATGGGTATCTGTTTTTTTAATTTTTGGATATATTGGTCAAGTTTTTCAGGATATTCCTTTTTAAAAATTTCTTCCCGGGCCTGAATGTAAATATTTTTAAGATTATTTTCTTTTATATCTTCCACATAAAAAAGTGTCCAATTATCTGAATTTTTTAAAGGGACTGAAAAACTTCCCTTCGGAATTTTTTCAACAATTTTTTCTACTGAAGAATTCAATTGATCAATATTAACCCATCCTATATTCTGCATTTTTTTTATTTCCTCAGAAGGGTTTTTATTAAATGATTTGATAAAGTTTTGTGCATCTTTTTTATTATTAAACGATATGGTTCTAAGCATTACCATTTTCCCAATGTTCATGCTTTCCATTTTTCTGGATATTTCAATAGGTAAAATCTGTATCTTACTTACAACTTCTTCCTGTATAAGATTCTCCACTTTAATCTGTTTTTTAAGATATTTTTTAAATTTCTTTATACTGGAAAATCCATTTTTCCTGAGAAATGTTTCAAATTCTGAAGTAGAAGGGAACCCTTTTTCTATTTGTTGTAATCTTTCATTAACCTGGGATGAAGAAACTTTTATATTTTTCTTATCTGCTTCATATAATAACATGTCTTCTTCAATAAGCTGTTTTAAGGCACTATCAAAAGTAATATTTTCCAGATTAGCCCTTTGTTCTATAGCGCTTTTTAAAATAATCTTATTTCCCACAATTGCATAAACTTCATTTTCTATCTGAAATGCATAAGTTTTACTGATTAAAGCAATAAATCCCAATAAAATAAATATTTTTATAAATTTTTTCATATATTTTTCAACCTTTTGGAATATATTTTTATTTTTGCTCTTTTTCTTAATTGATTTATATACTGATTTAATAATTGTTTTTTAGCCTGCGTTGCCAGAACATTCTTAATTAAAGGTGCTGCCTCCTGGAGTGTTTGAATTTTTGGCGGATATGTTTTCCCAACCTTAATAATATGATATCCACTTGATGTTTTGATAAATTTATCCAGAATTTGCCCTCTTTTTAATTTAAAAACCAAATCTGCCAAATTAGGATATAACTGGGATTTTGTAACAAGCCCCATGTCTCCACCATTTTGTGCTGTAGAACTAACTGATTCTTTTTTGGCTATATCAGAAAATGATTCTCCAAGACTTAATCTTTTAAGAATATCCGTTGCCTGTGTCTTTGTAGGAACAACTATTTCATAAAGATGTATCCTTTCAGGAAGAAAAAAATCAGTTAAATGGGCATTATAATAGGTTTTTATTTCCTCAGAAGGGATCTTAATTTGAGAAGTCATTTCATTATCAAGAAATTCTTTTATAATCAACTGATCTTTATAATCTTTTACTTTTCTGTTTATTTTTTCCCTATGTGACCAATAAAAATTTTTTGCTTTCTGAAGAAGAATTTTTTTGTCTATATAATCCTCTAATGCCAGATTTGGGTTTTGTTTAATAAATTGTCTATAAAATTTTGGATAATCTGCAATTTCTTCTTTAATTTGCTGAAGGGTCACTTTTTCTCCATTGACTATTGCAACAACATTTCTGTTAATTTGTATTTCATGAAATACCCCAAAACCGAGACATAATAAAATAATTATTAATATACCCCATAAATATTTCTTTGCTTTTTTTGATTTTTTCCACAAAGATATTTGTTCTTTGTTTATATTTTTTTTTAATGCTCCAAATATTTTTTTCATCTAACGCTCCTTATAAATTGCTTGTTTTAACAGATTGTTTTTGTTCTGTCGGGAAAAGTATTTTTACAATATCCCCAAGATATTCTGCCTGAAATATTTTTATACCTGAAATTGAAATATTATCTGATATTTTGGGAATAAATACCTTTTTAAAACCCAACCTTACAGATTCTTTTATTCTCAAAGGAATATATGGTACAGGTCTTATTTCCCCTGTCAAGGAAAGCTCCCCAATAAAAACTGCATCTGCCGGAGTAGGAATTTCCTTAAAGGACGATATAGATGCAATCGCTATAGGAAGGTCCACAGCCGGTTCATCAATTTTAAGTCCCCCTGAAACATTAAAGTAAACATCATGAGAGGAAAAATTTAGTTTGTATTTTTTTTCCATCACTGCAAGAATAAGGTTGACTTTATTATAATCAAGCCCTGTAAATGTTCTCCGTGGAATATTAAAATATCCAGGACTTACAAGACATTGAATTTCCACTAAGATAGTTCTTTTACCTTCCTGTGAAGGAAAAATAGCAGAACCGGAAATGTTTTCTTTTCTGGAGGAAAGAAAAAGTTTACTCGCTTCCGGAACTTCACAAAGACCCTCCTGCTCCATAATAAACACCCCTATCTCATCAGTTGGCCCAAATCTGTTTTTCATGTTTCTTAATATTCTAAGGTTTGACATGGATTCCCCTTCAAAATATATAACAACATCTACAAGATGTTCCAGAGTTTTAGGTCCTGCTATTGCTCCATCTTTTGTAATGTGACCTATAAGAAATATAGATACATTATTTTTTTTTGCCCATTCAATAAAAAAGTGTGCAGTTTCCCTAATCTGGAAAGACGAACCGTAAGAATAATCCAGCTGGGAATTATAAATAAGCTGGATAGAATCTATTATAAGTATCTGTGGTTTAAAATCATCAATAACAGTTTTTATTACTTCTATGTCGCTATTAGATAAAAAATATATATCAGAAGTGTTTTTTATTTTTAGCCTGTCTGCTCTTATTTTCAATTGAGAAAGAGATTCTTCTCCAGAAACATAAAGAACTTTTCTTTCAGAAGAAACAATTTTATCTGCAACAGATAAAACAAGTGTTGATTTTCCAATTCCAGGCTCTCCTGCTAATAAAATTACACTTCCTGAAACAATTCCACCACCTAAAACCCTATCAAATTCACTGATACCTGCAGGAATTCTTTTTTCTCCCACTTCTTTTTCAATTTCATCTAATTTTTTTGGAGGCTCAAATACTATCTGCCTATCATTGTTTTTTGTTTCCTGTTCAAGCTGAAAAGAATTCCACTGACCGCATGCAGGACATTTACCCAGCCATCTTACTGATTGATATCCACATTCCTGACAGATAAAGATATTTTTTTCTTTCATAAATAATTTACCAAAACATTTATTTACCAAAAAGAAGCATAGAAGGATGTTTTTTTATTTCCTGGACAAATTTAAGAAGTTCATTATAAAGTTTTTTATCATACACAAGTTTTCCAAGTGTTCCTTTTTCCTGATTTATTGCTGTTATTGTATCATTTATATTATCACTTAAAGCATTGATTTTTTTTGATGTTTGAGCAAAATCTTTTGATGTTTTCTGTAAATCAGATATAAGAACATCAAGATTATTTGATGTTTTGACAAATGAATTTTTAATTTCTCCAAGATGCGCAGAGGTTTTTCCGGCAACAAGTGAAATATTTTTTACAGCTGTATCTGCATCCTTTATAGTTTTATCTGTATTTTTTATTGTTTTATTTGTTTCTGATACCATTTGATGAATTCCAGATTGATTTTGCTTTAAAATGTTTTGTATTTCATTGGAATTTTTCTGCAGGGATATTGCCAGAGCATCAAAAGTTGTCAAAGATTGTGTAGTCTTCTGGACAAAAGTATTCAGATTTGGACCTATACTATACAGACTTGCCTGAAATTTTTTACTACTTAGTGTGGAATTTGCAGAAGAAACAAGATTGTTAAAATTTTTAATCATTTGTATACTGGTATTCAATACCTCCCCAATAGAAACAGGACTTATACCTTTGACAGTCTCTCCAGGGTAAATTAAAGGGGTATCATTTAATCCTGTAGGAATAATTTCAACATATTTTTCTCCAATAAGACCTGTGCTATCTATGGTAAAAACACTATTATGGCCCAGTTTTAAATCAGAACTTAAATTAAGCATAACCTTTATTTCGGGTTTTTCTATATTTTGTATCTTTCCATAATAAATCATTATACTTTTAACATCGCCTATCTTGTATCCGCTAACCCTGACAGGGTCTCCTTCTTTAAGTCCTGCCACATTAGAAAACAAAACATTAACATGATACCACTTTGCATGAAATATTTTACCCTGGGAAAATATAAAGAAAAAGAAAATAAGAATTCCACAAACAATAAATATTCCTATTTTAAATTCTAATGTCACTCTACGTTTTCTCATGATAATCCCTCCTGTTTCAATCAAAAATCCATTCTTCAATCAGGGAATTTTCTATTTCCTGAATAAAAAGAGATTTACGAAAAGATACTCCCCTGCTAAAAAAATCAGAAGTATAATAAGTTATATATAAATCTTCTTTGGCCCTGGTTATTCCCACATAAAAAATTCTTCTTTCTTCTTCAATTCTTAAAATATCATTAACACTTTCCCGATGAGGAAAATGATTGGCACATACCCCTATAATAAAAACCACTTTCCATTCTAAACCTTTAGCCTGATGAATAGTTGAAAGAACCACATTTTCATGAGAAGAATGGATTTCTTCCTTAAAATATTCCTGAAGACTGATTTGACTGAGAAAATCTTCTATTCCAGAATAAAACATGGAAATTTCCTTTAGACTTCCGATATCATTAAGTCTTTCTTCTGCATCTTTAAAATTATTTAAAACATAATGTTTGTAAAAAACATCCAAGATTAAATCTATTCCTGAAGAAAGGGTTTTCTGTTGTTTTACCTTTTTTATAATAGATATTATATCCCCAAAAGATTTTTTAGCCTTATCTGAAATTTGTGAATAATCAGAAAGGATAATAATATCTTCAAGATTGGAAAAACTTTTAATATGTCCTATAATTTTTTCCTGATAAATTTTACCTATACCATTGGCCAGTCTTAAAATTCTTTGCCAGGATATTTCATCCTTAAAATTATAGATAATCTTAAAAAAAGCAATAACATCTTTTATGTGGGTTTGCTCAAAAAATCTTACCCCCCCTCTTATAATATAAGGGACATTCATCCTGTTCAGATTTATTTCTAATTCTGATGCCTGGTATCTTGAACGGAAAAGTACACCAATTTCTGATGGTTTAATACCACTATCTATTAGCTCTTTTATTCTTTGGGTTATAAAAGCACTTTCACTTTTCATGTTCTTACATCTTATTATTACAGGTTTCACCCCGGCATTCTTTACACTTTTTAATTCTTTAGGGAATTGATATCTATTATGTCTGATTTCATAATTAGCAATCTGAAGTATTTCCGGAGTACTTCTATAGTTTGTTTGTAAATAAAAAATCTTTGTTTCAGGAAAAATTTTAGGAAATTCAAGAATATTTTGAATTGTAGCGCCTCTAAATCTATAAATAGACTGTGCATCATCACCAACAACCATAATATTATTATGTGTTCTGGCAATCTCATATAAAATTAATGCCTGTAATCTGCTGGTATCCTGATATTCATCAACAAGGACATGACTAAATCTATTTGACATTGCAGCACCTATTTCAGGAAAAGAAAAAAGTTTTAGCCATAGAAAAAGAAGGTCATCATAATCCACAACACCAAGTTCTTTTTTCCTTTGTTGATATATACTATTTATAGATACCACTGTTGGAATCCAGCGGGAAAGCCAGACAAAATTTTTCTCCATTATATCTTTTATTGGTTCATTACAACTTATAGAAAGGCTTATAATTGTTTTTATAATTTCCGGAGATATATCTATATTCTGATATATTTTGTCTTTTAAAATATTTTTTATAAGAGAAATAGAATCTTCATTATCAAAAATCAAATAATTAGGAGAAAGATTGATCTTATTGGCATATTTTCTTAAAAATAAATTTCCCACATGATGAAATGTTCCAGCAATAAGATTTTTTGGGAAAAAACCTAAATAATCCTCAATTCTTTTAATCATTTCTTTTGCTGCTTTGTTTGTAAAAGAAAGAAGACAGATAGAAGCAGGAGAAACTTTTTGTTGCTTAATAAGATAAATGGCTCTATAAATAATAGTTCTGGTTTTACCTGAACCAGGTCCGGCAAGAACAAGTGAAGAACCATTTCCTTCTGTAACAACCTTCATTTGTTCTTTATTCAATTCTCTTGCAAAATCAAAATTCTTCATTTCTTGAAATGTTTTTATTGTTTCCATATTTTTATAAAATTAATTGTTCACCTGTCCAACTGTCAGATATAAAACAGCCATTCTAACAGCTATCCCGTTTGTTACCTGTTTTAGTATAAGAGAATTTCCTTTTTCCACAACATCACTTTTTATTTCAATACCCCTGTTCATTGGGCCTGGATGCATAAGAACAAATTTTGAATGAATAGAATTAAATCTTGATATATTAAATTCATAAAGAGAAGCATATTCTTTCCATGAAGGGAAAAAATTTTCTTCCTGTCTTTCTTTTTGTATGCGAAGCAGATAAACAACATCCACATTTTTAATGGCTTGTTCAATTTTATAAAATATAGAAACCCCTGTTTTCTCTATTTCCATAGGAATAAAAGTCGCAGGAGCACACAATTTAACATTAGCACCAAGTTTTATAAGTCCCCATATATTTGAACGGGCAACCCGGCTATGAAAAATATCTCCTATTATTGCCACTTTTAATCCTTTAAGTTCTCCAAAATATTCTTTCAGAGTAAAGAGATCCAGTAAAGCCTGTGTAGGATGTTCATGACAACCATCCCCTGCATTAATAACCGCAGATTGGGTTTCTTTACTTATAATTTCTGCGGCACCACTTATTTTATGCCTGACTATAAAACAATCCACCTTCATAGCCTCTATATTTTTTACAGTATCCACAATTGTTTCCCCTTTTGATATACTGGAAGTTGTCACTTCAAAATTAAGAACATCTGCAGAAAGTCTTTTTGCAGCCAGCTCAAAAGATGTTTTGGTTCTGGTACTGGGCTCAAAAAAAAGATTCACAATGGTTTTTCCTCTTAAAGCCGGCACTTTTTTTACAGGTCTTAGACTTATCTCTTTAAAAGAATAAGCAGTTTGAAGTATATAATTTATTTCTTCACCTGAAAGCTCTTCTATAGAGAGAAGACTTCTTTTATTCCATTTCATTCTTTTATCCTCACAGGCACAACTTCATCAACTCCATCTATTTCTTTAACTCTTACCTCCACCATTTGATTCTTATCAACAACTGTTTTAAGCCCAACAAAATCAGGCTGTATAGGTAATTCTCTGTTATCCCTGTCAATTAAAACAAGAAGCTTTACCTCTTTTGGTCTTCCAAAATCCATTAGCTCATCAAGTGCGGCTCTAATAGTCCTTCCTGTGAACAAAACATCATCTATCAATAGAATTCTTTTGTTTTCTATATCAAACAGAATATTTGTCCCTGAAACTATAGGATTATGTCCAATCTTACTAAAATCATCTCTATAAAGAGTAATATCAAGAAATCCTATAGGAATATTTGTTATCCCTTCTTTTTCCAATATATTTTTTAGTCTTTCGGCAAGAATACGACCTCTTCTTTGAATTCCAATAATTATAAAATCTTCTTTTAATTCATTTTTAACTTTTATAGCTATATCTTTAAGTAATTTCTGCATTGATATAGTATCTAAAATTTTTGATGCCATAATATAATTATAACCCTAAGTTGATATAAAATAAAATATAACCGATACTCTTAATACTATATAAGAGAATATGATATAATAAAAAAATAATAAACAGGAGAAAAATATGAATATCTCATTAAAAACACCCAATCCGGATATAAATGAATTTAAAGATATTGTTCTAAGAAAAAAAATATCCCGCAAGGTTCACTTTGGAGAACTACATTTTGATAAAGAAGTAATAGAGTATATCACAAAAAATATACTTGAAAAAAAATGGGTTGAACCTGTAGCCAGCGATAAAAAAACCCAGGAAATTTGTTTGAAAAACTTTATTGAATGCTGGTATAAATTGGGTTTTGATTTTGTAAGACAGAGTGGTGATTTTAGATTTGGGGGCAATCTCCATTTTACAGCAAAAACAAGAAGAGGACAGGATACCGCTGATTTATCAAGAACAACAAGACAATGGGTAGAGGAAGGAAAGGGTATAATATCAGATTGGCAGGACTTTGAAAAATATTCATGGCCATCAGCAGATGATTTAGACCTGTGGTCATTTGAATTTGTTTCAAAAAATCTTCCTGAAGGTATGGGCATGTTTGTATGTATCAGCCAGGGAATTCTTGAAGTGGTATTAAATACCTTACTCGGATTTGAAAATTTTTCCTTTTTTCTTTATGATA
Source organism: bacterium (assembly GCA_021800535.1). Lineage (GTDB taxonomy): Bacteria > Ratteibacteria > UBA8468 > B48-G9 > DTJG01 > JAMDAS01. The sequence continues at coordinate 155,104 of JAJYYV010000001.1, read as the reverse complement.
ATCCGGATATTATTAAAGCCATATTTGATAAAGTTGGAGAAATTATTTATAAAGGATATGAAAAACTTATTGGCCTGGATAAAATGACAGGATTTTTCCAGGGGGATGATTTTGGATTTAAAACCTCTACGCTTGTGCCCCCTAAAATATTAAAGGATTATGTTCTTCCCTGGCATAAAAAAATTGCGGAATTGGCCCATAAAAATAACCTGATTTATATTTTTCATTCCTGTGGATATCTTGAACCTGTAATAGAAGACCTTATTGAAGATGTTAAAATAGATGTAAAACATTCTTTTGAAGATGCTGTAATTCCTGTAACTGAATTCAAAGAAAAATATGGGAAAAGAATTGGAGTTATGGGCGGAGTAGATGTAGATAAGATATGTAGAATGGAAGAAAAAGAATTAAGAAAATATGTAAGAAATATTCTGGATAAATGTATGCCTGATGGAGGCTATATTCTTGGTTCAGGAAATTCAGTAACAAATTATATGCCTATATCAAACTATTTGACTGTTCTTGATGAAGGAGATAGATGGAAGTAAGCACTCAAAAAAAATCAATAACAAATTTTCTTGTAGCACAAGGATTTAACCAGGCATATACAAATGTCATATTTGGAGGAATTCTTACACTTTTTCTTTTAAAAATTGGCGCAAGAGAAATAATGCTTGGTTTTTTGGCTATATTAGGTCCAATTATTGGAGTTATTTCTATTTTTTTTATTCCATGGGTCCAGAAAAAATATGAAAAATATATAAATTCTAATGCCACTTTAATGGCTATTCTTGGTTTTGTATTGCTTCCTATTTTCTTTTTGGCAGAAAAGTTTAGTTATACATTTATTATTGTTTATTATCTTATATTTCTTATTGTTTACCTTATATCAAATCAGATTTTTTCAATTGCATTTATGCCTACAGTTACCAATCTTGTCCCTGAAGAAGAAAGAGGTGTTTTCTTTGGAAGACTTAGGGCATTTATTATGTTTCTTTGTCTTGTCCTTTTTTATATTGTATCAAAAATTCTTAGAACATCCCATAAATATATTGCTTTCTTCTGGGCATTTTTAATTCTTGCCATTATTCAGGCTATAGCTCCTTTATATTTTTCTAAAGTTGTATATGGACCAAGAACCAAAGAAGAAACAGCCAAAGCTGATGTATTAAAAACTTTAAAAATTATATTTCAACAAAAAAATCTTAAGAGATTTTTTTCTTTGCTATTTATAAATACTTTTTTGGCTGGTCTTGTAAGTCCTTTTCTTATTCCATTTTTAAAACTTAAATTAGGGCTATCAGATTCTTTTTGTATAATATTATCAAGTATCTCTATACTTGGTTACACCTTATCTGTCTATGCATGGGGAGAAATAAATGATAAAAGAGGCAGCAGATTTGTTTTATTTTCCTCACTGCTTTATGGCCCTATTTTCTGGTTTATTCTTGCAAATATAGTTTTTTTCCCAAAGCAATATATTTCTATAATTTTAATTGTTCTATATTTTTTCTCCGGCATCTCAAATGCCGGATATCAAATGTCTGTATCCACAAGGAGAATGTCTTTAGCTCCTCAATCAGAAAAAATTTCTTTTTATTCCAATCTTATGATTTGGGGGGAACAATTCCCGGTGATTATTTCTGCTCCTTTGGCAGGATTTATTCTTCAAAAAAATAAAAATTTCACAATAGGTCACTATACTATATATCCTTTGCTATTTATATTTACATCTTTTGCCAGTATGTATCTTTTATTTAAAGTATTGCAGATGGAATCCATAAAGGAAAAACCTTTAAAAGAAATTTTTACTGAGGTTATCTCTCAAAATCTTCTAAAATTTAAAGACATTATCACCTCTCCCCCATAATAGAAAAATCAGTATAAATTTTCAAATATAAACTTTTTGATATATAATTTGTGTAAAAAATCTGGAAGTGAGAAAAATTTATGACTCTAAAAGAATTAAAAAAGGTAAAAGAAATTATTATTCAGGCAAGTGGAAAAGAATATGTGGCAAATATTATAGAAATACCGGATATGATGAAAATTATAGCTGCTCCAGTTTCTATAATTACTGATGCATGGATGAAAAAACCTGCTGAGATATTTTTTATCTTAAATAATAAAAGATATAGCTTTTCTGCATTCGTTTATCTCCCTTCGCATCAAAAAATAGTAATTGTAAAAGCCGGAGATATCACTCCTGATAAAAGAATATATAAAAGAACAGAAATAGATATTCTGCCGGCAACAATATTTCCAAAACCAATATTAGGATTATTACAACTACCAGAAACAGAAGTCAAAGTGGTTGACCTTTCAGAAGGTGGAGCACAAATATGGGTAAAAGAGCCGTTAGAAGAAAATAAACAATATATTTTATCAATTACATTAAAAAAACACACACTGGCTATTCCCTGTGAAATAAGAAATAAAATCGGCCAAAAAGAAAATACATTTATTTATGGTATCCATTTTACAGAAATTTCAGACCTTGATAAAAAAATTATAACTAAATATCTTACAAAAATCAGAGGGGATAAAAAACAGAAAAATATTGAGTCTATTGATATGGAAAGTATGTGGAATGATATAAAACAATCTTTCTAAGAGTTACCACTGTTCACTTATCTATCGTTTATCGTAAATATTCACTGACCACCACAGCGTATAAGCCTTAGGTTGAAACTATGTTCATATTTACAGGCATATAAGCGCAGAGTAAAGAACCCCCAGCAATTCAGGGTACAATGTGCAAAATTTGACATATTAATATATCACAATATATAATTAAAAAACAGGAGAAATACAAAATGCCAGTTAAGACAAAAAAGTTATCAAAGAAAAGTCAACCCCTTCCATTATGGTGGCAATTAAAAGAAAAAATAAAAGAGGAAATTATAAATAATGAATTACAGCCTGATGATAAATTACCTACTGAATTAAAATTAATGTCAGAATATGAAGTAAGTAGAATTACAGTAGTAAAAACACTTTCCCAACTTGCTTCTGAAGGAATAATCTACCGTATCCAGGGGAAAGGTACCTTTGTAAAAGGTAACAAGCCTGTATTAAAAAAAGAAGAAATTATTGGTCTAATTATGCCAACTACAGGGCATATTTATGAATCTCTCTCAAAAAAAATTATTCATGGTCTTACTGACCATCATTACTTTTGCATTATTATTGACTATAACGGGGAAAATAGAAACAGTATAAAGAAAATAAAAGATTTGATAGACAGACATCCTGCCATTCTTATTATCCAGGGCATTTCCAGGTTCCCATTCAATTTTCTTGATAATTATCCAGGCAAGGTTATATTTTTACAAGCTTTTGAAGCAGAAAAAAGATTACCCAGAGCAAGATATATTCTATCTGACTATTTTGCCGGAGGCAGAATAGTGGCAGAATATTTAATATATCTTGGCCATGAAAAAATTATTTTTTATACTTATCCAATTTTTCCTGGCCAAAAAAACCAGATGAGTGTGATTGAAGGAGCAAAAAGTGTCTTCAAAGAAAAAAATATACCAGAAGAGAATTTTATAATTTTTACTAAATCCTCTCAGATTGCAGAGTCATTGAAAAAAGAAAAGAAACCAATGGCTGTATTTTGTAATGTTGATTTTATGGCAAAATTGATTTATGAAACAGCAAAAAAATTAAATTTAAGAATACCAGAAGATATTTCTGTAGTTGGATATAATAATACTCCCTGGTGTGAAATATTTAAGCCAAATCTTACTTCAGTATCAATTCGGGAGGCAGAGATTGCAGAGTATGTAATAGATGAAATAACAGGCAAAAATATAAACAAAAAAATCATTTTTAAGCCAAAATTAATAATAAGAGATTCAACCACAAAAAAAATACTATAAAAACCACTGCCAAGTTTGGCAGTAACTTAATTTATACAGGGAGGAATATATGGATTTAAAGAAACAAATCAATTTATTTTTAGGATTATTGATTTTTGTATGTTGTTTAAATTTTCAGTTAATTGCTAATGCAGCAGTAAATGACAGTCTTATACGATTGAATCAAAAAAACATAATTCTTACCAAAATGACCTATAGAGTTGTGTTCTGGGATAATAGACTAAACATTAATCATAGTATACATCAGAAACGGCTTATAAAATATCTAACACAAAATGATTTTCAGGAAGTAAATGCAATAGCATTAAAACAATGGATGAAAGAAAGAATTGCAAAAAATCAGGCATATGGAAGTGTTGTTGTTATGACAATGGGTATTGCACCAGAGACAATTGATGACCATCCTGGTAAAAAGGCACTCTGGTACAGATATTTAAGTAAAGGAGGTAGAATTGTTTGGTTAGGAGATGTTCCATTTGCATATGCTGAAAGAACAGATGCAAAACCAAATCCTGTAGGGCTTCCTGATATTTCAATACTTGGTTCTGATTTTAATGGTGGATGGGGTAGTCCTTACTGGGGAGATGGAAACCGGCAGGTAACAATTACAGAAGAAGGGAAAAAGTGGGGATTTGAAACAACAGATGGTTCTATAATAGGATATCCTGAAAATGCAGTAATAATTCCCTTTTCTTCTTATGATGTTCCTGGTCAAAAAGTAAAAGGAACACCTGATTTTTTAATTAATATTTCCCCTGGGATGCCATGGGGCGGATTGATAAAGATAGAATTTGTTTTTGATGGTAATAATAATGCCCAGCTTCGTGATGTATGGCGGGCAGCAAATTATACAGGCATTCCAGTAATCCCACCTCCTGTTCCTTCTATTAAAACTCTATCCAATCAGGGGTTTCCTTTTGTAATTGATATATCTGGTTCAGGAATCAGTGGAAGAAACGAATTTGTTCGTGGAGAAATAGTTAATATAAAAGTAGAACCTAATAAAATTTACAGGAATCTCAGTTCTATCCAGACCATCCAAATTTTTCTAAACAATGGGGGAAAAACTATAAAATCTTTTACTAAACCTTTTGCAGATAAAACAGTTTCTTTTAGTATTAATACTTCTCTATATGCCTATGGTAAATACAATCTGAAAATAGAAGCTAAAAATAAAGAAAACAAAATTATTGCCAAGAAAAAAGAAGCAATTGGAATACATTTTCTTCCACCAGATAATTTTAACTTTGATATATGGGCTTCATTTGGCAGCAATCCTTACCGTAGAAATATGAAGCTAAATAATATTAAAAAAGCAGGATTTGATGCTATTTATATACCTCCTCCATCAATACAGGATTTGAACTCACTTATAAAACATAATATGGCATTTATTCTTAATTTGGCACCAGACCGGGGCGACTATTCATATAAACAAAATCCCGGATTATTCCGTGTAGATATAAACCGTAAGGTTTTTTCTGATAATGGATATAGTGGGGGAAGACCAATGCTGGGAATAAGCAGTCCTGTAATTCTTAACAATGTAAGAAACTCTTTGATTACACAATATAAACCTGTTGCATGGTATCCTGCTTTAAGGCCATACATCCTAACAAATGATGATTATTCTTTATACTATGGTTGGGATTTTGCAAAACATGTTGAGAAAGAATTTGAAAAAAAGACAGGACTTAAAGCCCCCAAAAAAATGATAGTTCCACATTTTGGTGTAGTGCCTTCTAATAATCCATGGGTTCAGTGGTGTCTTTTTTCAGTAAAAGATATTACAGGCAGATTCAATAAAATAGAAACACAAGCAGTGAAAAATGTCCGTCATGATACACTTATTGGTCCTGTCCCGGGAGGAATGCAGATACCACTTGTTCAGATGTGGACAGCATCCCAGTATCCTCCCTATAATTTTGGGAAAGACGGATTTAATTTAATATGCTCGTATTACTATAACACATACTGGCAGCCGATTTTAACTACAGCCTACTGGATGGGGATTGGCATGATGGGGAATCGTCATCTTTCTGAATGGAATATGCCGGATTGTTTTATGACAGGACTTTACACACGCAATAATTTCTTTCTTTATCTTGCCGGTGGTGTTCACGGACTGGTTTATTTTGTCTATGGGCAGCGCAATAACAGTACATGGCCAGAGTTAATACATCTTGGTAAAATAATCAAGAGAATTGGACCTGTTCAATCAATATTATGGCCGGACCAAAAACATGATATAGGATTACTTAATTCATTTACAGACAACAGTTTTGATGTTGGAGAAACCCTGACACAATCGTATGCCTATGATAATCTAATTCAGGGACATTTTGATGTAGAGCCTGTATCCGGCGAGGAAATTGTAAAAGGCAGAGCTTCAAATTACAAGTGTATTCTTTTATATGATATCAAATATATCAGTCAGCCATTATACAAAGCTTTGATTAGATATATTTCCCAAGGAGGACTTGTTTTATTAGACAGAACTATTCCGTTTAATATTCCCGGAGCCAAGAGGTTAAATGTAGATATAGGAATGGGTAAAGAAACTACACTTCCTTTTATTCCTAATAATGCTGTTGCATCAGTTCCGGGCCCAAATGATTACGGGCATGCAAATCGTATTGCAGTTATTAAAAAAGTTCTTTCAAGATATATAAAACCCAGTTTTAAAAGTAATGATATTAAAATTGGAGCATGGTGGATGGAAGCAGATGGATATCCATATACATACTTTGTAAACCTTCAGAATGCTAAAGAATATCAATTTTGTCATGAACGAATGGGAGCAGGCTTCCCTGGTTCTGGAACACCAGAAAAGATAAAAGAGGTGGAAAACTGGGAAAAAAAAGAAATAAAAAAAGATTTTTATAAAGCAGATATTATATTAGATAAATTACCTGGTGTTCCTTATGACCTTGTAAGTATGAAACCGATTAAGACAAAAAAATTATCTGATGGAAAATATGAGATGTTTCTATCAATGGAACGGTTTGGAGGGATGCTTGTAGCATGGCTGCCTTCAAAGATTACCAAAGTACAGGTAAATGCTCCAGAACAAATTAATCCATTAATTCCTGTAAAGATACAGACTGAGGTAATAGGAGCAGAAAATAAACCAATACTCAATCCAATAGATATAATGTTTATCTTGAAAAATCCACATGGAAAACAGGTGATATCAGAAGTGAAAGTAACCCATAAAGGTATAGCAACTTTTAAATGGACGCCTGCTATTAATGATATGACAGGAAAATGGAGTCTTCAGGTTAAAGAATTAGCATCCGGGAAGAAAATCCGCCGGGATATAATATTGCTTTCTCAATAGTTTACCTGAATTGAACAGATCAGAGCTGGGTGCAAACCAACTGGGGATTTACTCCACACAACGGAAGTTGGTAAATACATTAGTGATTGATAAAATAGTAAAAACATCAGTAACCGCGGGATGTAATCCGGCGGTTCATGGCTAATTTTCCAGAGTTTCTCATTTTTAATATATATCTTTTATATTGTTTGCTATTATTATCTGTCCTAAAGATATTCCCCCATCATTTGCTGGGAAATTTTTATGAAAATACAGGGTAAATGTTGAGATTCTAAATTCTTTAATTATACATTTTACTAACAGATTATTTTGAAATACGCCCCCGGAAAAACAGACTTTTTTTATTCCGGTTTGATTTCTTATTTGTTCAACAACATTTTTGATTCCTTTTGCAAGTGCCAAATGAAAACCCAATCCAATATCCTCTATTTGTTTTTTATTTTTTATATCTTTGATAATCTTTTTAATCATGGCTCTATAATCAAGAACAAGAAGTCCTTTGTTTTCTGTTAATTCCATCTCATATTTTAATTTTTCCGATGCTTTTTCACTTCTCATCTGCAAAAATATTGCGGCTTCTCCTTCAAAACTGATATCTTTTTTTATTCCAAGGATTGCACTTATACCATCAAAGATTCTACCCGCAGAAGAGGAAACAGGACTATTGATATTTTTTTCAATAATCCTTATTGTTGTATTTATATCCTTGCTATTTATATTATGTATAAATGGTACATCCGGTATATTTTCACCAAAAGTGTTATACAAAAGAGAAATTCCTGTTTTCCATACCTGTTTTATAGCGGTTTCTCCACCTGGTATTACAAACTGTAAAAAAGACCCTTTTCTTTCAAAATAATCATAATTTCCTATTAAAAATTCTCCTCCCCATATTGTTCCATCTGCTGTATAACCTGTCCCATCAAAACATACCCCAATTACTGGTTCATTTTTAAGATTATTATCTGCCATACATGAAACTAAATGTGCATGATGATGTTGTATTTTAACTAAAGAGACCTTTTCTTCTTTTGAAAAAGTCTGTGCATATTGTGTTGAAAAATATTGCGGATGAAGGTCGCAGGCAATGACTTCAGGTTTTATCTCCAGAAACTGTATAAAATGTCTGATAGTATTTTTATAAAACTCAAAGGTTTCTTTATTTTCAAGGTCTCCGATATATTGGGAAAGAAAAATTCCTTTTTTATCGCTTAAAGCAAAGGTATTTTTTAAGTCAGAACCTGCAGCTAAAATTTTATTCATGGCCCCTGAAGTCTGAAAAGGAAAGGGCACATATCCCCTGCTTCTTCTTATCATCAAATACCCATAAAGTGTTTTACTAATTACAGTATCATCTTCTCTTTGATAAATGTCTCTATTATGTATTAAAAAATATTTTGTCAAAGTGTTGAGTTTTTTTATAGATTCTATATTGTCTGTAATTATTGGTTCTTCTTTTATATTACCACTTGTTGCAATAATAATTTTTACTCTTTTTGAAAGTAAAATATGATGAAGTCCTGTATAAGCAAGCATTATACCAAGATAATTGTTTTCAGGAGCTATTTCTTTACTTAAAAACCTGTTATTTTTTTTAGGTACAATAAGTATAGGATTTTCAATCCCTGACAAAATTTTCTTATCCGGGTTAGTTAGATACACAATATTTTCTGCTGTTTTGATATCTTTTACCATAACAGCAAAAGGTTTATTTGACCCCCTTTTCCATCTTCTTAATAAAGAAACAGCCTTTTTATTTGTAGCATCGCAACATATATGAAAACCACCAATACCCTTTATGGCAACTATTTCTCCCTTCTCAAGAAGTTTAATAGCAGAACAAAGCGCTTCTTTCCCCTGGCATATTGCACCTTCAGGCAAAGTATACATCTGAACCTGAGGTCCGCATACAGGACAACAGTTTGGCTGTGCATGATATCTTCTATCTAAAACAAGGTTATATTCCTTTTCACAGACAGGACACATTTTAAATTTACTCATTGTTGTATTTTGTCTATCATAAGGAAGTTTCTGCACTATTGAAAATCTAGGACCGCATTGCGTACAGTTTGTAAAGGGATAAAGATATCTTCTGCTGGTTTTATCAAATATTTCTTTAAGACAATCTGGACAGATAGATATATCTGCTGGAGGGAAAATAAATCCTTTTTCTATATCCTGACTTTTTTTTATTTCAAAATTAGAAAAATTTTTACATGGTATTTGTTTTATTTTAAAAGATATAATATAAGAAAGAGCAGGAGGATTTTTGTGTAAATGGGCTAAAAATTTATCTACATTTTTTTCTTTACCCTGTATTTCAACAATTACACCTTTTTTGCTATTTAAGACATATCCCTTAATAAAATATTTTTGGGCAAGTCTATATATATATGGTCTAAATCCTATCCCCTGAACCTGTCCTTCAATTGTTAATCTATAAGCTTTTTCCACTTTTATAAAGAAGGAACAAAATTTGTGATTTTTATTTTAAAAAGAATTGTTATATAAATTGAATAATCTGGTTATAACTTTATCTATATTCTGTCCTGTTTTTGCAGAAAATTTAATAATTTCCAATGAAGGGTTTATATCCTTTATATAAGAAGTAAATTTTTCATCATTAAATGTTTCAGGGTCTAAAAGGTCTATTTTATTCAGTATACATAATTGTGAAACTTTAAACATCAGGGGATTTTTTGCTGGTTTGTCTTCTCCTTCTGTAGTGGAACTTATAACAATATTTTTTTCAATTCCAATCTTAAATTCAGCCGGGCATATTAAGTTGCCAACATTTTCAACAAAAAGGATTTTTATTTTTTCAAGTGGTATCTGCTCTATGCCCTTTTTAACCATAAATGCTTCAAGATGACAACCTCCACCTGTATTTATCTGTACTATGGGTATATCAAATTTCTTTAGTCTTTCACTATCAAAACTTCCAGCCACATCCCCTTCAATAACTGCACATGGAAATTGTTTATTAACATGAGATATAATTTGCTCAAGAACCTTTGTTTTTCCTGCTCCCGGACCTCCCATTAAATTAAAAGATATAATATTATAATTTTTTAATATCCTGGTAATTTCTTCAGATATTTTATCATTTTCTGCAAGAATATTCTCATTAATTTGTAATACTTTTACAGGCATTTTCACTCCTCTATTTCTATATCTTTCACTGTAATCTCTCTGCTATCAGGAGAATTATTTTTCTCTATATGTATCTTCACATTTTGTAGTGCGATATTTTTTTCTGATTCTGCAATATTTTTTAACAAAAACCCTAAAATATCTTCATTAAGACAGCTTAAAGGATTAACAGAAAGATTTATTTTTGTAATTTCCTTTGGTTTATATTGCTGTTCTATTGTTTTACAAAAATCAAATAAGTACTGCGCTATGGATAGTTCGTGCATAATTAGTATTATATAACAAAAACTGGAGATTTAGAAGTGAATTTTTTCATCCTCAAGGTAAACAGCGCGTCTGCATTTTGGACAGATAAGATTGAAAATTTCCTCTCTTTCAATTTTTTCTTCTTTGTTCTGTTTTTCCGGAATAATTGCTTGTATTTTCAAAGATTTCTGAATAAACTCAATATAGTTTGCCTGTGCAAAGGATAAAGAACCCACCCGGTTTATTACCCAGAGTATATGTTTTTTAGTCCCAATAACAGAACCGCAATGACTGCAAAGAACAAGCTGGTGCTGGATAGAATGATTAACCTCTTCTTCTGAAAAATAAGAAACATCAAACTGTTTTGTTAGTTTTATTCCCTGGCCTGTTATACAATTTCTTTCACATTCCTGGCAGTTTATACAGTACGCAGGAATATGCGTCAGATTTCTTGTTGGATTGGCAGGGTCCAAATTTTCTTCCACCTCAATTGCTTTTGCAGGACATACCTGGGCACAGGCACCACAACCAACACAACCATCTTCATAAAACTGGGGTTTGCCGCGGAACCCTTCAGGCATGTTTAAAGGTTCTCTGGGAAACCTTGTTGTATGCGGCCTTGAAAAAAGACTTTTTATCGCTTCATTAAGTTCTCTTAGTTTAGGTTTTTTCATTTGTTTTCCTTTTCCTGTCTTCTGTAAATTTATCACAAACTGTTCCTTCCCACATTTTTATATCGGAAACACTGGAAGCCCTGGCAAGAGCGTGTGCCGCCGTAGGAGATGTTACAGAAATAAAAAGTAAAACTAAAACAGCTTTTGCCGCCACAGGAGCACTGCCTGCAATAACAACACTAAGAAGTATTAGCCCTGTGCCAAGGGTAACACTTTTTGTTGCTGCCATAAGTCTAAGATAAACATCCGGAAATCTTACCAATCCTATACACCCAAGAAGATCAAATAAAAGCCCTATAAATAAAAAAATATGTGATATTGTTTCTTTCATTTATACAACCCCCTTATAATTTGTTTTATTCATCAAAACCTTTATCCTCAAGAAATTTTGCAAGGGCAAGAGCTCCAATAAAACTTAATAATGCCCATGCTATTGCAACTATTAAATAAAACCCATCCCCGGTTTTAAAATACAAAAGGACACAAAAAGCAACAACAATAATACCCAAAATATCAATTGCCACAGACCTATCTGAAGCTGTTGGGCCTCTTCCTATTCTATATAAACATAAAGCTGAACATATAATCAGAATTATAAAACCAAATATAATCATTCAAAAATCCTCTCAAGAATTTCTTCAAATTTTTTTACTATTATCTCTGTAGCCTCTTGTTCATCCTGGGTTTTCACATTTATCCAGTGTACATAAAGATATCCATCATCAGTGGCTTCAATTGTTGTTGTTCCTGGTGTAAGAGTGATAGAATTTGCAAGAATTGTAAGTCCAATCAGATTGTTTAATTTTGTTCTTACCTTAACAATACCTGGTTTAATAGGCATATCAGGATGAAGAACTCTATAAGCTACATCTAAGTTACCCAGAAAACAATACCATAAAAATACAAATATATAATATATAGCCCACAACCACCTCTGCGGTTCAAGGAACTTTTCAGATATTCCAGGAATATAATCTCCGAAAAATATTGCAACAAAACAAGATGCAATAATTCCAATAAAAATTCCTTGATAACCAACAGAAGAATTAAATGGCCAGGTTAACATCAGCCACATAATAAATGCCATACATCCAAGAATAAGTCTTCTCATTTATAACTCCCAAATACAGATTGAATATACCATAAAGGACCATTAATAATATCCTTTACCGGCCTACCAAAAAACCCATTATATCCATGAATAATAAATATTCCGCCAATAATACACATAAAAGCAAGTGTTATCACAGGTATAAGCATTAAACCAGGCACCTCTCTAAACGATTTCCATTTTTCTTCATTAAACTGGGCTCCCTTACCAAAAAAACAACATTTCAATACTTTGGAATAATATGAAAGAGTTAATATACTTCCAATTATTGCCCATATTGCAGGACCAATAAGATTTGCCTGCACAGCTGCTATTATTATAATTAACTTACTCCAGAATCCATTAAAAGGAGGAATCCCGGAGATTGATAAAGAACCAATTAAGGTAGAGGTTGATGTGACAGGCATTTTCTCATTCAATTTACCCATTTTATTAATGACTTTTTCTCCTGTCTGATAATCCACAGAGCCGGAATTAAGAAAAAGCAGGGGCTTAAATATTGCATGATTAAACAACTGAAACATAGCTCCAAATATAGCAAGAGGAGTACCAATACCAAGAGCAAAAAATACATAACCCAGCTGGCTTATTGTGGAATATGCAAAGGTTCTTTTTATATTTGTCTGCATAAACGCCATAATTCCAGCAAGTATTATAGATATAAGCCCTATATATAACAAAATATGAGAGATAAGAACAGTTGCACCAAATACATTATATACAAGCCGGATAATACAGTATATACCTGTGATTTTTACAACAATACCAGAAAGAATTGCCGAAATAGAAGATGGCGCAGAGGAATGAGCATCAGGAAGCCATGAATGAAATGGGATGGAAGCTGCTTTAATAAAGAAACCAGAGATAAGGAAAATAAAAGCAATTTTGATTGGGTCGCTAAATCCCTGAGATTGAACCACATTTGCTATTGCTGCAAGATTAAGGTTTCCCGTTGCTCCATAAAGAAGCGCTATTCCCAAAAGAATAAAGAATGATGCTATTGTTCCCATAATAAGGTACTTAAAAGCCGCTTCTAATTCTTCTGCCCCACAACCAAATCCCACAAGAGCATAGGAAGAAATTGATGCTAATTCCAGGAATACATATATAGAAAAAATATCTCCGCTTAAAACTATTCCATTTAATCCTGCAATTGTTAATAAAAACAGTCCATAGTATCTTAGCTTTGATGTATAAAATTTTTCTATATATTGTATTGAAAATATTGCTGACATAAAACCAATAAAATTTATAATAATCAGCATAAGCCCGCTCAAACCATCTAAAACAAGTGGAATTCCAATAGAAGGAGACCAGTTTCCTATATAGTAAATTGTAGATTTTCCATAACATATAGCAGATAAAATAAATAATATTCCCATAGTAAGATTAGCCAAAAAATCAGGTGATTTTTTATACTGATGGCCAATCAATGCTATCAAAAATGCCATACCCATCGGCAAAGCAATAAAAACAAATGGATTTATCATTTTTTATCCTTTTAATTTTTTCATTTCAGTTATATCAAAGGTCCCATACCTTTCATAAAGCCTTATAGCAAGAGCCACCATCAAAGCAAGAAGGCCAAGCCCTATCAAAATAGATATAAAAACTATAGCCTGAGGTAAAGGGTCCACAGATTGTGCAGCAAAGGTATGCATATCTGTTATTTTATTTATAATTGGAGCAATACCGCCTTTTCTATAACCAAGAAGTATTATAAAAAAATTCAGGGCATATTCCATAATTATTACCCCCTGAATAATTTTTATTATATTTTTTTTACAGCATACAGCATATAAACCCACCATAAAAACTGTGATAGCTAATGCATATATCATTTTTGCCCCCACTTCTTTGTTATTATAAGTTTTTTTGTTCCATTAATATTTATAATTCTATGCATTGAAAGAATAATAAAAATCATAAAAAATGAAGCCCCGATGATAATACCAAGCCCCAAATTATAAATAGGAATAAAACCAGCACTAAATAATGCAAAATTTCCTGAAGGGGTTTCAACAAGAACATGTGTAAATCTAAAATTATTATTTATAACGGCTGTCAGTATTAAAAATATCCCACCAATTGATGCCAATCTAAAAGCAAGTAATCTTCCAAGCTTACCCAATGCAATTTCTTTACCAAACGCAAGAGTAGTAAGGATAAATGTACCCGCAATAATAATTCCTCCTGCAAAACCTCCACCTATAGTTATCTGTCCATAGGCAATAAGATATAATCCAAACATAAAAATAAATGTTCGTTGCCAGGAAGCAACAACTTTTACAATATTGCTCATTCCTGCTTTTTTATTTTCTTTTTCCATTTTATTGTTTCTTTTTTGCTTTTTGTCTTAGTATTGCAAGGGCGCCAAGAAATGCCGCAAAAATCACAGCATTTGCTCCAAGAACATCTAAAAATCTATAATTAAAAACTATAGCACTTACAATATCCGGACTTCCTGTTTGTTTTAATCCTTTAGCAAGATATATATTGGATGCAGAATCTGAAATTCTTGACATTACAGGATTACCAAAAACAGGATATGTTTGTGTAGCTTTAAATATATACAAAAAGAAGAAAAAAAGTATTGCAACAGTTGAAAGAAGCCCAAAAAACTCTCTATCTCCGGAAATGGTATGTATATCTTTTCTTATAGTTGCCCTTACAAGTATAATTAAAGACAGAGTTTCAACAACCATCTGGATTATTGCTATATCAGGCGCTCCCAGCAATAAAAATCCTATACTTGAAAAAAATCCTATTGCACCGATTGAAATAACAGAATATAACAGGTCTGTTATTTCTACAGCTATCAATGCTCCTATCAGCATAAAAATCAAAAAAATCTCTATTGTTATACTTATCATATCAAACTCCAAAAAACAATAAAAATAAAACAATAACCCCAAAAAGTATCCAGGTAATATATGTGTTTAAAACACCTGATTGTACTTTTTTCAAAATATTCCCAAAATATTCTATTATACTTTTGACTATATCATAGATATCAAAATACTTCTTTTTGGCAAATCTATATAGCGGAGCAAAAAAATCTGTTTCTTCAATAGTTCTATAAAATTCAGTTCCACTCATTTCCATATCAGGATTAACCTGTTCACCTCCAATAAAAGAAGGAACCTTTCTAAAAGTTTTTCCTGTCATAAAAAGATATAAAATCAATCCAATAATTAAAGCTATTATTATAAGCATAATGCCAAGATTTAAAGAGATACCTCCCAAAATTGTCATTATTCCTAACCGGGTATGTATGATAGGAAGTAAAAATGTTCTTACCGGAATCCACCATAAAACACCAAATAGTAAGCATATTATAGATATTACAACCATAGGAACAAGCATCCACAAAGAACTGTCTTTAACCTTTTCCTGTTTGCTATGGCCTAAAAAAACAGAATGAATTATCTTTAAAAAACTGGCAAGGGTTAAAGCGCTGCCAAACATTGCAGCAACAATCCATAGAACAAAAGATGGATTGTTCTTTGCCTCTGTAATTAAACCCTGATAAATAAACCATTTAGAAAAAAATCCATTAAAAGGAGGAACCCCTGATATTGCAAGAGCCGCAAACAAAAAAGAAAAAAATGTCACAGGCATATATTTTGCAAGTCCCCCTAATTTATCCATATGGTCGGTTTTTGTTTGTTTTTCTACAGAACCCGCCCCAAAGAAAAGACCTGTTTTATAAAGGGCATTATTTAGCATATGAAAAAGTCCGCCTATAATACCAATAGGGGTAGCACTTGCAATCCCAAGAACCATATATCCCACCTGGCTTACTGCATGATAAGAAAGTAATTTTTTCATATTATGCTGATTAAGAGCCATTAGCACAGCTATAATAATTGTTAAAGAACCAAAAAAACAAATAATAATCTGAATATCCGGATTAAACATAAATATATCCAGATATATTCGGGCAAAAAGATATATTCCAAGAAGTTTATCCAGAGAAGCGGGGAAAAAAGCCAGAGCAGGAACAGGAGCAGACTCTGCTATATCAGGTATCCATGTGTGTACTGGAAACACCCCTGCTTTTACAAATGCTGCAGATAAAAGGCAGAAAAACCCAAGTATGGCTGTAGTAGAAAATAAAGGTATTTTCATTTCTGAAAAAAAGAAACTTTTACTTAAAAAGATTAGAATCACGGAACCAAGTATAAGCAGGGAATCACTTCCACCAACCATTATAAGAGACTTTTTGGCAAATTCAGCGGTATCCGGATGTTCCCCAAGCCCTATAAGAAGATAAAGCATAATGGCAAGAAACCCCCAAAAAACTATAAATAAAATAATATTATTGGAAAAAACAGCACCTATACTTGCAGACATTGTTAAAAGTATATAGCCATAAAATTGATTTAATTTTGGTGCTTTCTTCATAAATCCTATGCTATATACTATAATAGCCAGGGTGAAAAAAGTTATACAAAGAAACATAAACTTACTTAAAGAATCTATCCAGAACAGTTCAGTTGCATAACCAGATGTTTTAATAGCAAGACTAAATCCAAAAAGTCCTATAGCAAACACAAACATTCCTATAGATATCAGCAGGGAAATAGCTTCTTTTAGGTAAAAAGCGGGTCTTTTGATAAAAAGACATAACAATCCTGCTATAAATGGTACAGCTATAAAAAATGTAATTATATTATCCATGTTTTTTCAATTGTTCAGTTTTTTCCTGGCTTTTTTTAACAATCTCCGGCCAGGTAATATCTCTAGACTTTTTAGTATTAGCATCATAAATTGCAACCCTTTCTGTACAACAATAACATGGGTCAACTCCGGCAAGAATAATTGCAACATCTGAAATGGTCTGGCCTATAGAACTTTTCTTAAATGTAGGAACATTTACATAGCTGGGTGCCCTGATTTTATGTCGGACTGGACTTGATGAACCATCACTTCTGACATAATGGAATACTTCTCCTCTTAAAGCCTCATGTCTCCCTATCCCTTCACCAGCAGGAATTTCCCTTACCTCAGCAAGAATTTCCCCTTTTTTATGTTCTATTCTATCAAGACATTGTCTAATAATTTTTACAGATTCAAAACCTTCAAGAAGCCGTACAACAGCCTTATCAAAAACATCTCCATTTTCTCTTGTTATAACCTTCCAATCAACAAGATTATATGCAGCATAAGGATTATCCCTTCTTATATCAATATCAACACCTGAAGCCCTTGCAACAGGTCCTACGGCTCCATAATTTTTCACATCCTGTTTTGTCAGAACACCTACATTTACAAGTCTTGCCTGTAAAACAGGGTCATCTAAAAATACTTTGGTTAACATATTAAGTTGAGAACTAATACCATCCAGCATTTTCCTTAACATTTCTATCTGCTGGTCATTAATATCTCTTCTGACCCCGCCAATCTTTATCATAGAATAATTATTTCTCCCGCCTGTTATCACCTCAAACATATCAAGAAGCGGTTCTCTATATTTCCATGCCCACATAAAAACAGTATTATATCCAAGAAAATGTCCGGCAAGCCCAACCCATAAGAAATGACTATGCAGCCTCTCCATTTCTGAAATAATTGTTCTTATATATTTTGCCCTTTCAGGAATATCAAGCCCCAGGAGATTCTCCACTGCATTACAATAAGCCATAGGATGAGAATTGGAACATATACCACAAATTCTTTCAACAAGAAATGTTACCTGGTCCCAGTGTTTTGATTCTGAAATCTTTTCAATTCCTCTATGGTTATAGCCTGCATGCCACTCAACATCTACAACCCTTTCTCCATCACAATAAAGCTCAAAAAATTCCGGCTCTTCAAACAAAGGATGATACGGTCCCAGGGGAACAATTACTTTTTTCATTTTTTTCCTTTTATATTTTTTCTTACCGGATAATTACCTTCCGGCCAGTCTTCTGCCAGAAGAAAATGTTTAAGATTGGGATTATTTAAAAATTTTATTCCAAGTAATTCCCAGGTTTCTCTTTCTATATATTCAATACCCGGTATTAACCAGACCAGAGATTCAATTTCAGGATTATCTTTATCTAAATATACCCTTAAAGAGACTACTATACCCTGTTTATCAAAACCAAAATGATAAAGCACTTCAAAACTATCCTCATTGTGGACTCCACTTGCCACAATATATCTGGCATCCATATCCTTAAAAATTATTCTGGCACACTCAGCCAATGAATCTTTATCAATTGTAATATAAATCCGCCTATTCGTAGGTTCTTTATATTCCTTTATCTTACTTCCTAATTTTTCTATTAAAATATTCTTAAGTTCCATATTTACTCTTTTACCTTGTTTAATAATTTTGTTATTCCGGCTAACATTGCCGCTGGAGTTGGAGGACATCCCGGTATAAAAACATCCACAGGAATAATATTCTTTAAAGGACCCCCCATATTATATCCAAATCTAAACATATTACCCGAGCAGGCACATGTGCCAATGGCTACAACAAAACATGGTTTTGCAGTCTGTTGATAGAGTATTTTTACTCTTTCCACATTCTTTTTGGTGACAATGCCGGTAACAAGAAGAACATCTGCATGCCTTGGACTTCCCACTAAAACCATACCAAATCTTTCAATATCAAATTTTGGCGTTAAACAGTCAAGTATTTCTATATCACAATTATTACACGAACCTACAGAAAGATGAAATACCCATAAAGATTTCTTTAAAGCTTTTGTTTTAATATCCATATTCTATACCCTTAAAAAAAGAAAACTTATAAATATGATTATTGTTGTAAACCCCCAGTAAAATCTTAGAGCCTGGTCTATTCTTACTCTTGGATTTGTATTTTTTATCAGCACCAATAGTACAAATATCACAATATATTTTAAAAGACCAACCCAGCCATTAAATCCCCCAAGAAAACATACCATAAGCAAAACAGGCAGCACAATAAACAAAATAGCTCTTGTCATTTTATAAAAACCAAGAAGCATGCCGGAATATTCCACAAGCACTCCTCCTGCAATTTCTGTTTCTGCTTCTGCAATATCAAAGGGCACTATTCCAAGTTTTCCTATAATTCCCAAAAAAGCAATAAAAAAACCTAAAAAACCAGCTACAGATAAAAAATTAATGCCTGTTTCTTTTTGAATTTTTATAATGTTATAAAGAGATGTTGAAAAACCCGACTTAAAAATAACAAGTATCATAGCAGCAATAAAAGGTAATTCATATGCAAGAACTAATTTTATTTCCCTGGAGGCGCCTACAGAAGCAAGGATATTACCTGAAGCACTTGCTCCAAGAAATAAACATAAAGAAGGCACTGTTAAAAGATAAATAAGAAGGATAAGGTCTCCAGGCATTATTTTTCCATATAGCAGAGATAATATAATAATAACTCCGCTAACCAATGCAGATAAAAATGCAGCAAATGGTGCAATAATAAAAACCAATTTATTCGCTTTTTCAGGTATAAGAATCTCTTTTCCTGAAAGTTTTATCACATCAGTAAAATTTTGCCATATCGGAGGCCCAACTCTCCATTGCAGTCTTGCCGCTATTTTCCTTTCAATACCTAAAACAAATAACCCGGCTACAACAAGAAAAACAGACCAGCCAATAAATAATAAAATAATATTCAGCAAATTCATTTTTTACTTTTTTATCTCCTGAAATTTTAACCAGTTAAAAGTTTTAATAATAAGGTGCTGCCCTAATTTTTCAATATATTTCTCATCTTTTATTTCTTCTTCCGCCACATACTTTATCGCACCTTTTGGACAGGACTGAGCGCATAAAGGAATCTGCTCTTTTTCCATGTTTTCAATACAAAAATCGCAATTGCTGACAATATATGGTATAGAATCATAAAATATTGTTCCAAAAGGGCATGCCATAGCACAACTTTTACATGACACACACCTAACTTTGCTTCTGACTATAATTTCATTTTCTCTTCTCAATGCATTATATACACATGCATTAACGCATGGATGGTCCTTACATCTTCTGCATATAAATTCAAATGATATAAGCTCCTGCAGATATTTAATTCCATTATTATCCGGATGATATGGATATCTACATTCTATAATACACACCGGACAACTCTGGCACTTTTCATAATCTATATATAATTTTTTCATTTATTTATATTATGCCCATATTTTCGGTTGATTTTTTATTTCTTCATATGTAAAAACCGGCCCATCCTTACAAACAAATTTATCCCCAAGAAGACAATGTCTGCACTGGCCTATGGCGCAGTACATCTTTCTTTCCATTGACAGATAAATTTCTTCTGGTTTATATCCCACATCTAATAATTTCAGGGTTGTAAATTTCATCATGACAGGCGGGCCACATACCACAGCATTTTCCGGAACAAAAGGAAGATTATCCAATATTTTTGTCACAACACCTTCATTATATTTCCATGTTTCATCTTTTTTATCCGCTGTAATACGAAATGAAATTTTTTTATAGGAAGAAAGCCATGATTCTGAAAGCCAGGTTTCAAATACTTCCTTTTTAAAAATAAAATCCACGGGACTTCTTGCTCCAAGGCAGAAAACAATAGATTTATAATTATCCAGAGTTTCAATAAGAGCATAAAATAAAGCCCGTAATGGAGCAAGCCCCACACCACCACCTACCAGTAAAATATTTTTATCAGCAAATTTTTCCATAGGATATGGTTTGCCATAAGGCCCTCTTATTCCTACGATATCTGCTTTTTTTATCTGATGTATAGCCGCTGTCACTTTACCGGTTTTCATAACAGTTACTTCCATATAATTTTTTTCAAAGGGTGAAGATGAAGGGGTAAAAGGTGCTTCCCCTATGCCAGGAACAGTAAAAGAAATAAACTGTCCGGCCAAAAAGGAAAATGGCTCCAAAGGTTTAAGTCTGATAGTTTTTATAGTAGGAGATTCCTCAAAAACATCTATTACTTCACATTGTATTGGTTTATATATATTTTGTTCCATTTTTTATTAATTATTGTTTTGCCACCTCTTGTAGTATTTTTCTTTTATCTATTTTACCGGGACAACCTGCAATACATCTTCCACATCCGGTACAACCAACTATTCCAAAATTTTTTACCATATACTGATATTTACAAAGCAGTCTATTGGCATATCTTTCCCATAAGAGAGGCCTTGGGGAAACTCCTGAGGCCATTTTTGCATAAGACTGATAAAGACAATAATCCCATATTTTTGCTTTGGTAAAAGATTTTTGAGAGCTAAAATCTTCAAGTAAAAAACATACGCATGTAGGACATGCTGCATTACATGCTCCACATTGCACACAATCCGTAACAGCAGATTTCCATTCAGGAGAATCAATCTTGTTTTCAAGACAGGAAGGCACATCATTCCTTATGTGCCCTATTTCACATATTTTATATTGTGAATTATTATTTTTTACAATATTTTGTGTTTGTTTTCTTATTGATTCCCTAAGAGATGCCGTTTCTTCTGAAGTCTTTTCCTTTTTATCTATTTCTTTTATTATGCTGACTCCCTTTTCTGAACCTATTTCTGCAATAAAACCTTCAGAAGTATAAGTAAGGTTTAAATCAAAGTTTTTTTCAGGATAAGTTCTGTTACCCCAAAGTTCACAAAAACAATATTCATCAGGTTTTTGGCAATCAATAGAAATAATTGTAGCCTGTTGCCTTCTTCTGCTATAAGACGGGTCTTTATAATTATTATCCTTAAAAACCTTATCTGTTATATCAAGAGCAAGAAGGTCACAGTTTGTAGCACCAATAATAAAAAATGGCGTGATGCTGTCTATTTCCGGAAGTATTATTTCTTTAAAAGGAAAAAAGAAAATTTTTAAAGGAGCAACCGGATGCATTCTGTCATAAATTATTTTGTCTATATTATCCGGATTAGCTATTTCCCACATCAGAGAGGATTTTTGAGTTTTATCTGCTCTGATAAATTGAGATTCATTTGAAAATACAGGCTCAGATTTTTCAAATGCAGCATATATGTTTATTTCCAAACTTTTTTTTCTTATATAGTCAGCCCATATATTCTTTTCAATAAAATATGTATCCATTATTTTATGTTTTAACTAATAACTTTGTGAATAAAATCACATTATATATTAAAAAAATTTATTTTTTACCTATTATATTTTAAATTTTATCCCTATATTTTTTTATGTCAAATAATTTTTTTGGAGGTCTATCAAAAATCAATAAGTAAATTATAATTCCCAGGAAGACAGATATTCTTTTTGTTTTTCCGTAAGTGTATCTATTTCTATATTCAGACTCTTTAATTTCAATTCTGCTATTTTTCTATCTATCTCTTCTGGGACACTATAAAGTTTTGATTGAAGACCTTTATTTTCTTTCAAATATTTAGATGCCATAAACTGATTTGAAAAACTCAAATCCATAACAGAAGATGGATGTCCCTCAGCACAACCTAAATTAACAAGTCTTCCTTCTGCCAAAAGATAAACTTTTTTATTATTTTTTAAAACATATTCTATTACCATAGGTTTAATATGGTTTTTTTCTTTTGCATTTTTTTCCAGATAATCTACATCTATTTCTACATTAAAGTGCCCTGAGTTTGCAATAATTGCCCCATCTTTTATTTTGGTAAGAACATCTGCTGAGATAACATCTCTATCTCCGGTTGATGTAACAAAAATATCTCCGGTTTCTGCTGCTTTTTCTATTTTCATTACATAAAATCCATCCATCACAGCCTCTAATGCTTTTATTGGATCAACTTCAACAACAATAACCTTTGCCCCTAACCCTCTAAAATTTTTTGATATCCCTTTCCCACACCATCCATATCCACATACAACAATAATTTTTCCTGCAATTAAAATATTTGTTGCGCGAAGTATTCCATCTATTGTAGACTGTCCTGTTCCATATCTATTATCAAAAAGATGCTTTGTCATGGCATCATTCACAGCAATAACAGGAAAGGTAAGTTTTTTGTCTTTTTCAAGGCTTTTAATCCTTGTTATACCTGTAGTTGTTTCCTCTGTTGCCCCAAGTATATTTTCTGCCAAAGAATAATTTTGATGCATATAAGCAATAAGGTCTGCTCCATCATCAATAATAATATGAGGTTTTTTTTCTGCGATAATACGAATATTATGATTATATTCTGACTCATTTTCCCCTTTTTTGGCAAAAACAGGAATGTTATAATTTTTCACCAGAGATGCAGCAACTTCATCCTGGGTACTTAAAGGGTTGGACGCTGTAAGAAATACATTTGCCCCACATTCTGAAAGAGCAATAACCAAATTAGCTGTTTCAGAGGTTACATGAAGACAGGCACCTATTGTGGTTCCGGAAAAAAGATTTTTCGCCTGGGTTTGTTTAAGAATATCTAATACCGGCATTTCTTTTCCTGCCCATAGAATTTTCCTTTTTCCTTCATCAGCAAGATTAATATCTTTTATAAAATATTCCATAATATTCTCCTATCATATAGCTAATTTTTCTATATATATTTTATTTTTTAATATCGCATATTAACTCTCCTGCTGTTGCAACATTTTCTGGTGGATTTTCTTTTATAACAACAACTATATGTTTTTTATCCATAGAATAAATTTCAGCTGCAGCCTCAGTAAGTTTTTTGGCCAATAATCTTTTGTTTTCTATATTATTGATTTTAGGGCCTTCTATTGTAATTAGTGGCATAATAATTCACCCCTTTTTAATTTTTCAAAAACATATTATAACATTTTTTTATAGAACATATCAGCCAAACATAAATTTATTTCTTTGCTAAAATTAGTGGAGATATAGATGGAACCTCATCCAGGATATCTATCTGTGAAAAACCAATCTCCGGAAGAATTTTTTTAAATTCTGCAATGGTAAATACATCCCCCTCACTTGTATTAACCAGCATATTCAAAGCAAATAAAAGAGGCACAGCAGGACCGGTTTTCTCATCATTGGGTAAAAATTCTGCTATAAGAAGATATCCTTCTGGTTTTAATGCAGTAAAGGACTTTTTCAATAGGTTGTTTGCCCGGATTTTACCTTCGCTATGGCATATATGACCAAGTATTATAAGATCATATATATTTGTTCCAAAATTTATATCCTGTAAATTCCCTTCTATACAATGAAATCTACCGTTTAGTTGATGCTCATTTATAAATTCCTTTGTAACTTTACATACTTCCGGGAAATCCAAAGCCGTTAATTTTGCTGTTTCAATTTCCTCTGCAATTCCTATACCCCAGACACCGGAACCGGCTGCCACATCCAATATACTGGATATATTATGAACATTTTTTTTAAGATATGAGCCACAATATTTAGCGGCATGATAGTTCATGTTAAAAAGCCCTCTTACTAATTTTGGGAAAAAATCTTCACCTTTTGTTTGTTCATCCACAGTTTCATATGGCTTACCTGTTTTGACGCATTCAGTAAGATGCGTCCAGTTTTCATGCAAATCCAGCATGTGTTTAATCATTCCCCCTAAATATCCCGGTTTTTCCGGCACAAGAAATTCAGCAGCATCTTCAGACAAAGAATACTTTCCATTGTTTTTTCTTAAAAATTCCAGTCCTACAAGTGCATTAAGCAACATCTCTATTCCCCGTTGGCTGCTGTTTGTGGCACTTGAAATTTCTTCAACGGTTTTTTCTCCATTGGCTATATGGCCAAAAACATTTAATTCAATTCCTGTAGCCAGAGTTCTTATTCTGGCAAAATCCCAACCCATATCTAAAATTCTTGCCGGCGAAACATTTTTATCTTTACTCATAATTTCTCCTCCCAATTTGTTAATAAAAAATCTATATATATCTATTCTATAGATTTGATAGAAATTATAACATTATATATTGAAAAGTCAAATTTTTAGGTGGTTTTTAAAAAAATTACTATTGGTTTCATACCAGAAGTTGACAAAGATAGAGTTTATTATATACTTTAAGATAGAAAAACCCATATGGTTATTTAAAGCCGGGGTAGCTCAGTGGTAGAGCGCAGCCCTGAAAAGGCTGGCGTGGGCAGTTCGATTCTGCCCCCCGGCAATATTGGAGGTAACAAATTTATGGATTATTACGACTCCCTTCTTGCTTCTTTAAGAAAACTAAATCCAGGAACAAAACTTTTTATCAACAGACTTCTCAACAGGGATAGATATGCTTTTATGGAACAAATGATTTCTCTTCTGCATAAAATTAATGAATTAGAAGAAAAAATAAAAAAATTTTCCAATGAAGAGATGAAAAATAAAACCTTAGAATTCAAAGACAGACTTTCCAAAGGGGAAACCTTAGAAGATATTCTGCCGGAAGCTTATGCACTTGTAAGAGAATCTGCAAGAAGGTTTGTAAATATGCGCCATTTTGATGTCCAGATTCTTGGAGGAATTGCGCTTCATTATGGAAATATCGCAGAAATGTCCACAGGAGAAGGAAAAACCCTTGTAGCAACACTTCCAGTTTATTTAAATGCATTAACCGGCCAGGGTTGTCATCTTGTAACTGTTAATGATTATTTAGCCAAAAGAGATACTCAATGGATGGGTCCTATTTATTATAACCTTGGCCTTTCTGTTGGATGTATTGTCTCTTATTTTCAGACCAGTGGACAATCTGAAATGTCTGCTTTTACTTTTGACCCGGCATTTCTTCCGGCAGATTCAAGATATCTTTATTTAAGAACCATACCCAGAAAAGAAGCTTATGCCTGTGATATAACCTACGGAGTGGGAAGTGAATTTGGGTTTGATTATCTAAGAGATAATATGGCCATAACCAAAGAATCTATTGTCCAAAGGGATTTAAATTACGCAATTGTTGATGAAGTGGATAGTATTCTTATAGATGAAGCGAGAACTCCTTTAATTATTTCAGGTCCATCTGAAGAATCTGTCAATCTTTATTATGATATAGATAAAGTCGTCAGAAAATTAAATAAAGATATGGACTACATTTTAGACGAAGAAAACCAGATTGTTTCCCTTACAGATGATGGATTGAAAAAATGCGAAAGATTTCTTGGAGTGGAAAATCTTTATGATGGAGCCCACACTGATATGGTCCATTTAATCAATCAATCTCTCAGGGCGCATACTTATTCTGTTAGAGATAAAGACTATGTTGTTAAAAATGGAGAAGTAATCATTGTAGATGAATTTACAGGAAGACTGATGCCCGGGAGACGATGGAGTGATGGACTTCATCAGGCAATAGAAGCCAAAGAAAGTGTACGAATAGAAAGCGAGAATCAAACTCTTGCAACTATTTCTTTTCAAAATTATTTCAGACTTTATAAAAAACTTGCAGGAATGACAGGTACAGCTCTTACAGAATCCGCAGAGTTTAAAGAAATATATAAATTAAATGTAATTGCTATACCAACAAATAAACCATTAAAGAGAATAGAATTTAATGATGAAATATATAAAACAGAAAAAGAAAAATTTAATTCTGCAGTAAATGAAATAGAACAGATGTATAAAAATTCCCGGCCAGTTCTTGTAGGTACTGTTTCTATTGAAAAAGCAGAAAAGTTAAGTAAAATATTACGGCATAAAAATATACCTCACCAGGTTCTTCATGGGAAAAATCATGAAGCAGAAGCAGCAATTATTGCCCAGGCAGGAAAACCCGGAGCCGTTACCATTGCAACACAAATGGCGGGAAGAGGTGTTGATATTATTCTTGGAGGTAATCCTGAAGTTTTGTCCAGAGAAGAAACAATAAGAATCATCTGGTCTCAGAAATCTAAAATAAAATCCTCATCAAAAACCCATCCGCAAAAAAAATTATTTCATGAAGTCTTAAATGAACTTGAGGAGGCCTATAAAAAATCTCTGGAAGATATTGATAAAAAATACAAATCTTCTATAGAACAAGCAAAAGATTCTTTGACAGAAAAAGAAAAAATTTTCGCCCAGATAGATACAAAAATAAAAGAACAATTGGAAAGAACTATTTTTATTGCTAAAGCTGAAGAAGAATTTCTCAGAACAGAACCTAAAATTTTAATCCTAAAAGAAAGATACATGGAAACAGAAAATGCCCTGAAAAACGCCCAATCCCAGAATGAATATCAAAAAAAACCAGAACTATTAAAAGATTTTAAAGAATCCCGTAGTAAGGCATACCATGAATATGAAGGAACCAAAGAATTTATAAGAAAAAAACACGGAATATTTATAAGAAAAGATATAGAAGAAAGAGCAAATCAGATTATTCTCTTATGTGAAATAGCACAAGGACAAGCATCTAATGTAAAAAAAGAATTAGAACAACTGATTGAAAATTTATTTGTAAGCATCAAAGGATATCAGGATAGTATTACATCTGTCTTGTCAGACGAAATGAAAAATTCTGCTTCATTTAAAGATTTTTCAGGCAGAACTAAAAAAATAAAAGATTTTCTTGAAATCTCAGAAAAACAGGTATTTGAACTCAAAATAGAACAAAATGAAGAATTTATTAAAAATTTTCTTGATAAATTCCAGGCTGAATATAAAAATTTTATTTCTGGATTAGATACTCTGGAATCCGACATTATTTTTATTCTTGGAGATAAGGAATATTCAACAAAACAGAAAGAATATCTTTCTGCCAGTGAAAATTATGAAAATCTTCATTCACAGTACGAAAAAGAAATTTCCTTTGCCAGGGAAGAATATGAGAAAAAACACAGCGCCATTGAAGAAGAATGGAAAACTGCCAGGGAAGAAATGGAAAAAAGTCCGGAAGAATTTAGAGCTATATATAATGAAACCCTTGAAAAAAATTTAAAACCATGGGAAAAAGACCATGAAAAAGTTATTTCTTTGGGGGGGCTTCATATAATTGGGACAGAAAGACATGAAGCAAGAAGGGTTGATAATCAATTAAGGGGGCGTGCCGGCAGACAGGGAGACCCGGGCTCCGCCAGTTTTTATCTTTCTTTAGAAGATGACCTGCTAAGAATTTTTGGGTCTGAAAGACTTACCGGAATTATGGGAAAACTCCCAGAAGGTGAAAAAATTACACATCCTATAATAACAAAACAAATCACTATGGCTCAAAAACGGGTGGAAGGAAGAAATTTTGAAATAAGAAAACACCTTATAGATTTTGATGATGTTTTAAATCAACAAAGAAAAGTAATATATCAACTAAGAAGAGACATTTTGGAAACTCAGGATATAGAACATTATCTGTTCCCATTTATAAACGAAACAATAGATGATCTTTTTAATGAATTTCTTAAAGAAAGCTCAAAAATTGAAGAATGGCATCCTGAAAAACTTTCTAAACAATTAAAAAATATTTTTGATACAGACATTAATCTGTCCATACCAGAAAATATAAAAGAACAAATATTCTGGAGAGATACCACTCTGGAAGACACAAGGAAAAAAATCAATGAAGAATTTTTACAAAAAAAGCAACACCTGGGTCCTTCTTTCAATGAAATTATAAAATATATTTTTCTCCAGGAGGTAGACCAAAAATGGAAATCGCATTTACGAGCCATAGATGACCTTAGAGAAGGAATTAATCTTCGTTCTTATGCCCAAAGAGATATTCTTGTTGCTTATAAACAGGAGGCTTTTTTACTTTTTGAACAAATGTATTCTTCAATTAAAACAGAGATTCTTTCTACTATTTTTAAAATAAAAGTAGAACCTTCTGAACAAATATATAGCCCTAAAAAAGTTCTTGCTCCATCTATGTTTACCCATCAGGAATTTGAACAGTTTGAAACTCTTCAGACCCAGGAAACAGACCAACAACCATCAGAATCTTTTTCTGTTAAAACAACAGGTAATATAATTGAAACACAACCAATAAAAGTTGGACAAAAAATAGGAAGAAATCAACCCTGTCCTTGTGGCAGTGGGAAAAAATATAAACATTGTTGCGGAAAAAATGTTACAGTATAATATTTATAAAATAGAATTGTGGAGGACTTGTGGATAACTTGTGGAAAAGTTGGGATTTAGTGTTAACAAATTTAAAAGATTCTATACAAAATGATAGAACTTTTGATACATGGATAAAACCTATTAAACCTGTTAAAATTGAAGATAATTTTATTTATTTGGAAATACCAAATCCCTTGTTTTATAAAGGAATAAGTATATTTATAGAAAATCTTAAAATGGCTATTTTTAAAACAATAGGAACACCATTGGAAATAAAATGGATATATCCGGAAAGTAAAAATAATACCAAATCTTTTTATTTTGGGGAAAAACTTAACCCGGCAAATACTTTTGATACTTTTGTAAGGGGTCAATGTAATCAATTGGCTCATGCTGCCGGTATTGCAATTGCACAATCACCAGGAATAGCATACAATCCTTTTTTTGTATATGGCGGAGTAGGATTAGGTAAAACCCATCTTATTCAGGCAATAGGTTCCCTGGCAATAAAAACCAATAATTGTAAAGTAGCTTATATTCCCTGTGAAATTTTTGTCAATCTTTTTATACAATCCATACAAACAAAAACCATGACTACATTTAGAAACAATTTCCGCTCTCTGGATATTCTTCTGATAGATGATATACATTTTATAGCAGGAAAAGAAGGAACCCAGGAAGAGTTTTTTAATACTTTTAATTCTCTTTACGGCCAGAAAAAACAAATAGTTCTTACAAGTGATAGACCACCAAAAGAATTATTTTCTCTGGAAAAAAGGCTTGTTTCCCGTTTTGAATGGGGTCTTGTGGTGGACCTTCAACCCCCGGAATTTGAAACAAGAGTTGCAATACTAAGAAAAAAATGTGAATTAAAACATATTTCTTTAGATGATAATGTTATTTTTTATATTGCGGAAAATATTAAAGATAATATCAGACTTCTTGAAGGCGCACTAAATAAACTTATTGCAATATCAACTCTTTTAAATAAAAAGCTTGATATAAATATAGTTAAAGAATACCTAAAAGAAATTTTATCATCTCAAAATAAAATAATAACTATAGAAAAAATACAAGAAAAAGTTGCTCAATATTTTAATATAAGCATACATGATTTAAAAAGTTCCAGAAGATTAAAAAATATTGTTATACCAAGACAAATAGCAATGTATATATCCAGAGAAAAAACAAATACTTCACTTACTTTCATAGCTGAAGAATTTGGAGGAAAAGACCATACAACTATTCTGTATGCCTATAATAAATTAAAAAAACAATTAGAACAGGATTCTTACTTAAAAACATCTGTAGAAAAAATAATAAACAGCTTATAATAGTGGTTTTTAACAGGTTATTCACAATGTAAGTATATTATTATAAACAATTTACAACTTATACAAAGAACGACTAATAATAACCTAAGTTTATTAATTTTTTAAAAAGGAGTATATATGGAAATAATATTAGAAAAAAAAGAATTATCTGAAATTATTGAAAAATTAAGTAAAGTTCTTCCTGTAAAACCACCTATTGTTAGTTTAGGTTGTATTTTATTGGAACCAAAAAAAGATGGTATATCTTTTATAACTACAGATTTACAATTAACTTTAAAAATATTTTTAGAATGTTCAGTTAAAGATAAAGGAAATAATATTCTTATTCCTGGTAAAAATTTTATTTCTTTAATTAAAGAACTTCCTGAAGATTCTATAAAAATATTTACAAAAGATAATTATTTAATAATTGAAAATAAAAATTTTCAATATAAACTTCTTACAATGTCTTCAGAAGATTTTCCTAAATTACCGGAAAAAGATATTTTTTCAGAAGGAAACTCTTTTAATTTATCATCCAAAGACTTTATTGATATGATAAAAAAAACATATTATTGTATAAATTCCCAGGAAGTTCGTATTTACTTCAGAGGAGCCTTATTTAATTCTGATACTAAATTTTTAACAATGGTCGGAACAGATACAAGAAGAATGGGGTTGGTGAAAAAAGAAATTATTACGGATAAATCTTTAAATATTTTACTTCCTTATAAATTGCTGGAAGTTTTCTCATCTATTATAAAAGAAGAAAATATTAATATATCTGTTTCTAAAAATCAGATAAGTTTTAATACTGACAAGCTTTTTTTAACATCTCAATTGTTAGAAGGAGATTTTCCTAATTATACCAGTGTTCTCCCTTCAGGAAAACTGTATTCAGCAAAAATAAATACAAAGGAGTTTTTTTCTTCTCTTTCCCGAATAAATCTTTTAACCAGTAGAGAGTTTAATTCTTTACATCTGAATTTAAAAAAAAACAGCCTTGTTCTTAAATTGGAAAGCCCTGAAGTGGGTTTGGGGGAAGAACAGTTAAAGATAGAATATTCCGGCCCGGATAGTACTATCATTTTTAATCCTATATATATAATAGATTTTTTAAAAACAGTAGAAGAGGAAAATGTAATTTTATCTTTTACCGAATCAATTAAACCGGCGCAGATAATTCCAGAAGGGAATCCTAATTATATATATATTGTTATGCCTATAAAACCATAAATATTAATGGAAAATAATAATGATATAGAAAAGATATCTGAAATTGTAAAAAGAGTATTAAATAGAATAAGTAATAAAATAGAAAAAGAGGATATAAGAAAAAATCCTATTATAGATTGGGAAAAAATATGGATAGAATTATTTCCCGAAGAATCTATTTTTACTGAAGTCCTTGGAGTTAAAAATAAAAATTTATTAATTAAAGTAAAAAGTTCTGTATGGTTAATGGAACTAAAAAAAAGAAAACCGGATATAAAAAAAACAATAGAAAAAAGAACAGAATATTCTTTGTTGGATATAAAATTTTTTAGATAAACACAGAGTTTAAAGGTTTTGCAATTGTAATAAGATATATTTTTTTAGTTCCGGCGGATAATAAAAGATTACTACATTCATTTGCAGTCGCCCCTGTTGTTATTATGTCATCTATCAGTAAACATATTTTATTTCTTACCTGTTCTTTTTTATCTATGGTAAAAGCCCCTTTTACATTTTCAAGTCTTTCTTTTGGGGATAAATACACTTGAGGTTTTTCCAAATTTCTTACTCTTTGCAAAATATTTAATAGAACAGGTTTGTTTATGTTTTTGCTTAATCCAACACATAACATTTTTGTTAGTTCAATTTTATTATCAGAGGAATGTGGACAGGGTATAATTACATCTATTGTTGAAAGAACAGGATTATCCATGTAGATTTGACAAAGTTTTTCTATAAAAAACGGAATCTTTTTAAGATTACCATTTATTTTTATATCTAAAATATCTATTCGGGCTTTTCCTTCATATATAAATACTGACGAAACAAAATAAAACAGAGGATAAGAAATAAATTGTTTTTTAGTGATATCTTTTATTTTTGAAATATTCAATAATATAACAAAGCTATCCTTATATTTTTTGAGTGTTACAGGAACATTTCCAAGTATACCATCAAAATCTGAGCCGATTTTATACAGTTTTCCAATTTTTATATTCATATCATAACGAATAGTGAATTCTATACTCCTGCCCGTTGCTCTTGAAAAGAGGGGTAATAACTCCATCAGGAAATACACTTTTCAGGGGCCGTGCGGACATTCCAGGTGCTATTACAGATATAAAAATATCTGCCTGATAATTACCATTTGGTATTTGTTTTATTACTAAATTCTTGAAAGTATATCCTGCTGGTAATAGAGATAAGCGGGAAATGATAGAGATTACTTTGTTTTTCTCTGTAGAAGTAAAATATTTTGCTATATCCTGTTGTTGCGCGTTCATAAAGGCTATCTGCTCTATCTGCACTTGCTTTTGTAATAGATTTCTTTGCTGATATAATTGATTGACTTGTTGTCTGGTCTGGTAAAAATATGCCCCTGCCAACAACATTAAAATTACAACTGCCCCGCCTGCTATTTTTATTTGCTTTTTTTCCTCCTGTGCTTTTTGAAATTCTATATGCTGGGGCAAAATAAATCTTGGAAGATTTCCTGTTGGTAAGTTATGAGGACATCTTATTACTTGGACTTCTATGTCTTTTAATTGTTCTGCTATATCCGGACTATTTATAGCAACTACAAAATTATCTACTCTAAAAATTGTTTTTAAATCAGTAATAGTAATATTAACAATATCTTTAAGGTTTGATAGGTTTGGTTGAGAAAGGTCTATCTGTGTGGTTAAAGACACCTGATTACCGTGTATGCCTATTCCTGTAATTAAAAGCGTTGAGTCTATAACATGCAAAAATAAAATAGGCTGGCTTGTTCCAATCAAATGTCTTATAGCCACCTGATACGGAATAATTATTGCCTTACCAGGTTCTACCTGATGGTTGATTTTTTCTATAATTGATACCGGT
The DNA here is from genome assembly GCA_021800535.1 of bacterium. GTDB lineage: Bacteria > Ratteibacteria > UBA8468 > B48-G9 > DTJG01 > JAMDAS01. The sequence continues at coordinate 121,428 of JAJYYV010000001.1, read as the reverse complement.
AAAAGAAAAATCTGATATGTGCTTTCACCTATTTCTTCATAACAAAAGAAATTATTTGGGTCCTGTATTTTTTCTAAATTCTGTTTCTCTGTTTCTTTTTGTATTCTCACTTCAGAGAAAATATAAAATGTATTTTTTTGTCTTATGAACTCCACTTTATTCTCCTTGCGGTTAAGAAGATTATTAATTCATCTTTGGTTACCTGATTGTTTTGCTGTCTAAATAGCCACCCTATAAGAGGTATATCTGATAAAACAGGTATTCCCTGATTTTGTTTTTGTTTTTGATTGTATATAAGCCCGCCTATGGCTATAATATCTCCATTTTTTATCCTTATAGAGGTGTTTAATGCCCGGGAAGCAACCTGCGGTAATTGTATTTCTGTGCCATTACCGGTATTTATAGTTTGTATCTGATTTACCATGGTAACAGAAGGCATTACATTTAAGAAAATTCCCTGTTTTGATATTTTAGGAATTATAGTCATATTTACACCATTCATTACTTCTCCCGGGGTTACAGATACCTGACTTCCTGTTTGAGTTATATACTGACTTGATTGCGCTATATATGATTCAATATCTGCCATCTGAATTATTGCTGGCTGGTCATTAAGAACCGTTATTTGAGGCTCTGAAAGAATAGAGGTTTTTCCCTGTGTACTTAAAAGATTAATTATTTCTTCCATGCCATTTGTCGTTGTCCCTGTTGTTGAGGCTTGTCTACTCTTAAATAGTAAAACAGGACCAGAAGAAACAACATTGAAATTTGTCTGGAAACTTGAACCAGAGGTAAGTAAATTCCAATTTACACCACCCTGGAATTGATTGTTAAGCGTTACCTCTACAACCTTTGCTTTTACAAGTATTTCTTCTGAAAGAACTTCATTTAATTTTTTAAAATACTTTGAAATTCTTTTAAGATTTCTGACTTTATCATAAACAAAAATTGTCCCTGCGTCTTTGTTTATAGCATATTTACCTTTTTTACTGATAAGGCTTTTAAGATTGCTTTTTATTTCTTTGTATAGATTAACATTGTTAGCATAAATATTAACATAAGAATTTGGTCCTGAATTACCATTTGAACTTGAAGAATTGTTATAATTATTATTAGTGGTCATGGTATTTGTTGAAGTGGTATTGTTATTCATACCATTTTCATAATTATTACTCCCGCCATTTACCCCATTTGCAGATAAATAAATCTGATTGGAAAATTGTGTGGACATATATGGAATAGACAACTCAAACATTTCTGAACCATATTGACTAATATAAATCTTCCCTTTCCTTGCGTCCCAGGAGTAATCCAAAAGATTACATAGATTGTCCAAAACATCTTTTGCACTCTGGCCATTAAAATTGCCTTGTATTTCTATATCTGGCTTAACCCCGTTTTCTGTAATTATAGGTACTCCTATTTGTGTAGCCAATTCTGATAATACAATCCGTAAAGGTGCTGAACCGATATTCATATAAATGATATTTTTTAAATATGCTGGCTCTGGCAATACCACCTTTTTTATTCTATAAAATGGCTTTGGAGTGTATTTCTTCCCTGTAATGACCTGTCCTGTTTGTCTATAAACCTCATTTTTAATAGAATAAGGTATCTTTTTCTCATTGACTACCTGTTGGTATTGTCCCATCAATTCCTTCCACTCCTGACTGACTATTTCCTGTTTTTTGCTATTGCTTAATTCCTGCGCATGCAAGAATGCTCCTGTGAAGAAAACAAGTATTAAAGATATAATGATTTTTCTCATTGGTTATCTCCTTTGGCTATTGGATAGCCATATTCTTTTTGCCATTTTCCCGGGATAATAATGACATACTCATAATGGCTGGGTATAAAAAGACCATTAACAATCTGGCCCGGGACTTTTACTTTCTGGACAATAGGCGTCTGCCAGTAATAGTAAGGAACCTGATTATCTACAAAATTTTCTTTGAATTTCTTTAACTGCTCTCTGACACCTGCTTTATATCCTTTCTCATAAGCCTTCTTTTCTTTTCTACTCATAGGAGAAAACCAATCCTGAAAAAACCTTACAACTCCTGACTGCTTGTGTTGGTTTTGCGTGTCTGTGTTTGTATTAGAAGAAATATTTGTGTTTGCGTATGTGCCTGCATAACATAAAGAAATTCCTAATGTTAGAAAAACAATTAAAACTATCTTTTTCATGTTTGTCTCCTTGTAAGTGTTTCTATTGCTTTTTCTATATTACCAGTTTGTCTTATTGCCTCATTAAGTTTTGAAATATCCTTTGGGTCTGTGGTAAATAACCAATAACTGGCAGGGTCAAGTATTAGTCGCACTACACCAGAAGTTTCATCTGTCTTGATTAGTGCTTCTGAATACCTGCCTTTGATTGTTTTTATACTCTTTAAGACTTTTACCTGTATGCTGTTTAATCCAAGTTGCTCTTTCATACTCTCAACCACTTCCGGGTTTTGTGCAAGATAAATTCTATTAACTGCATTTGCCATAATGGAATTACCTGCTTTTGTATTAAAAAAGTCCTGTATCTGCTGTGAGATTGCTCCAACAGAACATCTATATTTTCTAAATGTCCTAAAAGCATTTTCAATAAATTGTGCTGTGTTTTCTGTATTTAAAAGCGTCCACGCCTCATCTATCAAGAGGTATTTCCTTACATCTTTCATACCTGCGACCTTTCCTGTAAGCAAATACATAATCGCAAGTAAAAGAACCGTTTGTAAATCCTTCCAACCGCCAAGTGCTCCTAACTCAAATACCACAAAATTGTTTTTTATATCCAGTTGATTTTCACCATCAAAAAATCCGCCATAATGCCCCTTCTTTAAAAATGGTAATAATTTTAAACTTATTCTTTTCCCAAGTAATTCATCTTTGTTTAATTGCTCTACCACATCAGACAAGGTTACCTGCCTTCCTTCCACCTTTAAATAAGCGTTTTGGATTGCGCCCTGGATTATAGACCTTTCTTCTCTTCTTAATCTTTCAGAATCTTCACCACCGCTTGCCATCTCTGATATAAGCATAACCAAAAAAGCAAGATTTTCTGGATTAAGAGAAGAAGTAAATGGATTTATACATGTAGGATTATTCGGGTCTATTTCTATGTATTGCCCGCCATTGACTTCACATATTCTTTGGTAAGAACCGCCTCTGTCTATAACAAAAATATGTGAACCAAGCCGTAGTCCTTCCATAATAAGATTATTACAGAACACACTTTTCCCTGCTCCTGTTATTCCTACGGCAAGGAAATGCGGACTATTGCTATCAAATGGGTCAAAGAAAAATATTCTGCCTTGTCTGTTTGTGAAAATAGTCGCTGGTGTGCTTGAACCTGTGGCTGAACCCCATATAGGAACTATATCACTAACATTATCAGACAAGACTTTATGGCTTCTCTGATAAAACTTCTCAAATTTATAGTCATAACCAAAAGGAAGACAAGTTAAAAACAGACTTGCCCCTATTAGATTTTCTTTTACTCCTTCACAACCAAGAAAATGAAGGGTGTTGATTACTTCGTTTTCAATGTTTGTATCTTTATCCTTCCAGATAATAAAATGCACTGAAACAGAAAGAATTTTTTTGCCCTGACCAAAGACTTTTTCTATAACCATGTCAGAATCCTGTTTGATTAGGTCTGCTTCTACTGACCTGTCTCCAAGGATATTTGCCCTGTGTATGAAAGCAAAAGTCCCTTTTTGTTTGACTTTTCCTACTTCTTCTGTCTGGTCATTACATGCAATATTTACCACCATGGCTATGTTGCTTGATAGGTCAATGATAGAGGTTCTATCTCTTGCCACACAAAACATTCCTGTAAATGTCTGTAAAGGAAGTTCTGCCAATGAGATAATGTTTGTTTTAACTCCATCTAAAAGAAAACCTTCTCCATCTACTAACGGATTAGTAAGGAAAACCTGTTGTCTGATAGGTCTTGTAGGATTGTAATTTCGTGGTGGTCTGTTTGGCGCGACCATCTGACTTAAAATTCTTACTAATTGTTCTCCCTGTATTTCCTGATACTTTATATTAAGGTTTTGTAAGACAGAACATAATTCATTATAGTGGTCTAAAAGAATTTGCTCCTGTTTGTGTCCATCATTTACAAAATCTGTTGAAATAATATCCATTTTGCTGTGTGGCGGGAAAAATCTTATTGTAAGAATTAATTGCAAGTCCCTTACAGAGTAAGTCGTTGGCCCTTCCCTGAAAAATCCTTTTGTCCCTTTTATAATGTTGTCTATCTTACCCTGTGAGAAAATCTTTGATTGGCCATAAGGTTCTGCTTCTTTGTATGATTGATACTTATCAATTTTATCTGTAATGTCAGCAGTAGAAAGAAGTATAAACTGATAAGTGAAATTTGGTCTAAATCTTGTAATAAGGGCTTCTATCTGTGAAGATAAAACATCAAGTTCTGTGTCTGTTTTAAGTTCCACTGGTATTTGAGGCATAACCATAGCCTTGCCAATACTTCCATCTACAAAAGTAAAAAATTCTTCTTCCCAGGCATAATAAGGAAGATAATCTATTATGCTTTCTCCTTCATCAAAAAGTTTCTTCCATTGGCTTTCTGTTATCATTTTTTATTTCTTCTCCTTTTTCTTGTTAGTGTTTTTTATTGCATAAGGTATTACGATTGAGGGCATATTTTCTTCTGGTGTATGTATATACCAGGAAGGTTTTTTCACTATGACATATACCCAGTATCCGCCAACCAATGCGCCACCTTTTGTTTCATGAGGGACAATCCAAGCCCGTTTCACCACAGGCGGATTGATTACAGGAACATACGGCTTGACATATCCTAAAGCCCTGTGTATTTTTAACTGCTGGGCTATTGCTGTGGCTGTATCAATGTTTCCTTGTTTTTCTGCGTTTCTATAAATCCTGTCCATAGAGGTATGTTCTTTTATAGAGCGCGACATTCCACAACCACTACTGATTATTGCCATTACTAAAAGGGCTATAATTATTCCCAGTCTCAATTGTCACTCCTTTTTCCATTATTATTTCTATTGGTGTTCCTGCTTTGACTTTGATTGCCGTTATTATTTGATTAAGCATGCCTGAATAATAGTTAGATAAATTTCCTGCCGCAGAGGCAAGTCCTGAATACAGACCATACTTTGTAGTGCTACCTGTAACATTTGTCTGATAAGTGCCTGATGTAGTTTCCTGCGTAGATGTTTCTGCCTGTGATAATGCCTGTGAAGTCCCTGATAAAAATCCTGATAGAAATGCACCTGCTAATGCTTTGCCTGTATTTTGAATAAGTTTGCCTTTTACTCCAAGAATATCATCTGAACCACATACCCAGCCATTGACTTTCTGTTCCCATACATGTCCGTCTGGAAATACATAAGCAAGTCTGACAACCTGAATGATTGCTCTTTGTGAATTTATGTCTGCCTGTGCTTTTCCTATTCCAAGCATTCCCTTGACAGGTATCTTACTCCCGGAAGGCCCATCAAAAGCCTGATTAACAGAAAATACCACTGGCAGAGGTGTTGTTTTATTTTCTGGTGCAAAAACTCCGCTTATCAAAGTCCCTTGAACAAAAGACCCTGCTGGTAAATAAATCTCTTTGTTATTAAAAGATGTTTGTTTTATTTTTTTCTTTGGAATAGTAATAATCTGTAATCTTTCCTGTTGTGGTGTAAGTGGTGCAGGCGCCTGTTGAGAAGAAGGAATAATGTTTGATATTTTTGCTTCTATCTTACCCATAGCCTCATCAAGTTTTCTGTCTACTTTTTTGTCTACGGTTCTATTAAGATGTGTAATTTCTCCATTTAGAAGTTTATTCTGGTCTTCTAATGCCTGATTTTGTTTTTGAAGAAGATTTAATTGGGACTGAAAATTTTGAATATTATTAGAAACATTACCTACCTGTGCCTCTATTTTTTTGTTATAGATTTGACCTGTTATGCCTGATATACCAAGTAATCCTGTTGTATTTTGATTGGAATTTTGTGTTTGCTGTTTAGTTGCTGTTAAGTGAGATATCAACAAAATAATAAAGACAAAAACAAAAATAACAATAATAAAAATTATTTTTGGATCTTTCTTTAATTTATTTTGTAGACTGGGCATTTTATGCAACAAAAATCAATCCTTTTATAATTATCCCAGTCAAGGTAATTATTCATTAAATTAATATATATTAATTTATAATAAATAAGACCTTTTGTCAAAATCTTGAGGATGTTTCTGAAAAAAGATAGGTATACCAATGAATCAATTACTGATTTTTTTTAGAGAAGTTATTAAGAAAATATTCTTTTTTTAATTTTTCAAATAATTCTTTTCTTTTAAAATATAATTTTTTTAATGTTCTTTTTTTTCTTTTTGCAAGGGCATAATGTGTAATTAATGGAAGGGCAATGGTAGAATCCACATAACAAACAATTGCATCCGGAAGTTTGTCCGGGTCTACCTTTCCCCAGGAAACCGCTTCATGTGGTGTTGCTCCGGAAAGTCCGCCTGTATCGGGTCTGGCATCTGTAATCTGAATAAAATAATCCTGTCCGACTTCTTTAATTTTTAATACTTCCTGAATTTGTGGTTCTGTCTGAAGAATAAAATTTTTGGGGCTTCCTCCCCCTATTAATAATACAGCAGATTTTCCTCCTGACTTTTTTGCCTCCAGAACAAAAGAGGTTGTTTCATTGACATCAATAGAAGAGTTTATTCTTAATTTTAAACCTTCAAGTTCAAGTCCTGCTATGTTCATTCCAATTGTTGAATCTCCTGGTGAGCTTGTGTAAAGAGGAACTCCTGCATTATATGCAGCAGCAAGAACAGATACATTTTTAAATCCGGTTTTTTTCTCCCATCCAGAGGCATATTTCCCTAACAGATGATAAAATTCCCCTGTTCCCATTTCTTTCTGAAATTCAGGTTGAATGAGTATATTTCTGAGAATTTCATCTGTCTTCATAAGACAATCTGTATAACCTAAAAAAACATCATAAATTCTTACAACATCATTTTTTCTTAAATCAGTATCATCAACAACAAAAGACCCTTTATAAAGAGGAAGATTAAAGGCAAAATGAAGGTCATGATAAAGATTTGCGCCTGTTGCTACAATCCAGTCAACAAATCCTGCATTAATAAGAGGGATAATGCAGGAACAACCAATTCCCGCAGGTGTTAAAGCTCCTGCCAGACTCATTCCCACGGTTACATCGTTCTCCAGCATTTTTTCTGTAAAAAGTTTGGCTGCCTCTTTCAGGCGGGCTGAATTGTAAGCAAGAAATGTATTATCTATAATATCAATTAATTTTTCTTTTCCTGTTATACCCTTTGAAAGAATTCTTTTTCCTGAAAGATATTTATCCTTGTGCGGGCATTTTTTGTTTTTCATCCAGTCTGGTAAATTTTTTAGGTCTGTCCTTGTTCTATAATTTTTTTTCATGTTAATAATAGGTAATATATTGATTTTAAGATATTAAAATAAAAATATATTTAATTATAACATAAGGGTAACTCATTACCAAAAATTGTGTTATGTTTATATTTTATTAAATCACTATAGTTTTTGCCACAGGTATGCTGTTAAAATTTGTTGCAGTTGCTATTGAATAGGCTCCAATGTTTTTTACATAAATGATGTCCCCTATTTCTAATTCAGGAAGGTCTTCACTGACAGATATAATATCAAAAGAGTCGCAGGTTGGGCCTGCAAGTGTTGAAATTTGTACAGAGCCTTTTTTAAAAACATTAAACTGGTATTTGCAATGGTCATAAATAATTCCTGAAAGACATCCATAAACTCCGTCATCCAGATAATACCAGTGTTTGTTTTTTCTAATGGATTTACCAATTACCCTCATTACCAGAGTACAGCATGGGCCTACCAGAGCTCTTCCTGGTTCTCCAATTATCTGAATGGATTTATTAAATATACGGTGCAGTTCTTTATTTAAAACAGGAGCCATTTCTTCAAAAATACCTTCCTCGTGATTAAAATGTTTTATGGGAAATCCTCCGCCAATATCTACAATATTCAAGGATATGTTTTTTGCCTGGGCATCTTTTAAAATCATTGATGTAAGTTCAAAAGATTCTAAATAGTTTTCCACCCTTGTACACTGGGAACCTACATGAAAACTAATACCTTCAGGTTTTAGACCAAGTTTTTTTGCCTTTACAAGCAATGGAATAACATCTTCCGGTTCCAGTCCAAACTTAAGAGATAATTCAACCACAGAGCCAACATTTGGAACTTTTATTCTTGCTATCACCCTGCTGCCCGGTGCATATTTTGCTATTTTTTGTATTTCGTATTCAGAGTCAAATGTAAAGAGTAAAACATTTTTTTCTTTGGCAAATTTTATAAGAGGTGGGGATTTTACGGAATTGGAAAGGATAAGTTTATCAGGTGATACACCGAGTTTGAGTATAGTTTCTATCTCTTTTTCTGATGCCACATCAAAATATAGTCCCAGAGATGCAAAAGTTTTCAGAATTTCCAGGGATGGATTTGCTTTTACTGCATAATATGGAACAACACCAGGCAATAATTTTTTAAAATATTCAACCCTTTCTTTTAATTTTAACTCAGATATTAAAAAAAGAGGTGTTCCGTGTTTTTTTACAAGAGATGTTACAAATTGTTTAAAACCATTATCATCTTTTTTCATAAATATTTCTCCTTGTTATATACATTTTTAGGAAGGTTCTATACAATATTATACAATTCTTTTATATGTTTTCTTGATTTTTTAATTTCCGATTTTTGTTTTTTTAATGCGAGTGTTTTTTCCTTGGCTCTTTTGGACCTTTTTCTTTTTTGTCTTTTTATTTTTTCTATTTTTTGTTTTTCAGAAGAAAGACGGCCAAGAATCTGGTCTTCTATTTTTTGAACTAATATTTTTCTTGCAAAATATCTGTTTAAAGATTGAGAACGGGTGTTTTGACATTTTACCTCTATTCCTGTAGGCAGGTGTTTAAGATAAACAGCCGTAGAGGTTTTATTGACATTTTGACCTCCAGGCCCGGCTGAGCGGATAAAATTTTCAATAATATCTGATTCTTTTATCCCAAATTTTTGCATTTTCCCGGAAAGTTCTTTTTGTTTTTCAGGACTTACTCCAAAATCTATCATGAATTTTATAACTTAGTATCTGGTTATAACCAGATAAGCAGTTATTCCGTATAAAAATATAAGAAACAGAACTGAAAAAACTATAGCCATTTTTTTAAGATTTATAGATTGTTTTCATCTAAATAAACTCTGGTATTTATTTCTTTTTTTAATATGTTTATTATATCCTCTATTGTAAAGGTTCCAAGCATTCCTTTTCCATGTTTTCTTACTGCAATAGTGTTTTCTTTTTCTTCTTTTTCTCCAACAATAAAAATATAAGATATTTTTTCTTCTTCTGCAATTTTTATTTTTTTGTTTAGCTTTTCCTGGGAAGTATCCATCCGGACCCTGAATTTTTCTTTCTGTAATATTTTTAAAATTTTTTCTCCATATTCAAAGAATGTTTCTGAAATAGGAAGTATTTTTATCTGAACAGGAGCAAGCCAGAGCGGAAAATTCCCATTATAATGTTCAATCAAAATACCAAAAAATCTTTCCAGGGAACCCATTATTGCCCTGTGAATCATTATAGGCTGTTCAAACTCATTTTTTTCATTTACAAACCTTAGATTAAATCTTTCAGGAATATTAAAATCAACCTGTATAGTTGTGCACTGCCATAATCTATTAAGGCAGTCTCTTACTTTTATGTCTATTTTGGGACCGTAAAATACTCCTTCTCCAGGGTCAATCTGATATTGGAAGTCTTTCTTTTTTAATGCTTGTGTAAGGGCATTTGTGGCTTTTTCCCAGTTTTCAATTGAACCAACAAACTTATCAGGTCTTGTGGAAAGAAAGACTTCATACTTATCAAATCCAAAACTTTTCAGAAAGAACAAAACAAGTTGGAGAATTTTCATAATTTCTTCTTCTATCTGTTCCACCCTGCAAAAAATATGTGCATCATCCTGCGTAAAACCTCTTACCCTTAAAAGTCCATGAAGGACACCAATTTTTTCAAGTCTGTATACTGTTCCAAGTTCAGCCCATCTTAGGGGTAATTCCCTATAACTTCTCACAGTATCCTGGTAAATAAGTATATGGAATGGGCAGTTCATAGGTTTTAACTGATAGAGGATTTTTTCATCAATTTCTATGGGAGGGTACATATTTTCTTTATAAAATTCAATATGTCCGGACATTTCCCATAATTTGATGTTTGCGATATGTGGTGTATATAAAAGCTGATATCCATTTTCCAAATGTATATCCTTCCAGAAATCTTCTATAATTTTTCTTATTATTGCTCCCTTTGGATGCCAGAAGACCAATCCCGGGCCAAATTCCTGTTGAAGAGAAAAAAGACCTATTTTAGGTCCGAGTATCCTGTGGTCCCTTGATTTTGCCTCTTCAATTCTTTGTAAGTATTCATTTAAATCTTTTTTTTCAGGAAAACTTATACCATAGATTCTCTGCATAGAAGGATTTTTTTCATTACCTTTCCAATAAGAGGAGGATATACTCAATAATTTAAAAAATTTTATCTTGCCAGTATAAGATAAATGCGGTCCTTTACATAGGTCAATAAATTCTCCCTGTCTGTAAAAAGACACCTTTTCATCAGGTATTTCTTTTAAAATTTCCAATTTAAATTTTTCATCTTTAAGTATTTCTTCTGCATTTTGTTTATCATATTCTATTTTTTCCACAGGAAAATTTTCTTTAATGATTTTTTCCATTTCTGTTGTTATTTTTTCAATATCCTGTGGAGTAAAAGGGATTTCCCTGTAGAAATCATAATAAAACCCTTCTTCAATAGCAGGACCAATACCAAGTTTTGTCTCAGGATAAAGTCTTTTTACTGCCTGAGCCAGAATATGTGAACTGGTATGCCAGTATATTTTCATTTCATCTTTATTCATTGTTTTACCTTTTATGATTATTGGATAATATTATAGGATAAAAATACAACACCTGCAATCCATTAAAAATAAATTTTATAGGAACTTATAATTCAAAGAAGTTGTTGGATTTTGAAGTGACAGCACCTTTAAGTTCAAGAGAAGTCAGAATCTGCATAAGATTTTGGGCTGACATCCCTGTTAAAAGAATGAGTTCTTCAAAGTGCAGACATTTCCCTTTTAAAATATCTGTTATTGTTTTTTCCTCTTCTGTCAGATTTATATGTTTTTTCTCCTTAATAACTGATTTTTGTTCTTTTTCAATCCCAAGATTTTCAATGATATCCTGGACATTTTCCACAAGGAATGCACCTTCTTTAATCAGCTGGTTATTGCCTTTTCCTGTTAGTCTGTTTGCATCTGAAGGAAGAACAAAGACATCCCTGTTTTGTTCCACTGCCATATGCGCAGTTATGAGTGCTCCGCTTTTAATACCTGCCTCAATAATCAACACTGCTTTGCTTAATCCTGATATTATCCTGTTCCTTCTGGGGAAATTTGTTTTATAGGGAAAAGTATTGAGAGAAAATTCAGAAATAGCCGCGCCGGTATTTACGATTTCTTCAAAAAGTTTTATATTTTCAGCAGGATATATATTATTAAATCCTGCGCCAATTACGGCAATTGTTTTTCCTTTGACCTTAAGACATGCTTTATGCGCAAAAGAATCAATTCCTCTTGCCATGCCGCTGATAATACATATACCATAACAGGCTAATTCTGAAGAAAATTTTTCTGCCATGGATATTCCATATATTGAAGGCATTCTTGTTCCAACAATGCCAAGACATAAATCATCAGGGGATAGTCTGCCTTGGACATATAAAACTATTGGAGGACTTGGAATTTGTTTTAAAAGATATGGGTAATTTTCATCTTCAATGGTTATAATATTTATTTTCTTTTTTTCTATTTCTTCTAATTCTTTTTCCCATGGCAAAGTTTTCCAGTTTGTTAGTTTATATGCTGTAGTTTCTGGTAAAATATTTTTAATTATTTCAGGTGGAAGAGAAAGAATATTTTCTGTGCCGCCAGACTGGTTTTTTAATTGTTGAAGCTTTGAATATCCAATATTATTTATCAGATTAAGAATTATTAGGACTGTTTTTTTATCCATAAATTATATGTAAAAAAGTTTTTTATATTCTTCCTGAGCAAATCTATCAGTCATCCCGGCAATATAATCGCATATAATTATTTCTTTTTGTTCAGAGGATATCCTTGAATATACATGTGTGGGGAGAATCTTGGGTTCATTTTTATATTTATTAAAAAGCCCTTCAATTATCATTAATGCTTTTTCTGCCATTCTGAGGACTCTATAGTGCATATACATATTGTCAAGAAGAAATTTTTTAAGAATAGTGAAATATTTATTAAGTTCCGGATTAAAACCAGCTATAGGAGACATTTTTCTTATTTCTTCTACATCTTTAGGACTATACTTTTTTATATTTTTTTCTGTTTCTTCTATAAGATTTTCCACTAAAAAATTTATTAAATATCGGACTCCTGCTGTTCTTTTTAACTCATATTCTTTATCTAAAGATTTTTTTATTTCTTTTATAACAAAACCCCATATTGTTTCTTTTTCTAATTCTTCTTCCTTTATTATATTGGATTTTAAACCGTCATCAATGTCGTGGCAGGTGTATGCTATTTCATCAGCAAAATTTACCACCTGACTTTCAAGACTTGAAGAAGGATATTCTGAAAATTCATTTTTCCCTGGTTTATCATAGGTTGTTGAGTGTTTTATAATTCCTTCCCTTACTTCATAGGTCAGATTTAGTCCATCAAAAGATTTATATCTTTTTTCAAGTTTATCTACAATACGAAGTCCCTGTTTGTTATGTTCAAATCCTCCAAAATCCTTCATGAGTTCATTTAAAACTGATTCTCCTTTATGTCCAAAAGGTGTATGTCCAATATCATGGGCAAGAGAAATGGCTTCTGTAATGTCCTCATTTATTCCCAAAATTCTGGCAATGGTTCTTGCTATCTGCTGAACCTCTATTGTATGGGTAAGCCTGTTTCTATAGTAATCACCCTCATAATAAATAAATACCTGGGTCTTGTATTCTAATCTTCTAAAAGCTGTAGAATGTATTATTCTGTCTCTATCTCTTTGAAAAGATGTTCTATAGGGATGTTCCTTTTCTTTAAACAGCCTTCCCCTGTTTTTCCCGCTAAACACAGCGTATGGGTTTAAGATTTTTTCTTCTATTGCTTCATATTCCATTCTATTTGCCATTTTGCTCCTCTGCAAGATAATTTAAAGGATTTACAGAAGTTGTTTTTTTTCTTATTTCAAAATGCAGATATCCTTTTGTATATCTGCTGTTTATTTTAGCAATAATCTGTCCCTGTTTTATTTTTTGTCCCTGATGTACTTCCATTGTTATATTATGGCCATAAATGGTGTATATGTTGTTGTGGACAATAACAATTGTAGGTCCATATTTTTCTGTCCAGCCGCTATATTCTACTTTTCCATTTGCTGCAGCAATCACATTTGTGTTATTGTTTGCCTCTATATCAATACCTTGATTACCAAATTCTCCATATCTTCCAACAATTTTACCTTTTACCGGCCATATAAATGGTTTCTTTTTTATAATATCATAAAAATGCGTTTCCGGTTTTATTTGTTCCTGTTGGGGGTAATTGGTTGGCATAGGTTCATAAGAAGGAACCAAAGCATAAGAAGGCTGTTTTTTATTTACCCCGGGGATAAAAAGTTTTTCTCCTGGATATATAAGACTGGATGATAATTCATTTGCTGATTCTATTTTGGGAACAGGGACACCATAATATAAAGAAATCATATATAAATCTTCACCTTTTCTAACAATATGATAGCAACCATAAGAACTTAAATTTTTACTTTGATAGGAGGATTTTGTTCCTATAGTAAAAGAACAACCAGAAAAAATTATTACTAAACCAAATAGTATGACAAATCTTAAATTTTCCCTTTTTTTAAAATACTTGAAGGACATAATTTTTCTATTATACATAACTGACATCTGGGTTTTTTTGCTATACATATATTTCTTCCATGAAGTATTAAGCGAAAGGCAAAATCCTTCCATTGGGTTTTAGGGATTATCTTCATCAGGTCTTCTTCTATTTTTACAGGGTCTGTATTCTGGGTAAGACCAAGCCTTGCGGATACTCTTTTTACATGTGTATCTACAACTATACCTTCATTTTTGCCAAACCCCTGAGAAAGAACAACATTGGCTGTTTTTCTTGCCACCCCGGGAAGCTTTATTAATTCTTCCATTGTATCAGGAACCTTATTATTGTATTTTTCTGTAAGAATTTTACTTAATTGATATATATATTTAGCCTTATTTTTATAAAAATTTACTGATGAAACCATCTGTTCAATTTTTTTTAAAGAAGAACCTGCAAAATCTGCAGGTCCTTTAAATTTTTCAAATAGTTGCGGAGTGATTTTATTTACTTGTTTATCTGTACTTTGTGCTGAAAGAATTGTCGCAACAAGCAGCTGAAAAGGATTTGAATGAATAAGAGCTGTTTTGGTTTCCGGATATTGTCGTGTGAGAAATTTTATTATTTCATTAATTTTCTTCATGGTAAATTTTTACTTATCCTGCACATCTGAATTTTCTAAAAATTTGAGAAAATAGAATAATAAATATATAATATAATAAATATGAGAATATTTACAAGAATTTTAGAATTTATTTATATTTTGATGGGTTTGCTGACAATGCTTTTTTTCTCAGTATCTTATATAAAACCTGGTATAATAACAATAAGCAGACATTTTCTTTACAAAGAACTGTTAAGATTTGGTATTGGAGGATTTGCACTTATTTTGTTGGGAATAATATGGTTTATATACTGGTCTGACTATAAAATTATAACAAAAAATATAATATTCAATAATCCCCACGGACAGGTAAAGATTTCTTTGCGGGCAATTGAGGAATTTGTTTCATCTAAAATAACCTCTCATATAAAAAACATTAAAACGGTAAATGTTAAAACATCTATAAGCCCTCGTGGACTTGAAACATCAATCTATTTACAGGTTCCTGGCGGATATAATATCCCTGAAATTTCCACACAAATACAGGACCTGATAAGAAATTATCTTCAGGATGTTGTTGGAATTGACAGGGTTTCCAAGATTCAGGTGGAAATAAAACATATAGTATCCGAACCGCAGATAATTTCCGGGACATCTGAGGGTAAAAATGGAAAAAATATTTGAACAAATAGTATCTGAACATAAAAATCTTATAAAACAATTCCTTGATAAAGCCTTTCAGGATAAAGTTTTAAATACTGTTTCTATAATTCTTTCTGCTATAAAAGAAGGGAAAAAGGTGCTTTTATGTGGAAATGGAGGCAGTGCTGCAGATTGTCAGCATTTTGCCGGGGAAATGATTGGGAGATTTTTAAAAGAAAGACAATCCCTGCCTTTTATATCTCTTACAACCAATACATCTATACTTACATGTATAGGGAATGATTATTCTTTTGATAACATTTTTTCCAGGCAAATTGAAGGAATAGGAAGTCAGGGGGATATACTTATATCTTTTTCTACATCAGGGTCTTCCAAAAATATTATAAATGCTGTCTATACAGCAAAAAATAAAAAAATGAAAGTGATAGGATTTACAGGAACATTACCTAATCCAGTGGGGGATATATCAGATATATGTATAGGTGTGGATTCAAAAAGCACTCCAAGAATACAGGAAATTCATATTTTGCTTATCCATACTATTTGTCTGTTTATTGAAGAAGCATTATGAAAAAAATTAAAACCCTTGCTTCTCTTTCAAAGATTATAAAACAAGCAAAAAAACGAAACAATATAATAGTTTTTACAAATGGCTGTTTTGATTTGTTTCATTATGGGCACCTTGTAAGTTTAAGAAAAGCTAAAAAATACGGGGATATATTGATTGTTGGCGTAAATAGTGATAGCTCTGTAAAGAAATTAAAAGGTAAAAACAGACCTGTTTTTTCCCAGAAGGAAAGAGTTAGTATAATCTGTTCATTAGAATTTGTAGATTATTGTGTTATATTCAAGGAAGAAACTCCTGAAAAGATTATAAAATTCTTAAAGCCGGATATTATTATTAAAGGCTCTGACTATAAAGAAGAACAGGTGGTGGGTTATGATTTTGTTAAAAGATATGGAGGAAAAGTTGTTTTACTTCCTTTGGTAAAAGGGTTTTCTACAACAGAAATAATAAAAAAAATCAAGAATGAAAATCTTAAGGATAATTGATGCAAATTTTAATAGAATAAAAGAAGGATTTAGGGTGATAGAAGATGGTTTAAGATTTTATTATGATGAAAAAGAACTAACAGAAAGATTAAAAACAATAAGACATAAATTTACAGAAAAAATTATAGAAAATTTTGGCAATGATTTACCTTTATGGAGAGAACCTGAAAAAGATATTGGAAAAGATATAAAAACCCATGAAACCAAAAATATTCTGCATCTCATAAAACAGAATTTTGGAAGAATTCAGGAAGGTTTAAGGGTAATAGAAGAATATAGTAAAATAATAAAGCCTGATAGTATAAATATCTGGGTGGAATTTAGATTTCAGGTATATCAATTAGAAAAGGATATATTAAAAAAAATAGATAAACTTTAAGAATTTTTTGACTGAAATTCTAAAAAGTTTTATTCTACAAAATAATTGAGGTATAAAATATGGATAGAAAACCAGAAGTACCAAAGAACAATTTAATAAAGGGAATCTTTTTATGGATTTTGGTGGGAATTGCATTGTTTATGTTGTTAAAAGGAAGTTCTGTCCTTAATGGGCAGCAAAAGACTATTGGCTATAGTGATTTCGTTAATCAGGTAAAAAAAGATAATATCAAAGGGACGCTTTTGTTAAAAGGGGGTTATGTTTCCGGGACCTTAAAAAATGGGGTGAAATTTCAGACATATTCCGGCAAAGCCCCTTCTCTGTATAAACTATTACAGGATAAAAATGTGGCTTTTAAGGTGGAACCTTCTTCAAGTGTCTGGTCAAATTTGCTTATTAGTGTTGTTCCCATTGTGATTTTTTTCATTATATTTTTTTATTTTATCAGCAGGCAGGCAAGTTCTGAAAGCAACAGAATTTTTTCATTTGGCAGAAGCAAGCCGGTTGTTCCTGACCAGAAAATAAAGATAACATTTGCTGATGTTGCTGGCAGTCAGGAAGCCAAAGAAGAGATGAAGGAGATTATAGATTTTTTAAAAGACCCCCAGAAATTTCAAAAGCTTGGTGGTAAAATACCCAAAGGTGTACTTTTGATAGGCCCTCCAGGGACAGGAAAAACACTTTTGGCAAAAGCAGTATCTGGAGAGGCAGGTGTTCCTTTTCTTGGCATGAGTGGTTCTGATTTTGTTGAGATGTTTGTAGGTGTTGGGGCATCAAGGGTTCGTGACCTTTTCAGACAAGCCAAAAGAATAGCTCCAAGTATTGTGTTTATTGATGAAATTGATGCAGTTGGAAGACAAAGATTTGCTGGTTTAGGCGGTGGACATGATGAAAGAGAACAAACATTAAATCAGATGCTTGTAGAAATGGATGGCTTTCAGACAGGAACAGATGTTATTGTAATGGCGGCAACAAACAGGGCAGATGTTTTAGACCCGGCTCTTACAAGACCAGGAAGATTTGACAGGACAATTGTTGTTCATCTGCCGGACTTAAATGAAAGAGAGGCAATATTCAAGGTCCATACTAAAAACAAACCATTAGCAGATGATGTAAATTTAAATATTCTTGCCAGAGGGACGCCTGGATTATCAGGAGCCGATATAGCAAATATTGTTAATGAGGCAGCACTTATAGCGGCAAGGAGGAATAAGACCATAATTGATATGTCAGCCTTTGAATTTGCCAAGGATAAGGTTTTAATGGGCTCTGAAAGAAGAAGCCTTGTAATAAGCCCTGAAGAAAAACAAATTATTGCCTATCATGAATCCGGTCATACAATAGTTCAAAAATCTTTGCCGGATGCAAATTTAGTCCATAAGGTGACTATTATTCCAAGAGGAAGGGCATTGGGAGTAACACATGTTTTGCCGGAAAAAGATAAATTTATTGAAAGTGATACCTATTATAAAAATACAATTACAGGTTTACTTGCTGGAAGAGTAACAGAAAAACTTGTTTTTGGGAAAATGTTTACAGGAAGTGAAAATGATTTAAGAGTTGCAACAGAATTAGCAAAAAAAATGGTCTGTGAATGGGGTATGAGTGAAAAATTAGGGCCAGTGACATTTCATGAAAATGAAGCAGTATTTTTGGGTAGAGATCTTGTTCAATCAAGAAATCTTAGTGAAGAAACAAATAGAGAAATAGAAAGTGAGATTAAAAGAATTTTAGAAGATGCAGAAAAAAGAGCGACAGAAATCCTTACAAAAAAAAGAGATAAATTAGACCTTTTAGCTAAAACTCTTCTTGAAAAAGAGACTTTAAATTCTGATGAGATTGATGAAATTTTAGGAGAAAAAAATGAACCAAAAGTTTGATTCCAATAAAATTGAAGATGCAGTAAAAATGATTATAGAAGCGCTTGGCGAGGATTTAAACAGAAAAGGGCTTAAGGATACTCCTGAGAGAGTGGCAAGAATGTATGAGGAAATATTATCAGGGTTTAAATCAAATCCTGAAGAAATTTTAGGAAAGGTTTTTCAGGAGAACTATAATGAACTGGTACTTCTTAGTAATATTCCATTATATTCCATGTGTGAACATCATCTTCTTCCTTTTTATGGAAAAGCCCATATTGCATATCTTCCTGATGGAGGTCGTGTTGTCGGTATAAGTAAATTAGCAAGACTTGTTGATGCTTATGCCAAAAGACTTCAGGTTCAGGAAAGACTTACAAGTCAGATTGTAGACACAATTATGAAGATTCTCCAGCCTCAGGGGGCAATGGTTGTCATTGAGGCTGAACATATGTGTATGGTAATGAGGGGAGTTAAAAAACCAGGGGCAAAGGTAACAACTTCTGCCATGAGAGGAATATTCCTCAGAGATATAAGAACCAGGACAGAAGCCCTGGATTTAATAATTGGAAACAGCAGATAAAAAAATATGCTAAATGTTTTTTTAAGTTTGTTCAGAAGATTTAATATATTAACATCCGGTCATAAATCAGACATAATGAGAATTTTTTATGTGTTGGTAGCAATACTTCTAATTTTTGCTTTTCTTTTCAGCCATTATGAGAAAATATCTTTCTTTAAAGCTTTTTACTGGGCTGTTACAACTGCTTCCACTGTTGGATATGGAGATGTGGTTCCACATAATACCATAGGTAGAGTTATTGCTATACTCTTAATGTTTTTTGGAATTGGCATATTAAGTATTTTTCTTGTCACCTTTTCTTCTATAATTTTTGATGTTAAAATAAAAAGGCTTTTGGGAACCATGGAAAACTATTTTATAAAAGGACATATTGTAATATTGGGATACAGTGATATTATTAATGCTTCTCTGGATAATATTTTAAAAGAAGGCCACAATGTTATTTTATTGGCTCCTCTGGAAAAAACCCCCTCAGAAGAAAAAAACTTTATCTTTATAAAAGGAAATATTGTTGATGACAAGGATATCTTAAAAACAAAAATTCAACAGGCAAGCCTATGTATTATATCAGATAATGACGATTCAAAAACATTAATGTCTGCGATTGCCACAAGAACCCTTGACAGGGATTTATATATTATTGCCTATGTGCATAAAAAAGAAGCCTCCAGGGCATTAAAAGAAACAGGAATAAATGAAGTATTTACTATGGGAAATTTTTCCAAGAATCTTCTTGTAAAATCCATTAAAATAAAAGGTGTGGCTAACTTCTTTACCCAATTGATGGAGGAAGATTCTAAAAGTGGCTTGATAGAAAAAGATGTATCTGATAATTTAGTGGGGAAAAAATTCTATGAAAGTTTATCATTTTTAAAACAAACAGCAGATGAGATAATTGTTGGAGTAAAGAGAAATGATAAGACAATAATAAACCCTGATGGTGAAAGTTTTATTCTGGAAAAAGGGGACAAACTTTTGTTAATTGGAAAGGCTTAGGCGGCCACATAGAAATTGTTTGTTTTTTCATACCCTATTGTGGATTTTTCCCCATGTCCTGGCAGAATAATTATATTTTCATCCAATAAAAAAATTTTGTTTTTTATAGAGTCTATTATTTTTTTTGAATCTCCACCTAATAAATCCGTTCTGCCTATGGATTCCTTAAAAATAGTGTCACCTGAAAACAGATATGTGCTGTCAACCAAAAATGACATACTGCCCGGCGAATGTCCAGGGGTAAAAATAGCCTTAATGTTTATACTGCCAACCTTAATAATCTCATTTTCTTTAAGATATCTATCTATAATAATTTGTTCGCTAAAATCTATGCCAAGATACGCTCCCTGGGTTTTTAAATTCTTCAGAAGAAGATTTTCTTCTTTATGAGCATACAAATGGATATGCAATTTGTCTTTAAAATAATTATCCAAAGCTACATGGTCTATATGACAGTGGGTATTTAGAATAAACTGGGGTTTAATATTGTTTTCTTTGATTACCTGTTCAATGAGAATTTTTTCTCCTGCCGGGTCAATAATAAATCCTTTTTTGTCCTGGCTTTTATCATCCCAGACAATATAAGTGTTTACTTCAAAAGGTCCTGCTATTACAGTTTTATATTCCATTTTTATCCATTGTTTTAAGATAATCTAAAAGGAATTTTTTTCTATTTGGTATTTTACCATCAAGAACCATTTCTTCAAGAATATTTTTTATTTCTCCCACTTTTTTCCCTGAAGGGATATTTAAAATTTTCATAATTGTAAAACCATCAATAGCTAATTTAAACTTTGCCAGTCTCATTTTATTTTTTAAAATTTTAATTCTTTCATAAAGTTTATCTAATCTTTCTATGGCGTGTTTTACTTTTTTTTCATTCTTGCTTGTAATATCACTTTTGGCAAGAGTAAAAAGGCCTTTTAGATTGTTTCCAATCTCTTTTGCAAATCTAATTAAGGCATTATCTGAAGGATTTTCCTTTGCCAGAAGATGCGGCCTTAAATGATACCTTATTAAAAGCGCAATCATTTTAGCATTCTCAAAAGAAATTTTAAGCCTTTCACACACCTTATATGACATTTTTTCCCCTAAGAACTCATGCCTGTGAAAAGACACTTTGCCATTTTCTATTCTTAATGTTTTTGGTTTGCCTATATCATGTAAAAGCGCAGAAAGCCGCAGATAAACATTTTTTGTCCTCTTGGAAATATTATCAAGTGTTTGAAGGGTATGTGGAAAAAGTTCTTTACAGGGATGTTCTGTTCTTTTTTCCTTAAGATTTGCTATTTCAGGTAGCAAAAGTTTAAGAATATCTATTTCATCAAGGAGATAAAAACCAATACTTGGGGTTTGTGCAGATAGTATTTTCATTATTTCTTCTGCTATTCTTTCCATACTTACTATGGATAATCTTTCTCCGTTTTTAGCCATATATTGTTTTGTTTTTTCATCTATTTGAAATCTGAAAAGTGTGGCAAACCTTATTCCCCTTAAAATTCTTAGAGGGTCATCATAAAATGTTTTATCAGGGTCTATAGGGGTTTTTATTATTTTGTTTTTTATGTCTTTTTTACCTTCAAACGGGTCTAAAATTTCTCCGGTAAGAAGATTTTGTGCAATAGAATTTATTGTAAAATCCCGTCTTAAAAGGTCCTGGTATATATCTGCTGGTATGACATCCGGCTTCCTTGAAGAAGAAGAATAACTTTCTTTTCTGGCTGTGGCAAATTCAATCTTGATTTTATTAATCTGAATCATGGCTGTTCCAAATCTGCCATAAAAGACAGGAATAGGATAATGAAATTCTTTTGAAAAATCTTTAGCAAAGTCAAGGGCATTGTATTGAAAAACTATATCAATATCGTGGGTTTTTCTTCTTAAATATTTATCTCTTATATAGCCACCAACAAGATATGGTACTATACCCTTTTTTTCACCAAATTGTTTTATTTGTTCAAGAATTGTTTTTTCTATATCAGATTTATTGGTTTTCATTATCTTTAATCTTTATCCTGGTCTTTTAAAAGTTTATCTATCTGTTCCATATTTAAATCCTTTAGTATATTTTTAGGATTTCCCTGTTGGTAAATTTTACCATTTTTAAGAATAAATAATGTATCGGAAAGATTTATAATATCATCTATATCATGTGTTACCAAAAGAATTGTGATGTTTATTTTTAGTTGAATTGTTTTAAGTAAATTTCTAATTCTGTTTTTAGATACAATATCAAGATTGGAAAAGGGTTCATCCATTAAAAGAATTTTAGGCTTTATAGCAAGGGCTCTTGCTATACTTACCCTTTGAGCCTGTCCCATACTTATTTCATCTGGCATACGTTTTTCTATCCCGGTTATATCAAGCATTTCCATGAGTTCCTTGATATGTTTTTCAATATTTTGATAGGTATTTTCTGATTTATTTCTTAAAAGTTTCATTCCAAAAGCAATATTTTTTTCAACATTCATTCTGGGGAATAATAAAGGTTCATCCATTACAAGCGAAATATGTCTTTCAAATGGTTCTAAGTTATCTATATTTTCCCCCTGAAAAATAATATTTCCTTTATCCTGTTTTATAACACCTGCGATAATAGAAAGAAGAGTGGTTTTGCCTGCGCCAGAATAACCAAATATAGAAGAAATTTCTCCCTGGTTTATTTCAAAATCAACTCCATCCAGAACCTTTTTTTCAATATTTCTGCTATAAAAACTTTTATGGATATTTTTACATTTAAGAATTGTCAGGGACATTTTGAAAATAAAGATTCAAGTTATTAACAAATTAGTAATAATTTTAATAAGTTTATTTTTTTCATCAGGATTGCTTATGGCTATTAAAAGTGCCAATGATGTTAAAGCATTATCATTAATTTTCTTTTCTCCGCTATATTTATACAGATAATTATTCCTATCTAAAAAATAGATAAATAAAAAAGAAGAGATTCGTTTGTTCCCATCCACAAAGGGATGGTCTTTAATTCCAAAATATAAAAGATGAGCTGCTTTTTCTTCAAGTGATGAGTATAGTTCCTTATTGCCAAAAGTTTGATAAATATTTCCTAATATCCCTTTAAACTTATTGTTATTTTCCTGCCCAAAAAGTTCACTGGCTTCTTTTTTAGCAATTAATTCTTTTTTAATCTCATCAATAATTTTTTTTGTTTCATCATATTTCAAGATAAATTTTCCTTTTGTTTTTTTAATCAGGGATAATTTTTCCTTGTCATATTGTTCTAAAAGCGTTAGTGTTTTTGAGTAGTTAGAAAGAAGGTATAAAATTTCCTGCTCCTGTCCTGCAAGCAATTTATATTTAGATTTTTCCTGTAAAAACGAAATTGCTTCTTGTAGTTCTTTAAGATGAATTTGGAATTGCAAAAGGCGTTTATCATTAAGAGTGTATCCTTTAACTAAATGTTCTTTTAAAATTTTGGTTGCCCAAATGCGAAATTGAGTGGCTTGTTTGGAATTAACACGGTAACCAACAGAAATAATCATATCCAGGTTATAAAGATTCATTTTGCGTATCTTTTCATCAGCAGCAACCTGTTCCAAAACAGAACAGGTTAATTTTTTATCTAATTCCCCGGCTTTATAAATATTATTGATATGCTTAACAATCGCAGGTCTGTTAACATTAAAAAGTTTAGCAATAAGATGAGAATTTAACCATACAGAATCTTGTTCAAGTTTCACTTGAATTTCAAACCCTTGTGGATTTTGGTAAATAATTATTTCACCTTTTTTAAATTCTTGTTTTTTCATAATTCCTTAGATAATATTATTCCCACCAAATTAAGGGTTTAATGAGTTTTTTATTAAATTCAAGATATAACAAATCAAATAATGCAGATTTAAGCCGAGTTTTTAATTTTTCATTATCTACCAACCTTTTATAAAATTTCATATTGCTATTGAGAAGTTTTGTCATTTCCTGATTGAAATATTTATCAAAAATAGCTTTTACATTTTCCTTAGAATTAGATTCCATTCTATTAACTAAATCTTTATTTCCCAATAGATTATCTTTAACTCTGCTTAAAAACACTTTATCATCATCTGTAAAGTCTGTACCAAATGCGTCATTAAGGTCCTTGAGAATTTTTCTCGGCAAGCCTTTTTTGATACAGTCTTCATATTTGAATACCATTTTTTTCTCCGTATATGATTATAGAACCAAAGGTCAGGGAATGATAAAACATTTCATCTTCTTTTTGTAATTCCTTTATTTTCTTCTCAGTCAAGAATAGGATTTTTGCATGCTTGATTTTTTTGTTTAATTGGGATGATAGACTTGCTAATTTCCCTTCTTCTACATCTTTAACTTTTATCCAGATATCTGTATCTGAATCCTCTATATTTTCCCCTTTGATAGAACTGCCATACAAGCCTGCTGAAACGACAAAAGGAAATTTCCTGAATATCTTGGAAGGAAAACTTTCTATGTTCAGAAGGATCTTAATTCCTTTCACTAAAGGAGAGTCTAACATTATAAACTTGTTTTTGCTTCTTTTCAGTATACCTTCTTTTACAAGAATGTTGAAATATATGGAGATAAGCCCTTTACTTAGTTTGAGATTAATAGCTGTTGCATTAACACTTATGGGACCTGTTCTGAAAACAATACTCCTGAGGATTTTAATCCTTTCTTCAGTTGAAAATATATTTTTCATATTCATGCCTTAAAAACAATAAGTTTACGATTTATAAACTTTATGTTTATGTTATATGAACATTAAATC
The DNA here is from genome assembly GCA_021800535.1 of bacterium. Classification (GTDB taxonomy): domain Bacteria; phylum Ratteibacteria; class UBA8468; order B48-G9; family DTJG01; genus JAMDAS01. The sequence goes on along the minus strand of JAJYYV010000001.1, from coordinate 96,582 downwards.
CTTGTCAATAGCGTGCATTTTTTTCTTATGTAAACCTCTACAGGTGGTCTATTTTTACCTTGCAATTACATTTAATAACACCTGTAAATGTCTTTGGAGTGGGTGGATTTTACTTTGCAACCCTGGGTGAATTTTACCTTGCAGATGACAAGTGCAATTTGTTTCAATTTAAATTGCTTTTCCAATGCTGGTTTTTCCATAGATAAAATTTTTAAAATATCTTCACGGGTTTTCATAGAAATATTCTAACATATTTTTTTATTACCCCAAAGAATATGGATGAATTACATTTATCATTATTAGTTTAATTTTGTTTGGATTTATAGGAAAAAAATTTAAAAAACCCCAGGGAAATAAAAGATACTACAATTAAAATAGATGAAATTGCAATTGCATAAGGATAATTTCCATAAGAGGCTTTAATAAAAATTGATATTGGTGCTGTTTCTGTAATGTTTGGTATTACACCAGAAACCATCTGGGTTGCGGCAAATTCTCCCATAGACCTTGACCAGCTCATTGATATACCTGCCAGCAAAGCATTGAAAGAAACAGGTAATATTATCTTAAAAAGTATATCAAAGGATGATGCCCCAAGTGTTTTACTTAAATTCAGCATTTTTCTATTTATAGAATCAAAAGATTCTTTAAGAATGTTTACAAAAAATGGAAAAGAAATTATAACCTGAACAACTATTATTCCCAGGGGAGTAAAAACAAATTTTATTCCATGGTTTATGAAAAATTTTCCTATAGGATTTAATGGCCCTGCTGTTATTAAAACGGCAAAACCAATAATAAGGGGGGATAAGGTTAAGGGTAAAGAACTTACCACATCAAGTAAAAAAGAAAACCTGTTTTTTTTAAAGGACAGGATATAACTTAAAGGCACTCCTATAAATACATTAATCAGTATAACAACAATAGAAATTTTAAAACTTAATAGTATTGCCTTCCACAGTTTTATGTTTTTAATTTCTTTTATAAAAATACTAAAAGATGTCTGGAAAAAAATTCCTGATAAAAATAAAATTAAACATATCAAAAAAATACACGGGATTATAAATATTACTATATCAAAAATTTTATTCTGATTGAATTTTTTTATAGAAAACATATAGATATTATTTTACAGGAGTAAATCCCCAGAATTTTAAAATTTGTTTTCCTTTAGGGGAAAATAAAAAATTTATAAATTGTTTAGCAATCTTTTTATGCTTAGAGGTTTTTAAAATTGAAGCTGTAAACTTAGCTTTTGTATTGTATTTTGCCGGAATAGGAATCATATTCAGTTTTGTTCCCTGTCTTTCCACCTCAAGAATCTGAGAGGTATATAAAATTCCTATATCTGTGTCGTTATTTACAAGAACAGGAATTATAAGCGCTGCATCAAGCAAATGGTTTGCATGTGAAACTATTTTTTTGAATGCTCCTGGGTATTTTTTATTTATTAATTTAAACATTTTCCATGTATAGTCTCCAGCAGGGTCTGCATGTGGTGTTGAAGTGGTAAGAGAGATATTTTTATCCATTAATTTCTGAATCATATTTGCGTAATTGACATTGCCCGGATTATTAAAAGGGGTTGCTAATGCAAGATAATCATAAGCAAAAATTTTATAATTGTTTATAAAGCCTGTTTTTTTTAGCTGTCTTTGAAATTTTCTATTAGCGCATAAAAAAATATCACAGGGAGCGCCTTGCTGGATGTCCCCTTTTAGAATTCCTGAACCTAAAAAGCTATAATATATGGTGATACCAGGGTGACTTTTTTCAAATAAATGCCCAATTTCTTCAATGGGTTTTGGTAAAGCATCAGCAGCAAAAATTCTTAAATTTTCAGCTCTTACTAATGCTGGATTAAACAAGATACTAAAAAGTATACCTGTAATTATAAAAAATTTTAATCTCATAATATTTTGTCAAATGGATTTACAGAATGATATACATTTTGTCAAAATATAATACGGATTGTATTAGAATAAACCGACTACTTTGCCTTCATCATCTATATCCATATTATTGCCTGCCGGTTCAGAAGGAAGTCCAGGCATTGTTTTCATTTCTCCGCATAGAGGATATAAAAATCCGGCACCGGCTGAAATCCTGATATCCCTGATTGGAAGTGTAAAACCCTGGGGTCTTCCTTTTAATTCAGGGTCATGAGAAAGAGAAAGATGTGTTTTTGCCATACATATAGGCATTTTATCATATCCCCATCTTGTATATCTTTTAATTTTTAATTCTGCCAAAGGCAAATACTGGACTTTTCCAGCACCATATACCTTTGTTGCGATTGTTTCTATTTTTTTCTTAATGGGCCAGTCTGTTTCATAGAGAAATTTAAAATTCTTTGGTTTATCGCAGGCCCGGACAACCTTTTCTGCAAGTTCTATTCCGCCTTTACCGCCATTTTCCCATACCTGACTTGTTGCAACATCATCAGCTCCTGCATTTAGGGCTATTTCTTTTACTGTTTCTATTTCTTTTTCTGTGTCTGTGGTGAACTTATTTACAGCGACCACCACAGGAATACCAAATAATTTGGCATTTTCTATCTGTTTTTCAAGGTTTACTCCTCCTTCTTTTATTGCCTGAATATTTTCCTGTGTAAGTCCTTTATCAAGAGGTTTGCCAGGAACAATTCTGAATTTTCCACTATGCATCTTTAAAGCTCTTATAGAACACACTATTACAACGCAGTCAGGTTTTAAACCGCTTGTTCTGCATTTTATATCCATAAACTTTTCCATACCGCAATCTGCACCAAATCCGCTTTCTGTGACAACATAGTCAGCAAGTTTAAGAGCTATTTTATCAGCAATGATTGAATTATTTCCATGTGCAATATTGGCAAAAGGTCCTGCATGAACAAATACAGGGGTATATTCAAGGGTTTGCATAAGATTTGGATTTATGGTGTCTTTTAACAAAACAGCCATTGCTCCGGTTCCTTTTATATCTTCTGCTGTTATAGGTTTACCATCATAAGTTTCCGCAACAATCATCTTTGAAAGTCTTTTCCTTAAATCTTTTAGGTCTGTTGCCAGAGCAAGTATTGCCATTACTTCTGAAGCAACAGTAATATCAAATCCTGTTTCTCTGGGAAAACCATTTTCCGGTCCTCCAAGACCAATTACTATGTTCCTTAAAAATCTGTCAGAAACATCAAGAACTCTTCTCCATGTGATAGAACCGGGATTAATATTTAGCTCTCTTTTCTTTAATGCACAATTATCTACAAACGCAGAGAGCAGATTATGGGCAATTCCTACAGCATGAACATCCCCGGTTAAGTGAAGATTAAAATCCTCCATAGGGATTACCTGGGAATATCCACCTCCTGCAGCTCCACCTTTTATACCAAACACAGGGCCTAAAGAAGGTTGCCTGATGCATGTAAAGACTTTTTTTCCAATCTGGCCTATGGACTGTGAAAGACCTATTGTTGTAACAGTTTTACCTTCACCAAGTGGTGTAGGGGTTATGGCAGTTATGTCTATATATTTGCCATCAGGTTTATCCTTAAGTGTTTCCAGAATATCTGTCCTGACTTTTGCCTTATAATTTCCATAGAGTTCCAAATATTTTTCATCAATTCCTGATTTTTCTGCTATTTCCTTTATATGTTTTATTTTTGCTTTTTGGGCAATCTCTAAATCACTTAACATTTTTTCCCCCTTGTTTTATTTGTTATTTTTCTAAAAGATGAACCAGGATAATATCTCCTTCTTTTTTGGTTTCCCCCTTTTTTAAAAAAAATAAACCATTGGATTTTAAAGTAAGACTTAGAAGACTTGATCTTTGAGAATAATGCGAGGGACAGCTATCTTCCTGGACAGAAGGTATAGCTGTGATTTTATCTTTTTCTTCAATTAATTTAACCAAAATTACATTGTCTTTATCTGTTTTATTTTCAATATTACCTTTAAAATATGCAGGAATTGTTATATCTGTATCATGTTGAATTCCTGAAATTTTTTGTAAGGCAGGTTTTACAATAGTTAAAAATCCTATATAGGCGGCAAGTGGATAGCCACCCAGCCCAAAAACCAGTGTTTTTCCTTTTATTCCAAAAAAGATGGGTTTGCCTGGTTTCATGGCTATTTTCCAAAAAATCATTTTTACTCCATTTTTCATAAGAACATCAGCTACCCAATCATATTTACCTGCGCTTATACCTCCGGAAAGAAGAAGTATATCATGGCCCAGACCTTTTTTAATAAATTTATCCAGAGATGCGTGTTCATCACTGGCAATACCCAGAATTTTAGGGATTCCACCATTTTTTAATGTTAAAGAATAAAATGTGTAGGTATTGGAGTCATACACTGAATATTTGGAAAGCGGCTGTCCGGGCTTTTTTATCTCATTTCCTGTGGATAAAATAGCAACAACAGGTTTTTTATAAACTTTTACTTTTGATTTTCCAAGATAGGCAAGCATTGAAAAAACACAAGAGTCTATCAGTGTTCCTTTTTTAATAATTGTTTGTCCTTTTTTAACATCTTCTGCTGTATAGGCGATATTTCTTCCGGATTCTACAGGCATAAAAATTTTTATTTTTTCTTCTTGAGGTTTAACTAATTCTTTATTTATTACACAATCACATCCAATGGGAAGAGGCGCTCCTGTCATTATAGAAATAGCAGTGCCTTTTTGTAATTTTGGTATTTTTGTATCCCCTGCCTTTATTTCTCCTTTGACTTCTAAAATTACAGGAGATTGCTTTGAGGCGTTTATGGTATTTTGAGAATAAATAGCATAACCGTCCATTGCAGCCCTGTCAAAAGAAGGGATGTTAAACCCGGCTTTTATATCTTCTGCCAAAACTTTATGCAAGGATTCTATAATGTCAGATTTTTCTATAGATAATGGTTTTGATTTTTCACTGACCAATTTAATTGCTTCCTGAAGTGATACCATTTTCTATCTCCTTTAACCAATTTAGGTCTTCTTTGGTATTTAAATTAAAAAACATATCCATGGGATTTCCAAATTTTTCTATTTCTTTTTCTGTAATGATTTTTATATTAAATCTTTCAGATTGTAAAATAGATTTTACTTTATACTGGCCTTTTTTAATATTTTGTTCTATATATTTTAAAACTTTTTTAGAATAAATGCCACACAGGGGTTGTATAAAATCTTTCGTTTTTACATAAAGGATATCATAATCTTTCTTTTTTTCTTCCATATATTTAAGAAGATTATTATTGATAAATAACAGGTCTATAGGTAAAACAAAATTATAGTAAGAATTGGAATGTTTAAGCCCGAGTAAAATTCCTCCAAGAGGTCCACACTTTATATTGTCTTCTATTAAAAACACTTTTTCATTTTCATACATTTTAAATTTTTCTTTTTTTGTTGTTACAATATAAATATTTTCAAAGAGTTCTGTTGTTTTTTCCAGAATTATTTCTATTAATGGTTTTTCATGAAACAAAATAAAAGGTTTTATTTTGCCAAGCCTTAAACTTTTTTCTCCTTTTGCCAGTAAAATACAGTTCATTCTGATTTTTTAATATTACAGGCGCAAAACTTGTATTCGGGAATTTTGGCAATCGGGTCTATCCTGCGGTGTGTCAGTATGTTTGCTCCAAAATGTAGTGGAAGATATACTATATTTTCCTGAATATCAGGACTTATTTTTGCAGAAAGAACCAGTTTGCCACGCTTTGTGGAAATTTCAAGATGCCCCCCTTCTTCTATTTTTAATTTTTCTGCATCCTTAGGATTTATGAAACAAAAGGGCTCACCTGTTATTTCCTTTATCCCATCAGTTCTTCCTGTCATACTTCTAAGGTGATATTCTGAAAGAATCCGTCCAGTAGTCAGGACATAAGGATATTGGGGGGAAGGAAGTTCATAAGGCTCCTGGTATGGTAAGCATGAAAGTTTTCCCTTACCTATTTTAAATGAACCAACATGCAGTGTCGGAGTTCCGGGATGTTTTTCATCAGGACATGGCCATTGCAATCTTTCTCCTTTAAAGAGTCGTTGTGGTGTTATTCCTGCATAGGAGGGTATACATTTATTTATTTCTTTGGTTATATCCCATACATTTTTATAGTCCCATTTATATCCAAATTTATTAGCCAGCAGGGTAAGAATTTCCCAATCAGCTTTTGCTTCTCCCGGTGGCTCAACACATTTGAAAGCTGGCTGAACACGCCTTTCTGTGTTTGTAAATGTTCCCTCTTTTTCATAGGAACATGCTGCAGGAAGAATCAAATCCGCATACTGTGCTGTTTCTGTTAAAAATATATCCTGAACAACAAAAAATTCCAAATTTTCAAGAGCTTTTGCCAAATAATTGGTATCAGGGCATGTAACTAAAAAATCACCGCCCATTATATACATTCCCTTTATTTTTCCTTCGTAAGCTGCTCCAAAGGACTCAAGTACACTGAGTCCTGTTTTCATTGATAATCCTGTTTCTCCCCACAAGGATTCAAATTTTTTAATAGTTTCAGGAGCATCGGGTCTTTGGTACCCAGGATAAAAATCGTACAGCGCACCCATATCACAGGCACCCTGGACATTGTTCTGCCCTCTCAAAGGAGCAGGTCCTGCCCCGGGTTTTCCAATCTGGCCGGTAATAAGAGCAAGGTTTGCAAGGGTTAAAACATTATGTGTCCCGCATACATATTCTGTAATTCCCAGTGCCCAGAGGATAGCTGCAGATGTAGCACTGGTATAAATAAGGGCTACCTTTCTTAAATTCTCTGTGGGAACACCTGTTACCCTTTCCGCCTCTTTAAGAGAAAACGTCTCCATGAATTTTTTATACTCTTCAAATCCTTCAACCCTTTCTTTGATAAATTTTTCATTATGGAGATTTTCATCAAGAATAATTTTTGCAATGGCATTATAAAGTATTACATCTGTCCCTGGTTTTGGCTGGATGTATATGTCTGCTTTATCTGCAAGTTTAGTTCTTCTTGGATCAATGACAATAAGCTTTGCACCGCGCCTTACTGCTTTTTCTATTCTATATGAGGTAATAGGCTGCGCCTCTGTAGGATTTGTTCCGGTTACGAGTATACAATCAGAAATGTTCTCTAATTCATCCAGGGAAATACTCATGCCCGCGGTTCCCAATGAATGATATAGCCCGGCAACTGTCGCAGAATGACAGAGTCTGGCACAGTGGTCAACATTATTTGTTTTTATAATCTGCCGGAAAAATTTCTGAAAAAGATAGTTTTCCTCATTGGGCGCCCTTGCAGAACCCAATCCTGTAATAGAATCAGGACCATATTTCTTCTTAAGTTCAGAAAAATTTTCAAATATTATATTTAGCGCAGTATCCCATTCAATTTCTTCAAACTCACTCTTTTTATTCTTTAAGAGAGGTTTTTTCAGCCTGTCTGGACTGCTTACATAATCAAAGGCAAATTTTCCTTTTACACAAAGCCACCCTCTATTGGAAGGACCATTTTCCATTCCGGAAATTTTTACAATTTTATTGTCTTTTACAAAGACTTCTGTACTACAACCTGCACCGCAATACGGACATACACTATAAACTTTTTTAAATTCCCAGGTTCTACCCTTTTTTTCAGCCTGGATTTCTCTTAAGGCACCTACAGGACATACTTCTATACAGTTTCCGCAAAAAACACAATCTGTGTTTTTTAAGGGTCCATCAAGACCGGATATAACCTGAGAGTTAACCCCTCTATATCCAACAGCAAGTGCTTTGGCTCCTACTACCTCTTCACAGACTTTACCGCATCTTCCACACAATATACACTTTTCGTAATCCCTTATAACAAAAGGGGTTCCATCTTTTTCTTTTATTTGTATCTGGGATTTTTGGTATTTATGATAGTCTTTATAAATAGATTTTTTTATACCATATTCGTATGCATATTTTTCCAAAAGGCAATCACCACTTTTTTCACATGTCATACAGTCATAGGGATGGTCTGAAAGCAAAAGATTTAAGATAACTTTTCTTGCATTTATAACATCCTTTGTGCTGGTTACCACTTTCATTCCTTCTCTGACAAATTCAGTGCAGGATGTTGTAATTCCTTTGCCTTCTATATCTACAAGACATAGCCTGCATGCCCCGGTGATAGAAAGCTCGGGATGATAGCACAATGAAGGAATTTCAATTTCTTGTTGTTTACATACATTAAAGACTGTGCTATCAGGTCTGCATTTTATTTCATTTCCATTAATAGAAATTTTTATTTCATCCATTTTTTTATATAAATTAGAGTATACATTAAAATGTAAAAAAATAAAAATTTTTTAGGAGTGCTTATTATCTGCAGGGTCTTCTTTTTTTATTCCTCTGATAATATCTACAGGTTGTCCCCGTTTAGTTATCATTACCGGGCCTTGTTCCCGACTAAGATTCATAATTTTTTGCGCTTTTCCACTATATATAAAATACTGGTTTTTTTAAGTCCCAGCTGAAAAAACACTTCATTACCAAAATGCTCTATTCCAAGTTCATATAAAATAAATCCATGTTGTTTTATTTTCATAACAAAGTCATTATGAGAATAAAGTCTGACATGGTCATTCTGGCCAAAATATTTCCATCTATCTTCTTCGGTATTTATTGCAGTATCTTCAATTGTAGATTTAATTACTGTTGAAATGGGGGTTAATATTATTCCATTTCCTCCAGGTTTTAGAATTCTATAAAGTTCTTCTATTGCTTTATCATCATTTATTACATGTTCCAGAATATGTGAACATATAAAAAAATCATAAGAATCATCTGAAAATGGAAGTTTGGTTATATCAACTTTGAAATCAACCTCTTGCATAACAAAATCTGCGGTTTTATAATTAAGTAATTTTAACTGTTTAAGCATAGCAGAAAGGGACTTTTCAGGAGCAAAATGTATAATGTGTGTATCTAAAAAGATTTGAGACCCCAAATTATTAATAATCCAAAAAGCCATTAAACGTTCTCTATCAGATGCTTTACATAAAGGGCATAAATATGTATCAAGAGACGTCATTTCAGATTTACCAAAATGAACAAATCCATATTTTTCACTTTGTTTTCTATAATAATCGGGTAAAGGTAAAAAATGGGGCTGAATAGAATTACAAACAGGACAAAAATATTTTGCAGATAAAAAGCGTTTATTATTAAATATAGGTAAATTTAAATTTTTATTTTTGACTATATCTGCATAATTATAGGCAAATTTTGATTTTATTGTACGCTTCAGATATTTTTTAATATAGGATGGCAGAGGGATATAATAATAAAACATAAGAATTAGAGTATAAATATAATTTTTCCAGGTTTGTCTACATTTTAGCATGTTATTGGTTTACTATATTAAGCAAAGTTTCAACTTCATCTATAGTTTTTTTTATTTCATATTTTTTATCATTATTTTCCAATAAAAATTTTTTATAATTATTTTTTAAAAGCTTACGGTAATTAAAAAGTGATAATTTAAAATCTTTATTTTTAGTTAAATATCCTATTTCTCTTGCATTTTTTATTATGCGGAACCAATCAATAAGACAACGGATATGGGCATTCATATCATTTGTAATTTGTTCATCATGATGTCTAAAAGAACTTAACGGTTTTGCTATATATATGGCATCACCTAAAGTCAATAAATTAAGCCACATGACAATATCAGTATTTCCAAGATAATGATAACTTTTACCATCTTTTAAGTTAAAAATACCATGGGGAATTTTACTGGTGTCTTTTTTTTTAAACATTACTGTAGTGGGTTCTCCAATCACATTTGAAATGTTTTTTAAAATAAAATTTCCTAAATTTCGTCCTTTTATGTATACATTTTTTGTGATAGATAATATATTATATAAATTTTCTATAATATTACCATTTTTATCTATTATATTTTTATTACTGGTAATAAGGGATACTTTATCTCCATAACATTCAAAATATTCCACCATGGTTTGGGCACAATCAATATGTAATAAATCATCATCATTTAAAAACTTTATATATTTACCGGATGATAAATTTAAACATTTTTTATAATTTTCACGTGCTCCAATATTTACGGGATTCTTTACATAAACAATTCTATTATCTTTATATTTTCCAATAATATTTTCAATATATTTATCAGAAGAATCATCGCAAATAATAATTTCTGTATTATTATATGTCTGGTTTAATGCACTTTGTAACGCGGGTTCAAAAAATGAATATTTATATGTGGGTATACATATACTTACTAAAGGCAAAGATTTGATATACGTAAAATTTTTATCTAAATTTTTAATATCAAGTTTTTTATATAAATGTCTTTTTGTAACATATCTTGTGTAAACATATCTTGTCCTTTTTTTAAGATATCCTGCCAAAATTTTTATTAAGTTTTTCATAATTTCCCATACATTTATAGATAGGAATATTATTTTGATAAAAGAACATCAAATCTGTAATAACTTGTATTCATATTTTTATTAATTGTTAAAAATTTACATTTAAAACCATTATCTTTTACTATTTTTTCCACTTCTTTTTTCTTCCACCATGTTCCAATATGGGGTTTTCCTTCTTTTTCTCTCTGTAAGTAGAATGATTTTTTTTCATCAGTATCATAATAATTCCATATTTTTTCTTTGTCCGGAATATTAGAAATATAAACAATAATATTATTTAAAACTGAAAGATTATTAAGGAATTTAGAAACTTCTTTATTGCTAAGATATTGCCAACAGGATTGCAGACAAATTTTATTGACCTTAGAAAATCTGCTATAATTCATATTTACTGCATCTCCAAGGATATAAATTATATTTGCCGCCATATTAAAATTATTTGCAACTTTGATAAGCTCTTCAGAAAAATCTATTGCGTATATAAAAGAAACATATTGTGCCAACTTCTTTGTTATCAAACCATTTCCGCAACAAATATCCAGTAAAATATCAGAAGTTTGGAGATTTAGGTTCTTTCTAATAGAATCTGTTCTTAAATCTACCTGAGTATTATCAACCTCTTTACCATTTACTGTCATATCCACCTGTTTTAAAAAAGATTCTTTGGATTTTTTGACATTTTCATTAAAGTGTTCTTTCCAGTAATCCATATTTAATCCTCCTATTAATAAGTTTTTCTTATTATGTGATAATGGTTATTTTGGTATTAATGGATTTGAATAATTTTAAAAGACTAATTATACTTCTAACAGTTTTTTTTCTTTTAATATCTTCTGGTAAGAAGATGTCTATAAATTTAAAATATTTTAACAACAGTTTTAATAATTGATAAAAATTGACATCTAAATTTGTTCTCAAAAATGAATTATATAATTCCGGATATAAATCTTGAAACTCTTTTAATCGAGTAAAATCTTGGAGATCTAATAATGTATATATATATTTACATACTATATAATTTATTTCATCTGATTTATCAATATTATAACGTTTCTCCATCATTTGATACAAATTAATCAATTTTATACCCCATTTAAGATAAAATTCATTTGTCTTCGTATTATTGAGGTTATACCATAATCCATTTTTATGTTTACGATAAACCACCATTACATTATCTATAAATCCTATGTTCCCTTTTTCCGCATGCAATAGACTCAATAAATAATCTCCACCAATATTTATATTTTTATATTCTTTAATAAGGATATCCAGTTCTGTTTTATTATTAAACCGCCATCTGTAAACAATGGAACAACGCATCGGAAAATTATAATTTAATAAATCTGTTAAACTTAAATTGTATTTTCTATAATGAGGTGATGGGAATATTTCATTCGTTTTAGATTTATCCTCTTCAAATTTAATATAAACAGGATGGAAACACATTGAATATTCTTTGTTTTTTTCTAAGAAATTTATTTGTTTTAAAATTTTAAATGGGTCAGTCCAATAGTCATCTCCATCGCAAAATATTACATATTTTCCTCTAATATATGGAAAAATAATATCCGCATATATTTTTATTCCTTTTGAATATTGATTTTCTGATTCATAAATAGGTCTTAAAATTGTTGGGAACATTTTTACATACTTTTGAATAATATTAACCGTTTTATCGGTTGAGGCATCATCATGAATTATAATTTCAAAAGGGAAATTGGTTTCTTGCATTAAAAAACCATTCAGGCATTTCTCGATAAAAAATTCATGATTATATGTTGCACAACATATACTTAACAAAGGGAATTCAGAGGAATACCAATTTTTCATAATTTCTTGTTCTGTTTTCATGGGCATTTACCTTAATCCTGCGAAATATCATATAAATTAAGCATTTCAATGGTTTTATTGCGTCCATTAAACATTAAAACATCTATGATGGATAGTGATGATACAAATAAGGAATTTTTTTGATTATACTCTATTTCATGTGGTTTTAAGAAAACTATTTTTATATTACTCCTATTGAAATTTTCTTTACTGAACAGTTCTTTACCTGAAGCAGGATTAATATACATATCCGCTTTCTTTTGTTCTGAAATTCTTAGTGCCCATTCTCCAGGGTCATTTATATTGGAATAATCAAAATTTTGTTCTGATGATATAGATATATTTGTTTTAATATCAAGATATTTGCATAGATATTCAATTATGATTTTGTTAATATGGACAATATTTATTCCAGAAACTTTTGCTAAAGTATTTTCAATTAGATTTATAGTATCAGTATAAAATGGAGCGATTTTTTTATACCATTCTATTTGTCTTAATATTTTCTCTTTCCATGGAAAATTTTCTGAAGCTTTGATATTTTTGATAATCTCATTTCTTGAATGATTTTGCAATGGAACAGTGATATACTGCCAGCCCTCTTTAGGTTTTAAAATTCTATTACGATTAATCCATCCATGTCTTATATACTGAACATCATCAAATAAGATAAATTCATCACATGCATTTATTAATTGCCAGTATCCTATATAAGGGAAAAAATACGGCTGCATTATTCCAATCTTCATAATCAAATATTTTGTTTTATACAATCTATAATAATTTTCATATCAGATATTTCATACCTCTGGTCTATAGGAAGTGGTAAAAGATAGTTAGTAAGATATTTTTCCCATTCAGAAGCCTTTTCCATATCTAAAATTTCTTTCCAATATGTAGGAACATAAATTTTATTTTCTATGAGTTTCTGTCTTAATGCATCCTTTTTTATTAATAAAGGGTATATCATTGGTCCTTCTATTAATGAAAGGTTTAATTGCAGTTCATTGATGTCTTGCAGATAACTATGAAGATAATAAAAATTTCGTTCTCTTATTATTTTTACAGTTTCATAGTCAATGGAAGATAGAATTGCTTGTGTTAAATTAGACATTATTTTAATTTCCTGATTACATCTTCTTTTTTTAGATTCCTGGAAATGTTCAAAAAATTCATGAGCTGTCTTGTCTATTCTACCAAGAAGATGGGTCATACCTGCATAGGAAACATCTTGTTCAAATTTAGTGTTTAATAATACATTGGTAAAAAGATATCCACCACCAGGAGCCCCAAAAAATTTTGAACCTAAAGAATAAAGTGTATCTATACCAGATACAGGTTTGCAAAAAAAAGCCTGTGTATTGTCTATAATTAGTTTATTACCGTAAATATGAACTAATTTTAATACATACTCATTTTTAAGAGCAAAATAATTATTGTATAAAATTTTTTCTTCATTTTTAACATTGACACTATCTGCTATTTCAAATTTTTCATCTATATTATAAAACTCAAATTTAACACCGGAATTCTGAAGAGATTCCTCGGTCATGCTTTTATCAATATAATAAGGGACATATACTTTGGATGGTTTCTGAGCCAGTAATATATATTTAAAACAATTTCTTGCGCTGTTAAGTTTTATCGCATCAGGATAATACTCTTTGCCTCTGGATAATTCAAGTCCAAAATAGCCTCCTATTTCTTTCATAAGTTTTTCTCCTTCTATGTTAATTATTTAATTTAAATTTTCCCTGATTATTTTAACAATTTTTAGCTGGTCTTTTTTTCTTAATCCCACAAATAATGGTATGCATAAGACTCTGTTTGCTATACTTTCAGAAACAGGACATCTTTTTTTAACTCTTTTTTCAAGATAGGGCAGTGTATTTAATGATGGATAAAAATATCTTCTCGGCATAATCTCATTTTTTATTAAAGCATTTCTGACTTTTTGCATGGTTTCATAAGTTTCAAAAATAATTGGATAATAAGAATAATTATATTTCAAATTTTTTGGTTTTAACGGAGTCTGGATATTTAAACCAGATAATGATTCATCATAAATTTCACTTATTCGTTTTCTTTCTGCTATTATTTCATCTATTTCAGAAAGAATACAAAGTCCCATAGCATCATGTAATTCGGAATTTTTGGCGTTTATACCTACTTCAATATATTTGTCTTCTCCTATATGCCCAAATGTTTTTAAAAGAAAAACTTTTTGAGATATTTCCCTGTCTTTACATACGATTGCTCCGCCTTCTACAGTGTGGAATAATTTTGTAGCATGAAAACTTAGTGTTGAAATATCTCCAAAATCAACTAAGTGTTTCTCTCCAATTTTCACTCCAAAAGCATGCGCAGCATCATATATTACCTTTAAGTTATATTTTTTAGATATAGATTTTATTTTTTCTATATTACATGGATAGCCATAAATATGTGTTGCCAGTATAGCTACTGTTTTATCTGTTATTGCTTTTTCTATTTTATCAGCATCAATACAAAAAGTTTTTTCTTCAATATCAACAAAAACAGGTTGAAGCCCCTCCCATAATATTGCATTTGTTGTGGCTACATAACTATATGGGGTTGTAATTATTTGTCCTTTCAGACCTAATGATTTTATTGCTATTTGAATCGCAATTGTACCATTTGATACTATTTCAATATTTTTTATATTGAAATATAATTTTAATTTTTTAGTCAATTCTTTTTCAAAGGGACCATTATTCGTTATCCAGCCATTTTTATATATTTTTTTTAAGTAGGATTGATAATTTTTAAAAGATGGTAAAAAAGTTTTAGTTACATTAATCATTCTATAATTTTCCTAATTTTCATCATAAATCAATTATTTATATTAATAACTATAGTTTATTTATTATAGCATAATTTATATCGGGCTAAAATATTTTAGTAAAAAAGACAAAGATAAAAATTTATGATATAATCTATTTAATAAAAAATAAAATGGAAACAAATTTATTAGATAATATTATTTTAAAATATCAAAATCCTTCAGGAAAGGTATTGAGTATTTTGGAAGAGGTTCAGGAAAAACAAGGATATTTATCAAGAGAATCTTTAATCTATATATCAAAAAATATAAAAGTCCCTCTTACCCAGATTTATAGTATTGCAACTTTTTATTCATTTTTCAATCTTAAACCTGTTGGAACAAATATTATTAGTGTGTGTATGGGAACAGCATGTCATGTTAAAGGTGCAGCTGAAATATTAAATAATTTAGAATATCTTTTGGATGTAAAAGAAGATGAAATTACAAGTGATGGCAAGTTTTTATTAACAACACAGGATAAAAATTTTTCTTTGAATGTTGCCAGATGCTTTGGTTGTTGTTCTATGGCTCCTGTGGTAAGAATTAATGAAAAAATATACGGACATATGACTATAAATACCTTACCAAAAATTTTAAAAGAGTACGGCTGGATAAAAAAATGAAAATTTCCTCATTAAAAGACCTTGATGCAGTAAAAGAATCAGTATTAAAAAAGCTTGTACCTTTGGATACTCCTTCTATCAGGGTCGGGTTGGCTACTTGCGGTATTTCTGTTGGAGGTAATTTAGTATATGAAGAATTTAAAAAACAGA
This sequence comes from bacterium, assembly GCA_021800535.1. Classification (GTDB taxonomy): domain Bacteria; phylum Ratteibacteria; class UBA8468; order B48-G9; family DTJG01; genus JAMDAS01. The sequence goes on along the minus strand of JAJYYV010000001.1, from coordinate 80,769 downwards.
TTAAAGAAAAAAATCTAAATATATCTCTTTCCAAAACAGGCTGTATAGGATTTTGCAAAGAAGAACCACTTGTAAATATAACAATTCCTAAAAGAGGTATTTTAATTCTACATAAAATAGAGCCTGAAGATGTCAATGGAATATTGGAAACAATAATAAATAATAAAGAAAATTTTGATAAGGTGTTATGCAGAATAAATACCTGGGACCATATAATTAACGGAATAATAGATTATGGTAATGGTTTTAAAGATATACCTCTTTGGAATGAGCTAAATTTTTTTAAAGGACAAAAAAAAATAGTTTTAAGAAACGCAGGAATAATTAATCCTGAAGATATAGAAGAATATATTGCTGTTGGCGGATACAAAAGTCTGTATAAATCTTTAAAGGAAATGTCGCCGCAGGAGATAATAAATGAAATTAAAGATTCAGGACTAAGAGGAAGAGGTGGTGCAGGATTTCCTACATCTTTAAAATGGGAAAGAGCATACACTGAGAAAAATAGTAAAAAGTATGTAATATGTAATGCTGATGAGGGGGACCCTGGTGCTTATATGAATAGAAATGAAATGGAATCAGACCCTCATTCTATTATAGAAGGAATGATAATAGGCGGATATACTATTGGTGCCAGTGAAGGTGTTATTTATATTAGAGCAGAATATCCTTTGGCTGTAGAAAGACTGCAAAAAGCCATAGAAGAGGCAAAATTTTATAGTTTATTGGGTGGTAATATATTAGGAAGTGATTTTAATTTTGATATATCAATAGTAAAAGGTGCTGGAGCATTTGTTTGTGGTGAAGAAACAGCTTTAATTGCTTCTATAGAAGGGAAAAGTGGAAGACCTAAACCAAGGCCTCCTTATCCAGCACAAAAAGGATTATGGAATAAACCCACCAATATAAACAATGTTGAAACATGGACAAATATTCCTGTTATTATATCCAAAACCGGAAAATGGTTTTCTAATATAGGAACTATAAATAATACAGGAACAAAAGTATTCTCTCTTGTAGGGAAAGTAAACAATGTGGGCTTGGTGGAAGTTGAATTAGGAACCCCAATTGAAAAAATAATTTATGATATTGGCCAGGGTGCTGCCGATAATAAAGATGTTAAGGCCATTCAAGTCGGAGGTCCTTCTGGAGGATGTATTCCTTCCAATCTTTTTAATACTTCTGTAGATTATAATAGTTTAACCAAATTAGGTGCTATTATGGGTTCGGGTGGAATGGTAGTAATGGACCAGGATACCTGTATGGTTGATGTATCACATTTTTTCCTGGATTTTACAATGGATGAGTCATGTGGGAAATGCGTACCATGTAGAAAAGGATTAAAAACCATGTTTGAAATATTAGAAAAAATAATTTCAGGGAATGGTGAAGAACAGGATTTAATCATATTAGAAGAATTAGCAAATACCGTGAAAAAAACATCTTTATGTGGATTGGGGCAGACTGCCCCGAATCCGATATTAACCACTCTTAAATATTTTAAGGATGAGTATCAATCACACATTAGTCAAAAAATTTGTCCGGCAAAAATATGTAAAAACTTCATTGAATATACAATTGATACTAATAAATGTACAGGATGTACTGTTTGTGCTAAACAATGTCCTGTTCATGTTATTGATGGAAGTAAAAATAAACCTCATTTCATTAATCAACAACAATGTATTAAATGTGGAACATGCTTGGCTGTTTGTCGATTCAATGCCGTTTCAAAAATCCCAAAAAATAAAGTATAATTTTACCAACTATATTCAAAATATATTTTCCCAAAATTTTGTCTGAGAAATATTTATTGATAAATTATACACTTCTTATTTTTACTACTTTTTGGATTTTTTTTTCTTTTGTCCGCCTCTTGCCATTTTTGCTTCACAGACATTACCGTCTCCATCTACATAATACATAAATCCTTTTTCTCTCTTTACAGCGTTTTTTATCAAAATTCTACCCATTTATATCGCCTCCTTTTTATATAATATTTTTTTATTATACTATACATTATAATTTTCTTTTACATTTGTCAACAAAATATATGAACGACATCTTATTTGTGAAAATAAAAAGTTTATCTAACCTAATAGTTTACTTTATAATTTCATTATAAATATTTTCAAAATGTGTTATTTCTTTAAATTTGTTAAACCTGTTTCTTAAATCATTCAGAGAGATGTTTAATAATTTATTAACAGAAAAATCCTCCACTGTATAAGAAGCCATAATATTACCAAATACTAATGCTTTTTTAAAATTTTCAAAAGATATATCCCCTGTATTATCAATGTATCCCAAAAATCCACCTGCAAAAGAATCTCCTGCTCCAGTAGGGTCTTTTATATCTTCAAGAGGATAAGCTGGAACAATAAAGAATTTATTTCCTGTAAACATAGCAGCACCACATTCCCCTCTTTTAATAATCAATGTTTTAGGTCCTAAATTGAGTATAGATTTCGCCGCAGAAAAAACAGAAGCCTGGTTGGTTAAAAGTCTTGCTTCTGATGAATTTATAATAAAAATATCCGCATTTTCTATTACCTTTAAAAGTTTTTCTTTTTTAGACTCAATCCAAAAATTCATGGTATCCAAAACAATAAGTCTGGAAGAATTCATTTGTTTTAAAATATTCAATTGAATATCAGGGTCTATATTGGCAAGAAAAAGTATATCATTTTTAAAATTTTCAGGAATTATAGGTTGAAAATCAGAAAAAACTCCAAGTTCAGTATTTAGTGTTTTGGGGTCCGAAAGATTATAGTCATATTTGCCTTCCCAGTGAAATGTTTTCCCTTCTTTTATTTTTATTTGTGAGATGTCAATGGATTTTTTTTTAAATACTTCAAAGTAATTCTGACTAAAATCTGAACCTACAACACCAATTATTCTGACTTCAGTTAAAAAACAAGCTGCCAGAGAAAAAAACGAAACAGAACCTCCAAGCACATTAGAAACCTTATTAAAAGGCGTTTCTATATTATCTATTGCTATTGAACCAACTACGGTTATTGCCATAGATTTTATATCCTTTGTTTATAATTACTAGTATATCATAATATTTTTTTGATAGCCAGTGTGTTGTATAAAAAATTTTAATGTTATAATAATATAATTAAAAAATTTCAGATTTTTTATGAGGTGGGAATTAAATGGGTATAGAATTTAATAATATAGCTAAGATTTTAGATGCAGAAACAAGAGTAATCACAGCAGAAAATGTTTATGGGGAAAAAGGTATGGGTGGAATGGCAGAAGTTTCATCTATTCCACAGAAAGAAGTAGAGAAAATAGGGCAAATGTGGGAATATTCTAATCCTGCAAGAGAGTTGGGAAGAAAATGGAAAGTCAGACCATGTATTACCCTACCCGCTCAAAGTATAACAACTATTATGGATATTGACGGACCTGGATGTATTCAACATATCTGGATGACTGTTGATAGCAAAGTATATAGAGATTTAATAATTAGATTTTATTGGGATAACGAAGAATTTCCAAGCGTTGAAACCCCAGTTGGGGATTTTTTCTGTAATAGCTTTAATACAAGGACAAATATACTGGCAATTCCAATCAATGTAAATCCTTCAGGCGGATTTAATTGTTATTTCCCAATGCCCTTTAAAAAGCATGCTAAAATTACCGTTGAAAATAGAGCGTCTTTTAATCAGGGTGGGTTTTTTTATGCAATCACTTATGCTTTAACTGACATAGACAATAAAGATGCCTATTTTCATGCTCAATTTAGAAGAAAAAATCTTTTAGAATATAAGGAAGATTATGTTATTATAGATGGAATAAAAGGCCAAGGCCATTATGTAGGTACAATGCTTGCATGGCAGCAAAACAACAGTGGTTGGTGGGGAGAGGGTGAAATAAAAATATTTTTAGATGGGGATACAGAATTTCCCACAATATGTGGAACAGGCACTGAAGACTATTTTGGCGGAGCATGGGGTTTTGGTCAAAATTTCACTGCTCCATTTTTGGGATATCCGTCTGGTAATTGCGATGGAAAACCTGGTAATAGACATATACTTTATAGATTTCATCTATTAGATCCTATTTGTTTTAAAAAAGATATTAAAGTAACTATACAGACTCTTGGATGGCGTAGTGAAGGTAGATATCTTCCATTACAGGATGATATCTCTTCAGTAGCCTACTGGTATCAAATTGAACCACATCAAAAATTTCCTAAACCTGGTAGTAGAGATGATTTAGAGATAATATAAAAGACAATGGAATTTAATTATCTTAAAGAATCCCTTAAGGATTATATAGATAGGCTTTCTGAGAAAACCCCCTGCCCTGGTGGAGGTAGTGCTTCTATTCTCTCAGTGGCTATTGCCAGTAGTCTTGTTTGTATGGTTGCAAACTATACCTTAGGGAGTAAACTTGTTAAAGAAGAATCGCAGAATATTGTAAAAAATATACTTAAAGATGCGGCTGAGCTTAAAGAAACACTCTCCCCTCTTATTGAAAAAGACAGTTATATCTATGAGAAAATCAGAAGTGTATATAAGTCTGTTTTAAAAGAGTCATCCTATATTCAACAATATGAAGAAAGACTTAAAGAATCTATTGACCTACATTTTGAAATTTTAAATAATTGTTTTATAATTACAGAATGGAATCAATTACTTGTTATACATGGCAATCCAAACCTTATAAGTGATGTTGCGGTTTCTTCCTCTCTTATTCTTGGGGGAATAAAGGCAACAAAAATAAATATCCTTATAAATTTGAAAGAAGTAAGAAACAGAGAATATGTAAATAATTGTGTAAAAAAAATGGAAGAAATAATTTTAAAAACACAGGAAAAAGCAGAAGAAATAATTGAAAAAATAGAAACAAAAATCAAAGGAGATAGCGATGGAAGATAATATTCTTTCGGGTAAGGAAATATCAGAAAGGATTAAAAGTGATGTTAAAAAGGAACTGGATTTATTGAAAAAAAAATCAATAAATCCTAAATTGGTTGCTCTTCAGGTGGGTGAAAATCCTGCCTCTAAAATTTATGTCGGACAACAAAAGAAAGCTTGTGAAGAAGTAGATATAGAATATAGCCTTGTCCAGATGCAGGAGGATGCAAAAGAGCAGGATATCCTTTCAGAACTTAATAAACTTAATAATGATAAAACAATCACAGGAATAATTCTTCAAATGCCTTTACCTGTAGGGATAGATGCGAGAAAAATTCAAACAGCAATTTCTCCGGAAAAGGATGTAGAGGGACTTCACCCTGTTAATATTGGAAAACTTGTTTCTGCAACAAATATTATCGGACCATGTACTGCTATGTCTGCTATAGAAATTTTAAAATCCACCGGGATAAATTTAAAAGGACTTGAAGTTGTAATTGTTGGCCATAGTGAAATAGTTGGAAAACCTACAGCCCTTATTCTTTTACAATCTTTAAGCGAATCACCTACAGTTACTGTTTGTCATATTGCCACAAAAGACCTTGTATTTCATACAAAAAGGGCTGATGTTCTATTTACAGCAACAGGAAAAGCCCAGGCTTTATGGTTAAGATATCAGTCTGCATTAAAAAAATGGCAAAAAGACCAATCTCAGCCAAAACCATCAGTTCCGGCCCTTTCTTATCTTATCAAACCAGATATGGTTAAACAAGGAGTTATTATTATAGATATAGCAATAAACAGAATTCCGGAACATATAGATGAAAATGGTAATCCTTCATTGGATGAAAAAGGGAAACCCAAAATGAAAACAGTGGGGGATGTAGACTTTGAAAATGTAAAAGAAAAATCAAAATGGATAACCCCTGTTCCAGGTGGCGTAGGAAGTGTAACAACAGCAATACTTTTAAAAAATACCATTGAGATAGCCAAAAATATAAATTAATTAAAATGATAGATTATACTAAATATAAACTTAAACCTGTTGAAGAAATAAGAGAAATTTTTAATCAGATAGATGGTAGTGTTTTTATTTTGATATGTAAAAAATGTTACAAGGAATTTTCTACCAATACTGAATTAGAAAAAGAAAATCTTTATAATTCTTTAACAGAAGAAAATAAACATAAAATTGTAGAATGTATTGATATTGATTTTTTGTGCAATAATTATCATACCAAAAAGGCTATCACAGATTTAAGTACAAAAATTATTGATTTCATTAAAGATTCCGGTGCCATTGGTGTAATATCATGTGGACTTGGAATACAATTGGTGGCTTCTTTGTTTGAGGATAAGAAAGTTCTTGCTTTGGCAGATTCAGTTCCTGAAAGTGGAAATTCTACAAGTCCACAAGGTTATCATGGTATTGCATTAGGCAAAGAAAAATGTGGGACCTGTGGCCAGTGTTATCTTAATAGGACAGGTGGAATATGTCCTGTCGTAAATTGTTCAAAAAGTTTGCTAAATGGTCCTTGTGGGGGGGCAAAAAATGGTAAATGTGAAGTAAATCCAGATATTCCCTGCGCATGGGAGGAAATTTATTTCCGTCTTAATAAACAGAACAGGCCTTTACTTAATGAAATTCAGGTAAGAAATTTTAATATATTTCCATTTAAAAATAAAAAAGAAATATCAGAAATAAATCTTTATTCCCGGGGAAAAGATTTTCTTAGAGGAATTCATCCTTTGGATAAAAAAAATCTTACAGAAAATAGTAAAATAAAAACTTTTCCTGAGCCGGAAACGGTCATTATTTTTCTTTCCCAGCATGCAGGTGCTCCTGCAATACCTGTTGTAAAAGTTGGGGACAAAGTAAAAATCGGTCAAAAGATTGGTGAAATATCAGGTTTTATTTCATCTCCCATTCATTCCAGTATAAGTGGAACCATTACTGCAATAGAAGAAAAAACACATCCGACACTTGGCAGGAAAATGCCTGCTATAATTATTAAAAATGATAACAAGAATGAATTTGATGATTCAATAAAGGCTGTTTCTTTGGATAATATTCCAGGTGAAAAAGTAATTGAAGTCTTAAGAGAAAAAGGTATAGTTGGAATGGGTGGGGCAATGTTTCCCACCTATGTAAAACTTTTTTCAAAGAAACCTATAGACACCCTTATAATAAATGGCTGTGAATGCGAACCTTATTTAAATGGGGATAACCGTTTGATGATTGAATATGGAGATAAGATATTTAAAGGTATTGAAATTGTTAAAAAAACTATTGGGGTTCAATCGGTAATAATCGGTATAGAAGAAAATAAACCAGAGGCAATAGAATCTATGAAGAAACAGATTTTGGGAAATGATTATATTAAAATTTCTATTCTTAAAACAAAATATCCACAAGGGGCAGAAAAAATTCTCATTAAATCCATTCTTAACAGACAGATTCCTGAGGGAGGACTTCCTCTGGATGTAGGGGTGGTTGTTCTAAATATTTCAACATTATATGCAATATACAGGGCTATATATGAAGGTATGCCTGTTATAGATAGGGTAATTACGATTTCAGGAGACTATGTAAAAAATCCCGGGAATTATCTTATAAAAATAGGAACACCAATTAAATCTATTATTGATTTTACATGCGGTTCTGATTTTATTAAATCAGATGATAAAAACAAGAAAATATTTATGGGTGGCCCTATGATGGGAATTTTACAAATGGATATTGATACTGGTCTTATCAAAGGAACAACAGGATTAACAATAATGGAATCTTATCCTGTTGAATCTTCTGAAGAAAGAGAATGTATAAAATGTGGAAGATGTGTTGATGTTTGTCCTGTTGATTTATTTCCACTTCAATATTATTATTATGGAAAAAAACAGGATTGGCAGAAAACTGCAGAATACAAAGTTAAAAATTGTATTGAATGCGCAGCCTGTCAGTATATCTGTTCTGCAAAGATAGATATACTTAAATACATAAAAAAGGCAAAAAAATATGCTTATAACAAAACTTAAATCATACAATGAACTTATACCCTGTTTTTCTGATAAGGTATTTGTTATAAAATGTTCTGGTTGTAAAGAAGTATATCTTCCAGAAGAAGAAATTGATATATTTCTTGAAAAACAAAATCAAAATATTATCAGTATAAAACGATTAGATTATTTATGCAATGAAGATTTTTCCAGAACATATTCTGAAACATATAACAATTTCATAGAAAAATCAGATGTGGTTGTTATTTTTTCTTGTGGTGTAGGAGTCCAGGTTATTTCAAAAATACTTGAGTATAAAAAAGTTTTTGCAGGATGTGATACAAATTATATTAATGGCTTTCAGGGTATTTCTGCGCAATCCTGGGATTGCAGGCAGTGTGGAGAATGTTATCTTAATTATACAGGTGGAATATGCCCAATCACTGCCTGTTCCAAACATTTACTTAATGGTCCCTGTGGTGGATATAAAAATGGTAAATGTGAAGTGAATTCTGAAATGGATTGCGGTTGGGTGATGATATATAATAGACTTTTAAAGCAGAAAAAACAAGAAAAGTTAATTACCAAATGCAGAATAAGGAACTATAAAAAATATATTTCTACCGATAATAAAATTAGTAAATAAGAAGGAGAAAAGATATGAATTTTAAGGATAAAATAATTGGAAAACAATTTGTAATAACATCTGAAATCGGACCTCCTAAAGGAACAAATATTGAACCCCACATAGAAGAAGCTCTTCATATAAAAGATAAAATAGATGCTTATAATGTTACAGATTTACAAAGTTCTGTAATGAGACTTGGTTCTCTTGCCACCTGTGCCTTATTAATCAATAAAGGGTTGGAACCTGTTTTTCAGATTACCTGCAGAGATAGAAACAGACTTGCTTTACAGTCAGACCTATTATCAGCGTATGTGCTGGGCATAAGAAATATTCTTTGTCTGACAGGAGACCATCCTGTATTAGGAGACCATCCAGATGCAAAACCAGTTTTTGATCTGGATTCTGTAAGTCTTCTAAAGGCAGCAACTGATTTAATGAATGGTAAAGACATCAATGGTAATGAATTAGATGGCAAGCCTGATTTTTTTCTTGGGGCAGTAGTAAGTCCAGGTTCAGACCCTCTTGAACCGCAGATTATTAAAATGGAGAAAAAAATAGAAGCAGGTGCGAAATTCTTTCAAACTCAAGCAGTTTATGACCTGAAAGCATTTGAAAACTTCATGAAAAAAGTTGAAAAATATAATGTTTCTATTCTTGGAGGCATTGTACTTTTAAAATCTGCTGGGATGGCGAAATATATGAATGAAAATGTGGCTGGTGTCAGTGTTCCTGATAAATACATAAAAATGATGGCAGAGGCTAAAAAAGAGGATAGACCAAAGACAAGCATTAAAATTGCAGCAGAACTTATTAAAGGAATGAAATCTCTATGTCAGGGTATACATATTATGCCCCTTGGATGGGAAAAATATGTTCCTCTTGTTTTAGAAGAAAGTGGATTCTAATAATAAAACAAAGCCTTATAAGGGTTTGTTTGACAAATATAATAGACATATAGACACCTTAAGGATTTCTTTAACTGATAGATGCAATCTATCCTGTGTTTATTGTGTTGACAAAAAAAATTTTAAATTATTTCCCAGAGCAGATGTTCTGACATTAGAAGAAATATTGTTTATAAGCAAAATTTTTGTTTATCTGGGAATAAAAAAAATAAAATTAACAGGTGGGGAACCTTTAATAAGAAAAGGCATAATAGACCTGATAAAGAAAATAAATAAATTTCCCGGTTTATCTGATTTATCACTGACGACCAATGGTGTGTTTCTTCCATTAGATATAGATAGACTTAAACAAGCAGGCCTAAAAAGAATCAATATAAGTCTTGATACACTTCAAAGAGAAAAATATAAAGCCATTACTGGTTTTGATGAATTCAATAATGTTATTGAAGGTGTTGAGATGGTTTTAAATAAAGGTTTTTCTCCTGTAAAAATCAATGTTGTACTTCTTAAAGGAATAAATAGTGATGAGATAACAGATTTTATAAATCTTACCAGAGAGAAAAATTTAATAGTTCGTTTTATTGAATTTATGCCAACTTCTAATAGATTGGACTGGAGCAAATATTTTATTAGCGGCATAGATGTTCTGGAAAGAGCACAATCTCTTGGAAAAGTGGAAAATGAAAATATTTTTAAAGAATTTGGACCTGCAAGATATTATAAGATTAAAGGATATAAAGGAAGTTTTGGGCTTATTACTGCTGTAAGTAATTCTTTTTGTTCCCAGTGTAATAGGCTAAGACTTACATCAACAGGACAATTAGTTCTCTGTCTGCACAATAATATCTCTTTTAATTTAAGGGATTTAATAAGAAATAAAAATGTTAATGAAAAGGAAATAAAACAGATTATAAAGTATGCGGTTTTACATAAACCAGCAGGACATAATCTAAAATTACCTGATGGTTTAAAAGAGCATTTTATAAAAAGTTCTATTTCTATGTGTTATATAGGTGGTTGATTTTTATCTCTTTTTTTCAATTTTGAGATTGATATAATGTTGTTATAAAGGAAAGATATGTTCCAATTTCATAAAAAAAAGCCGCTATTTATCATAATTCAATCTATAATTATATTATCAATTGTTATTCTTTTTGGTTTGAAATTTTTTGCACAAACCAACCGGGGAGTAGTTCCTACCGGAGACTTATTTGATAGAGGATGGAAATATGCTTTGGCCCGGCTTCCCCAGATGAATATGTATCTTGGGAAAGATACTTTTTTTACATATGGACCGTTAGCAAATAAATTCCCCCCAATTATAATTCCAGGTCATTTACAACAACAAACATCAACACAAATTCAATATATGATAATTATTGCTCTTTTTTATATTTTTTATTTTGGACTTATTGTGAAACTATATCGTAAACATCCTTTATATGCTATTATTGGAGCCATTTCTTTTCTTTTAACCTGTTCTTTAGATGCCCTTATTTATGGAACAACTGCTCTCCTTGGAGTTATATTTTATCAGGAATGTTCAGAGGATAAGAAAAAACACAAAATTTTTCCAATTATAACGCTTTTTTTATTTAGTATATTTCTTGCATGCGCTTTTCTTTATAAAGTTTCCTGGGAAATACCTGGGGTTTTTTCTATTCTATTGTTAATAATTTATGCAGCCTATAAAAAGAAAAAGGTGCTTTTAACATATTCTGTATCTGGTTTTATTCTTTTTAGTTTTTTTTCATTTATTTTTTATAAAATTATAACTTCCGGAACTTTTAGAAATTTTCTTGTTTTTCTCAAACATAGTTATTCCCAAATATCACTTTATTCTCAAATGATGGCAGAACCATCTTACCTATCACGGCTCTATGGGCATCCGGTGAGTTATTTTACTATGATATTTTTTGTATATCTTGCTTTTATATTTCTTGGAATTTTGTTTATTATTTATAGATTCGCAAGAGTTCCTATTGTTTTAATTCTTTTTCCGGTTTTGTTCACAAGTTTTAAATCGGGTTTTGTTTTGGCAGATTCTTCTCATATGTTAATATTTGTGGATTCTGTTTCTTTGATTTTATTATCTGTTGTTTTATTAATTCCTGATAGAAAAATACAACCGCATAATTTTATACTTCCATATACTGGGAATAAGCAAAATATTAATAAATTAAACTTTGGAAGTTTATTTTCACAGATTAGATTTACGCGTAATATTTTTCTTCCTGGCATTTTTTTTATATCTGTTTTATTTCTTTTTGGTCTTAATATGTCTATAACCCATTCTTCAGGTTTTGATTATAAAAATGGAGCTCAAACATTAAAAATTTATTTTGTAAAAGGACTTTATAGATACATATCTGAAAAAATGAATAAATCACACTATAATATGGAAGTTATTTCAAACCAGATAAATGGGAACATAAAAAAAATAGTAAAAGGACATAATTTAGTATCTATTCCTTTTGATTTAACACTACCAGATGCACTTGGTGCAAGACCTTTGTTTTATCCTAGTTTGCAATTCTATACAGGATATACAGAAGGCTTGGATAGAGCAAATTTAGAATATTTTAAAAAATTAAACCATAAGGATTATATTTTATTGCAACCTTCTTCCCTTTTTCTCAGATATCCTTTTGATGATTGTCCCAGAACTTATGAGTGGTTATTAACCAATTATAATATTGTTAAAAATTACGGAAACTCCTTTTTATTAATAAGGAAAAATAAAAATGTAAAAATTATCCCTGAAAAACCAGTTTTTGTGGGAGATAGTTTGAATATAAATATTCCATCTGAAATAAATGAAACAGAATTTTCCAACAAAACATATTTTGAGAGATTAATCGTAAAAAACCTAACAGGAGGAGCATATCGTCTGAGAACTTTATTGTTACGAAGCCCCTGGCTGATGTTACAACTACATCTTTCTGATGGTAAAAAATTTGAATTTCATACTTTTCCGGCATTTCTTAGTCGTGGGGTATGGATATCTCCGTTTTTTAGAAATGCAAAAGATCTCAAAACATGGATTAATGGCAATCGCAAAACATTACCGTATGTTGTCAGTATTCAGATTAAAATAGAAAGAAACTGTTCAAAATATTTCAATAAAAAACCAGAGGTTTATATTCAAAAATGTTACTTGATTACAAAAAAATAATTGTTGTAATATATAGTAAAGGAAAAATATGATAGATATATCCAATAAAAATCCAACAAAAAGAACTGCAATAGCAGAAGGTAAAATTTTTCTTTCCAGAAAAATTATAAAAGAAATAAAAGAAAACAATGTTCCCAAAGGAGATGTTTTAAAAACAGCTGAAATAGCAGGACTGCTTTCTATAAAACAGGTTCCTTTTGTTATTCCACATTGTCATCCTGTGAAAATAACAAAGGCAAAACTTGACTTTGATGTTTTTGAAGATAATATTAAGGTAATAAGTACAGTAGAAGGTATTGATAGAACAGGTTTTGAAATGGAATCTATTTATGGGGTTGTAGTTGCTCTTACTGTTATTTATGATATGTGCAAAGGGTATGGTTATAACATAGAAATAGGAGAAATCAAACTTAAAAAAAAGACAGGCGGGAAAACTGATTATACAGGATAATTACCGTAAAAACCCAGTTGGTCAAAATAAATTTGACAAACCTAAATGTTGTATTCTATAATTTTTACACACACAATATATTGTATTATAATTAAAATATTATGAAATGTCCATTCTGTGGTTTCATTGAAGATAAGGTAATAGATTCCCGGGAAAGAGAGGATGGATTTCAAATCAGAAGAAGACGGGAATGTTTAAGATGTAATAAAAGATTTACAACATACGAGGAAATTGAAGAAAAAATTTTAATGGTTGTTAAATCTGATGGAAGAAGAGAAAAGTTTTCAAAAGAAAAAATTTTTACCGGTATCCAGAAAGCATGTGAAAAAAGGCCTATCAGCACAGAACAAATTTCTGAAATAGTAGATAAAGTAAAAATGGAAATGAATCAAAAGTTTGAGAATGAAATCTCTTCAAAAGTTATAGGACAATTGGTAATGGAAAATTTGAAAATATTAGATGAAGTGGCATATGTAAGATTTGCTTCTGTTTATAGACAATTTAAGGATATCACAGAATTTAAAAAAGAGGTTGAACAAATTCTTGGAGATAAAAATGAGTAAAATTAATGGAAATCATACTACTGTCATTTCTTCTATTAAAAAAAGAGATGGCAGAATAGTTCCTTTTGATAAAAATAAAATAATAGAAGCGATATTCAAAGCCGCAAAAAGTGTTGGGGGCCAGGATAGATATCTTGCAGAGGACATTGCTGAAGCAGTAACAATGTATCTGAATAAAGAATTTACGGATAGAATTCCTTCTGTAGAAGAAATTCAGGATGCAGTTGAAAAGGTTCTTATAAAAACAGGTCATGCCAAAACAGCAAAAGCATATATACTTTACAGGGAAAAAAGAAATAGAATAAGGAAAATAAAACAGGGAATTAACATACCTGAAACCTCAGAAGAAATAGATTCAGTGCTCAAAACAAAAGAATCCACTGACCTGAGTCTTTTTGTAAGAACAAGCGGTGAGGATATTATTTCCTGGGATAAAGAAAAGATAGTTTTATCTCTTATTAAGGAAACATCTATTGAGGAAAAATCTGCCAGGACTATTGCTGCTGAAGTTGAAAAAGAGATTATTTACTCCAAAGTGAAATTTCTTACTGCTCCTCTTATCAGGGAAATGGTTAATGCAAAACTTATTGAATTGGGTTTTGAAAAAGAGAGAAAAAAATATACAAGATTAGGACTTCCTCTTATTGATGTAAGAAATATAATAATTCATCCAAACAAAGAAAATGCCAATATACCTCATAATCCGGAAGCTACAAACCTTACACTTGCGGAAAATATGAAAAAGGAGTTTGCATTACTGGAAGTTTTTTCTCCGGATATTTCTGATGCGCACATGCGAGGGGATATTCATCTTCATGACCTTGGATTTATAGACAGGCCGTACTGCGCGGGCCAAAGCTTAGAGTATGTCAAGAAATTTGGTCTTAATCTTCCCAATTCCTTATCTATTGCAAAACCTGCAAAGCATCCTGAAACTCTTTTAGCTCATATGGTGAAATTTTCAGCGGCTTTACAGGGGCATTTTAATGGGGCGATAGGCTGGGATGCTGTTAATATCTTTTTTGCTCCCTTTCTTGTAGGTGTTTCTGATAAAGAAATCAGACAACTTGCGCAGATGCTTATTTATGAATATAGTCAGCAGGCTGTAGCAAGGGGTGGTCAGGCAATATTTAGTGATATAAATCTTTATTGGGAAATGCCGGAACATTTTGTAAATGTTTCAGCTATCGGGCCAGGTGGGATAGAAACTGATAAAAAATATGGAGAGTATGAAAAGGAATCTCAAAAATTTATAAAAGCTCTCTTTGAGGTATATCTTGAAGGAGATGGAATGGGAAGACCTTTTTTCTTCCCAAAACCTCTGCTGCATATTACCAACAAGTTTTTTGATACTGCCGGGGCAGAGGAATTTCTTGAACTTGCCTGCCTTGTAGGAACAGAAAAAGGAAATACATATTTTGTTTTTGACAGAGATAATACTGCCAAAATAAGTGAATGCTGTCGTTTACAGTTCAAACTTGAAGCATCTGATCTGGAAGATGCCAAATATCCCTGGAAAATGAGGTTTTCAGCCTTACAAAATGTTACACTTAACATGCCTCGCTGTGCTTATATATCAGACCATAATGATACAAAACTGTTTGAAATATTGGATCAATTTATGGAGTTATCTGTGAAAGCCCATATTGAAAAAAGAAAATTTATTGAAAAAATTCTTGCTTTGGGGCAAAATGGCCCTCTTGCTCTTTTAACAATGAATTTAGATGGAGAATCTTATTTAAGGATGCACAGGGTTACACATCTTATAGGTTTGCTGGGATTAAATGAAATGGTTCAATATCATACAGGCAGGCAATTACACGAGAGTGAAGATGCTTTTAAACTTGGGCTTAAGATTATTTCTTATCTTAAAATTGTGTGTGAAAAATATAGTAGACAAACAGGATTAAGGTTTGTGCTTGAACAAACTCCTGCAGAATCCACTGCATACAGATTTGCCCGGTTGGACCTCGGACATTATTTTGAGCAGGCGAAAAAAGTCATAAAAGGAACTCTGTCAGACAATGTTTATTATACAAATTCAACGTACCTGAATGTTTCTGAAGAGATTTCGCCTATAGAAAGAGTTATCAAAGAAGGAATTTTTCATCCGCTTATTGATGCCGGAGCTTTAAGTCATGTATGGCTTGGAGAATCCAATCCTGATGCAAAAACACTTTCAAATTTTATTATTAAAATTTTTAAATATTCTAAGAATTCTCAGGTGGCTTTTAGTCCGGAGTTTACATCATGCCTTGACTGTGGAAAAATTTATAGGGGGTTATATTCACAATGTCCTTATTGTTCATCAAAAAAACAGGGGATAAAACAATTATAAAAAAATAATTTATGGAGGAGAAAATGGAAAAAGAAAAATTTGTTGGGTATCTAAAAAAATTTCCTAATATTTATGATATTGAGGAAAGAATAAATGATGAAATGACAGGTTTTATTGTCAGAGATAAACAGTTTGATACTCTGACTTTTTTTTCAGAAAATGCGATTCTTGATAATAATATGGATTATCTTTTAAATCAGACACACCATGGGAAAAATATTGAACAAATTACAAGAGTCACAGGTTATTTTTCCAAGGTTAATTCATGGAATAAAGGAAAAAAAGCAGAATTAAAAGATAGATATAGAAGTACAATAGAAAAAATACCTGTTTCATAAATTATATTATGATTTCTTTTGAACAGAAGATAAAAAATAAACAAGCTGTTATAGGAGTAATAGGATTAGGATATGTAGGGTTACCTCTTATTTTAAGATTTGCTGAGGAAGGTTTTAAGGTATATGGTTTTGATACGGATAAAGAGAAAATTGAAAATCTAAAAAAAGGAAAGTCGTATATTTCCCATATACCTGACCTGCGTATAAAAAATGTATCCAATAAACTAACTTTAACTGCGGATATGGACCTGCTTTCAAAGCCGGATGTTATTATAATTTGTGTGCCAACACCATTAACAAAAAATTTAGAACCTGACATTAAATTTATCAAAGAAACTTCTATCCAGATAGCAAAAACTTTAAGAACAGGCCAATTAATATCTCTTGAATCTACAACATATCCTGGAACCACAAGAGAAATACTTCTTGAGGAGTTTTTAAAAACAGGACTAAAAATTGGAAAAGATTTTTTTCTTGTTTTTTCTCCAGAAAGAGAAGACCCTGGAAATACACAATTTTCAACAGAAAAAATTCCAAAAGTTGTGGGAGGAATGACACCTATATGTAGAAAACTTGGTGTAGCAATATACCAGAGTATAATTGAGAAAATAATTCCTGTTTCATCTGTTGAAGTGGCAGAATCTGTAAAACTGCTTGAGAATATATATAGAGCAATTAATATTGCCCTTGTCAATGAACTAAAAATGCTTTTTGATAGAATGAAAATTAATATTTGGGAAGTTATTGAAGCCGCGAAAACCAAACCCTTTGGATTCCAGCCTTTTTATCCAGGGCCGGGTCTTGGGGGGCATTGTATCCCAATAGACCCTTTTTATCTTACCTGGAAAGCCAGAGAATATGAGTTTCATACTAAATTTATTGAACTTGCAGGAGAGATTAATGCAGAAATGCCATATTATGTCATAAATAAACTAAGAGAATCCCTGGAAAAAACAGGTAGAACCCTTTTTAAAAGTAAAATTTTAATTATTGGAATTGCATACAAAAAAAATACAGATGATATAAGAGAATCCCCTGCCCTGAAAATACTAAAAATATTAGAACAAAATAATGTAAAAATTGATTATTATGACCCGTATATTCCCCAGGTATTAAAAAGCAGACAGATAAAACATCCTTTATATTCAATAAAGATTACAAATAAAAAAATTGCCTCTTATGATGCTGTTGTAATTATAACTGACCACACAAATATTGATTATCAATCTATTTTGAAATATAGCCAGCTTATTATTGATACAAGAAATGTATATAAGAAATCGCTTAAGAAAGTAGTGAAGGCTTAATTATAAATATAATTATAAATATAATAATTTGTAAGAACCTGCTTTACATAATTCCTTGTTTGATTAAATGGAATTTGTTCAATAAATAAAGGTCTATCATCATTTTTTAGCATATAATTTTTCCAGTAAGATACAGAACCTGGTCCTGCATTATAGGCGGCTATTGCAAGATATTTTTTCCCGGCAAACTGGCTTAATAAAGTACTTAAATAATATGTACCAAAATCTATATTAATATTCTTTTCATATAACATTTCCGGATAAAAATTATAATATCCTATCTGATATGCTATATAATAAGCAGTTGCAGGCATTATCTGCATAAGTCCCATGGCATCATCATACGAAACAGAAGAAGGGTTATAAAGACTTTCCTGTCTCATAATAGCGTATACCAAATTAACAGGTATTCCATAAGAATCAGCATATTTTTTAACATATATATAATAAGGTCTGGGATATAATATAGTTAAAAATTGTTTGTTTAATAATAAAGAGCTATGATTATAATTATTAATTAAACTAATTGCATCGGCATATTTGCCATCTTTATAAAGCATATAAGCCAACCCGGATATAATTTTCTCACTGGTATTTAATCCTGTTATATCACCGCTATTATCTGAAAATTTTGTATTTACAATATTAATAAACTGCTTTATTGCCATATTTGAAAGGGAATATAGTTTTAGATTTAAAATAGCTTTTAATGCCATAAAATCAAGATTTAGCGGCCAATCTGTTTTTAAGGTTTCTTTAAATATAAGCATATTTTTATTAAAATTTATATTACTATAATCTACGGATATATTTTTTTCTGTTTCTTTAACAGGAGGCATCATTTTCTTAATCATAACATTAGCCATTGCGTAATAATAAGAATATCTAATACTATTTGAGTTTTTTATTTTAATAAAATAAAAATATGCTTTATTTTTTAATCCTAAATTTTTTAAAACAACCCCGTACCAAAAAAAGAATTTTGCATTAGATGAATTAACATTGTTATTATTTGCCATACTTAAAAATAATTTTAGATTTTTTTCTGCATTTACAAGATTTCCATGTTTTAAATCATTTGATACATGGTACCACATGAGAATTCTATAAATGTTTAATTCCCTGGAATTTAAATATTCATATTTTTCTGCATTTTTATTTAAAATAGCCCATGTTTTTGAAAGATTATGTAAAATATAATAATAGTAGTACATTTTCAGGTTTAAAAATGCTTGTCTTGTTGTTCCATAATCCTGATAACAATCAATACCATCACCATAAACTAAAGCCTGGTTAACATCTTTTAAAAAATTCGGACTGTTTAATTTCATTAAATCTTTTAAAATTATAAGATTTGCTTTTTTATTTTTTCCTGGAATTTCTTTTAAAAGAGATATAGATTGATGATAGTAAGAATCATAGTATAAATTTATACCTCTTTTAAGTTTTTGGTAGGCAGTAAGATTTGATGAATTAATATGAAGATTATGTTTTTGGCAGAAATCAGGATAGTCTAAGTATAATTTTAATAAATATATATCTGCCATATTATAATTATTTAATTTAAGATAGGCTTTATACATATTATATGATGCATAGGCTTTGATAGAATATTTATGTGAATGTGCAGCAATATAATGTAAAATGGATATCTCTGAATTTAAATAACCAAGTTTACCCTGACAAAGAGCTAAATAAAAAACAGCATTTTTATAAAAAGGAAAATCAGTTCCCCAATCTACCAGCTTTAAAAATACATAATTGGCTTTATGATACTCTTTAAGATTAAAAAGACATACCCCTTCATAATAAAAAGAATATTTTATTAGTGCTTTACCTTTGTCAGAGTATAACCAGAAGAGTCCGGCTGCATTTTTCCAATCTCCATGAATATAATCATTATATGCTTGTTTAAAATAAATTTCATTTGAATAATTCAGGTATGGATAATTATTTTTATTTAACAGATTTGTAAAAGCATATACTTTTTGATTATTGAGTAATATCACACTAAAAATAGCAAATAGTATTAAAAAAAATTTATACATTTTTACAAAATTTCTATAGTATTTTCATTTATGAGAATATCATCCTCTATTCGGACGCCAAATTTATTAGTTATATATAGGCCTGGTTCAATAGTAATAACCATATTTTCTTTTAAAATATCTCTGCTTTTAGAACTTAAAGAGGGGGATTCATGAATTTCAAGTCCTATACCATGGCCTAATCCATGTGTAAAATTTTTACCCAGTCCTTTTTTTTCAAATAGATTGTATGCATATAAAAATAGTTTTTTACATGATTTTTCTTCTGTTAATTTTTCAATAACCATTTTCTGAACATCTTCAACAATTTTATAAATATTTTTAAAGTCTTCAGGTATATGCCCTACATAATATGTCCTTGTAAGATCTGAATGATAACCCTGAAAATTTACACCGAAATCAATAAGTATTATATCATTTTTTTTTAATTTTCTATCATTTGAGGCATGGTGAGGAAAAGAAGCATTTTCTCCAAAAGCAACAATAGGGGCAAAACTTTCTTTTGCCGCCCATTTTTTTCTTATAAGATAAAGGAAATAACCTACTGTTTCAATCTCGCTTACTCCTGGCTTAATAAATTTTTTTAAGTCCTTAAATATATCTTTTGATATTTGAACAGATTTTTTTATGATTTTTATTTCTTCCTGTTGCTTTATTGCCCGGAGGTTTTTTACCGGGTCTGTTTTTACTGATAAAATTTCTTTCCCTGATATTTTTACCCAGTTTTTAACCCTTTCATAAGAAACCTCTGAAGGAATAAAAAATGGCTTTTTTGAAGAGGATAAAATTTTTTTAAAATCATGGCTTTTATAAGGGTCTGTCACTTCTGCAGGTATTTTAATATTTTGGGCAGCAAAATCGCGATATATTGAACTTGTAAAAAAATATGAATAATTTTTGGTAATATATAACAAACCTTCAACATCTTTTAGCCCTGTAAGGTATACTACATTGGGATAAGATGCTATAAAAAGTCCATCTCCTTTTATTTTTGATAAATAGTTCCTTGTTTTTTTTAATCTTTTATTAAAGTCTGTCATTTTTACTCATACCTTAGGGCTTCTATTGGATTAAGCAAGGATGCCTTATACGCAGGATAATAGCCAAAAAATACACCGACAAATATAGAAAAAGCTAAAGATATAATAATAGATGTAACAGATATTATTACCGGCCAGCCAGCAATGCCAGATACTACTTTTGACCCAAAAGAACCAAGTAGAATACCTATAATACTTCCTATTAAAGATAATATCACTGCTTCTATAAGAAATTGTAGTCTTATATTTAGAGTTGTTGCGCCAACTGCCATTCTTATACCTATTTCTCTTGTTCTTTCTGTTACTGAAACAAGCATAATATTCATAATTCCAATTCCACCAACTATCAAAGAAATAGATGCAATTGCTGCAAGAAGGAGTGTCATTATACTCACAGATTGCTGAGCAGCCTGTAAAAATTCAGCAATATTTCTTATCTGAAAATCATCTGGTTGCCCTGGAGATAGATGATGTCTTTGTCTTAAAAGAGATTCTATCTGTTGCTGGGCAAGAGCAACATCTGTATCATTTTTTGCCTGAACTGCTATTACATTTACCATTCCGGGAAAATTTGTACCAAAAAGTTTTTCCTGGGCTGTTGTTACTGGAATAAAAACAATATCATCCTGGTCCCTTCCAAAACCTGAGGAACCCTTGGCAATTAAAGTTCCAATAACCTCAAAAGGGATATTTTTTATCATTATAACTTTTCCTATAGGGTCTATATTGCCAAAAAGATTGTCTACTACAGTCTGGCCTAAAACACATACATTGGCTGCTGTTTCAACATCCTGTTGTGTAAAATTATGTCCTTCTGCTAATTTCCAATCTCTTATTTGTAAAATAGAAGGGTAAGTTCCCTGTATAGAAGTAAACCAGTTTTGATTCCCATAAATAACCTGGGCATTTCCATTAACCATAGGGGAAACATTCTCTACAGCTGAACAGTCTTTTTTAATTGCCTGGGCATCTGCCATAGATAATGTTGGTTGACTTCCTAAACCAGACATTACACCTCCCTGGTTAATAGAACCTGGTAAAATCATTATAAGATTGCTTCCTATACTTTCTATTCTTTGTTTGATTCCTTGCTTTGCACCTGAACCCACAGCAAGCATGGCAATAACTGCGCTAACACCTATAATTATACCAAGCATTGTTAGCCCGGAACGCATTTTATTGGATTTTAAAGCCCTGATTGCAATTTTTATTGTTGAAATAATATCAGTCATTTTTTATTTTTTCATCTCCTATAATATGTCCATCAAGAAATCTTATAATTCTCTGGCTATAGTCGGCTATATCCTGTTCATGTGTTACAAGAACTATTGTTATTGCGAATTCTCTGTTTAAATGGACAAAAAGATTCATTATTTCCTGACTTGATTTTGTATCAAGATTTCCAGTGGGCTCATCAGCCATGATTATAGAAGCATTATTTACAAGGGCCCGGGCAATGGCAACCCTTTGTTGTTGTCCACCTGATAATTGATTAGAGTAATTATTTATTCTATTTGCCAGTCCGACAAGTTTTAAGGCATCCAGGGCCCGGTTTCTTCTTTCCTTTGGGTTAATTTTAGCATAAATCATGGGAAGTTCCACATTTTCAAGTGCTGTTGTTCTTGAAAGAAGGTTAAAACCCTGGAATACAAAACCTATTTTTTTATTTCTTATATCAGCAAGCTGATGTATTTTAAGATTACTAACATCCTTTCCATCCAGGAAATACTGGCCTTTTGTAGGCTTATCAAGACATCCAAGTATATGCATAAATGTTGATTTCCCTGAACCGGAAGGTCCCATTATAGCAACAAATTCTCCTTTATCTATTTTGACAGAAACATCATCAAGGGCAAGCAGGTCTATGGAACCGTCCATTCTGTAAATCTTTGTGATGTGTATAGTTTCAATTAAAGCCATGGTGAACCACCCCTTAAAAGAACATTCCCCGTCGGGGCTGATTTCCGGTATTTGTAGTATTTTTTATTCCTGTAATCACTTTTTCTCCTTCTTTTAAGCCTGAAACCACTTCAGTATAGTTTGTACTACTGATACCTGTTTTTATTGATGCCCATTGAGGTTTGTTATTTTGTAAAATCCATACCCCTGTTGTTTTGTGATACACTTGTTTTCCGCTTGCACTGGGAATATTTACCATTAAAGCAGAATTAGGGATTTTTAAAACATTTTGTTTTTTTGCCACTATTATTGTGACATTTGCCGTCATTCCTGGAAGAAGCAAAAGTTTATCATTATTTACACCAACTACAACATCATAGGTGACAACATTTTGAACAGTTGTAGGAGAAATTCTTACCTGGGATACGATACCTTTAAATATCTTTTGAGGATAGGCATATACAGAAAATATAACAGAGTCTCCTTTTTTTATTCCCCCTATATTTGCCTCAGACATACTTGTATCAATCTCCATCTTTGTTAAGTCCTGTGCTATTAAAAAAAGTGTAGGGGTTTGAAAACTTGATGCTACAGTCTGGCCTATCTGAACATTTTGTGATACTACAACCCCATTTATAGGAGAATAAATTTGTGTGTATCCAAGATTTATCTCTGCATTTTTCACATTTTCTTCTGATGCTTTAATCTGTTGCTGGTCTGCCTCTACAGCAGCCTGTGCATTATTATAGGCTGTGGTATCATTATCCAGCTGGCTTTTTGCTATAAAATTTTGTTTGTAAAGTTTTTGGTCTCTTTCCATAGTTAACTTATTATTTGCAAGTGTTGCTTCTGCTCCAATAAGTGTTGCTTTTGATTGTAAAAGCTGGGCTTTTGCCTGGTTTAGAGCGATTTCATAAGGAGAAGGGTCTATAACTGCCAAAAGTTGTCCTTTTTTCACTGGAAGATTATAATCAAGAGGTTTTGGATAAATATTTGTTATAAGACCTGAAACGCGGGCTCCAACATCAACCTCTCTTATAGGATTGACTGTTCCAGTAGCCATAACAGTTTGTTCTATTTTGCCTTTTGAAACTTTTACAGTTGCAAATTGAGGGACATTTACTTTGTTATGTTTTTTATAAATAATACCTGCTATTACAATCACCACTATAATTATTAATATTGTAATTATTTTTTTTCCACTTTTTTTCATTTTATAACCCCCATTGCCTGCTTTAGGCTTGCCTCTGCGATTTTATAATTGTAAAGAGCCTGAATATAATTTTGCTGTGCTGTTAAATAAGATACAATAGCAGTAGTTACATCAAGATATGTTGCAACACCAACCTTATAACTGCCCTGAGCTATTTGTAAATTTTGTTTTGCCTGTTGGACTGTAATCTGTGCTACTTTTATTTGTTGTAAGGCTGACAGAAGATTTAGATAAGATTGTTTTACATTAGAATATATACTCTGCTTTAATTGTGTTATACTTGCTCTTAAAACATCCAGGGTTGCCTGTGCCTGTTTTATTTGATACTTGGTAAGATATCCATTAAATATAGGAATAGATAATGTCAGTAAAGCATCCCATCCATTACTCATATTAGAACTTATTTGTTGGGAATAATTTTCTCCTGACCAGCTATATCCTGCACTTGCGCCTATAGTGGGATAATAACCTGTTCTTGCTAATTGTTCACTATATTTATCTGACATCTCTTGAAAATATAGAGATTTAAGGTCCTGTCTGTTTTGATAGGCTGTAGATAAAGCCTGATTTAAATTGATGTTATATGACTGAAAAGAAAGAGTATTTTTCAATTTATATGATGGAGGATTTATTATTCCCATTGCAACATTAAGTGTTATTATAGCATCTTTCAGTGTGTTTTCTGCATTAATCAGCGTTAGTTGTGCATTTCCCAAATTTACTTCTGCATTTGTAACATCTATCAAGGGTTTTACTCCTACATTATATTCTGCTCTTGCCTGCTGCAATTGCTGTTGATATTCAATAATAGTCTGTTTGTCAACCTGGACAAGGTTTTGGTCCTGTACAACATTAAAATAAGCCTCAGTCACATTAAATATTACCTGTTGTTCTGTGTTGTAGAGTGTGGCATAAGAAGATTTTGTATTATATTTTGCAATATTTATCTTAGAGGATGTTTTTCCAAAATCATATATAGTTTGCTGAAGATTAATTCCTGCAGAATAGTTATTGGTTTGTTCTGATGGTGTGCCACTAGAAGTTGTAGAATTTCTGGAAGCACTGGTTGAACCTGATACTTGAGGATAATAGTTTGACTTTGCCTGACCGATCTGACTTTGATTGACCAGCACTGTATTTTCTGCTTCTGAAATAACAGGGCTATATTTTAAGGCAATAGATATACATTGTTCTAATGTAAGTTCCTGACCTTTTTTTATTACATTCTGTGCCTGTATATTTACAAGATGGAAAATTAAAATCCCAATACATAAAAAGATAATTTTTTTCATAATTTTTAAATACTCCTGGTCTATATTTATTCAGACTGCTTAATATCTTAAAAAGTTTAGTGTACTATTTTTATAATTATGTTGCTATATTAGGATATATTTTACTTCCAATCCATACTATAATTATAGATGCTAAAAGTAAAACTCCAAAATCTTTTCCGAGTCCATAGACGCTTGGTGCGTTTAACACCATAAGATGGCGGATTGCATCTATTTCATAAGTTAAAGGATTAACATGGGAAAAAATCTGGAGCCATCTGGGCATAATTGCTATTGGATATATTGCATTGCTGGCAAAAAACAGTGGCATTGTAAGAAGCTGTCCTATTCCCATAAATCTTTCTCTCACTTTTACTATACAGGCAATAATCAATGAAAAAGTGGAAAAAATTATTGCACCCAGAAGTATAAATATAAGAACTCCCAAAAGAGCCCATATATTAAGATTTAAAGGGATCTTTAGTAATAAAGCAAGAATATATACAATTATTGCTTGTGAGAATCCTCTTATTCCAGCAGAAATAGCTTTTCCCAGAACAAGAGAAGTTCGTGGTGCAGGACTTGATAAAAATTTATACACAATACCCAGGTCTCTTTCCCAGATTACAGCAATACCATAGAAAATTGATACAAACAAAACGCTTTGAGCAAGAACTCCCGGTGCCATAAAAGCTAAATAAGACATATGCCCGGTAGGAATTGCACGGGCATGAGCCAGAACTTCTCCAAAAATAAGCAGCCACATAATAGGCTGTATTACCCTTGAGATAAGTTCTGTAGGGTCATGCTTTAATTTACGTATTTCTAATTCGGTGATTACAAGAGTTTTAGTGATAAAGTTTATAATCGGCCATTTTTTCCAATTATCCAAGTCTTCTTGCTGTTTGTCTTGTTTCTGAAATTTCTCTGAGTCCATGAATATTACCTCCTATTTCTATTTCTGCGCCGGCATAATGAGAAAAAACCTTATCCATTGACATATCAGGGTCCCCGGCTGATTTTTTTAATTCTTTCTGTGTGCCCTGTGCGACAACTTTTCCAAGATGCATAATTGCTAAATGTGTGCATAAATTTTCTGCTTCTTCCATATAATGTGTTGTTAAAATAATTGTAAGATCATATTCTTTGCTTAGATGAATAATTCTATCCCAAACAGTTTGTCGTGCTATAGGGTCAAGACCGACTGTGGGTTCATCAAGAAACAATATATGTGGTTGATGTAATAAAGATTGAGCGATTTCCAGTCTTCTAATCATTCCTCCGGAATATGTTCGTACTAAAAAATTTGCTGAATCTTTTAGATTCATTAATTCAAGGAGTTCCCATATCCTTTTTTCTCTTGTTTTTGCTGGAAGGTCATATATCTTTGCAAAAATCAAAAGATTTTCATATCCTGTAAGAGTTCCATCAGCAGATAGCATCTGAGGGACATAACCTATTATTTGTCTTACTTTATTTGGTTGTTTCACTATATCAAATCCGCTTATTTTTACTGTTCCAAAACTTGGAGATAAAAGTGTGGTAAACATTTTAAGCATAGTGGTTTTACCCGCACCATTGGGGCCTAAAAGGCCAAAAATCTCTCCTCTTTGAACTGAGATATCTACATGGTTTACTGCAATAAGTTTTCCAAACTGTTTTGTTAATTGCTCTGTTTGTAAAATAATCATTTTTCACCTTTGCTTATGTATTTTTGTTTTAATATTTCCATAGCATTTATTATCAAAGAATATTGTGAATCTGATAAGTCAGATATACTTTTTTCCAGGTGCTCAATGGTTTCTTTTTGTATTCTTTCCATTATATTTTTACCGGTTTTTGTAAGTGTTATTGTTATATATCTTCTGTCTTTTTCATTTATCTGTCTTTTTATCAGTTTTTTTTCTACAAGGCCATCTATTAATTTTGATGTAGAAGAAAGTCCTGGCCCAAGATGTTTGGATATTTCAGAAAGAGACACCTTGTTATTTCTGTTTATAAATTTAAGTGTTCTGAATTGTGCCACAGAAAATTTAGAAAATTCTTTTTTTTGAGCCACCTCTTTCATAACACGCCATATCTGAGGCATAACCTCCAATAAAATCTGTGCACATTCTTTTTTTTTGTTTTTCATTTAATTTACCTGGCGAATAATTAAACTATCAAATAGTTTGATAATCAAAGTATATAATAAAATAAAAAATTTGTCAAGTTAACTTATCTGCCAAATTTAGAAAGGTTTGATAGACGCGGATTTTGAGATTTTCCCGTGTTTACTACAACACTTCTCCCCTTGTTTGGGAAAACATATCTGGTATTACTGCTTGAATAATACTCCACATAAATTTATTTTTGACACAACAAAAAACCATAATAGAAGTTAATGAATTTTTTATAAATCTTTTTTTCCCTATGTATGTTGGTAAATATTACTTATTTTTTATGTGTCTTGCAAAATTTCGATTTACCAACAGCATTATTTTTGCATCTTTTTCCTTCTTTTGTTTTTCCTGCACATTTCGTCATTTTTATCACTCTCCTTTATTTTATAATATCATACTATATCATACTATTTATAATAGAACAAAACCACAGATATTTTAGGTTATATTCAAATTATCAAGAAAAATGAATCTTTAATATATGCATTTCTATCAAATCTATTAAAAAAAATGTTATAATTAAAAAAAATTAACAGAAAATAAATGGAGGGTTAGGCTAACGGTAAGTCAGCGGACTTGAAATTCTTATAAAAGCAAATTTAACCTGAGGTTTTCTTCCTGTTTTATCTCCAAAAACCCTTGTCAGACAACGCTTTCCAGATTTTTTGAATATTTTGTATTAAAACCTGAAAAACTCAATTTCTGGAAATTTCTGTCATACTTTTAATGTCCGTTATATGTCCGCCGCACTTTTAAACACGCAGGGAAAATAAAGGTTTCTGACAGAGCTGGTAATTGATAAAAAAAGAGATAAAAAGTATGCCAACAAAATTTATTTTATTTGTAGTGAAAATATTTAAATTTTAAAAAACTCAACAAAAATAAAGATAAAAAAATTGATATTTTTAAACACGGCTATATATTTCAGAAAATAGAATGTATAATCATGACCAAAAATAATATTTTAATTTTTCCTTTTTCCCCTTTATGTTTCAGTGAGACCATGGCCATCTATTAATCTCTGCAATGATACCGAGAAGTATTAGTATCGCTAAAAGTATAATAGGCAACCAAATACTCCATCGTGATAATTTTGCTTTATCTTCAGGAACAAATAACATATGAATCAATATCGCAAAAATTGATAAAACTATGGCCAAAGAAACAATTAACAGTATAGCCGATAGAAAAGAGGTCACAGACTTAATAATACTTACATCAATAATTAATAATGCAAGAATAGATGAAAAAATACCAATTATTTCAATGTTTCTTGAGGTTTGTCTTTCTATTTTATCATCAATATTTGCAAGTCTATTTTGAAGTTTATTTTCTTCATCAACGACCTTATTTAAAACTTCTATTATAATTTTATTGTAAACCTCTGCAGAAAGATTTTCGGGTAATATATAACCATCGTCAATCTTGTATCCCTTTGAAACATCTACTTTAGTGTCTCCTGTCGAACTTTTAGGTGATTTAATCTCTATACTCATTATAATTTTAATAGAATTGAATCCTTAATTTCTTTTGCTATTTCAGAAATAAGATCATGTATATTTTCCTTGGTAAATAAATATTCCGAACATTTTTCAGGTAGAGTGTTCATATCTCTTTCTATAAGAATACCCGGTACTGAGACTTGCTTGCCATTTTCAAGTTTATTCGCCAGAACAAAATTTAACGACTCAATGTTGTTACAGGAATACTTATTTATTTCTTTAGGAAAATTTATTCTAATACTTAGTTCCTTCGCCGAGCTATATTTTTCTTTCTCTACGATCAAATCAAGTAATTTTCCTATATTAGATTCAAAAAAACTTTTTTGTACGAATCCTATACGATTAATATTGATTTTATAAGTATCCGTCAGAACTGTCATTAAATCATCTATCACAGATTTCATATGATCTAATGTAGTAACATTAGTAACTAAAATATCTGCTCTATTTATAGAAAGATTTAGAGCGTAATCTTTATAACGTAAAACCAGTCTAGGAATTTCTAAGGGGGCGTTTGGGAAAATTGGTATATATTGAGTTGATTCACTATCTCCAAGTTTCTTTTTGATATTTAGAGACAGTTCTTCAAAACTTCCTTTAAAACTATCTCTAAAGAAGAATGCCAATTGTTTTTGAATTATATCCATAGTATTATTTCCATCCTTGTCCAACAATTTTAAACCCAACCTGTTCCTGCGGTACTTGAATTGGACCTTGAGGGGTTTGTTGAACAATATTAACTTGTTGTTTTCTATAATCAATTATTGATTCAAAAAAGTTTGATAACTGGACACTTTCAATAAAAGCTATTTTATAGGTTTTTCTATTCTGCACAGCATTAACTCCAAGTTCATTCTCCGGATTCCAAATATTTATTCCCAATCCCATTTCTTCTTTGTACTCCTCATATAAATCAGTCATTGCTTTAGATAAGATATTGTCTGCATATTGAATGGTTGTAACTCCTAAATCTTCTTTGGCTTCTTTTCTACCAATGAAGTATTGGTGCGAATATAATTTTTCCGTGAAATAATCAACAATTTTTTCAATTTCATCCTCTTTTAATGGTAATTTATGACTTTTCAAAAGACGTTTGGCTAAAATACGAATTAAGTTATGCGTACGATTGATATTACCTAAAGCCAAAGGATGGATTTGTGGATTTGACTCAACAAATTTATTAAAAACCCTTGCCAAGTCCTCGTCATTTTTTATGCCAAATTTATTTTTTGCCAGATCAAAATAAGCCATAACATCTTCAACACTTATAGGAATTTTGTTTTGTGGGTTATGTGGGTCCTGAGGATTGAAAATATTAGCAGTTGAAGGATCAATAGGCGAAATCTCTGAAAGATCACTCATAACAATCTCATCTGCGCCAAGAGAAATCATTGTTGCCGCACTATGAGCTTTATATGGAATAAGGACTGAAAACTTATCACAATATTCCCGCATCATTGATACTAAACGCCAGGGAACCATTGTATCGCCACCTGCACTATATAAAAACAAATCTATATTTTCGGTTTTACCAATCATTCTAAGATGTTTACTAATTAAAGGAATGACATCCATAGCAATCCGTGCACTAATTGGCCCCTGTCGATCACTGGTAAGATAAGTTATTACCCGGGATTTACGAATATTTTCTATTTGCTTTATAAGTTTTTCTCTATCCATATTATGAATTATAGCAAATTTTTCAAAAAATTTCCATAAATTTTTATATTATAAATTGTCAAGTTTTGCTATACGTTTTAATTTTATGCCACAACTTGATGTTGTTATAGTTTGAATTTTCTTCAGATATGAATCAATCTCAGATATTGTTCTTATTGGTACATAAGGAATAGTAAACTGATCTAATTTTTTCGAAATAAAATCTATATGTTCAGTAATATATTTATTTTGTTGTTTATCAATATCCTGTTCAGTATCATTTTTAAATTTATCAAATGCTTTTTCAATAGTGCCCGCAATTGTTTGTTGAGTAACCCGAGCTCTTTCTTCAGTAGTAATCCAGAAAAAATTATTATTTCTTCGAGCAAAATCTTCAATTAATTCACCATAATCGTAGAATGAACTTATCAACTTAAATTCGTCATGATCAAAGTCGCTAACAAAAAGAGAAGAATAAGTTTTCCAGCTTTTAGTTGGAAAAACCATAGGGAATTCAGGTACTTCAACTATTTTTACACCCGGTGGACGCAATAATTTTAATAATATATCTCTGATTTGTTCAATCCTTTCCTCAGCGGTTCTTATTTCCATTAATAAAACTCGTGCTGCCTGCATTTTTCTATCTTTTTGTTGCTTTTTATAAATCCATATAGCACTCATACCGGTTATTGCAACTAAGAAAGTTGTTAATCCGACAAAAAAAGAAGAATTTAAAAAAGCCATAAAAATCTCCTGTTTTAATTTTTACAGAATGAATTAATTATATCATCTATTATTAATTAATATCCAATAAAATTTCATCTGTAACTTAAAATTTTACCACCTTCTGCAAAGTAAAAATATATCAAGTAATAGGAAGTTTACTATATTTTATTTCCACTAATCTTTTTAAAATGTTAAAATTAAATAGAAAAATTTATTAAAGCAAAATCCATTAAAGAAATAAATCAGGTATTGTAATGGTCAGCACAAAAGTAATAATTGGTGATAGCAGAAGAATGCTTGAAATTAAAAATGAAAGTGTAGATTTAGTTATAACATCCCCTCCATATTGGGATATCAAGGATTATGGTGTTGAAGGCCAAATAGGATATGGACAATCTCTGCATGAATATCTTAAAGATTTATTTCTCGCCTGGAAAGAATGCTTCAGAACTTTAAAACCCGGAACAAGATTATGCATAAATACAGGCGACCAGTTTCTAAGAAGCATAATTTACGGAAGATATAAAATAGCCCCCCTTCACTCGGAATTTATAACACAATGTGAAAAAATCGGATTTGATTATATGGGTTCTATAATATGGCAGAAAAAAACAACAATGAACACTACAGGTGGCGCAAGTGTAATGGGTTCATATCCATATCCGCCTAATGGCCTAGTGGAAATAGACTATGAATTTATTTTGATTTTCAAAAAACCAGGGAAAACTGTACCTTCTAAAGTATCCAAAGAAAAATCAAAATTAACCAAAGAAGAATGGAAAGAATATTTCTCAGGACATTGGAACTTTAATGGAGAAAGACAGGTTGGACATGAAGCAATGTTCCCTGAAGAATTACCAAAAAGATTAATTAAAATGTTCTCATTTGTTGGAGATACTGTATTGGACCCATTCCTAGGAAGCGGTACAACCATTAAATCTGCTTTAAATTTAGACCGGAACTCCATAGGCTATGAAATAAATGAAAAATTTCTGCCTATCATAAAAAATAAAATAGGACTGAATGGAACCTTGTTTAGCTTAAATCATAAAGCAGAAATAATAAAACAAAATAATCCAATTTCAATAGAAAATGACATAGATTATACTCCCAATATTAAAGATGCAAAACCAATTATTTCCCCGGATAAATTCAAATTTGATAAAGAACGGTTATACAAAGTAATAAACATTTTAAACGAAGAAACCATTGAATTGGATACAGGACTTAAAGTAAAATTTCTTGGTGTAAGCAGCATTCCACAACAATCAAAAAAGATTATAGATTATCTTGAAGAATATGTTAGAGGTAAACAGGTATTCTTAAAATTTGATTCCTTATTTGAACCAAATGAAAATGTAATGCCTGCTTATGTATTTCTCAAAAACAAGATTTTTATAAATAAAGAACTGATTAAACAAAAGATGGCGAACATTCCGAAGTATAACTTTAAATATAAAGATACCTTTGAAAAATTAATGACAGGAGTAAGATATGGCTAAGGAATGGATTTTGAATAGTGCAACAAATAGATTTCAGTTAAATTTCTCAAGAAATGTTGGAAAAGTTGCAGAAGAAATAAGAAAATGTTCCCCGAAAACAATGGAAGACTGGGGAAAATATTATTATGCCAATGTCAGGTCAAAAGAACACCTTATAGACCTTGGAAGAAAATTATTTATGAAAATCACAGAAATATTGCAGGCTGAGATTGAAAGTGTAACAGAACAAGATTGTATAGATTTCATAATCAATCTTGTTATCAAAAGAACTTTTGACGGGTATGAAACAGAAAGAAAAACAATTTACGGCCAATTGCAAGAAATTCTTAAAGTCAAGATAGAACCAGCGCCGGATGAATGGGATAGATTATATAATGTTGACTTTTTCATAAAAATTAAAGATAAATTTATAGGATTGCAAATTAAACCAGCCGGCGGTGTTTCCCACATTACACAAATTTATCAGGAAAGAACACAACAAGCCAAAACCCATGAAAAATTTACTGCAAAATATGGTGGAAAAGTTTTACCTTCAAAAATATTTCCCTCAAAAATATCATAACTTACAGGAAATCCTTCAGAAGTTACAATTAATCCTATGACAATTTGAGGTTGATTTATTTTGTTATCTTTAGAAAATCCCTTTTTACGTAATCCTATTCCCTGCTGTGTATCTTGGTCTGATTTAAATGTTTCAAAATACAATGTTGTTACATCATAAAATACAATACTAAAATCAAAAGCAAAATGTTTTTGGGCAACAGCTATAATTTTATTTTCAATGTCTTCTTTTAAAGAAATAATGGTAGGAATACTACGATATAATTCTGTTCTTTTGTGCACAATTCCAAATAACTCATAAAGTAACCTTAAAGATTCTATCTTGGATGCAGGTTGGATAATGCGTATTATACCCAAATCTAAAAATAATTGATTTCCTAATCCTGTAAATTGAAAAAAATGGAAAAGGTTGCTGATTGTTTCGTAGGCAAAAGTATATCTAAACCCAAGATTTCTCAGTTTATTAGTTGCAACAAGGTTTGTTTTTTCTTTTCCATTGTAAGGGAAAAGACTTTTTTGTTTTGTTATTTCTTCAATCCATTTATTTGCTGTTTGTTTTAAATATAAAACTTCTTCTGCATTATGAGCACTTCCTATGTGCTTAACTATAATCCTTTTTCTATCTTGATAACGGATTACTTGCACTGCTATAGAATTTGAAGCCGTCTTAACGGTACGGATATAAAACATACCTATATTTTACCGTTAGTGCGACAAATGTGTATTTTTTAATTTGTAATTAATTGATATTCATATGCTTATATTTTTATGAAATTTGACTTGAACAAGTCGGGAAAAATCTAATTTTTAAAGGGTTGAGTGGACTGAAAAAGTGTGCCGTATGTGTGCCAGAAACCTGTGGTTTTTTCTGCTCTCTGTACAAATTTGTCATTTCTTAAGCGCTTGTGAAAAACGTTGATTGACAATGGGTTTCAGAAATTAAGAGCAGGAGAAAGTCTCGGTTAAAATTGATAATTGTGGAACTTAAAATCCAGTGGGGAAACCCTTAGGAGTTCAGCTTTTCACGGTGTTTAAGCAAATTTTTTTGTGTTGTCCCACTTAGTACCTTGCCAGTTATTGATGGAGCCATTATCTCCGCATTCCTCGCATTCCCATTTTATGTCTTTTTGGATGTCGGTAGACCATACTATAATATCACCATGACACTCTCTACGTTTACATTGGACCGTAGTTAAGATTTCATTTGCCGGGAATTTTCGTGTAGATGCATTAACAATATCTGTTAAAAAAATAGCCATTTTATATGCAGGAGTCGAAATCAATACTTCTTCAGCGATATCCCCTGTTTCATCAAGATAATGTTTTATACTGGTGATATAAGTACGAGATATTGTCCTTCTCTCCCTCTTTTCTGGAAACTCATTGGTTTCTCCGAGATGTTCTGTTGTATACCCTTTTTCTTCTAAATATTCTGCAATCAATCCACGATGACATTCAGCAACATATTTTTCTGCACATAACAGACAAAATGGTGTTGGAATTTGGTCAAGTTTCCGGATAAGTAAGTCTCCTGCAAGTTTAAGAAGTTGTTTATATCTATCAGCCCAGTCTTCATAATCAAGGAAGATATTTCCCAATTCAACAAGATGGAAATATCCAACGCCGGCAGATTTTAACAAAGATTCAATACCTTTGTCTGGATATTTTGCCTTTGCATAACATCTCAAATGAGCATGATCCGATCGAAGACGGACATCAACCACTGCTTTTATATCTTTTTCTTTCATGAGATTCAAAAATTCTTCAGATTTTCTGTTACCGTAGCCTATTGTATAGAATTTCATAGAGATTCTCTTTTTTAATATTTTATCACTTTGGTTGAGAGAAAAAATTGAGATGTAAATTTTTGAAAAAATTGCTTCAGCCCGTTGCTTATTCTCACCTGAGCCAAAGGAATCCATTTCATACCAATTCCCCTGACAGTAACTTCTCTTCCCTTGAATTTGATTTCCGTCATAGAATCATTTGTTCCCGCCAGCCCCGAGTAGGAACTTTCGTAAGCACTGGATTTTTATCTATCTGCTTTGCCGTTTTCAACACTTCCGCAGGTTCTTTTCCATGCGATACTATTTTATTCCCAACAACAGCAATATACTCATTGGCGAATTTATCTTCATCCTTTGGGTAAATACCGTATATTCTTTTTTTTGTCATATCGCACCTCTTATTCAGTTAATATGAAATTAATATTAACATCTCTATAGTATTTTTGTTTTTTCATACCTTATGTTTAAATAGTATGCTCTTTTTTATTCAACCCGTCAACCTAACCTCAAGCTATAATGAAGGAAAAAGGAATTCTGGTTGAAAATACTATCGTTATCTGAATCTCATAATTTTCCTACTGAATTTTCAAGAAAAAAAGAGTGCCAAAAGAATGCCAAAAATCTTAAAATTGCCGATTTATGTCTCGGCTTTTCTTTTTTCTCGTTTACCATTACCCGTCAAAAGCCGTAATTTTATTGAGGTTTTCAAATAGACAGCGGACAGGAAAATGTATGACAGAATTCATCGAAAAATAGTCTTTATATTAAAAATCATAAATTTTGATGAAGATATGTAAAGCCTTGCTATTCAATGGATTTATAGAGATGATTCTATGAGAAAACTCCCGGTTAAAGTTATATTTTCAGAACTTGAAATCCTCCGTCCTTTTTGGACATGGAGATTCACCACTTCGCCTGTTTTTCCCATACAGGCAGTCGCTTTTCAAAGAATATGTAGAGCGCGAGTCAAGGATGCAATTCTGCAAATTTTAGCACAATCCCTCATCAATTTACAGGGTATATTCCGAACACATAGTTTACATATTGTATGTCTCTTAATAAGCAATTCTACGAAAAACCTTTTATGGTGATTTGTAAGATAATCCAACAATAATTTGACAGAAAATATAACATTAGGTATAATTATTATGGTTTGAATAATTTTGATGGAGGCAATCGCAATGAATCTTGGAAAAAGAATAAAAAAATTACGAGAACTTAATGGTATCCGGCAAGAACATCTTGCCAAAATTATTGGCATTTCCAGACCTGCAATTTCCCAGATAGAAAATGGAGAAAGAAAGGTTAACACAGAGGAATTAATAAAAATTTCAAAAGTATTTAACATGCCCATTGATAGTCTATTAAATCCTGATAAACAGCCAAAAGTAATTCTTGAAGAAAAAGAGCGGGGAAAAGACTTAGAACCACAAATAAGAATTAACATGCCGCAAAAAAATCTTGTGAAATTTCAAGAAGTATTTTTGTATATCCTTAATAAGGTTGGTTCAAAACCTAATATTGGCGAAACAGTCATTTATAAATTACTCTATTTTATAGATTTTGATTATTACGAAAAATATGAAGAACAATTGATTGGCGCTTCATATCAGAAGAATCATCATGGACCCACACCAATAGAATTTAAAAAGGTTATAGATAGAATGATTGAAAAAAAGGAAATCGAAAAGATTCAAAGTAAATATTTCAATTATCCCCAAGCGAAATATCTTCCCTTAAGGAAACCTGATTTAACAAAATTGAAAGCCAGTGAAATAGAATTAATAGATAATGTATTGAATCGTTTGTCGGATATGAATGCAAAACAAATCAGTGATTATTCTCACAACGATGTTCCATGGCTTACGGCAAAAGAAGGAGAAATTATAGAATATGAATCTGTATTTTATAGAACAGAACTTTATTCAATGAGAGATTACGGTGCTATTTAAAGAAATTTGTCGGCTACCGGAGTTTGAAAATGACATTAAAAAAATCAAAAAAAAATTCCGAACAATTGAAGATGATTTAAATGTTTTTATCAAGAATGAATTGAATTTGTACCACAAACTAAAAATTGATAATAGAGGAGTTTTTCCGGTTCCGGGTTTTGGCGTTAAAACCCCAAAGATTTACAAGGTAAAAAAATTTGCATGTAAATCCTTAAAAGGAAAGGGCGCTGGTTCAGGAATAAGAATAATTTATTCATATTACGAAAGTGAAGATAAAATCGAATTGATTGAGATTTATTACAAAGGTGATAAAGAAAACGAAGATAGAAATAGAATTCTGAAGTATTTATCATAAATGAATCTCACTGTGGCAAACCAACAGGGAATTCTCAAGTGAAAAAATCCAATTAAGACAACAAATCTATTAAAAAAAATGTTATAATTAAAAAAAATTAACAGAAAATAAATGGAGGGTTAGGCTAACGGTAAGTCAGCGGACTTGAAATCCGCCGTCCTTTTTGGACATGGGGGTTCAAATCCCTCACCCTCCGCAAGTGCAACCAATTTGAACCAGTGTGCCTCTTATCCAAAAGTGCCAGAGTCTGAACTTTTGTATGCGCTCTATAATAAGGTTTATAACAAATTTCATCTGTTACGGATTCAAGTTCTATATTTCCTAACAATTCTTTAAGAGCTGACGCTGCCATGGTAGTATTTTTATTCAAAGTCTCATGTAACCGCTCTAAACGGTGATTTATCCATTCCCTGAAAGGTGAAGGAAAAGAATTTCCTTTTGCTATTTTTATAAATTCCTGTGCAATAATTTTTGCCACAGTGTCCAAAAAATTTTGTACCGCAGGATTATCCGTATAAATTAAATATTGTTTCATATCTTGTTCCTGTTCTATTCTTTTTTCAATTTGTTCTTCAAATAAGACATTCATTTTTTCTTTGACTTTATTCCTAAAGTGCTATATATTTATCTTTATAGGTGTTATTTTATTCTCTTTAAGGTATATTTATACCATAGAAGCAATATTGCTAAATATTTTTTATTAATAAATTCTAAGGAGTATAAATGGATGCCAAAAAACTGGGAAAAAAAATAAAAGTAGCCCGTGTTGAACTTGACCTTACGCAATCTGAACTCGCAAAAAAAATTCACACTAACCAGAAGAGCTTATCACTTTATGAAACAGGCAAAGTAATCCCTTCACTGGAAACACTCATAAAAATAGCAGGTGTCTTAAAAAAAACTGCCAGTCATTTCATTGATGAATAAAAAGAGAAAATGAATAAACAAATTATTAACGCCCCAATAGTGATTTTTTTAGGAGCTGGAGCATCTGCTTTTTTGGATAAACCTTTAATGAAAGGATTTGTTGATATATTGCTTAATAAAACTTTTCTGGACCAGGAAGAGAAAGAAATAATCAACACTATTATCAAAACGAAAGGAAAAGATTTAGAGACTATATTAGATGAAATAGATGAAATATGTAAAAAAGATTATTTTAAAGGACCTTCTCCACGAAATTACTTCAAAAATTTATTCGATAAAACTCCGAGCAACACTCTCAGTGCATTATTATCAAATTTACCGGAAACTCAATTACCGTCAGAATCTAATTTTGGAATTCAATATGAATTATTGTGTAATAAATGTTTATCATTACGCTGGAAAATATATTCAGAAATATTTACAACCTATTACTCTGTAGATGAACAAAAAGTGAACAATTTATATAAACCATTTTTTGATATCATTAAAAAAAAACTTATTGCAGAAAAGAAAAAAATTATCAGTATTTTTACAACCAATTATGATCGTTCCATTGAAAAATTCTGCGAAATAGAAGAAGGAATCGAATTAACAGATGGTTTTGAATACAAAAATAAATATAGAAGAATGCAATGGACCTATTCATCGTTTGATGAATTAAAATCTGCAGGAAAAATTTTAAAAATATGTTTTTTTAAATTACATGGTTCAATTTTTTGGTATAATGATCAAGGAAGCATAGTTTATTCTCCTATCGCCACAAATTTTCCAACCGACCATAGGATAAAACCTGTTATTTTGTATCCCAATAATACTAAAGAAATTATTTTTGACCCATTTATTACTGCATATTCTTATCTTCAACAATGCTTTTATAATACTCAATATATCATTTTTATAGGATATTCTTTCAGAGATTATATTACCATAACATTTTTAAAGAGTGCTTTACGATTGAGGAATCAACTAAAAGTTGCAATAATAGATCCCCGAGCAACAAACATATACAAAACGTTGTTTTCCTATTACAAAAAAAATTTTCTTTGTATAGATAAATCTTTTACCAATAATGTTACTGATTATGAAGATTCCATTGTAAAATTTCTTGACATAAAATAATAATAATATTTTGTTAAAGGAGATTTCAACAAAATGTATCGACCTGAAAATCTGGTTATTGATAATGAAAAACTGAAACTTTTTGATGAGTTAAACAAAATCATTAATGAACAGAAAACTTTATCAGTTGCTACAGCCTATTTTAACGTTGCTGGTTTCAGTCTTGTTAAAGAATCTCTTCTGAAAACTGAACATTTCCGACTACTTCTGGGAATTTATACGGATGAATGTGCTTTACAACCAGATTTATTTGAACCTGAGTTGCAATATAAACAGAAATTAAGAAAAGATATAGAAGATGAAGATTTTCATCACAATATAAAAGATACCGTTATAAAACTTATCTCTTTTCTTAAACAGTCATCCGTTGAAGTAAAACTTTACAAAAAAAGTTTTCTCCACGGGAAAGCATATATTTTTGAAAAACTCGCCATTGTTGGGTCAAGCAATTTTACATTTGCAGGATTCACCTCTAATACAGAACTTAATGCAGTACTTGATGAAGCACATAGCAGATACATAAAAGAAGAATGGTTTGAAAAACTATGGACTGAGGCGACTGATTTTAAACAAGAACTCATTACAATTCTTGATGCATCAAAATTTGGAACAAAAGAGTATCTTCCATATCATATTTTTATAAAATCCCTTTATGAATTGCAGAAAGACGACATTCTTTTTGACTATGAAACACCCGAAGAAATGCCTTCCACAGAAGTTGACCTCGCAAATTTCCAGGAAGACGCGGTTAAACGTATCTATTCAAGACTAAAAACTTATAACGGAGTTCTGGTGGCGGATTCCGTAGGGTTGGGAAAAACCTGGATTGCTAAGAAAATCATAGAGGATTTCGGGTTTTATAGGAGAAGAAGATTTGTAGTCATATGTCCTGCTTCCGTAGATGAAACTCTTTGGAGACCTGCTCTGAAGGATATAGGGGTTTCAGAAAACATCTTGCATCAAGAGGAACTTGGTTCTGAAAACATAGATTTCGACTTCATGGAAAAAGAAATTGGATTTAAATTAGAGGATGTAGCATTATTTGTTATAGATGAATCCCACAATTTCCGAAACCCATTTTCAAATCGCTATGAAAATCTTTTCACTCTGATAGAAAAAGCAAGCGGAAAAACTGCTCCAAAAATTCTCCTTTTAACCGCAACCCCGATGAACAATACTCATTGGGATTTGTATTTTCAGTTGATGCTTATTGCAAGAAACGACAAACGGATTTTCGCAAAAGAAGGAATTTTTAATCTTGAGAACCAGTTCAAAAAAGCGGATAAAGGAGATATTGCTCAACTATCCGATATCCTGCAGTCTATTGCAATACGAAGAACCAGACAGTATATTAAGGCCAATTATCCTGATGCCAAATATAAAGATATTAACGGTATTTGGATTTCGATAAAATTTCCATACCGGAAACTGAACGAAATCAATTACAGCCTTGATGAAACATATCAAGGTTTATATCACAAGATTGCTGATAAAGTTGAAAAAGAATTGACATTGGCATATTACCGTCTTGAAGAATACAAAACTGCCGGGGAAAAAGATGTTCTTGCCATGGGTAGGATGAAAGCTTTAGGTGGGATACTTCAGACCATTCTGTTGAAACGTCTTGAAAGCAGTGTTGAGGCTTTCAGAAAAAGCATTCAAAGTCAGATAAAATTTCTGAAAAAATTTGAAGAATTTTTCAAACAAGGAAAAGTTCTTAAAAAGAAATTTTACGACAAATATATCTCTTATCTTGAAGGCGATTTGGATGACAATTCCTATATTTTTGAAACAATCGGAAAATATCTTGAATCCATTAATATCAGTGAATATAATGGCACCGCTTTTATGAATGATATTAAAAAAGATATTTCCATTTTTGAGGAACTTTTTTGTCTTGTAAATCCTATTGACATTTCAAAAGATGCAAAACTGGTTGAACTCAAAAATACTCTTATAAAATTAAAGAACAAAGGAAAAATTCTGTTATTCTCTTTTTATGCCGATACAATAGATTACCTGTATAATGCATTGAACGATAAGAATGATGAACAATTTCAGAAAGATTTCGGCAAACGCATAGAATGTGTTACCGGCAGTTTCCCGATGTTAAAACGAAAAGAAATAATCAATGACTTTCTGGAATCTGACATAGATGTTCTTCTTTCCACAGATATCTTGTCCGAAGGTCAGAATCTTCAAAAAGCAGGAATTTGCATAAATTATGACCTGCACTGGAATCCTGTCAGAATGATTCAACGAGCCGGAAGAATAGACAGAATTGGTTCTTCGTTTGAAGAAATAAATATTTACAATTTTTATCCGGAAAAAGAACTGGAAAGCCTTCTTGAATTGGTAAGAATACTGGAGAAAAAAATTAACCTTATCAATGAAACTGTTGGGCTGGACGCCTCTGTTCTTGGGGAAATTATCAATCCTAAAGTTTTTGGCATCATACGAAACCTAAGAAGGGATGAACAAACTAAAGAAAAAGTATTACAAAATCTTGAAGAAGAACAATTCGGCGGTGGCGAAAATTTCTGGCAGCCTCTAAAAGATTTTGGATTAGACAAACTAAAGGAATTCTGTGAAGAATTACCGCATGGTATTCAAAGCGGATTAGTAAGAGATTTGAAAGGGATTTTCTTTTACTACAAATATGATGAAGATTATCATTTATGGTACTTATATGATATTATGCAGAAAAAAATCATAACCAACAAAACTGAAATTTTGAATTATATCAGTTGTAAACCAAACGAACCGAGGATAATTCCCGATGGCATTGATGTATTTCAAATACATGAAGAGGTAAAAAAAGAAATTCAAAAATTCTTTTCTGCAAACCTGGTCGCAACACAGATACGAACGGCTCACGGTAGAATGGAAAAAACACTGGCAGAAATGAGAGACGAACTTGATTATATCCGGGAAAATTATTTGGAACAGAACGACCCGTTGAAAAATAGCATTACCGATATAGTTGAACGTCTACACAATGTTGCTTTGACAAAAAAAAGAATGCAGGAAATCCGAAGAATATGGAGAGTCTATAAAAATACAAAGAACTGGCAGGTTTTTATTACGGAAATAATGAGTTTCCTTAAACAAAAACCTGTTACAGAACAAATTGAGCAGATAGAATTTGATGAGAAAAAATTGACACTTATCAGTGTAGATTTTATTTCCTGAAAGATTACAGAAGGATTTAGAATGAAAACGAACATAAACCAGTATATAGAAACTAATTTGTTAGGTATAAATAGCCC
This sequence comes from bacterium, assembly GCA_021800535.1. Lineage (GTDB taxonomy): Bacteria > Ratteibacteria > UBA8468 > B48-G9 > DTJG01 > JAMDAS01. The sequence goes on along the minus strand of JAJYYV010000001.1, from coordinate 38,201 downwards.
TGAAAAAGTCTATGAACTATTTGAAACACTGGGCTATCAGATATTGGATTCAAAATATAAAGGGAAAGAAGCATGGACCCTGCCGGAAAAAGAAAAGAATACGATAAAAGAAATATATACGATTTGCAATTACTCCAAAAGATTCCAGATTTCCCTAATAGAATTAGAAACCCTTTCTCCTTCCACAATTAAGAATATCTCTCTTTTTCTTGAAAAAGAAATTCAATATCCACTTTTCATCTTTACAGATGATTATCGGAATTTTGTCTTTGTTTTGATTGAGAAAATAAGAGAAGATGTCGGGGTTTGGAAGCAAAAACTTGTCAGACTTCATTTTGATAGAGAAAACGCTTACTATACGGATAGATTCACTATATGTCAGATGTATAACGAGCAAAAAACCGATGACCCTGTTCATCTTTATCAAATCTTTAAAGAAGCTCTTAGCATAGAAAAAGTCAGCCGCTTGTTTTTTGAAGATTATAAAAATATTTTCTTCGCCCTCAGGGAAAACTTAACAACACAGAACATTGACATTAAGAAAGCACATGAATTTTCCCAACAATTGCTTAACCGGATTATGTTCATTTATTTTGTGGATAGGAAAATGTGGTTTCGCCATTCCCCTAAATTTATGAAGTGGTTCTGGACTCGCTACAAACAAGAAAGAAAAAAAGGAATTCCTGAAAACTTGTTTTATGAAAAATGGCTGGAAGTATTATTTTTAGAAGCCTTCAATAACCAGTTTAGTCATCCGGCATATTTACCACAGGATGTAAAAGATGCACTTTCCCTTGCGCCTTTTCTTAATGGTGGGCTTTTCAAAATAACTCCCCTTGATGAGTTGCAGGTGAATCTCGACGATGCTTTTCTTGAAAACATTCTGGCGTTTTTTGAAAAATATAACTTTACGATTCGGGAAGACCTGCCTCTTGACGTAGAGGTGGCGATTGACCCGCAAATGCTCGGATACGTCTATGAATCCCTTGCAAACGTGGCAGAAGAAATTTATGAACGACAAGACCTGGGAATTTTTTATACTCCTAAGATTGAAGTAGATTTTATGTGCAGAAGGAGTCTTATTGAATATCTTGGAAAAACAACTAAATTCTCCAAAGATTTACTCTATCATCTCCTATTTGATGAAGACAAAATGAAAATTGAAAAACAGTTCCAATCTCAAGACTATGAAACATTGGAAGAATCTCTTGATAATCTGTCAATATTAGACCCTGCCTGTGGAAGTGGCGCATTTTTGGTTGGAATACTAAATATTCTTGTGGAACTTTATAAATTTGATTATAAACATTTAAAACGGGAAATGACAGATTATCAATTGAAAAAACGCATTATAGGCAATTCTCTATATGGAGTTGACATAATGCCATGGGCTGTGCACTCAGCAGAATTACGGTTGTGGTTATCGCTTATGATTGAATCCGATCTTACACTTGCCGAACTTAAAATTACACCACTACTTCCTAATCTTAATCTAAAACTTCGTATTGGGGATTCCTTGGTGCAGGAAATTGGCGGTCTTACTTTAAACTTAAGAGAAAAAACAATTTCCCCCGGGATGAAAAGAAAACTCTCTGAACTTAAAAGGGAAAAGGAAAAATATTGTAACAACGAGCCAACAGCAAAATTTAAGACAGCCGAATCTCTCATTCATGAGGAATTACGAATTTTCTATGAAATAATAGATGAACAGATTACAATCCTTACAAAAAGAAAACAAACTCTGGACTTAGAAAAATCTAACGCAAACGACTTGAGACTGTTTGAAATAGAAAAAACTGATAAGGAATTATTTGATGAAAATGAATTGCAGGAAATTTCTGAAAGAAAAAAACAAGAGATTGATGCAGAAATATCTCAACTGAAGGAAACAGAAAAAAAACTAAAAGAACAGAAACCTTTTATATGGGACATTGATTTTGTAGAAATTTTTGGTGATAAAGGGGGTTTTGACATAATCATAGGCAACCCTCCCTATGTCCGACAGGAAAAAATAGCACCTCCGAACAAACTGAAGAATGAAATTAATAATGAAAGCAAACAGAATTACAAGGAAAAACTATTGAAATCCGTACAGGCTCAATTTCCTTTTATCCAAAATATAGATAAGAGAAGTGACTATTATGTATATTTTTACTTTCACGGACTTTCTCTTTTAAACGGAAAAGGAACTTTTTGTTTTATAACATCAAATTCCTGGCTTGATGTTGGATATGGTAAGGAACTACAGGAATTCCTTCTTAAACATGTACCGGTTATTGCCATTTATGATAATCAGGCAAAACGGAGTTTTGAACATGCAGATGTAAATACTATTATTTCTTTATTTGGTTCTCCAGATAAAACAGGCAAAAATTTTTCATTTCTGGATAATATCGTCAAATTCGTTATGTTCAAAAGACCTTTTGAAGAAGTTATAAACGCTGAAAATCTTCTAAAAATTGAGTATTCCGATAAAGTTCTTGCAACTTCTGATTTTCGGGTATATCCAAAGAAACAAAAGGAATTATTGGAAGAAGCCCTAAAATACCCTGAAGAAAAGGAATCTCTGTATGGCTTGAAAAAAGGAAATGAATTACAGTTGGGTGAATATACAGGAAACAAATGGGGTGGAAAATATCTAAGGGCTCCAGATATTTATTTCAAAATTCTGGAAAAAGGTAAAGGAAAACTTGTCCGCTTAGGAGATATTGCAGAAGTAAAATTTGGAATTAAAACTGGAGCAAATGAATTTTTTTATTTAAAACCAGTTGGAATGACTGTTAAAGAAGTGGTGGAGATTTCAGAGAAAAATCCCGATGCTTTGATAAGAGTGAAAAATGGAGGGGGTTGGGAAGGTGAAATTGAAGTAAGATTTTTAAAACCTGTAATAAAAAGCCCCAGAGAATTAAAAACCATAATTGTGCGTCTTGAAGATTTGAATTATCTTGTTTTTATGTGCCATAAATCAAAAGCAGAATTAAAAGAAACAAAAGCGCTTGAATATATAGAATGGGGTGAGAAACAGGGATTTAATAAAAGACCAACCTGTAGAGGAAGACCTAAATGGTGGGATTTAGGAATATGGGGAATAAGTAAAAATATTTTACCAATGTTTGAAAACGAAAGGAAATATTGTTTTTATAATTTTGCTCAGGCATATATAGATGCAGCATTGTATTGGTGCTATTCAAAAGGAATTAATGAAGAAAATTTAAATTTACTTCTAAATAATATGATTATTGGGCTTTGGAAAGAACTTTTGTGTCGTGCTCCAGAAGGACTAGGCGCATTACAAATGAAAGTTTATCACTATAGTGAAATGCCTCTACCTGATGTAAAGTTGTTAAAATTTAATAAAGAGATTTTTCAAGCTTTTATAGAGAAAAAAATTCCTACCATCTTCACCGAACTTGGCTTTGATCCGTCAAAGCCAATTCGAGGGCAGGAGCCCAATCCTCTTCCGGACAGGAAAGAACTTGATAGCATTGTATTTGATGAATTAGGATTGACCCAAGAAGAACGAAATGAAGTTTATTGGTCTGTATGTGAACTTGTTAAAAATCGTCTTCAAAAAGCCAGGAGTATATAATATGGAGAATGGAAATGTTTCTATAGATAAAATTGAACGTTTATTGCAATTTCAGAAAGACGATTTTAAAGAACTTCATCTGGCGGCTAAAGAAGATAATATTATTCTTTTTCTTGGAGCTGGAGTTTCAAAAATATATGAATGCCCTCTTTGGAGTGAAATGAGTAAGGAATTAGTCAAAAATTGATAAAAAAAATAAGGATGTGCAAAAATGAAAACGCATTCTCCTAGGAAATCTAATGAAATTAGAATAAAAAATATTCCTGATATACCATCAGAAATTTTTGATGCTGCGAAAAGAGGGAAATTAGTTTTATTTATTGGAGCAGGCGTTTCTCGAATTATCGGTTGTCCTTCTTGGTATAAGTTGGCCACTTTATATTTAAAAGACTTACGTAAAAAGAAATCCATCAGCTTTCATGAATACAAACATCTTGAATCTTTAGATGCAAGAAAATTGTTATCTATCTGTATGAAGATTTATGAAGAGGGAAAAAATATTGTTCCTGCAGATTTAAATTCTTTCTTAAAGGGCAAAGATAAATTGATTGAAGAATATAGAATATATGAACATTTGTACAATTTTAATGTCATCTACGTAACCACAAATTATGATGATTATCTGGCCAAGGAAGCTAGAAAAACTCATCTGGAACCACCGAAACTCATCGCTAACTCGATATCTGAAGATGTGATTAGAAAGGAAAAACAAAATATCTTTTCTTCAAAAAAAGAAATGCTAACAGTAAATTTAGATAAGGGTAATGTTCTTTATCTTCATGGAAGAATACAAAATCAAGACAGAATAATGACAATTGTTGATTATATGAGCCATTATGAAAAAGGTTCAGAACCCTCAGTGTTGTTAGAGGAAATTTTCGTAAATCATACGGTATTATTTATTGGCTACGGTTTAGAGGAATATGAAATCTTAGAGTTTATGATTAGTAAATCACATATTGTTGAAAAAGAATTAAAGCATTTTATGCTGTATCCAATATTCCAGGAAGAATTTGATATACTTCGCCGACTTGAAAAATATTATTTAAGCTTTGGAGTCAAATTGATTCCTTATCCTATAGACAATGATGGTTATGAACATCTTTCTAAAGTAATTGAAAATTGGTCAAAGCAGATAGGTCCTGTTTCACAGCCTAAGGAATTTCTAGAAAAAATACGATTAATTGACGAGGTGCTCGAATGAACTTAACTCCAAAAGAACAGTCTGTATTAAAACTAATAGAAGATCCTATATATCAAGATTACTTCTTCAAGAATATCTCTGATATAAAATGGTTTGATTCCCTAAAACAACGAGACTATTTTTCTCCAGATAAAGCCCCAAATTTTATAGAAGCAAAAGAAAAAGGTTACTACAAAATCCCTCAATGGAATGTTTTGCCTTATCTTGAAAAAATTTCTCAGCAAGTTAATATTCCAGAAAACGAAAAATATATTGATGAATTACTGAATATTATAAAAAAAGTATCAAGCTATAAAGATAACAATAAGCAATATATTGATAATTATCGCACATGGACATATTTCATAAAAATTCTGGTAAATTTGCCAAATGAAAAAATTAGTGATGAAATTTTGGACCTAATTCCTATCTGGCTTAATTCCAAATTTGGCGTCACATCTCAAGGAGTAAGAATAGCAACAAATCTTTTGCCCAAATTTCTTTCTGATAATTCCACTTCGCAGGATATTCAAAAAGCAGAAAAAATTATAGATATAATCACCGAGATAAAATGGGTTCCTAAATATACTGAACAACAAAAAAAAGAGATGAAAGAAAAATATGCAGACATTCTTAATAAGCCTCAAGATGAAATGACCGATGAGGAAAAACTTCGTCTCGCATTTTTGGATTTTGAAAAAAAGGAACCCAAAATGGCAATTGATACTTATTGGTTAATAGAATCTTTTATTAATAAAAAAAATGCCGTTAAAATAGGAGAAAAGTGTAGCGAAAATATCATATATAATCTTGCCAATAAATTAATGGGTATATTTGAACAAGAATATCCAGAACATAAAGATGATTATTCATATATTTGGCTCCCATCACTATTTAATGTTTCGAAACATATTTATTCCAATCCAAAAGAAACACTTACGCTGATATTAAAAGATATTTTCTTATCTAAAGCGAAAAATAATAAAGAAGCAACACAAAAAATAATAGACAAATTTTTAAGTAAAGAATATCCATATCCATTATTTCAACGTCTTGTTTTATATGTAATTGGGATGGAATGGAACATTTATAAAGATGTTTTCTGGGAAATGATTAAAGAAGATACAGAGAATAGTCTTTTCAATGATTCACATTTTAGTAAATTTCCACCCACTGAAAAAGAAAATATTAAATATATTATAGAAAACAAAGTACCCAGAGAACCTCATCCAGAAGAAGACCTTAGATTTGAAGAATCAGGAGTACATGTAGGACCTGGTCCATCTCCATTAACGATAGAAGATATTTTGGGGAAATCTAATACAGAACTGGCAGCATATTTAAAAACATTCCGAACAATGGACCCTTGGAAAGGGCCAACTGTTGGCGGTTTATCTGATATTTTAAAAAGAGCCGCTGAGGAAAAACCGGAAAAATTTGTTGAAGATTTAGAACCTTTCCTTGAAACAGCCTATCTGTATATCTCAGATATTCTTTGGGGAATATTGAATGCATGGAAGAAGAAAAAAACATTTGATTGGAAAAAATTCTTGGAATTTATCAGAAAATATATAGACCCAGAAGATTTCTGGAATGATAATACCAAATATAAATCTGAAGATGATTTTCTTAAAGCAAATCATCTGTGGGTAATAAATATGATAGGTGAACTTATTGTGGCTGGATATGAATATGATGCATGGTTAATACCTGAAGAACATTTTGATACTATACAAAACATTTTATTCTTCCTATTAGATAATATGCTGCCAGAGAAGGAAAAAATATTAAAAGAACATCCTATTAGAAACGGTTTCTTAAGTTATGCATTAAATTCTTCTTTTGGAAAAATAACAGAAGCGTTGATTAAGTTAACTTTCAGAATTAAAAAAATTGAGGATAAATTTGGAAATAAACAATCCGTTGGTTGGGAAATAGATATCAAGAAGAAATATGAAAAATTGTTGGCTAACAATATAGTAGAAAGTTATGTCTGGCTTGGAGTATATTTACCAAATTTCTACACTATGGATAAAGAATGGACAAAAAAGAAAATAGAAACAATCACCCCTGAAAAAGGACAATTATGGAAAGCGTTCATGAGTGGATATTTATACAGGGCTAATGTTTATGACGAATTATACGAACTAATGAAATCGCATTATGAAAATATGTTAAATTATGGATTGAATGAAGAACATTCTGCTGATAGATTTGTTCAACATATTTGCATAGGATATTTGCGTGAAATTGAAAAGATAGATAATACTACTGGTTTATTCAGAAAAATTCTTGATAAATGGAATCCAGCACAAATAGAAAGTATAATCGGATTTTTCTGGATGCAAAGGGATTATCTTATAGAATCTATTCAAAACAAAACTAAAGTAGAAAAGACACCGGAAATTGAAAGTTTTAAAAAAAGAATTATTGATTTCTGGGAATGGGTTTATAAAAATAAATATAAGAATAAAACTTCTTTCTCTAAAGAAGAAAAAGAAATCTTGTCAGAATTAGCTAAACTTACTGTTTTTTTACCAGAAATAAACAATGAAAATGCCAAATGGTTACAGTTATCAGCCCCTTATGTTAATATTCATTTTACCGCATCTTTTTTTATTGAATATCTTAACGAATTGAAAGACAAAGGAGCAAGTTATAAATATGTGGGGAAAATATTTTTAGAAATATTATACCATGCTACCCCTGATTATCCTGATTATAAAGAAGAAGATATATCTTCAATTGTAAAATTTTTGTACGATACAAAAAAAGAAGAACAAATCAAAGACGCAAATGACATTTGTAATCTTTACTTTAGGCGTAGTTCTGATTATAAGTTTTTAAAGTCAATATACGATGAACATAATAAATAGAGTAATCTTAATTGAACAGACCCAAAAATCCGTCAAATTTAATTAAATTTTTCTGTTTTTATGATAAACTATTGGTATGAATCGGGTTGAAATTAATCCAAATCTTATACGCTGGGCATATGAACGAGCGGGATATATTATTTCTGATTTGGAACGTAAATTTCCAAAATTATCGGCTTGGGAACGAGGCGAAACGCATCCTACACTAAAACAGATTGAATCTTTTGCCAATACTACACATACGCCTGTAGGTTATTTGTTTCTTCAAGAGCCGCCGGTTGAAAAAATACCAATTCCTGATTTTCGCACGATTGAAAAAGAAGATTTCAGTCATCCATCTCCTGATTTGTTAGATACCATATATATTTGTCAGCAACGTCAAGAATGGTACCAAGATTATGCCCGTTTTAACGGCGAAAAACCATTGAACCTTGTTGGTTCTGTCAATCTTCGCGATAACATTATTCTGACAGCAACAGAAATTCGGAACATACTAAACTTTGATGTAAATGAACGTCACCAGATACCAACATGGACAGATGCTCTTCGGCATTTTATTGAGCAAACAGATAATATTGGTATTTTGGTAATGTGCAATAGTGTAGTTAATAATAATACCCACCGGCACCTGGATCCTGAAGAATTTCGTGGTTTTGCCATATCAGATAATCTTGCTCCATTAATATTTATCAATGGAGCAGATACCAAATCTGCACAAATGTTTACATTGGCACACGAACTTGCTCATATCTGGTTAGGCCAATCCGCCGTTTCCAATGCTCAACCCGCTATTGTTCCCAATCAATATATAGAACGTTGGTGTAATCAAGTTGCTGCTGAATTATTGGTACCACTTGACCTAATGAAACAAGAATACAAAAAAACAGCAGACCTGCAAAATGAGGTCAACAGATTGGCAAGATATTTCAAAGTTAGCACCCTTGTAATTTTACGTCGCATTTATGATACTGGGAAACTTACATACGCAAATTTTCAGGATGCTTATAAACGTGAAGAAAAACGCTTAATTGAAATTCCTCAAGGAACCGGTGGTGATTTTTATTTGACGTTGGGCGCACGAATGAGCAAATGCTTTACCCGCGCATTAATTGCCAGTACGTTGGAAGGACGAACGTCATTTACCGAATCATTCCGTTTACTTGGCATTAAGAAAATGGAAACATTTAATCATCTTGGCCATAATTTGGGGGTACATACCTGATGGCGTATCTCCTTGATGCGGATGTTTTTATTCGTGCAAAAAATTTGCACTATGGATTGGATTTTTGTCCAGCATTTTGGGAATGGCTCATCAAAGAAAATGCAGCTGGAAATTTATATAGTATTGAAAAAGTTGGTGATGAGATTTTTGCACTTGAAGATGATTTATCAAAATGGGCAAAAACTCTAAGTCCTAGTTTTTTTCTTAAACCTGATACTACTATATTTCCTGCATTAACCATTGTTAGTGCATGGGCGTCAAATGGTCAACGCTATGAACCATCTGCTGTTAGTACATTTCTTCAAGTCGCAGATTATTATCTCGTGGCTCAGGCAAAAGCAGGTCAACATACCGTTGTTACACATGAAATTCCTTCTGCTTCTACACGTAAAATAAAAATTCCTGATGCCTGTATTGGATTAGGCCTTAAATGTATAACCCCTTTTGAAATGTTACGCCATGAAAGGGCACGATTCATTTTGGGACCCCGCCCCTAAGCGAAAGGATTAAACTCTAAGGGATTTACAAACGGTTCTGCGGTCAACATAAAGGCGTCTGGCAATTTCTGAGGCATTCATTCCTAAAAGATGTAATTGGGTTGCTTTTTGAGCAATCTGTCTATATACCGGCAATAAACTTGTAGATTCTATTCGGATTATGGTGACTATTTCTCCTGCGGTTCGGATTGGTTGTGAATGCGTCCGCAAGTGCAACCAATTTGAACCAGTGTGCCTCTTATCCAAAAGTGCCAGAGTATGAACTTTTGTATGTGCTCTATAATAGGGTTTATAACAAATTTCATGTATATTTATTTTCGACACAATACGTTTTATTGACTTGATATGTATTTATGTTGTATAATTTTTACAACAATATTAAACCAGGAGGAGATATGGCTAACATTCAGATAGATACATTTGGCCGATTTTTTGAATCCTTGCGGCAGCAAAAACATTTGACTTTACGAGAATTTTGTCGAAAAGCTGCTGCTGATCCGGCAAATATTAGCCGGATGGAACGAGGTGCGATACCTCCACCCAAAAATCATAAAATTCTTGAACGATATGCTACTACACTATGTCTTGAAGAAGGCACGGATAACTGGTATAAATTTTTTGATCTTGCTGCAACAACCCAAGGGATTATACCCAAAGACATACTTTCTGATCATGAACTCAAAAAATCTTTACCTCTATTTTTCCGTACATTGCGTGGACAGAAACCTACACCAGAAGAAATGAAACGCATTGCAGAAAAAATAAGAAAACATGGTCGTGATTAATGGATTCACAAAGTTTTAAAGTGCCATTTATTACACCAGAACAAGTATGGGCTAAAGCTGATTATGTTCGTTCTATTTCATGGCCTTCGAATAAAGTACCAATAGAAATTGAAGAAGTCCTTTGGTATTTTAAACTACAGATAGACCCTATTGCATCATTGAAAGGTGAAGGTGATGTAGATGCTCTTTTGACCGGAGACTTAACGAGAATTATAGTCGACATGGATGAATATATGAATGACCGTATGCTTAATAGAATGCGATTTTCCATAGCCCATGAACTTGGACATTTTATTCTTCATAAAAATATTTATCAAAGTATTAAACATACTTCTATTCAAGAATGGATTAAATTTGTTCAATGTATACCAGAAGACCAGTATGCTTATATTGAACAACAGGCATACGAATTTGCCGGACGATTGCTTGTTCCGACTGATAGGTTAAAACAAGAATTGCATCAAGCATATAAAAAAGCTAAGAAAGCAGGTTTTATAGATTGGGAAAAATCTGGAGATGCGGCAAGGGAGTACATTGCAAGTTCAATATGCAGAGTTTTTGGAGTTTCAAGTGCCGTAATTGAGAAAAGAATCATTAGAGAACAACATAAATTAGGATAAAACATTTATCCATCTTATCCAGGATTCAGGAGTCCATACCCAATGACATATCTTCTTGATGCAAATGTTTTTATTAGTGCGAGTAGTTTACACTATGGATTGGACTTTTGCCCGGCATTTTGGGAATGGCTCATAAAAAAAAATGCGTCTGAGAATTTATAGAAATTAAAAAAATATGATATAATATTACAAATTAGAAAATATTTTTATAAAATGAACTCTATAGAAACAGGTAGATTTAATATAAATATTTATAATGGTATAGTTGACCTTATTTCAAAAATTATAGAAATAAGAGACCCTTATACATTGGGACATGAAAAAAGGGTTTCACAATTATCCTGTGCAATTGCTAAAAAGTTTAAACTATCCCAGGAAGATATTTCCTTAATTAAAATAGCCGGGATTATTCATGATATAGGGAAAATAGCGATTCCTGCAGAAATACTTGGAAAACCAGGTAAACTTGCCACATATGAATTTTCTGTTATAAAAGAACATACTATTATTGGATATGAAATAATAAAATCCACAAAGTTGAAAAAATTTATGGGTCCTATTGCCAATTCCATACTTCAACATCATGAAAAAATAGATGGTTCCGGATATCCCCATGGGCTTAAAAGTAATATGATAACATTCCCTGCAAAAATTATAGCTGTAGCAGATGTTGTGGAAGCAATGACTTTTCACAGACCTTACAGACCTGCCCTTGGAATAAAGACTGCCCTTAAAGAAATATCAAATAAAAAAAATATTTTTTACGATTCCAGGGTTGTAGATGTATGCCTAAATCTTTTTGAAACAAAAAAATTCCAATTTTCTTGATTTTTAAGATATAAATTTTATGTCTTTTTTTGTGCCCTTAAAGCACGTTGAACCATATTTAGGGTAGCATTCTGACCATCTTTGGTAATACCCAGAAAACCAAATCCTGTATCTCTTTTTAGATAATCTTCCGCAGTATCATTTGCATTAATATGTTGGGGCCATTTGGGTCCTGTGTTTCTAATCGCTTTTATACGAGAAATTTTTCCAACGCTTTTTACCGGAGTAAGGATATATAATCCATCAGTCAAAGTTGAAAAAGTAATTGTTTTCCTTGATTTCAATATCTTTTTATCGGTTTTTGAATAAAATTTTATATCCCCTTTCCATGGATTTAGTATAGAGCAAACGCCTCCTTTCTGACTAAAAATTTTAATCATAGGGATGTTCCCGTTTTTTCCAATAGAAGAAGATACCAGAAATCCTCCTTGTGCAAGTAACGTAAACTCACATTGCCAGCCATTAGGCCATGCCGGGAATATTCTGATAAGATTATCATAAGATTGCAGCATCATTTGTTGAATTGTGGTTGCCATAACCCCGGCAGAGTCAAAACCCGGACTGTCCCCCAACTGTTTACCCCAGATTTTTGGCATCCTTCCCGGCGTTGAAGCCATACCATTAGGAAACATCTGAACATAGTTTACATACTCTCTCAAACGTTTCACTACTTCTTCCGTCATACCTAAACGCGCTGCCCACACAGCAGTAGGATTCCACGCATTGCCATATCCCCACCATCTCCAAGGACTTTTAAGATAAGTATTACGCATTATTTCTAATTCCTTTTGAGAGGAATTTAAACCAATAAGTCCCCACGGATATACAGGGTCGCATACAATATCCTCACAATTAAAAGCATTCCCCGATTTATTTGTCCGCTTGTTAATAGGATAAACAGCTTCAACTTTAGTGAAACGCGTTGGAGGATAGACATTAAGAAATGTCCCGGGAAGAAAAGTATTAGTTTTTTTATCAATAACAAATGGGGCTAAATGATCAAGAACATATTGCCAATGAATACGTTCCTTTTCATCCACACCAAGTTTTTTGCTGGTATCAATTAAAATAGGCAATACACATTTTAATGAAGAAAGCGTTGTTATAGAATCCTTAATCCACCAGTAGGTTTCTCTTGCATCTGATGGATAAACATGATAAATTCCATTTTTTCCTTTAGTAAGAAAGTTTAGTTCAAAAGTAATTGTATCCTTCATCATAGGATATGCTTTTTCTTTTAAAAAGGTTTCATCATGTGTGTAAAGATAATATCTATAAAATTCGTAAGCAAGTTCTGTTCCTGAAGTTAGATAAAGACATGTGTAAGGATTATGGGTATTATCACCTATGCCGCTATAACCATCCATGGTTTCCGGCACGCAGATTCCATCAACACCGTAAAATTCATGAGTTGACTTTTTAAATACAGACATGTGCCGCCAATATAGGTCTATAAAAGGCTTCCATAAATCAGCATGATTACTGGGTAACAAAGGCCAGTACATTTCCCGGGTATTATTATACCAATATTCTCCTCCCCAGGAACGCCAATTATTGAGAAAAAGAAAATCTCCACCATTAAATTTTGGCGCATCCGGTCCTGTAGACATATCTGCCATCATGTAAAGAAACAGATTATACAGATTTTCAAGGTAATCAGCGAACCCATGCCTGGAATGCATAGTAATAGAACTCTTAGACCAAAATGAATGCCAGTAAGCATTGTGCGATTTACGAAATGAACTGATTCCATATTTTTGTATTCTTCCTATTAATTCCTGCGCTTTGTTAAGGGCATCATTAGAGGAAACTTTTTTTTCACAGACCACTGGACTTGCAACTAAAAGTATAAGTTTCTTCCTCCCATCAGAAGGGATATCTATTGCAATTTTATTTCCATCTGATTTTGCCTCAAATTGTCCGTTTAATTTTTCAACTAAAAGTGAAGCAACCCTTTGTTCTGATAAACCCATAGTAGTCAAAGCTGCTTTTCCTTGTTCTACTGTAATTTTCGGATTACGCAGCAAAACCGGTAGATTATTTTTATTTGGAATAGTTAATTCAGCTTTTAAATCAGGAATAGGATTATTTCCTTTAATCTCAATCACCAAAACATTCATTCCCTTGATAACCCATGATGTAACTTCATAAATACCATTAATGGTTTTAAATTTAGTCACAATACGAGCATTATATAATTCCAGTCGTTCGTTAACAAAACCTTTCATCCATTCTTCAGGCAGATGAATTGTTAGTTCTCCGGATGCAATAAGTAATTGATTCTGACCTGCTGAAGCAAAAAAATTTCCAGGGTAAAGTACATAATTCATCCCTGTAAGATTGCTAACCATTACTCCCATATTTCCATTACCTAATGGGAGAGCTTCGTATGGTTCTTTGGCAGGCGTCAGATAAACAACATCATCACGGCCACTTGAAACCGCCCGGTTTTCAACTGCATAAACAACGGATGTGTCTAAAGACATAACTAATCCAAATAAAAAAATGTATATAAATATTCTCATAGAAAATCATCCCGTTAATTTTTCTGTTATTATTTTATTTAGATATCCGCAATATTAAATTTAAGGAATGGCGTTTTTCCTGTTTTTTACATTTTGATATAAAAATTAACAAATGTCAATTTATCGCTGAATATTTACCAGTTTCTTAAAATTTTCAGATAACAAAAAATTGTTTATATTATACTTTTGAGATATACTAGTATAAATGACAAACAATAATCAATATCCACTTGTAAGTATTATTATTCCCTCTTATAATAGAGCCGATTTATTACCAAGAGCAATTAAAAGTTTTCTTAAATATCCTTTAAATTTTCAAAGTCTTCTAAAAATTGTAGCCTATGTAATGCCCCGTTTACTCTGTAAATCTTTTTATAGAAAAAGATAAATAATGTTTTTCTATTACTCATTTGATTTTATTATAAAAAATGGTAAAATATTCGGATAAGTTTAATTTGGTTTAATGGATAATACAAGTACCAAAAGGAGTGTTATGGCAGAAGAAAATAAAATTCAGGCAAAATATGATGCAACCAATATACAGGTTTTAAGTGGAATTGAAGCAGTCAGAAAAAGACCTGCTATGTACATAGGGGATACATCTATTTCCGGACTTCATCATCTTGTTTATGAAGTAATAGATAATAGTATAGATGAGTGTTTGGCTGGTTTTTGCAGTTTAATAGAAGTGGTTATTCATTCAGACAACAGTGTTTCTGTAGATGATAATGGCAGAGGAATACCTGTTGATATACATAAAACAGAAAAAAAACCTGCTGTTGAAGTGGTACTTACCATGCTTCATGCAGGAGGAAAATTTGATAAAAAAACATACAGGGTTTCCGGGGGTCTTCATGGGGTTGGAGTTTCTGTTGTTAATGCTTTATCAGAATGGCTTGAAGTCGAAATAAAAAAAGATGAACAAATCTATCATCAAAAATATGAAAAAGGAAGTCCAGTATCAAAGCTTAAAATAATTGGGAAAACAACAGATATAGGAACCAAAGTAACCTTTAAACCAGACCCTGAAATATTTGAAATTGTTGAATTTGATGACAATATTCTTGTCAATAGATTAAGAGAGCTGGCTTTTTTAAATCCAGGACTTGCAATAAAATTTGAAGACGAAAGAAAAGGAAGAGTGGAAACTTTTCAATTTGGTGGGGGGCTTGTGTCTTTTGTGGAAGAGCTTAATAAAAATAAAACACTTTTATTTACACCACCTTGTAGTTTTAAGAAAACAGATGAAAATACAGAAGTGGAAATTGCTTTACAGTATAATGATGGGTATAATGAAACAATTCTTTCTTTTGTAAACAATGTAAATACCAAAGAAGGGGGAACCCACCTGACAGGGTTTAGAAGCGGACTTACCAGAAGTATTAATGAATACGGTAAAAAATATCAATTACTTGAACCTGCCACCACCTTAGGTGGAGAAGATATAAGAGAAGGATTAACTGCTGTAATAAGTATAAAAATACCTGAACCCCAGTTTGAAGGACAGACAAAAACAAAACTTGGAAATTCCAGTGTAAAACCTGTTGTGGAAAGTATAACATTTGAAAAAATGTATATCTTCCTTGAAGAACATCCGGAATTTGCAAGAAATATTTTAAATAAATCTCTCACAGCTTTCAAGGCACGTGAAGCTGCCAGGAAAGCACGTGAACTTACAAGAAAAAAACTTTCTGAAACAGGAAGTTTACCTGGAAAATTAGCTGATTGTTCAAGTAAAGACCCGCAAGTAAGAGAAATTTTTATTGTAGAGGGCGATTCTGCAGGCGGAAGCGCCAAACAAGGAAGAGATAGAGCCTTTCAGGCCATCCTTCCCTTAAGAGGTAAAATAATAAACACTGAAAAGGCACGGCTGGATAAAGTGCTCAATAATAATGAAATAAGAATGTTAATAAGCGCTATAGGAGCCGGTTATGGAGAAGAATTTGATATTTCCAAAATAAGGTATAACAAGGTTATTATTATGGCAGATGCAGATGTAGATGGGGCACATATCAGAACTCTTTTACTTACATTTTTTTATAGACAAATGCCTGAATTAATCAAACAGGGTTATTGTTATATAGCGCAACCACCCCTTTATAAGGTTAAAAGGGGGAAAAAAGAAATGTATGTTGAAACAGAATCCCACATGGAAAATATTCTTCTGGACCTTGGTAGTGAAAAGTTAGATGTTTATATAAAACATTCCAAAAAACAGTTAACGCATGCTGAAATAAAAAAGATTGCCGGAATTTCAAAAAGATTTACAGAACTTTCTGTTGTATTTTCCAAAAAAAATCTTGATATCAAAAAATATATGAAAAAGTTGGATGAAAAAACAGGCTCTCTTCCAGCATATAAAATTAATCTTAACAGTAATGAATATTATTTTTATTCTGATGATGAATTGTCTCAATTTATGGAAAAAAATCAATTAAACAATCAATCTCTTTTTTCAGGTGTATACAAACTAACAGAGATTTTTGAATTCAGAGAATGTGAAAAAATCGTCTCTGAAGCAAAAAAGCTTGGCTTGAATAACCTTTTCTGGGAGGAAAAATTTATTATAAAAAAGGAAGCCAAAGATTATGAAGTTGCCTTTGAGAAAATTTTTGATGAAATAAAAGAAAATGGTAAAAAGGGTCTTAATATTCAAAGATACAAAGGATTGGGGGAAATGAATCCCCAGCAATTATGGGAAACAACCATGGATGTAAAAAACAGGATGTTAAAAAAAATCAGTGTGGAAGATGCTATAAAAGCAGAAGATTTATTTACAATTTTAATGGGAGAACAGGTTGAACCACGTAAAAACTTTATTTATTCTAATGCTCTGGAAGCAAAGAATATAGATATTTAAGGAGGAATTTTGGAAGAAAACCAAAACAAAGAAAGAATAATTACGGTTGGCATAGAAGAAGAAATGAAGAATTCATACCTGGATTATGCCATGAGTGTTATTGTTGGCCGCGCATTGCCAGAAATAAAAGATGGGCTAAAACCTGTTCATAGAAGAATACTTTATGGAATGCTTGAATTAGGTGTAGAATCCGGGAAGCCTTTTAAAAAAAGTGCCCGTATTGTTGGAGAAGTAATGGGAAAATATCACCCACACGGGGATGCAGCTATATATGAATCAATCGCAAGAATGGCTCAGAGTTTCAGTCTAAGATATCCTCTTGTTGATGGGCAGGGCAACTTTGGGTCAATTGATGGGGACCCTCCTGCAGCAATGAGATATACAGAAGCAAGATTAAGCCCTCTGGCAATGGAAATTCTTGCAGATATTGAAAAAGAAACAGTTTTGTTTGTTCCAAATTTTGATGAATCCTTGTTAGAACCTTCTGTGATGCCCAGCAAGGTTCCTAACCTTTTAATAAACGGGTCTTCTGGAATTGCTGTAGGTATGGCAACAAATATGCCGCCGCATAACCTTACAGAAGTAGCAAATGTTCTTATAAAAACCCTGAAAAATCCTGATATTTCTGTAGAGGAAATTATGGAAACCCTACCCGCCCCGGATTTCCCCACCGGCGGTATAATATGCGGCAAACAGGGGATACATGAAGCATATAAAACCGGAAAAGGAATTATTATATTAAGAGGCAGAATAAATGTTGAAGAAGAAAAAAATCACACAAATATTATTATTACAGAAATACCTTATGAAGTAAATAAAAGCACACTTATAGAAAATATTGCCGCTCTGGTTGATGAGAAAAAGATTGTAGGGATTTCTACTGTCCGGGATGAATCAGATAAAGAAGGAATGAGAATAGTTCTTGAAACTAAAAAGGGGGAAAATACAGATATTATTATAAATCAACTATATAAACACACACAGCTTCAAACTTCTTATGGAATTATTAATCTGGCTATTGTAAATAAACAACCCAAACTTTTACCCTTAAAAGATATATTGATTCTTTTTATTAACCATAGAAGAGATATTATTACAAAAAGAACCCAGTATGACCTGAGAAAAGCAGAAGAAAGACATCATATACTTTTAGGATTAAAAATTGCCGTTGATTATATAGATAAGATTATAAAAATTATTAGAGGTTCCAGTAGCCTTGAAGAAGCAAGAACACTTCTGCAAACAGAATTTAAACTTAGCGAAAAACAGGCAAATGCCATCCTTGAAATGCCTCTGGGAAGATTAACCAAACTTGAAAGAGAAAAAATTGAAAATGAATTAAAAGAAATTGAGAAGAAAATCGCTGAATTAAAAGATATTCTTGCAAATAAAAAGAAAATTGATGCCTTAATTGAAGAAGAACTGGAATATCTGAAAAAAAAATTTGGAGATGAAAGAAAAACAGAAATAGCAGAAGAAATAAGAGAAATGACAGAAATGGATTTTATAAGACCCGAAGATATAGTTGTTACTATATCATACCATGGGTATATAAAAAGATTACCACTGGAAACATATAGAAGACAAAGACGGGGAGGAAAAGGTATTATTGGTGTCCAGACAAAAGAAGAGGATTTTGTAAAACATCTATTTACCTGTTCTACTATTGACCAGCTTTTAATTTTTACAGAAACAGGAAAAGTTCACTGGATTAAAGCCTATCTTCTACCAGAAGCTACAAGAATAGCAAGAGGTAAACCCCTTGTAAATCTTTTACAGATACCTCCGGAAGAAAAAATCGCCTCTATTATTCCTGTCAATGAATTTTCTTCTGATAAATATTTATTAATGCTTACAAAAAAGGGTATAGTAAAAAAGACAAAACTTATTCATTATAGCCATCCAAGACAAAAAGGTATTATAGGGATCAATCTAAAACCAGGAGATAAACTTATTGATGTTAAACTTACAGATGGAACCCAGGATATAATGCTTTTTACAAAACAGGGACTGTGTATAAGATTTTTTGAAAAACAGGCAAGAGAAATTGGAAGAACAGGTATAGGAGTTATAGGTATAAGATTTAAAAAAACAAATGATGAAGTAATCAGCGGGGAAGTTTTTTCTTCAGAAAATCCACAGGGGGATATTCTCTCTGTTTCTTGCAAAGGAATTGGAAAAAGAAGCTACCTGAAATTTTATAGAAGACAAAGAAGAGGAGGAAAAGGTATTATAGACCTGAAGATAACTCAAAAAACAGGGAATCTTGTTCAAACAAAGATTGTAGGAAATAATGATGAAATTATTATTCTTACAAGAAATGGCATAATAATAAGAGTTCCTATAGAAGAAGTTAGAAAAATTGGCAGAAATACACAGGGAGTCAAACTAATAAACCTTGACAGCGGAGATGAAATAGCTGATATCGCCGTTGTATCAGCTGAAGAAGAAGAAAAATCCTGATTTTTTAAACTTTTAATTTAGAATAAATACTTATGAAATTAAGGGGGAAACCAGTGCAGACAAAAGAATTTAAAGATATATTACTTAAACAAAAAATAAGAATTTTAAAAAGTTTAGGGCAACTGGAAGAAACAACTGAAAACAACTTAAGGGGAAATGCATCAGATACTGTTGGAGTTCCTACCCATATTGCAGAACTTGGCAGCGATGCAACTGAAAAAGATTTAGAGATTGACCTTACATCTTCAGAAAGTAATATACTTCAACTTATAGAAGATGCCATGAAAAAAATAGACCAGAAAAAATATGGAGTATGTGAAATCTGTCATCAACCTATACCTATTAAAAGATTAAAAGCCATACCTTATGCAAAATATTGTATAAAATGTCAAAATAATATAGAAAAAAAGGAGAATTCTGGTTGAAGAAATTTTCTAAAAAAATTTTTTATCTTACCGTTGTATCTGTTTTTTTTTCTGACAGACTTTTAAAATTTTTTATAAATATAAAAATTCCTGAAAATTCTTCAATAAAAATCTTTTCTTTTTTATATATAACAAATATTAGAAATAAAGGAATAGTGTGGGGTTTTTTTAATAAAGAAGGAGCTGAATCTATTATAATATTATTTTCTATTATTGCTGTTTTATTAATAATTATTTTTATACATAAAATATCTCATGCTTTATCAGAATTAGAATTTATAAGTCTTGGATTAATAGCAGGAGGTATACTTGGAAATC
Source organism: bacterium (assembly GCA_021800535.1). Lineage (GTDB taxonomy): Bacteria > Ratteibacteria > UBA8468 > B48-G9 > DTJG01 > JAMDAS01. The sequence continues at coordinate 18,010 of JAJYYV010000001.1, read as the reverse complement.
TTTTTGACAGAATTCGGTATCATGCTGTTATTGATTACATAAATCTTAGAGTCTGGCCTGTATTTAATTTAGCGGATTGCTGTATTGTAATAGGAGTATGTTTATACATTTTACAAGCCTGGAGAAAAAATGGCACCTGTACTGTTCAAAATAGGTAATTTTGTTATTTATTGGTATGGAATAATGCTGGCTATAGGAATTGTTATTAGTAGTCTTATATTTCAGAATCTGGCAAAAGAAAAATTGTCTTTGAACGCTACAGATATATATAAGATTATTTTTATCACTATATTTTATGGCATAGTTGGAGCCAGACTTGTTAGTGTTCTTATTAATTATCATTATTATATCTCCCATCCTTTTGAAATCTTTAATATAAGAGATGGAGCTTTATCTATGGAAGGCTCTGTTATTGTTGCTCTCATAGCGCTTATATCTTTTTTAAATATATATAAAACAAATGTATTTGCCACTTTAGATATATTATCCTTAAGCGCTCCTATTGGGCAGGCAATAGGAATGTTCGGTTGTTTTCTTGGTGGATGTTTCTATGGAATAAAAACCACAAGTAATTGGGGAATCAGGTTCCCTTTTCTTTTATATAAAGTATATCCTGTAGCTTTATTTGAATTAATAGGAAATCTAATAATATTTTTAATCCTTTTTCTATTCTACAAAGGAAAGCATAAAGATGGAGAAATAATAGGCTGGTATCTTATTTTATATGGAAGTTTAAGATATGGATTGGATGGATTACGCGGAGACCTTATACCTACATCTTTTTTTAATTTATACACAACACAAATTTTAGGAGTTATAATATTTTTAATTGGAGCTTTTTGGATTTTCCGTCTTATGATGGTAAAAAATGAAAAGGAAACATAATAAATTATGTTAAATCAAATCAACGATTCCTTGTTTTTGGATATAAACAGGTTCGCAGGAATCAATCCAACTCTTGATGCAATTGTTAAACTGCTGGCTATATATTTGCCTTTGCTTTTTATTGCTTTACTTTTATATTATTGGTTTTTCAAAAACACAGATGATATTTACAGACAAAATCTTTTATTGATTGTCTGGACCGCTATTGTCGGGTTGTTTATAAATTTTTTAATTGGTCTTTTTTATTTTCATCCAAGACCATTTATGCTGCATCTTGGCAAATTATTAATACCACATAAACCAGATTCTTCTTTTCCATCTGACCATGCTACCTTTATGTTTGCAATATCTTTCGCAATTTTTTTCTTTACCCAGCATAAAACTTCAGGAATAGTTTTTTTCTGTCTGGCTGTAATTGGGGGACTTGCAAGAGTTTTTGTAGGTGTCCACTTTCCTTTTGATATAGCAGGTTCTTTTATAGTTAGCATTATTTCTACAATAATAATCTGGACATGGAAAGATATTTTTGGACAGTTTAATAAATACTTTATGAAATTTTATAATAAGGTTTTCCCTTATGAATTCAGAGTTCCTTTAAATAAAAAAAAAATGTAAATATTTACTGTTCACTACAGCGGATCAGCCTTTGGCTGAAAAGACAATCCAAACTTATCATATAGACTTTTTCAGAGGTCTCTTCTATCTTATGTTGTGAATTTTTATTTTTTCTGGGGTTTTTTATTTATAGTTTTTCCGGTATTACCAACTATCTCTAATCTTTTTTTTGTTCCAATAAGTCCTGTTTTTATCTGCTGAAGATCCCCAATAGTTTTATCTATAATACTTATAGTGGCATTAAGATTCTGGGAAACGGACTTAACATATTTTAATCTGCTGGTTAACTCTAAATTTTTCGCTTTAATATGTTTTATTTTTTCATAAGAGATACCATACTCTATAAAAAACGCAATCCATCCGGAAATACATACAATTATTATTACCCATATAAGAATCTTTTTTTTCATTTGCCTTCCTTTTCCATCTTTATCGCTTCTGTTGGACATTCATGAGCACATATTCCACAGCCTTTACAGAAATCATAATCAAAGTGAGAAAATTTATCATCTTTTGTTTTTACTGCCATATCCGGACATGCCATCCAGCATATTAAACAGTTAATACATTTTTCAGGAATATGAACAGGTTTTATACTTCTCCAATTACCTGTTTTAAACTTTAAAGAGGTCCCCGCTTCTAAAACATCTCCCTGTGGAAGTTGTTTCCATGTTAATTTTTTTTCTTCCATTTTTATAATATCCTTTCTTATTTTACTTCATTATAAGCCTTCTCTATTGCTTTTATATTACCTTCTATTACTTCTGGTCTATTTCTAAATTTTACTTCTAATTTTTTTCTAATATCTGAAAGAACTTCATCAATATTTAATAATTGAGTGACTTTTATCAGAGCTCCAATCATAGGTGTGTTGGGAATATTTCGTCCAATTGTATCAAGAGAAATTTTGGAAGCATCTACAGTATATGCTCTGCCGGTAAAATTCAGTTTTTTCTTAATCTCTTGTGAACCCTGGAAAGTATTTACAAGTAAAATTCCATCTGTAGGATTCAATCCTGAAACCACATCCACCTGTTCCACCAAAGACACATCCAAAACAACAACAACATCAGGATTTGTAACAGGTATATGCGTTCTTATTGGTTGACTGCTTATTCTGTTAAAAGAAACCACAGGAGCTCCCATTCTTTCCGGGCCATATTCAGGAAAAGCCTGAAGATATTTTCCAGTTGAACATGCTGCATCTCCAAACAGAAGAGCAGCAGTTTTTGCTCCCTGGCCCCCTCTTCCGTGCCATCTGATTTCATATCTTTCTTTCATTTGATTATGTTCCTTCTATTCTTTTTCTTTATTTTATAAAAGTTTCTCCTGCCCAATTTCTGAAGTGGAATGTTTTATACTTTTATAAAAATAAAAATATGTTTTTATAAATCCTGTTCCTCCAAAGCCTAAAATTGCAGATTTTAAAAACCATCCTGGCCAGCTATTAAAATTATATCCTTTAAATGAAAAATTAACAAAAAATATTATAATTCCAAATAAAATAGTTATTAACATTACATTTCCAAGATAAATTTTTAGAAAATTAAAACTTTTTTTAAAACTGGTAAGAACAGAACAATCTTCAAGAAAAATAATAAGAGGAGAAAAAAGTGCAAGACAAAAAAGGAACAAAGGGAAACCAAGCCATAACACAAAAATAATATATAACAGTGTTTGAAAATCAGGTGGGATATATTTTAAACTTCCAACAAGAAGACCCCCTAATAAAAAAATAAATATTAAAAATAAAACAAGAAAAATTTTCACAAGCAAAAATCGTCCAAAATAATATCTGCCATAATAGAAAAATTTCTTCCATTGGAAATCTACAGATGAAGTTATATCATTTAAAGAACCATATATAGCACAAGTTAAATAATTTTCAATAAGCATCAACGATAAAAGTAAAAAAAATGTTTGATATTGTATAGTGGTAATTGTCTGCGGTACTATACCTGGAATATTTTTTGTTAGCAAAAATACTAAAAATGTCCAGAAAAAAATTACACCTGCCATTTTCAGTGAATTATTATCAAAGATAAAACCTTCTTTTAGTTTATTCATAAAATTTATTATAACTCCTTTAATATATCTTTTATAAATTGTTCTATATTTTCTATAGGCACATCATAAAATTTATTATTTTTTCTAAGTTTTACTTCCACCTTGCCTTCTTTTAATTTCTTACCAAAAATTAACCAAATGGGAATTCCCAAAAGGTCCCCATCTGAAAATTTAATACCTGCTGATTCATCCCTGTCATCAAGTAAAACCTCCCATCCTGGTTTTTTTAAATTTTCATATATCTTTTCTGCCATTTCTTTTTCTTCTCCGCTTTTTAAAGGAAGAATAAGAACCTGGTAAGGAGAAACAGAAATGGGCCAGATAATTCCTTTATTATCATAATTGCCTTCAATTATAGCAGAAACAATCCTGCTTACCCCTATACCATAACAACCCATTATAATTGGTTTTTCTTTTCCTTCTTTATCATTAAAAACTGCTTTCATTTTTGTGCTATATTCCATTCCTAATTTAAAAATATGACCAACCTCCAGTTCTGCACATTGACCTTCTGCTATAAACTCTTCAGAAAATTTACCGCCAATAACACCTGAATCCGCCTGTTTAATATCTGTTTTAAGGCCACACCTTTGAAATATTTTTATATATGTATCCTTCATTTTAAAATAGGATATTTCTGAAGATTTATCATCAACATCAAAACTATAAGCATCCTTCATTAAAAATTCTCTTGCCCTTATAATTCCAAATCTGGGTCTTATTTCATCTCTGTATTTTGTCTGAATCTGATAAAGAAGTACAGGCATCTGTTTCCAGCTTTTTACATATTTGCGAATAATATCTGTTATTACCTCTTCATGGGTAGGGCCTAAAAGAATACATCTGTCTCTTCTATCCTGAAAAGTAATCATATCCTTACCCATTTTTCCATAACGACCTGTCTCCTCCCATAAAGATGCAGGCTGTAAAGAAGGCATCAAAAGTTCTAAACCTCCTGCATTGTTCATTTCTTCTCTAATAATATTTGATACTTTCTGCAGCACCTTTAAACCAATTGGAAGAAAAGAATAAACACCGGAAATAAGCTTATCAATCATACCTGTCTGATGCATAAGCTTCTGGCTTATGGTTTCAGCATCAGCAGGCGGCTCCCTAAAAGTTCTGATAAAAGATTGTGTCCACTTCACTTTATAGTCTCCTGTGAAATAAAATTTATAAAATAGGTTTTTTATTATAACATTTTTTTGAAAAATATCTTTTTATTATCTCTTTTGAAATCAATTTGGTTAATTTACCAATTTTACCATTGTTTATTCTTACATCATCTATTTTTGTCACTGGCAGGACTTCTATTAAGGTATTTGTAAGAAAAACCTCATCGGCTTTTTTAATTTCTGAGGACTTGTACTTACCCTGTTTTATCTCAATCCCTAAATCCTTTGTTATTTCCAATACTGTTTTTCTCATTATACCGGGAACAATTCCACAGGAAACAGAAGGTGTAAAAATAATATTATTTTTTATAAAAAAGATATTTGATACAGAGGCTTCTGCCAAAAATTCTGAGGTATTTAAAAGTATTGTTTCTTTGGTTTCTGAAAGATGTGCCTGCTGTCTATATAAAACATTTTCAAGAAAAGAAAGGGATTTTATATGGGAAATAGGAGAAAATTCATTTTTTCTGAATTTTTTTTCTATCATACAGGATATACCCTTTTTATATAAAACAGTGGGAATTTTAACCAGTGGACGAACAGTTACAAGATAATTGGAGCCCATTTCAGTCAAAGGGTCAAATGAATCGGGTTGTTTTCTCCACAAGGTAAGTCTTATGTATGTATCTGGAATTTTTAATAATCGTAAAAAGTTTTCTATCTGCATCTGAATTTCATCTGGACTAAAAGGAAGAGAAAGATTTACAGATTTCACACTATTTAATAGTCGTTCTAAGTAATCAGGAAATCTAAAAATTTTATATTCCTGAGACCTCATTGTTTCAAAAATTCCATCCCCATATAAAAATCCCCTTGTTAATTTATCCAGGGTAAGATTTTCAGAATTAATAATCTTACCATTAAATATGCATTTCCCTGTCATTTTTTACTCCAAGAGAAAGAAACAAATTTTTTGCCTTTACCATGGTTTCTTCATACTCTTTTTCCGGTTGACTATCCCAAACAATTCCACCACCAACAGGATACCAAAATTTTTTTGATTTTAAAAGCATGGAACGGATTAAAATATTAAATTCCATATTATTATTAAAACCCAAAAATCCGAAACTTCCAGTATAAAATCCCCTTTTTTCTATTTCAGTTTCTTCTATAATTTCCATTGCTCTTATTTTTGGGGCACCAGTAACTGAACCTGATGGGAAAATAGATGAAATAAATCTAATATCCGGTTTTTTAGTATTTAAATATCCTTCTATTTCCGCTGTCATTTGAAACACAGTATTGTATTCTTCCAAAATCGGAAATCTTGTAACTTTGACAGAACCTGGGGCACAGATTCTTCCAAGATCGTTTCTTTCAAGGTCTACAATCATCAAAAGCTCTGCTTTTTCCTTGTTGCTGTTTTTTAGTTCCCTTTTAAATTTATTATCCAACATCATAGAACCGGTTCTTTTTCTTGTTCCTTTCATTGGTCTTGTAGTGATTTTTTGACCATCTTTTTTAAAAAACATTTCAGGGGAATTTGAAAGTAAAACAAAATCCCCCGCATCAAAGTAGGCGGAATAACCTGTAGGATTTATCTTTCTAAACATAGAATAAACAGATTCCGAACAACAATCTATTTCCCCTTTTATATGGTGGGCAAAATTTATTTGATATACATCCCCTTTCTCAATGTATTTCCTGATTTTTTTTATAGAGGAGAGATAATAATTTTTATCCATCTGTGAATATATTTTTTTTACTTTTTGAGGGGCAAATATCGGTTCAGCAATATTCTGACTTTTTCTTATAATGGATAAAATATTTGATACTATTTCTTTCCGGTATCTTGAAAAATCATTTTTATGAATTATATCAGAAATAAAAAGATGCACCTTTTTATCAAAATGGTCAAAAACAAGCACCCTGTCATAGAAAAGGAAAAAACACTCTGGAATGTTAATATCATCAGGTTTTATTGATGGAAGTTTTTCAAAATTCCATGCAAAATCATAAGAAAAAAAACCAATAGCACCCGGTGAAAAAAAATGTTTGGTTTTTAATGAATATTTTTTCAATATATCCTCTAAAAATTCCAAAGGGAAGCTATCAGTCTGAATTTTTTTACCATTCTGTTTATATAAGACTCTTTTATTTTCAAAGGAGAAAGAAGAAAAAGGTTCCCATGCAAGTAATGAAAATCTTCCACCATTCCCATTATTTAAACTGCTATCAAGGAAAGAAATATTATCTACCCCTTGAATGTTTTTAAGAACAACAAAGACTTTCCATGGTTCAACAAAATTAACCTCTTCAGCATAAACTTTATTCATAAATTATCTATAAATTCTTTCTGAGATGTTCTACAGCTATTGCTCCTTCAGAACATGCAGATACAATCTGTTTTAAAGAATGTGCCCGAATATCCCCACAGGCATATATTCCGCTAATAGATGTTTGTAAATTATTGTCTGTTGTGATAAACCCTTTTTCTTCCAATTTTATTTTATCTTCTGGTAAGAAGTCTGAAGATGGCCTAAAACCGGAAAAAATAAAAATACCATCCACACCAATTTCTTCTGTAATACCTTTTTCCTGATTTTCTACGAGTATTCCTTCCACTTTCTGATTTCCTTTAATTTCTTTGACATTTCCATAAATCACTTTAACATCCGCAGGAATTATAATTGCATCCTTTCTCTTTTTTATCCATATTACTGAAGCTATATTTTTAAGAAATTTTACATCTGAAAGAGCAATAGGACCTTCACCAATAACAGCAACAGTTTTATTCTTAAAGAAAAATCCATCGCACACAGCGCAATAAGAAACCCCTTTACCAGAAAATTGTTCCTCTCCGGGAATGCCTAATTTTTTAAGAATAGAGCCTGATGCTATAACTATTGCTTTTGTTTCATAAATATTATTATTTTCTGTAATAACTTTTTTAGTATTGCTTTCATCTTTAATTTCTTTTACACTCTCAAAGTTAAATTTGGCCCCAAGTTTTAAAGCCTGCATATACATTTTTTCTCCAAGAACCTGGCCGGAAATTATTTCATTAAATCCAGGATAATTTTCAATTTTATCAATCCACATAAGTTTTCCACCAGGATATACTCTTTCAAGAACAATGAAATTTAGCCGAGCTCTTGCCGCATAAATACTTGCGGATAATCCTGCAGGTCCTGCACCCACAATAATAAGGTCATACATATAAAATATCCTCCTTATTTATAATATCTGATTCTACATTCATCAAAAAATCCTTCTATTTCTTTTTTAAATGTTTCCAGTTGTTCTTTTGAAAATGTCTCACTACATGTAAATTGCGGATTCACCCCAATACTTCTATAACCCTGTAATATATATCTTTTGGCTCTATTAAGATATTCTCCTATTTCTTTTACTCTGGATAAAGAATGAAATACAGGAAGTAGTGTTGTCCTGAATTCGTAATCAATCCCTGAAGATTTTATTATATTTATAGAATTTTTAACATTATCTAATATCTTCTCATTTGTTCCCCCTATAGTTTTTCCATAATCCTTAAGATTAAGTGAATTTTTAATATCCATAGAGATACTATCTATTAATCCTTTAGATAAAACTTTTTCTAACTTTTCTGGAAAAGAACCATTGGTATCAATTTTTACTTTTAAATCTATTTCTTTTATTTCTTTTAAAAGATTTTCAAGATTTTTTGACATAAAGGGCTCTCCACCTGTAATCACTACCCCATCTATAAAATCTTTTTCTGCATCAATACTTTTTTTTATTGTTTCCCAATCCAGAGATGCAAAAGAGTCAGGATTTGTTGCTAAATCCCAGTTCTGACAGAATGGACAACGGAAATTACATCCGGGAAGAAAAATAACAGTAGAAATTTCACCTTCCCAATCACAAAATGAGTTTTTCACCCATCCTTTTATAGAGAATAATTCTTTAGATTTATTTGCTATTTCCATAATAATAATACTAACATACTCTTTCAAAAAATTAAATTTTCTATTTTGAAAAAATAATGTTATTCTAATTTATGCTGTTAACAATTCAAAATCAATTAAAGGCAGAGATTATAAATTTAATATGAATAAAATAAACTGGTCAAGTTTAGTACTAAGAGTGTTTCTTGGTATTATGTTTACAGGACATGGGCTGCAAAAAGCATTTGGTTTGTTTGGCGGCATGGGAATAAGCGGTTTTGCTCATATACTTACTAATTTAGGAATTCCTTTTCCATTATTTTTTGCATATCTTGTAACATTTGTAGAACTTGTGGGAGGAATATTTCTTATTTTGGGGATTTTTGTAAGGACATTCTCATTTTTATTGTTAATTGATATGATAGTGGCTATTTTAACTGTAAATATATCAAAAGGGTTTTTTCTCCCCGGCGGATTTGAATATAATTTTATCATTATTTCAGTATGTATAGCCTTAATTCTCATGGGACCCGGTAAATATAGCATTAAAGATAAATTCTGAACAAAATAATATATTAATAAAAATAATAAAAACTAATAAAAAAATAAGAGGGGGAATTAATGAAAGATAAAAAAAACTGGTTAAAACTAATAGCAAAAAATATGGATGATTGTTATGACATATTTGAGGCAATTTTTAATGCAATTCCATACGCTCTGGTTGTCTTACAAAATAGACAGATTGTCTTTGCAAATAAAAATGTTAAAAATATATTTGGCTGGAAAAATACAGAATTAATTGGAAAAGATGTAAACATTTTCTATACTTCTGAAGAAACATACAAAAAAGTTGGAGAAGAACATTATTCATATTTGGAAAAAAAATCAACATATCAACATGAAATCACTTTTAAACGAAAAGACGGGAAAAACATTTTATGTAATGCGTATCTTGCCCGAATTGGTCAAAAGATAACTGATAAGAAAATTATTGCTATGGTAGAAGATATAACAGAGAAAAAAATCATGTCAGAAACCTTAAAGGAAGAATATATTAAAAATCAACGAGCTACAGAGGACCTCATCCGGTTACCTGAATCTCTATTGGCAATAAAAGATCCCTATACAGCAGGACATCAAAAAAGGGTGGCAGAAATCGCAAAAGGGATAGCAAAATATATTAATTTATCACAGGATACAATTAATACAATTTATATGGCAGGGCTTTTACATGATATTGGTAAAATCGCTGTACCCATGGAAATTTTATCAAAACCATCAAAAATCGGAATAAATGAAATGAATTTGATAAAAGATCATCCTATTACTGCTTTTAATATTTTGAAAGATATATATCTGCCATGGGATATAACAAATATTATAATTCAACATCATGAAAGATTAGACGGTTCCGGATATCCTAACAGACTTAGAAATCATAATATTTGCATTGAAGCAAGAATTCTTGCTATAGCAGATGTCATAGAAGCCATGACTTCTTTCAGACCATATAGACCGGCTTTAAGTTTACAAGAAGCAATTGAAGAGATTACAAAAAATTCAGGGAAATTATATGACCAAAATGTTGTAAAAGCATCTATAGAATTTATTTCTAGGATGAACCATAGTTTTTTTGTAAAAGGTTCTATTGCAAAATAATCGTTTTTAAAAATTTCAGCCTTAGAGAACCACAAAAAAATAATTAGAATATAAGATGATAAATAGTCTTAACAATAAGGGCTATTGCTACAGCAAACATTCCTATAAGACCTTCACCGCAATAATATCCTGCAAGAATTATTGGAGCATACCTTGCCCATGTTTCTTTCCCTATTTTTTTACTAAAGTAGAATCTACTAAGAAGTGCTCCTATAAACATTGGAATAGCAAACTGTGGCATTGTTACAATCCCTGCTACAAGACCATAGAAAAAAGAAATAGGTAAAGTAGTAAGAGATAGAATACCAAACAAAATAAAACCGGTTAGTGTAGATCCAAAAATATATTTAACATTTAAAGAATGCATCAACCATGAACTCCTTCCAAGAGTACTTGTTGCCCATAAAGTATTAAAAAGGGCATTCATGGGCCATATCATCTGGGCATATGGATATGTTGAAGATGGAATTGGAGCAAAATGCCATATTATTGACCAGAATAAAAGTCCGCATAAAAGCATTATAACAACAGCTGCAATTTGGGCTTTATACCAACTGGTAAACTTTGTCTTTGTCAGTTCAAGCTGCCTGAAACCTTGTGGCATCCCACCAAAATCATTATATGGAACTGGCGCAAACCAAATACTTGAACCTTTATATCCACTGGCATAACTGCTCATTAAAAAAGTGGATTCTTTGACAAACGGAAAAGATACACCTGTTGGGGACCCGGTAGTTCCAAACATTCTGGCAGATGCATAACTTAAAAATGGAGTAAGAATAAATCCAAAGAAGACAAAAACCATAACAGAAAAACTTGGAACAAGTTTATGACATAGAACAACATATAATAAGGTAGCTATAAACCATATTAAAATAGCAAAAGGAATAGGATAATCCCCTCTTCCTTCTGGTAATGATGTTTGCTCTTTTGTATAATCTTTATTATTTTTTTTACGAAATGTGGTAAAAAACATTGTAAGGATACCTATAAGTCCAACAGTAATTCCAATTCCAATAAACGCATTAATCCAAAAATTCATAGTAGTTACAATATTTGTTGGAATAGCACTCATTCCATACTCCCAATTTTTTAACATCCCCATTTTATAAAGTATAGGATTGCCTATAGTTTGAGAAAGTATAGAAGCAACAAACATACCTACCACAACCCAAAAAGGAAGAACAAAGCCAATAATAATAACACCTATATCAGTAGCAAAACCAAGCATAGATGCAGGGAACATTGAACTTATCTGAGGTGTTAAATCAACCCATGGTATCGGAATAAGCTGAAGCGGTTTTGCCATAAAAAGACCTGTAACTGCCGGAACAACAATATATATGGCTCCAAATATCAAACCAATCATAGCACTGATACTAAAAATTCTCCAACGCCAACCTTCTTTTTTCCCTGTTGTTTCTGCAAGAGCAGTCGCGCCTTCTGCAGCCACAGGAGCCATAGGAAAAAGAAGTTTTTCTCTATCACTGGTTAAACGAAAAAGAACATAGCCAAGACTAAAACTTGTTATTTGATACAGAATTGTTGAAGCAATAATAATAAGAATAGGTGTAAGCCATACACTACTAAAAAATGTTCTTTTTATAAGGGCCGCTGAACCAGGATGAGGAGCTACCCAACCAGGTAAATAATGGGCTAGATGGAAAAAATGGGCATAGGGGGATTGAATAATATACTGGTTCCATATAAGCTGGGCAAATGCGCCTCCAGGGAGAATAAGTCCTGCTGTGCCAAGTAAAGCAGCAGAACTCATAATTGTTCCAGACAGAATATATAAAATATAGACTTCTTGTTTTTTTAATTGAACAAAGGACCTTTTTGCAATCTCTGCTAAAAGTATAACAGCAACCCACTGGGCAGCACCTCCCAAACCACCTCCTGTAATTAAACCAAGGTAGATTGAGCCAGGCAGCATAATAAGACCAATAAATAACGATGCTATAAGAACCTTTAAATTAAATCCTTCTTCAAATTTTTCAGAAATTTCAGGAGTAAAATCTGATATTGTATTATTCATATAAAATCCTTATTTTTAAGCTATTTTTAAAATTATTCTGCCTTGAGATTCATAATCTTTTTTTATGTCTGGACTTACTGTTCTCCACACAAGAAATTGTTTTCTAATGCCATCAATAAATCTTCTGTTTAGTCTCTTCCAATCATTTGCTTCACCACTTAGTCTATTAAGCTCTATATCAATTGTATAAAAATTATATTGGCCCATAGGCTTCATAATTATCTTCATGCTTTGACTTACTCCAAGGTCAAATGGAGCCAGCCAAATTTTTGTTTCTGTAATATATTCATTCCTATTTCCAACCAAATTATTTGTAAGCGAAGCTCCACTGGTATAAAAATAACCCAGAGAAACATCCTGATAAGAATTAAAATATTCATTAAGAAATGTAATAAGACCCAAAACTTCTATTTCACTTACAGTAAAAGGAAATTGAAATTTCCAATTATCACCTTTTGGTTCAGGCATTGACCATCTTCTTGTAACATCAGGCACTGACATTTGTGACGCTTTTCGCGCAGGATATAAAGTGGACAAAAGAACTGTCGCTATAATTACTATAGTGGCAAAAACAGCTGAAAGTGATGAATAATTTAAAGAAATCCCTTTTAGCAGATGAAAATAAATTAGAAATTTTGTAACAATTTGACCGAGCAAATATCCACCTACAGCCCCCAACACAGCAAAAACTCCTGATTCTGCAAAAAATAAAGAAGCAATATGTACGGGAGCAAGCCCTACTGCACTATATGTTCCTATCTCCCTCATTCTTTCATATACTGAACCAAGCATAGTGTTAAGAATAATAAGAGCAGCTATAAGAATAGGAATAATAAGACTGGCTACCCCGGAAATAGAAGTAAGTCCCATGCTACTATATACGGAAACTTTTCCTTTATTCCCAACAAAAATAGTCACGGCTAATTTAGATATAAAATCCTCAACAAGTTTTTTGATATCCTGACCCGGATAAAATTTTACAGCAATAGATTGAAGTGTTCCGCCCAACTGTTTTACAAAAGCCACAGGGACAATAGGCACATTTGAAGAAGAAAGATGTACAAAAGTTTTAATTTTTCCTACAGATTCTGTAACCTGAGCAGTTTGCTCCATTTTCATCTTTGAGATTTCTTCCTGGGGTAAAGCTGAAAAACTTACAGGAGCCAGAGGTTCATCATCTAAATCCTTGATTTTATTAAATTGTTTTGAATTAAAAATGCCTTGCACAATAAGTTTTTCTCCATATATCCTTACAGTTTTTTTACCAATATCTCCAGGACTAATACCAAGGGCATCTGCAATTTTTTCAGGAAGAATAATAACATTTTTTTCTCCAGAGGTTAACCATTTACCAGCAATAAGACATTTATTAACATGGGTAATTTCTGTTTCCTGTGAAGTCAACCCCAAAAGAGAAGAAGCATAAGTGTTTTTATTTCCGGATGAAATCTGTATAAATGTTGGATTAGAAAGACCTATTAAATACCAGTATCTTTCAGCAATAATCCCATTGTGTTTAAATTCAGAATTTACATATTCCTGGGATATAGTTTGCAAAGGATTCCATGCCCTATCTCTTAAAAGTAATCCATTATACAAAGGTTTATTACTACGCATAATCTGATTAAATTTCATATATGATTTTATAGATGTAAAGGAAAGGACTGTGAATGTAAGAAGAACAATAGTTATACCTGTCAACAAAGTTCTTGTTTTTCTTTTCTTCATATTTGCCACACCAAGAGAAAAAGCAGTACCTGTTGCGGTAATTCTACCCACATCTGTTTGATATACTTTATTGGATTCTTTCTTAAATTTTTGCATCTGTTCTTCAAATTTTGATGCTATAATGGCGATAACAACAAGTGATAACGCAAAAATAATAAACGCTAAAAGAATAATTTCAGGAGAACTGGTAAGTTTAAATGCCGGATCAACAAACCGCATTATTATATATATAACAATAAATATGCCAAAAATACCTGCTATTCTTTTTTCTATTTTGGCAAAACCAAAAAATAACCGTTCACAAAAATAAGCAAAAGGAAGAAGAAGCATGAAATAAAATATTAAACCCTTTACAACATCGTCAGAAGTGCTTTTTACATCAGGATAAGCCCTTGATTCTATTGCCTGCGCCTGTCTGGAAAAAGATAAAAATTGTTCCCAACTTTTTTCTTTATATGCTAATTCTGCTTTGGCAATAAGTTTTTTTGCATATCTTTGAAGTTGGTCAAGTCTTGTATTTACTATATTATATTTTTTAAAGATATGGGTTCTATAATGGTCTAAAGCATACATATCAATCGCACTTTGATAGGGAACATTATTAATAGATATAATATTGTTGACATTAAAACCCTTTCCTTCTGCCTCTGATTTATTTGTTATTGTGAGTGTTGAATTTAAAAGTAAAAGTCTTATTCCCATTGCCCCGGCAATTCCTGCTATCTTAATAAAAGAATTCGGTTTGGCAAAAACCACCCCTACTGGCTCACTTTTGGATGTCCATTTCCAGATAACTGTATCTTTTGGATTTTCAAGATAATAACCATATGAATCAGGTATGGTGTTAGTTAAATTAAAAATATCCAAAGATTCTAATGGAATTAAATATCTTGGGTCTATTAAATTAAAAAGATTTATTGCCTTACATCTAAAAAGAACATTTGTAGTTCTCATTTCATTTAAACCAATAGATGTAAGCATAGGATACTGTTGGTCTCCATAAATACCAAAATCTGAAGAATATATAATATTTCCATTTTTAGGGTTAGAATAATATGCCTGAATAAGAACTTGAACACCAACAGGAAATTGGGTAACAACTGCGTCTCCTTTCTTATTCGTCATATCAAAAATATCACCCCTGACCCCAAAATATGTTTTTTGAGGAGGATTATCCGTACCCGGAATAAATCTTGGTAAAACAATTGCATTAGTAACAGGTTGATTTGGAACAAACCCTTTGGTAGGATTAAAAATTACAGATTTAACAGTAAGATTGGCAAGATGGTCTTGTAAGGAAATCTTTCCCACACTAAAAAAGTTAGAATTATTTACAGCATTTGAAAGTATATTCTTTATTAGCTGATATTGTTGTTCAAGGTTTTGATAATTTACAAAATTTGCAGTATCAAAAGGTGTATCTATTTTATCTCTGGCATCATTTACAGTAATAAAAGAAAGAGTGGGAACTCCATCCAATATTAAAAATCCTCCATCACTTTTTATTAATCCAGGCAGATAATTCTTCCATACTATTCCTTTTTCAGGCGTTACTCCATTAACAAATTCATCTTGTGAGCTATATCCAAGTAAAGAAGCCGCTTGCTGACCATATTTAATTATTTCTTTTGCATAAGGTGCCATAATCCCCCGGATAGACAGCTCATAAGGATTTTCCTCATATAGATTATCCCACACTCCAATTTGATTTGAATGACTTGACAGGTCTAAACAAAAAGCAAATGCTGGAGAAAAAGAGATTTTTGTTTGAGATTTAAAAGGTTGGGCAGTCCGTAAATGTCTTTGTATAAAAGCATCTATACCCTTATTGTATTCAAAATGACTTGAACAGGCAAGAAACAAAATACTCCTTTTGGGAGGATTTTCCTGGAAATATTTAACCAATCTAAGGAGAGATGAAATTCCATCTGATGCTTCTGCACCTGGAGCAATAGACGGAACAACACTAATACTATCATAATAAGATTCAATTAATATCAATTGTTTTTTTAATATCGGGTCTGTTCCTTTTATAAAACCATATATATTATAAGAAGGCGCATTTTTCCATAGGACTTTAGCGGAAATATTCACAGGAGAAGATGATTTTATTAAATTTGTAATGAAAGAAGTATATTTTTTTAATATATAAAAACGGGGGACATTAACAGGTACATTTAAAAATTTATCTTCTGCCTGAATTCTATTGGTATTATCCGGTGCAAGAAAAATAATAGCTCTTGCTCCAAGACCTGCAAGAGTTATCCATTCATTCCCGGAATTAAATTTCATAACAATAATATTTCCTGCTATTATTTTTCCATTAATAGAAGCAGGATTTTTTTCACTATAGTAAATAAGACTACCTGTAATTCCTTTTTTTCCGGTAGAACATGTTCTTACACTATTGGGCCATAAAGCATCTAAAGGTATGGTAATATTACCACTTTTTAGTTCGGCTTGTTTCTGTATCGGAACAACTGTTTTAAATTCTTCTTTTTTAACATCTGTCAAACCAGAAGATATAAAATATTGATAAATATAATCTGCTGACTGATAATAAGAAGGTGTACCTGGCATTCGGGTGGGAAAAGAAGAAAAAAAGGTAATAGTATTTTTAAGTGTTGATTGGGATGAGGCAAAAATAGTTAATGGAAAAAATAATAAAAGTACAATGAATAATCTAAATTTTTTCATTTTTTAAAAATTTTTAGTTCTACCCATGCAAAAGTATTTGATGGATTATCATTAATTTCTTCTATAAATTCTTTTTTGGCTTTATTCCTATTGCCAAGTTTTTTAAAATCTAAACCTCTTAACAGATGTATATTAGGGTAAGTATTATCCTGTTTTAAAACACTTTCTGATAAAGTAAGACTTTTTTTATATCTACCCTTATAAAACTCTATTAAACTTATATAGAATTTAAATATAACATATTGAGGAAATATAGTCAATGCTTTTAAACACCATTTTTCAGCATCATTAAATTTTCCAATATATATTAATGAACCAATTAAGTTCTGATATACATCAGAATTTTCATTTTTTGAAATTCTCAATTGTTGTTTCCAAATATCTATAGCCTGCTGATAATGCCCCTGTTTCCATAATAGTGATGCATTATTATAAGATTTTTTTGGCCATAATTCAAACATTCCAACAAAAACTAAAAGACATATAAAAATTAGTATATTAATATATTTTTTATTATTCATTCTTTTTATTAGAAGAAAATCTTTTGATTCTACGAACAAGGATAAAAATACATACAAAAAGAGCAAGAAAAAGTAAAAATTTAGACAGAAGCGTTTCTCTATGAATAATTGAAGGCCATAAAGTAAAAATAGCAAGAATTAAAATTATATCTTCCCAGATCGGTGTTTTTTTCACTTAAACTCCATAAAAAATTTAATAATTAGGTTCAAACCCCCTTATTTATAAAAATGCAATGCCGGGAGGGGGATTATGCTAGAACCATTCAGGAAGCACTATTGACGCATACTCTCCGTCTTCTTTGGAAAGCGACTACCTGTATAGCAAAAACAGACGTCGTGGTGAGCCCCCAAAGGTTCAAACCCCCTTATTTATAAAAATGCAATGCCGGGAGGGGGATTTGAACCCCCACGCGGGAAGCATACGCCCCTCAAACGTACGTGTCTGCCAATTCCACCATCCCGGCTGTACTAAAATTTATATTCTATATTTTATTCTATTTCTATTATAAAAAGCAAATATGTGTACGAGTTGAGTACATCGGTAACACTTTTTTATCTAAAATTTGAGTTAAAAATTTTATAGGAGAAAAAAGAAAATATTTTTGTATAGATTTTTGATGTCTCAACGAATTTCATATAGATTTTCCCATGACGCAACAGGAGGATTAAAAACATCCACATCATCTATATAGTTTCCCATCTGTAAAAACTCTTCCTGCAATGTTCTATTAAATCTTTCTACGCATGCATTATCTT